>MGQK01000099.1:28061-30940 GCA_001797815.1 Deltaproteobacteria bacterium RBG_13_61_14 | reverse complement strand
TGCTGGTGGACGCCGGAGCCGTCTCCTCGATTTTGAGCGTGCCCGAGCAGCAGGCCATTACCCACGTGCTCATCACCCACAGCCACCTCGACCATATCTGCGGTCTTCCCTTTTTGCATGACAACACCCGCGACCAGCGCCAGGAGCCGCTCCAGATCTTCGCCCCGGAAAGCGTGATCGCCGCGCTCAAGCAGGACCTGTTCATCCCCCAGATCCAGCCCGGCGCCCGGCCGGAAGAAGACCTGAACCTGCCCGGCCTGGCCTTTCACCAGATTTCCCTGGAAGCGCCCTTTACGGTGGGCGATTACCAGGTGGAAGCAGTCAAGGTCAACCACCCCGCCGGCGGCGTCGGCTATTTCATCTCCGACGGCTCCCACCTCTTCGTCAACACCGGCGACACCGGCCGCACCGACGACTTCTGGAAGATGCTCCGCGAGCGCAACTGGGACATCCTGATCACCGAGGTCTCTTTCCCCAACGCCCTCCAAAAAGTAGCCGAGCTCTCCTGCCATCTCTCGCCCAACGACCTGGCCGGCGAGCTCCTTAAGGCCGAGGCGGGCGACCGCACCGTTTATCTCAGCCACCTCAAGCCGGCCTACTACGAGGAGCTGATCCAGGAGATCGCGGCCATCCCCGACCGCAATTTGATCGTGCTCAAGCCCGGCGAGGTCCTGCGGCCGAAAAAGGCGCGGGCCGCCGGGAGCCAAGCCTCGCGCCGCCGCGAGATGGAATTCCAGTTCAAGGACCAGGTCCCGGCCTTCGATTTCAGCAAGGACCTGGACGACCAGCGGGAGGAGTTGGACCGCCAGTTCGCCGTCACTTTTCCGGCCGGCGAGCTGATCTTCGAGCAGGGCGAACTCGGCCGGGTGATGTTCATCGTGCGCGAGGGCAAGGTCGCCATCTCCCGGACCATCCTCGGGGTGGAAAAGGTCCTGGCGGTGCTCGGGCCGGGCGAGTTCTTCGGGGAAATGGCCATGCTCAACAACCGTCCCCGCTCGGCCACCGCCCGCGCCCAGACCGACGCGAAGCTCCTGGCCTTCGGACCGAAAGTCTTTGAGAACCTGGTCAAGGGCAACTGGGGCGTGGCGCTGAAGCTGATCCGCAGCCTGGCCTACCGCCTGCAGGAGGCCGACATCCAGATCGAGAACCTCATGTTCCAGGACACCGAGAGCCGGGTGGTCAACACCCTGATCCGCGCCGCCGGCGACGAAGGCATGGCCACCGCCAAAGGCCACCTCGTCCGCCTCACCCCCGAAGACCTCTCCTGCCGCACCGGCCTGCCCGTCTTCATCCTCAAGGAGGTCCTCGCCCACCTCGTGCGCACCCACCTCATCCACATCCAAAAAGACGCCATCCTCATCCCCAACCTCCAAAAGCTCGAACGACTCCTCAAATTCCTCGAACTCCGCCAGGAATTCACCGAAATCTGATTGGGGGTCAGATCTAAACATTAACTCGAATCGTGCAGTTGGAAAAAAGATTTTTAACCACAAAGGCACAAAGACACCAGGAATAAACCGGTTGAGACCACTGAGTACGGGCGCGAGAGGTCAACTTGGATTGCGAAAAATATTTCTGCCGAATTGCCAAGAAATCATTCTGACTTAGAGCCTTTGTGTCTTGGTGGTTAAATCCTAATTGCATTTTCCGGGATTAAACTTTACATAATTGAATGGGCCGGTGAAGAGAGTATGTCGTATATCGGATGTTGTATGTCGGATTAGAGCCTCCAGGTTCATGCCTCTTGAGGTCTTGATACCTGACACTTGACACCTGACACGCGGCTTCGTGAGAGTATAAGCCCGGATCAGCCGCGTTTCCTTCCCACGGCCAGGCGCAGGATCGCTTCCTCGGTCGCGCTCTCCCCCGCCATCTCCCCGGTCAAGGCTCCCTCGCGCATCACCAGCATCCGGTCGCAGAGCGCCAACTCCTCGCCGCTCAAGCAAATGAGCGACCCCGGCCAGGGCCGGAAAAAGGCCGCCCGGAATTCCGAGCGGCCCGTTTTACCTGCTGGCCAGCTAAAGAATTTTCTTAGGGCAGATGCTGGTAATTAGCCGTGGTAGTAAGGGTCTGCCCTCCGCTCACCGTGGACCCAAAAAAGCCGGCAATATTGTCCCTGCCGCCGCTGACGCTGGAATAACTGCCGCTGGCGGTGTTGAATAAGCCCCCGCTGACGCTGGAATAATCGTTGCTGGCGGTGTTGTAAGAGCCGCCGCTGACGCTGGAAACATATCCGCTGGCGGTGTTGAGAACTCCGCCGCTGACGCTGGAATAACTGCCGCTGGCGGTGTTGAATAAGCCCCCGCTGACGCTGGAATTATCGCCGCTGGCGGTGTTGAGAACTCCGCCGCTGACGCTGGCATAAGAATTTGAAATTCTATTCTGATAACCCGCCACCAGTCCGCCGTAGGAGCTGTAGCCATGATCCGCGCCGACAATGAGATTGTGCGACCCGGTCCGGGAGTATCCGAGGCTGTTTTCGTTATAACCCACGATCAGGTTGCCCAGGCCGTTGACCGCGCCATCCGTCGTGCTAGATCCATCCCGGACGTGGACGTTAACGCCGGAGAAGATGAAGTTGGTGCCCGAAACGCTCACGTTCGCGAGCTTCGCCGTGTTGGCGGCAATGTTCGTGGTGTTGGTAGTGATGTTGCCAGTGTTAGTCGCGATGTCCACGGCATTGGTGCCGATGCCCGCGGCATTGGTGGCAATGTTCGTGGTGTTGGTCGCGACATTGGCTGTATTAGTCGCGATGCCGGCGGCATTGGTGGCGATGTTATTCTCGTTCGCAGTCACCCGGGCTTCCAAAGCCGCGAGGTCCAAATTGCCTTGATTGGCCAGGTCGGTCAACTGGAGCTGTAACCCCACCACCAGCACCT
>MGQK01000099.1:26062-28012 GCA_001797815.1 Deltaproteobacteria bacterium RBG_13_61_14 | reverse complement strand
GGGCGCTCCCACCTGCATCACCGGGGTCTGACCTCCTCCTCCGGAACCGCCCCCGCCGCCGCCGGACGGCTGACAAGCTCCTGCCGCCGCCAACCCAACGGCCAAGACAACCATTCCCAACTTCTTCATCACTTTTCCTCCTTTGCTGATGCTCCGAATCGAATCCCACCCCGTGAAAGTAAAATCCCTGCCCTCCCCGTGGTATGCTTGCCGAGGTGAAAAATTTAAGGCATAAGCCCGGATCAGCCGCGTTTCGCGCCCACGGCCAGGCGCATGATCGCTTCCTCGGTCGCACTCTCGCCCGCCATCTCCCCGGTCAAAATCCCCTCGCGCATGACCAGGATCCGGTCGCAGAGCGCTAAAAGCTCGGGCAGTTCGCTCGAGACCATGAGCACGCCCCGTCCCTCCGCGGCTATTCCCCGGATGAACTGGTGAATCTCGGCCTTGGCGCCCACGTCAATGCCCCGGGTGGGATCATCCAGGATCAGGAGCTTGGGCCGCGGCGAGAGCCACTTGCCGATCACCGCTTTCTGCTGGTTGCCGCCGCTTAAGCTCAGGATCTCGGCCTCCACCCCCGAGGCCACGATCCGCATGGTCTTGATGGCGTCGCGGGCCGCCTTGTGCTCGCGCCGGCGGTTGATCCGGAGCCGGCCCAGCCTTCTCGTCGCCACCTCGGGCAGGCTCACGTTCTCCCGCAACGGAAGCGCAAACACCAAGCCCGAGAACTGGCGGTCCTCCGGGACCAGGCCCAGCCCGGCCTTGATCCGCCCGGGAATGCTCATCCCCTGGATCGGCCGGCCCTGGAAGCGGATCTCGCCCTGCTTTGGCGGCCGGACCCCGAACAGGGTCTCCACCAACTCGGTCCGCCCGGCCCCCACCAGGCCGGCCAGGCCCACGACTTCGCCGGCCCGCACCGTGAACGAAATGCGCTCAAAGCCCTCGCCCCAGAGGTCCGAGACCTCGAGCAGGACCTCGCCCGGCTTGCCTTCCACCCGGTGGGAAAGATCCAGCTCGCGGCCGACCATCAACTCCACCAGGCGATCGGGGCTGACTTCCTTCACCGGACCCGTCCACACGTGCCGCCCGTCGCGAAGCACGGTCGCCCGGTCGGCAATGGCGAAAACCTCTTCCAGCTTGTGCGAGATGTAGAGGATGGTCACGTCCTGGTTGTGGAGGCGGCGCAGGATGACAAAGAGCGCGTCCACCCCGTCCCGGGTGAGGGCGGAGGTCGGCTCGTCCAGGATCAAGACCCGCGGCTCATTGAGGATGGCCCGGCCGATCTGCACCATCTGCTTCTGGGCCACCGAGAGTCCGCCCACCAGCCGGTCGGGCGAGCTGTGCAGGCCCACGGTCTGCAGCACTTCCTGGGTGCGCCGCCGCATCTGGGGGAACTGCATCGAGCCTTTCCAGACTTTTTCCCGGCCCAGGAAGAGGTTTTCCAGGATGCTCAGGTTGGGACACAACACCACTTCCTGGAACACGATGTCAATGCCGAGGCCCCGGGCCGCCTGGGGACTGGGCAGGGTCACCGGTTGGCCGTCGAGCACGATCCGGCCGGAGTCGGGCGCGTGGATGCCCATCAGGATTTTCATCAGGGTGGACTTGCCCGCGCCGTTTTCGCCGACAATGGCATGGACCGAGCCGCGTCCGATCGCGAAGGAGACGTGATCGAGCGCGCGGGTAGCGCCAAAGGATTTGGTGATCGCTTCGAGGGCGATCAGGGGCGGCGTCATCTCAAGACCCGGCTTTGCTTTCCACGATCAGCTTCTGGAAAGCTTGCTGCGCTTCCATCAGCGCCGCCTGCAGGTCCGCGAAATCCGGGAGCGGCTCTTGGCTCGATCCCATGTCGCCGTAGAGGATGCTCACGACCCGGCCGGCCAGGACGATCGGGATTAACAGGATCGCGGCCGGCTTCAAATTGCCCATGGCGGAGAGGAAGCGCCGGTTGAA
>MGQK01000099.1:25913-26036 GCA_001797815.1 Deltaproteobacteria bacterium RBG_13_61_14 | reverse complement strand
AAAAGGCGCCGGTCTCGACCACGGTGCGGAAGATCGAGGGCCGATTCAAAGGGATCATGATCCCGCTGACATGTTCGCGGCCAAGCCTCTCGCCCCGGGCGTCCCAGCCGAAGACCATGCCCT
>MGQK01000099.1:20564-25886 GCA_001797815.1 Deltaproteobacteria bacterium RBG_13_61_14 | reverse complement strand
GCAAGACCCGCTGGCCGAGGTCGAGGATGATCTGGGCGATCTGGTCGCGGTCTTTGGCTTCTTGCAGTTGGCGGAAGACCCGAGGCAACGAGTGGTGAGGATGAGAGGTGCGGCCGACCCGTTCCCAGAAATCGTCGAGCGACTTGGGCGCGCCTTCCATGGCGGTGATGCTCTGGGGATCCGGCAGCAGGGGCTCCATCGGCAGGAAAGGAATGGTCTGGCTGCCGGCCCAGAAAGTATCGCCCGGGCCCAGGGGCTTAACCGGCGTGCGTAAGGCGGCGCGGCGGGCCGGGTCGGCTTCGATCTCTTGCCGCAGGGCCAGGGTGCGCTCAAGGTTGATGAAGCGGGCTTCCCGCTTGATCCCGTAGTAGCGGTCCAGGGCCCAGCGCAGGTAAACCTCCAAGGCCATGCCGGGCTGGATCGCCTTGCCGGTGGCGGAAACCAGCAATTTCACCGCGGCGGAGTCGTTGGGGTCGAGCATGGCGGTGTAGAGGTTCGATCCTACCAGCCGCACCGGCACGGCCAGGTAGCGGCCGGCCATTTCCCGCGAGACCAGTTGAATAACCCTCGGCGGAACGTCCTCCAACTCCTCCTTGCGCACCGCCGGCACCTGGCATTTCTGGGCCAGGATCTCGTTGAGCTCATCTTCCCGCAGGTGGCCGAGCTCGAGCAGGTTGGTGCCCAGCCGGCCGCCGAAGATCACTTGGCATTGCACGGCCTGGTCGAGCTGATCCGGGGTAATCAGCCCTTTGCGGATCAGAATGTCGCCCAGCCGCTCGCCCGGTGCCTTTCCCGCCATGATTCGCTAACATATTACAGCTCCATGCTCAAATCAAGCGAGCAGTCCTTCGGTCCTTCGGGTCTCTTCCGGCACGAGCCCTTGCCCTCCCTCAGTTTTTGTCCGCACCGCATATTTTCGGCCTTCGTAGTGGCGCAATTCATTGCGCCCAGTCCCTGCCAGGGCGCGATAAATCGCGCCCCTACCCCCGGTTCCCGGAAAACTGAGGGAGGGCAAAGGCGCGCGCCACCTTGACGATCTTCCGGGAGGCGGATAAAATAGATTGAACTTTATGAAAATTCTGATCACCAACGACGACGGCATCGAGGCCCCGGGGCTCGCGACCTTAGTGCAGGCCTTTGCCGGCCAAGCCGAGATCGCGGTCGCGGCCCCGGACCAGGAGCGGAGCGCCACCAGCCATTCCGTGACCTTGCGCAAGCCGATCGGGCTTCGGGAGCTGGGGAAAAGGCGCTGGGCCATCGAGGGCACGCCGGTGGACTGCGTGCACCTGGCCGTGCTCAAGCTGCTCGACTTCAAGCCCGACCTGGTCATCTCCGGCATCAACCATGGCGCCAACCTCGGCTGCGACATCATCTACTCCGGCACCGTGGCCGGGGCCCGGGAGGCCGCGCTCCTCGGATTTCCCGCCTTTGCCATTTCGCTCAATAGCTGGAACAGCCATCCCAATTTCCAGCCGGCGGCCGAGTTCGCGGTCAAGCTGGCCCGGCAGGTGCTGGCGAGGAAGATCCAGCCGCCCACCTTCCTCAACGTCAACCTGCCGGACCTGCCGCCGGCCGAGATCAAGCCCTTCCGCATCACCCGCCAGGGCCGGCGGATCTACTCCAAGAAGATCGAAGAAATCCTAAAGCCCAACGGCCAGCCCGGCTTTGTCCTGGGCGGCGACAGCGCCAGCGGCGAGCCGATCGAGGACAGCGACATCGTGGCCGTGGATCAGGGCCACATTTCCATCACTCCCCTGCAACTGGACACGACCTCTTACCCGGCCCTTTTGCAGTTGCGCGGTTTCAAGATCTAAGCAGGCATGAAATACGAAGGCCGGCGGGAAAAGATGGTGCGAACCCAGATCGAGGCCCGGGGCGTCTCCGACCCGGCGGTTCTCCGGGCCATCCGAAAAATTCCGCGCCATCGCTTTCTCCCCGAGGCGTTCCAGGACCAGGCTTATGACGATTGCCCGCTGCCCATCGGGCACAAGCAGACCATCTCCCAGCCCTACACGGTGGCGGTGATGACCGAAGCCCTGGGCCTGACCGGCCGGGAGCGGGTGCTGGAGATCGGGACCGGCTCGGGTTACCAGAGTGCGATCCTGGCCGAGTTGGCGGAATGGGTCTATTCGATCGAGCGGATTCCGGAGCTGGCCAAGTCCGCGCGGGAGCTGCTGGATGAGCTGGGCTACGACAACGTGGCTATCCGGGTGGGCGACGGCACCCGCGGCTGGAAATCCGAGGCGCCCTTTGACCGGATCATGGTCACCGCCGGCGCGCCCAAGGTGCCCGAGCCTCTGCTCCAGCAACTCGGCGAAGGCGGCCGGCTGGTGATCCCGGTGGGAGATCCCTACACCCAAACCATGACCCGGGTGACGAGGCGGGGAAGCGAGTTCCAGCACGAGAGCCTGGGCGCTTACCGCTTCGTAGAGTTGATCGGCGAATATGGCTGGGACAAGTGAGCGCAAGCGTGCTTTCGGCGGGCCGGCCCTGCCGGCCATCATCGCGGTCTGCGGCGCCGGCCAGTGCGACGCCAAGACCGCGGCGCTGGCCGAAGCGGTGGGCCGGGAGATCGGCCGGCGCGGGCTTATGCTCGCCTGCGGCGGCCTGGGCGGGGTGATGGAGGCTTCGGCCCGGGGCGCCAAGCAGGCCGGGGGCATGACCCTGGGGATCTTGCCGGGCGCGAGCAAGTTGGAGGCCAACCCCTGGATTGACGTGCCGGTGGTGACCGGCCTGGCCGAGGGCCGCAACCTGATCCTGGTGCGGACCGCGGACGCGGTGATCGCGCTCGCCGGCGAATACGGCACGCTCTCGGAAATTGCGCTCGCGCTCAAGATCGGAAAACCGGTGATCGGTCTTCAGACCTGGGAAGTGGCGCCGGATGTCATCCCGGCCCAGGACGCGGTGGAGGCAGTGGACAAGGCGGTCGCGGCATGCGGATCCCGGCGAAGGCTCTTGCGCTGAGCGGGTTGGGCCTGCTCCTGGCGCTTCATTCGTGCGTCGAGCGCGAGTCGGGCAAAGAGGTCAAGAAAGCCCCGGCGGAAAGCCGCTCCGCCGCTCCCTCTTCGAAGCAACCCGAAAAGACACCAGGCGGAATACAAGGCGTCTGGCACACGGTGGAGCCGGGCCAGACCTTTTGGCGGATCTGCAAAACTTATGGGGTGGACCCGGGCGAAGTGGCCCGGGTGAACCGGATCCCGGACGCGGCCCAGATCCGGGTGGGACAAAAAATTTTCATCCCTGGAGCCAGGCAGGCGCTGAAGGTGGAGCCTTACCCGGGCTTCAAGGGCGCGCCGGCCCCGGCGCCCGGGTCTCCGACCAAGCCAGCGGCAACCTATCCGATTCCCCGCAAGCCCAGCTCCGCGCCCCTGCTCTGGCCGGTCCCGAACGGGAAATTGTATTCGCCTTACGGGATGCGCAACGGCGCCATGCACGACGGGATAGATATTTCCGCCCCGGCCGGCTCGGCCATCCTGGCCGCGGACGACGGCAAGGTTACCTATTCGGGCAACACCATCCGCGGCTATGGCAACATGATCGTGCTCAAGCACGCCGGCAACCTGGCCACGGTCTATGCCCACAACCGCAAGAACCTGGTGCATGAGGGAGAAATGGTGCGGCGGGGCCAGAAGATCGCGGAGGTGGGCGAGACCGGCCGGGCCACGGGCAGCCATTGCCATTTCGAGGTGCGCCTGGGCAAGCAGGCGGTCAATCCGCTGTTTTATTTGAAGGAGGCGAAATAAGCATGGACGAATTCAAAAAAATCATCCGCGAAATCCCGGACTTTCCCAAACCCGGCATCCTGTTTTATGACATCACCACGCTTTTGGCCGACGGGACGGCCTTCCGCCAGGCGGTGAACCGGATCGCGGGCGAGTTCGCGGCCAAGAAAATCGCCCGGGTCCTGGCCATTGACGCGCGCGGGTTCCTCTTCGGCGCCGGCGTGGCCTACAAGCTGGGCTTGGGAATCGCCCCGGTGCGCAAAAAGGGCAAGCTGCCCTTCCGCACCATCTCGGCCAGTTATGAACTGGAGTATGGCACCGACTCGATCGAGATCCACGAAGATGCCATCGGCAAAGGCGAGCGGGTGCTGATCGTGGATGATTTACTCGCGACCGGCGGCACGGCCGCGGCCGCGGTCGAACTGGTCCGGCGCTCGGGCGGGGAGGTGGTGGCCTGCGCGTTTGTGATTGAGCTTAACTTTCTTCACGGCCGCAGGAAGCTGGCCGGGATCCCCATCTTCTCCCTGGTGCAATACGACTCGTGAGGGACCAGGCTTGAGGCCAGAGGCAGGAGACAAGAGCCAGAATGGATTATCCACGAATCAACACCAAGGCTTCAGGCGGAAGCCGGTTGACCGTTGGCGGTTGAAGGTTGTTTGAGAAAGGAGGCTATTATGAAAAAGGTGTTTTGGATCCTGCTGGTCATGATGTTACCCATTATTTCCAGAGCTGATCTCAAAGATCTAAAGGAAAAGGCGAAAAAGGCTCTGGCAACTCCCCCTGCCCCATCAACCCCTGCTTCGAATAGCTCTTCTTTGGCTTCAGGCTCTTACCACGACGGGATAAAATTCACTTTATCCGAGCAAGAGATCCAAGACGCCGTTTCCTGGGGCAAGGCAAACAAAAGAAATGTTCTGGAAAGGGATTACCACGGAATATGGGGGGAAGCTCTTGGGACATTTGCCAAATATGCCGGTGGTGGGATTATGCCCGAAGCTGTTGTTCATACTAAATATTTACGAATAGCTGAACATGCTTCAGACCAAAATGCCAAATATCAGGAAATTAACCCGCAAGCAATAGAAGAAATAAAACTTTCCAATAATTTACTGATTACTTGTGTTGCCACCAATACTTACGATGAATTTCCAAGGGGTATCCATATTGTATTAAAGCAAGGCGAAAAAATTATTCAGCCCATCAATATAACGGGCAAAGAAGATGTTCCCCGAGCTCAAGTTGATAATCTTTCAACCACCTGGTGGAGCGCTTTTACGGCCTCATTTCCTGAAAGCGAAATTGATCCAAAAGCAAAGTCAACTCTCGTAATCATAGATACTATTAGAAATTTTGAGCAAAAGATAGCTCTCGATTTATCGAAAATGAAGTAAGTCGTCAGTCAGTCAATTAGCGGTAAGCAAAGATCTTCTCCTCCCAATTCTATCTCAGAAAAGGCTGAGCAACCGCGCCAGCAGGCCGCGCCGCCGCCACGCTCTCCCGGATGTTCATGGAATGGATCAAGCACGGCAAGCCCTCGGTCCTCGGCATCGCCTCCGGCGCAGTGGCCGGTGTGTTCGCCTCGCCCCGGCTCGGCGGCTTC
>MGQK01000099.1:2280-20550 GCA_001797815.1 Deltaproteobacteria bacterium RBG_13_61_14 | reverse complement strand
CCGGTGAAGCTTGACGGGATAATTATGCCTCGCTATACTTTGCAAAAAGTAAAGGTCGGGAGGCCGATCAAGATGAGCAGCGGCGAGGACAGGAAAAGGGGAAAAGCAGGTAGGCCGATAGCGCGGCGGGAATTTTTAAAGGAGTCCGCCGGCCTATCGGTGCTCGCGGTCGTCGGCCTTTCGGGACCGCGCGCCCTTGCGGCGAAAACCGCGGAAGTCCCTTTGGCCAAGGGTTACCTGTTGGTTGACCCCAAAAAGTGCCAGGGCTGCCTGACCTGTATGCTGGCCTGCTCGATGGCGCACGAGGGCAAGGAGAACCTATCCTTGGCCCGGATCCAGGTCCTGCAAGACCCGTTTCAGGGCTTCCCGCAAGACCTGAGCATGGCGCCCTGCCGGCAATGCGCCGATCCGGTGTGTGTGACCCGATGCCCCACCGGCGCCATGCACGCCGACCCGGAGCACGGGTTTGTCCGGACGGTGGACCCGACGAAGTGCATCGGCTGCAAGACCTGTGTGAAAGAATGCCCTTTCCCGCCGAGTCGCTCCATCTGGAACCCCCAGATAAAACGCGCGCACAAATGCGACCTCTGCGCCGGGGCCAAGTTTTTTGACGAAGCGGGAGGTCCGGCCGGCAAACAGGCCTGCCGTGAGGCCTGCCCCCTCAATGCCATTGCCCTGGTTATCGAGCTGCCGGTCCAGGAAGGGTATGCCGACTACCAGGTCAATCTGCGCAAAGCCACCTGGAGAAGCTTTGGCTACTCCCCTGATTAAACCGCGAAGGACCTGAGCAAATCAGAGCGGCTGGACACTCTCAGCCAGGAGTTTCCCGATGAACGGATACACCGGCAAGATCCTCCGGGTCAACCTCACCAGCGGCCGGATCACCCGTCTGGATACCCGCGAATACTCCCCCTGGGGCGGAGGCCACGGCCTGGGTTCGGCCATCTTCTTTGACCTGGTCAAGGACAAAACCATCGAGGGTCTCGACCCCAGGAACGTGATCACGATCATGACCTCGCCTCTGACCGGGACCCTGATCCCCGGCGCCGCTTCCCGGACCGAGATGCAGGGGATCGGGGTGCAGTCCTACCCCATCGGGTGGTTTACCCGGAGCAACGTGGGCGGCCGGTTCGGGCCCATGCTTAAATTCGCCGGCTGGGACGGGATCGTGATCGAGGGCCGGGCCGAGAAACCGGTCTGGCTGGACCTGAGGAACGACGAGGTCCGGATCGAGGATGCCCGTCCGCTCTGGGGACTTGACACCTGGGAGACCCAGGCGCGGATCTGGAAGATAGTCTGCGGCGAGAGCTTCGGCGACTGGAACGAAGTGGCCGGCTCGGAAGCGGACGGGCGCACTACCCAGCGGCCGGCAGTGCTGGCCATCGGCCCGGCCGGGGAGAACCTGGCCCGGGTCGGGGCCGTGATCCATGACGCCGGCAACGCGGCCGGCCAGGGCGGGTTCGGCGCGGTCTGGGGCTCCAAGAACCTCAAGGCGATCAGCGTGATCGGGACCGGGAGCGTGGAGGTGTCCGACCCCCGGGAGGTGCTCAACGCCCGGTTGTGGGCGAAACGGAATTACGGTCTGAACGTGGACGATCCGGCCGCGCTTGATCAACTCCTCGAAACCAGCGTCCATCCCCGGGGCACGGCCGTTTCTCCCGGCTCAATGCCCGCGCCCATCGTCTTCTGGCAATGGCCGCGGCAGTCCCGACCGCAGGCCTGCATGGGCTGTCCCGTGGGATGCCGGACCCGGAACCAGTCCGGCCTGGGCAATGAGTCCTCCTGCGGCGAATCCGGAGTCTATGCCATGTATGATTTGCAGAAGCACTCCGGGCTTTTGGCCAAAGCCATGTCCAAGCTGGTCGGCGGCATGCTGGCCGGGCTGCCGTTGGACCCGGTCCTGCTCTTGAAAGGGAAACAAACCGACGCCGCTTTCCGGGCCACGGACTTGCTGCAAAAATACGGGATCAATGCTTTCGAGTTCTTGCTCGGCCTCCTCTACCTCCGCAGCCTCTATCAAATGAAGAAACTCGGCCCGGGCCGGGAGATCGCCACGGACCTGCCTTTTGACAAGCTGGGCGAAGAAGAGCTGGCCGAGAAGCTTTTCCACGCGGTGGCTTATCGGGAGGCGGGACTGGGCGATGACCTGGCCGAAGGCTTTTATCGCGCGGCCAAGAAATGGGGCCGGCTGGAAGAGGATCTGAATTCCGGCCTGCTCCGCTTTGCCTATTGGGGACTGCCGGATCATTACGACCCCCGGTTCCAGCTCGAATGGGGATACGGCTCAATCTTGGGCGACCGGGACATCAATGAACATGGCTTTGTCGCGTTATTCATGATCGGCACCCTGTCCCAATTGCTGAGGAAGGAACCGATCGTGACCGCGGAAGAAGCCGCCTACTTGTTTACCAGCCGGATGGCGCCGTTCCAGGGCGATTTGCGGATGCTGGATTACAGCACCGAAAACATGTATTCGGAGAGCATGGTCAAGCTGGTGGCCTGGCACCGCCGCTACACCCGGTTCTGGAAGCAGTCCATGCTCTTCTGCGATCTGCTCTTCCCGGACTTTATCAACCCCGCGGTGCCGGATAAACGCGGAATGCTCGGAGAAGGAGAGCCCCGGTTCTTCAAAGCGGTCACCGGCTCGAACCTCTCTTTCGGCGACGGCATCGAGCTGGGCCGGAAAATCTGGAACCTCGATAACGCGATCTGGACCCTGCAGGGCCGGCACCGCGACCTGGCGCGGTTCTCGCCCTACATTTACCAGACGCCCTTCAATAAACCGGCTTACCTGCCCGGTCTTAAAAATGGAAAATGGGAATACTTGAGCGTCAGGGGCCGCTCCATTGACGAGAAAAAATTCGAGGAATGGAAAACGCGGTATTATCGGTTCGAGGGCTGGGACCCGACCACTGGCTGGCCCCGGGCCAGGACCCTGGAATCCCTGGGACTCAAATCGGCCGCGGATGAGCTGAAAGCCGCCGGCCGGATCGGGAGGGAAGAGACATAATTGAGTTGACCCAACCCCGCGGCCGCTTGCGCGAGGCGGTTCTGGCAAATTTGGAATTTAAACAGCGTCTGGTCGGCAGCCTGCTGCACCCCCGGCTCGGATACCTGGACATTGACCTCTACGGCTTCTCCGAAGTGGTGGGCTTCCTCTGCAAACCCAATCCGGTCCTGGACCTGGGTGAACTGCAAACCTGGCTGTTCGCGACCATCGGCGACCATGAGCTTGCCGGCAAGGTGGCTGAAGTGGACGCCCTGGACCTGAGCTACTTCGAGAAAGCCGGCCGCGTCCGCGACCTCCTCGCGCTCCGCCTCAGCCAGTGCCTCGAGCCGGCCGATCACGAAGACCTTTCTTGACCGTATTTAAACCGCTTACAGTCCTTTGTGCACCTTGTAGCCCGCCCTTTGTCCGCAAAGGGTGGGGCCCGCCAAAAACTGCAACATTTCTACATATAATAAGGAAGGATGAATTCTGAAGGATGAAGGCTGAAATCAAACAATGGTTCGAGATCGTAACCTGGCGATTTATAATGGCTTTTTTTGTTCGATGGCCGCCAAAAAATCGCGAGTTTCTCTGGTCAGGGTCTGCATTGCCACTTGGAGACTCTCAAATTCTCGCAACTATTTAAAATTTATTTTCTTCTTTCCCTGCCTACTGCCTACTGCATACTGCCTACCGCGTCTTCGCGCATCGCACCCATAACGAGCCCCGTTCTGTCCGGATCTTCCCCACCCCGACACCTATCTTCCTCATCCAGTCGCCTTTCGCACTCATGGAAGCACGTATCATACTCACCGGAGCACGAATCGCACTCATGGAGGCACTATCGTTTTCAGCCCGGCGGGCTGAAAATCAGCCTAGGAATTTTGGCGGCTGGTATCCAGGGACCGGTTCGAGGCGGATGGCCTTTTGCTTGTCGCAGGCCACCAGGCATTGGCCGCAGCCCACGCAGCGCAAGGGCTGGAACTCGCGCGTCTTGGCTTTGGTGTTTATGGTGATGGCGCCCATGGGACAGGCCCGGGCGCACTTGGCGCAATAGTCGCACTGGTCTTGATCTACTTCCGGCATGAAATGGGGCGGCGCGATGGTCCCCGGCAGGTTGAACTCGCTGATCATGCGCATGGCGTGACAGCAGCACCCGCAGCAGGAACAGATGGCGCTCGACCCCGGCATCAGGTTCTGGTTCATGGCCCAGTTGACCAGACCGCTGGCCTCAGCCTGCCGCTTGATCTCCAGGAGCTGCTTTTTCTCGACCCTCCGCATCTGGCCGGCGGCAATCGCCCTATCGGCCATGGCGCCCATGGCGGTGCAGTTGTCCAGGGGCCGGCCGCAGCCGCGGCCCACGATATTTTCGGTCATCCGGCACTGGCAAAGCCCGACCGCGAAAGAGTTATACTGGTCAATGATCTGCTCCAGCAGGTCCGAGGGCAAGGCCATGGGATGGGCTTCGATGACGCCTCCCACCGGCAAATACCGGATCGCCGGCGGCATTTTGCCCACGCCGTCCACCATGAATCCGGTCTCGTAAAGGTCCTCGAACAGCTTGGCGAAGCGGCGGTGCCAGTCCGTCAAGGTGTCCAGGGATTGCCGGATCAGGACCATCTCGAACGCGCCCGGCACAATGGGCAGGCCCACGTAGGTCTTGGCCCCGGCCGGGCCGAAGCTGACGATGATGTGTTTTTCTTCTGCCAGCTCGTCCAGGATTGGGCGGACTTCCTCGACCGGCCGGTTCGCCTTTTCAGCCACCTTGTCCGCGGGCAGCATCGTGAGCGGTCCGAGATATCGGACCACCGAGGCTTCCTCTTCCGTGAACATGTGCTGGACCAGCGCCACCAGTTCATCGCAGAGCGGGGGGCCTTCCATAAATTTGCGGTAGTTCTGGCAGATCTCAAGATAGACAGGCGGAAGCCCCGGATAATCCCCGGGTTGCTTGACCTTGACCGTTTTCTGCCGGGGCTTGATCGGACCCACCTTGCCGGCCTTGATTTCGATCAACCGGTTGCCGGCCTTCTTCGCAGTCTTCATCTGTTCTATCCTTCTTTTTATTCTTGGATTGCGCGGCCAAGCCGCCCTGTGGCCATGATCCCCTCAAAAATGCAATCTAAACAATACCGGTCCGAAAACCAACTGTCAAGCTTCATCCGCAGAGCCTACTTCGCCTTAGTAGCCTAAGGCTACGAAGGCTGAAAGCCTTGGCGGAGGCGGATGAAGCGTTGACCCCAATCTGCTGCCAATCTGCTGAGGTGAAAGAAATCAGGCGGCGGTTTGATGCGGCGGCGACATGGGGCGGGGGCGTAAAAAAACACTTGAAATAATTTTCCCTCCTGATACGCTGGAGGAAACAAGCTTAACCTGGGGCTAGGGAAGATCACCCGAACGGCGGAAATCCTGGCCGATTGCTTCAGGCCAAAACCTTCCAGGACAGACGCCACAGGAGGCGGACATGACACGCCAAAGACGTCCCAACGAAATTATCGAGTGGTATAGAGAGGAGGTAGAAAAGCTCAGGGCAGATTGCGCCCGAAGGGGATTATCTACACCAAGTGGATACTATAATAAAACTCGCATGAAGCTTTTTAAAGCAACTCTCCGAGAACTTATAGAAAGTGGGGCCTCAACGCGCATATATTCATTTCTTGCAAATGAAAATAACGATCTAGAAGGAGATATGGCCCGCGTAGGTTTAAGCGGAAGTAAAATCCATGAAGCTACAAAGACATCCCTAGAAATGGCTTTTAAACATGTCCTCGCTGATTATCCGGAGCTACTTGAATCGAATAGCAAGAGCGGCAAGACAAATGCCACGCCTAGCCTGGCAATGACCACCGTTCAATTGCGAACGCTTCCCCTTGATGAAATCATTTCTCGCTGGCGGGGATACGTTGCCCATTATCTGGCCTCGGCCCCAATCATGCCCCGGGATGGGCTCGATGACATGATGGAAGATTTTTTCAAAGTAACCACTATCCTAAATGAGCGAGCTGCTTATCAGGGCGCAGATGAGTTTGCGAGCACAGCCGCAGGAATTCTTAATCAGCTCGCGGCGGCGATTCGGGTCATGCCTCCCACCTTGGAAGTCTTGAATATACCCGGCACAGCATTCCCAACGGCTGAGATGTTGCGGTCCCTGGCCCAAAAAGCGGAATCGGTAGTGGAAAAGATCAAGGGCCAGGCTGAAATCCAAATTGGGGAAAACACCTTGGATTACAAAAAAATTATCTCAATAATTTACAATGCAGGTAAAGATATGGAGAAAAGGCCAGATACTTATGTAAAAGATGGAGAAGAAAGATTGCGCGACCACCTTCTGAGGACATTGAATGCCCTATTGAAAGGAGACGCAACGGCGGAGACCTTTAGTCATAAAGGGAAGACAGATATTTATATTCAGCTTGATAGCGAAAAAGCATTTGTGGCTGAATGCAAGATTTGGGGTGGGAAAAAGAAATTTCTGGAAGCTGTAGATCAGCTTTTTGGCAATTTAAATTGGCGTTATCCCGAGACGGTTCTTATTGTATTTAATCGCAAGCAAAGGACTTCCAAGGTGGTAGCTGAAATTCGAAAAGCTGTAAAAGATCATAATAAATTCAAGCGGCCTGATGGAGGGAGAGAATCGGGCATTACACCCCGCTATATTTTTCGTCACCCACAAGACCAAGACCTTGAACTTATCCTTACGGTGCTTGTCTTTGACCTGCCCAAGTGAATTGGGGTCATCTATGAAAGTCCCAGTCAAGACAAATCTCTCTTTCCCTAAAGACCCTTAGTCTTCGGCTGGGAAGGGCTCCCCCTTGGCATTACCGCTAATTCGGGGGACACCATACTTAATTCTGGTGATTTGGGCCAGAATCTTGATGCGTTGGCTTCCGAAATTGGTTCTTGACATTCGGGGTTCTTCGTGGTATGACTGACGTGTCAGTCAGCGGCGGCGTTAGGCTATGCTCGCGGAGGAACGCCTCGGGGTTGCAATTGATGCTTGAGCCCCTGGGACGGGAACGTGACAGGTGTCATGTGGCAAGTGTCAGGGATCAAGTGCGGAGTGCGGAATGAGGAATGCGGAGTGCGGAGTGAGGAGTGCGGAGTGAGTTTTGTTTTTCGGGGCTGACTAAAAAATTACGGGGCGGGAAGAGCCGACGGCTTGGCGTTGCTCAGCCCCTGATTCGGGAGAAGAAATGATCGAGCCGAAGCCCTTGCAGTTCCACCATTACCAGCGCCGGGAGGATCACCCGGACTGGTCGGCGATCCACGAGCAGGCGGTAGCCGAGGCGCGGGCGATCGCGCCGCTGATCCACGCCGACGCCGACGACACCGCGGCGGACAAGGCGGCCGACGCGATCCGGAAGATGAAGGGCCTGGCCAAAGCGGCGGAGAATTATTTCATCAACCGTCGGCGCTTCCGCGCGGGCAGCCACGCGCTCCGGCCCATGTATTTCATCTGGACCATGCACTACACCTGCAACTTCCGCTGCGACTATTGCGACGACCACCGGGGCAACGCCTACTACGACCTGCCGGATCACCCGATGAGCTTCGCCGACCGGGTGCGGATGCTGAAAATCATGCGCACCGGCACCAGCGCGGTTTATTTTTGCGGGGGCGAGCCGACGCTGGCGCCGGAGCTGCCGGTCTTCACCGACCTCGCCTTCCATCTCGGCTACCATCCCTTGATGATCAACACCAACGGCTTCGTGCTCCACCAGGCGCTGAAAAGGCCGGAGTGGAGAAGATGGCTCCGGCAGATGGACATTATCATCGTCAGCCTGGACGGGCTTTCTCTGCCCCGGCTGCAAAAGATGTGGGGCATCAAGGCGGTGGAGCAGGTGCTGGTGAACCTTTTGCTGCTCCGCGAACTCAAAAAGGTGGCGGATTTCAAGCTGGTGGTGAACACGGTGGTCGGGGAGGACTCGGTGGACATGGCCGGGGACGTGCTCGATTTCATCAACGACCTGGGCGACGTGTGGTTCGTGCCGGTGCCGGTCAATTACCACGGCCGGGACGCCGAGGGGTTTGCCTTTGAGCGGGACATGATCGTCCGGCCCGATTATCAGGCTTTCGCCGGCAAACTCCTGGAGCGCAAGCGGGAGGGGCACCTGCTGATCGGCTCGTATCGCATCCTGGACCTGCTCCTGCAGGTGCGGCCCTACCTGTGCCTGCCCACGCTGCGGCCGCACGTGGACCCGGACGGCCGCATCGCCTGGCCCTGCCGGGCGCCCAAGCACGTGGACCCGGTTTACTTGAACCTGCTCGAATACCCGAATGTGGACGCCTGCTGGGCCGCGGCGCACCGCTTGAAAAGCGCGACCGACTTTCACGGTCCCGGGCCGGAGCAGTGCGGGGACAACTGCGCCTGGATGCAGAACTACACCACCGCCCGCTACCATGAATTCTTGACCGACCCTCTCGGCTCCGGCATTTTCTCCGAGATCCGGGATTTTGCTTTCCGGAGCCGCTGAGCGAGAAAGGAAGTTACCGAACAACATGAATGCCAAACTGAAACCGAAAACCCCGGAGGCGCGGAGCCGGTCCCGCGAAGCGCGGCGGGAACAGATCCTGCAGGCGGCGCGGGAGGTGTTCGCCGAGCGGGGCTATCACGGCGCCTCGGTCAGCGCCATCGTCGCGCGCTGCGGAGTGGCCCAGGGCACCTTTTACCTGTATTTCCAGAGCAAGCGCGAGGTGTTCGAGGCGCTGCTCGACGCGTTCGCCGAGACGATTTACCAGACCTTTTTTCTCCCCGGCGCCGAGCAGGTGATCACCCAGGAGGAAGTCTGGTCGCGGTTTGTGGTCATTTCGAGCTGGGCGCTGGAAGTTTTCAGCGCTAATCAAGACCTGGCCCGCCTCTTCCTGCTGGAAGCGCCGGCGCGGGAGCCGGGTTTTGAAGAGAAGGTCTCCCGCCTTCACCAGCGGCTGGTCCAGGCCACGGCCGCCAATTTCGAGCTGTGGATGGAGCGGGGCCTGCTCCGGCCGGCCGACCCGAAGGTGCTCGCCCTTTGCGTGATCGGCATGATCGAGCACCTGCTCCGGCAGAAATTATCGGATAAGCTGGACGGCGATTTCTGGGCCGTGGTGGAAGAAGCCGTCAAGTTCGAGCTCTTCGGCATCCTTCAGAACCCGGAGAAAATTTTCGGCCGGGAAAGTTCTGCTCGTCCGTGAAGCCCGACTCGCACCGCCTCTTCGCGCTCGACGCCGCGGTGATTGTCGCGGGGAGCGCGCTCATCTCTGCGATGAGCCAGCGCCTGCTCTTCCTGACCGTGGCCGTGCCGGTGATTCTGGTCCTCCGCTTCGGGATCCTCGCTTTCCTCCTCAAACGCGAGGCCGGCTCGCTCTCCCGCGAGCTGATCCTCTTCCTCATCTGCCTGGGCCTGGGCGCCTTCAACGACTGGAACTCGGTCTGCAACTACAAGATTTACGATTACACCGTCCCCCACTTCTTCGCCTTCTCCACCATCCCGATCTGGATGCTCCTGTTCTGGGGCATGATCCTGCGCGGCTTCCTGCGCCTCTGCCGCTGGCAGGCGCTCGCTCCGCTCGAAACCCCGGACAACCGGGTTCACCTCGGCTTCACTACCCTGGACAACGGCTGGCTCAAGATCGCGGTCCTGCTCGCCCTGGTCCTCGCCACCCGCCAGGCCATCTACCGCCTCTTTCTCGACCCGATCTGGTCCTGGGCGCCCTTTGCCATCGCCCTCGCCCTCTACGTTTTCTTCTTCCGCCTCAGCACCCGCGACCTCAAACTCCTCGGCTTCTTCCTCCTCGCCGGCCCGGGCATGGAAATCCTCCTCATCAACGTCGGCCACCTGCACCGCTACCACCTGGGCTGGCTCCTCGGCGTGCCGCTCTGGATCGCGCTCTGGTGGCTCTTGGCCATCCTGGTCTGGCAAGACCTGGGGCTGCGCCTGGAAAGCCGCCTCCAGCGCGTCTTCGGCTAAAGCACCCGGTTCGGCTTGTGGTCCTTCCCTTCGGCTGTTATCATTATTCTTAAAATTTTTCATCAATCACAACCTGATCGTGAAAATTCCTCAAGGAGGAGGCCATCGAACCATGAAGAGGACTATTCTGCCGGCAGGGATGGTGATTTTGCTGACCGCGGGGCTCAGCCTGGCCTCGGCTAAAGGGACCAAGCCGCCTGCTCCCACCCTGCGCCTCAGCGAGGAGACGCAAGCCTGCCTGGCCTGCCACGAGCTCAACACGCCCGGCATCGCGGCCGACTGGCGCACAAGCCGCCACTCGCAGACCACGCCGGCCCAGGCGCTGACCAGGCCGCCTCTGAGCCGGATGGTCTCGAGCGAGTCCATCCCGGAGAAGCTGCAAACCCTGGCCATCGGCTGCTTCGAGTGCCACGGCCAGAACCCTTCCGCCCATCCCGATACCTTTGAGCACATGGGCTATGAGATTCACGCGGTGGTCTCGCCCAACGACTGCCAGACCTGTCACGCCCAGGAGGTGGATGAGTACACGCCGAGCAAGATGGCCAACGCCGTGGTCAACCTGGACCAGAACCCGGTGTTTCAACTGCTGGTCGAGTCCAGCATCGGCGTCAAGGAAGTGAAGGACGGGAAGATCATCGCTCACCAGTCCTCCGCCGCTACCCGAGCTCAAACCTGTTTCGGCTGCCACGGCACCAGGGTGACCGTAAAGGGACTGAAGAAAATCGCCACCGTGCTCGGCGAGATCGAGGTCCCGGATTTAACTAACTGGCCCAGCCAGGGCGTGGGCCGGGTGAACCCGGACGGCTCGCGCGGCGCTTGCACCGCCTGCCACCCGCGGCACGGCTTCTCCATCGAGGTGGCCCGCAAGCCCTGGACCTGCGCCCAATGCCACCTGGAGCCGGACGTGCCCGGCTGGGAAGTCTGGCGCGAGAGCAAGCACGGGAACCTCGCGCTTTCCGCGGGCGACCGCTGGAACTGGACCGAGGTGCCCTGGCAGGCGGGCGAGGATTTTACCGCGCCCACCTGCGCGGTCTGCCACGCCGCCTTGATCGTAGGCCCGAACTCGGAAGTGATCGCGGAGCGCAGCCACGACTTCGGCGCCCGGCTCTGGGTGCGGCTGTTCGGGCTGCCCTATGCCCATGCCCAGCCCAAGACCGGCGACACCTCCATCATCAAGAACGCGGACGGCCTGCCCCTGCCCACGACCTTTGCCAACGTCCCGGCCGCGGAATTCCTCATTGACCAGAAGGAACAGGATCAGCGGCGAAAGGCCATGAGCAAGGTCTGCGCCGCCTGCCACAGCACCGACTGGGCCAACCTCTTCTTCCTCCGCCTCGACACCACCGTCCAGGAGACCAACCAGATGACTTATGCCGCGACGCAACTGCTGGAGCGGGCCTGGGACAAGGGACTGGCTGACCAGAGCAACCCCTTTGACGAGGCGATCGAGCAGGAATGGGTCGAGCAGTGGCTCTTTTACTCCAATTCCATCCGCTATGCCGGCGCCATGTCCGGCCCGGACTACGCGAGCTTCAAGAACGGGTGGTGGAAGCTGAGCAACCGTTTGCAGGAGATGCAAGATTGGATGGAGCTCCGGGCGAAGAAGAAAAAGTGGAGGTAAGCAAGCGGCTTCGCACCCTCAAAGGATTTGTCCAGTTGCCTTCACCGAAGAGGAATTTTCTATTGGCAATAAAGAAGCCGTTGGAATGCCTCACCTTGGACTCAACTTCATCCAACATTTCAACCTCTCCATCCATCAAGATACCGAAACCTGCATTCTGAAAAAATCAACTAAATTGTGAATAGTCAGGCTCTGACCCCCAATCCTATTAGTCAATTGGGAATTTTCCCCAACTGGGCGATCGTCTCGTGAAATTCTCGCATGATCCTTTGAATCAACTCCCCGCAGGTCGGCTCATCGGCGATTAACCCCGCCACCTGCCCGCTCATCACCGAGCCTTGCTCCGCGTCGCCTTTGACGAACGCGAGCTGCATCTTGCCCGAGCCGAACAGCGCCATCTCCATCTTGCTCTTCTTGGTCTTCTCCATGTTTAAAAACTCTTCGGCCATCTGGTTCCGGATCACCCGCACCGGCAGCCCGGTGATGTTGCCGGTCACCAGCGTATCCTCGATCTTGGCGGCGATGATCTTCTGCTTGGTGTTGGGGTGCGCCGGGCTTTCCCTGGTCACGATGAAGCGGGTGCCCATCTGGATGCCCTCGGCGCCCAGCGCAAAGGCCGCGGCCATGCCCCGGCCGTCGGCGACGCCGCCCGCGGCCACCAGCGGGAGCTTGACCGCGTCGCGGGCTTGCGGGATCAGGGGCAGGCTGGAAATTTGGCCCACGTGGCCGCCGCCCTCGCAGCCGGACACGATCACCCCGTCGGCGCCGTCGGCCTCGGCCTTGAGCGCGGCCGCGACCGAGGGCACCACCGGGAAGCTCATCACCCCGCCCGGCTTCAGGATCTCGATGATCTTCCTCGGGTTCCCGGTGCCGTAGGTGGCGACCAGGACCTTCTCCTCGATCAGCACCTTCAAGATCTGGTCAATCAGCGGGTGCAGCGAGATGATGTTGACGCCAAAGGGCTTGTCGCAGAGCTCCCGGACCTTCCGGATTTCCTGCCGCATCGCGTCCGGGGTGAAGATGGTGCCGCCGATTATCCCTAAGCCTCCGGCGTTGCTGACCGCGGCCACCAGCGGCGCGAAGCTCACCCAGGCCATCGCGCCTTGCAAAATGGGATACTCGATGCCGAGAATTTCCGTTACGCGGGTGTTGATTTTGAGACTCATGCTCCCTTTCCTTGAAGGCTTTAGGCGTTAGACTTTAGGCTTTAGGCCGAAGAAGAAAAGCATTCACTCCTTCTTGAGTCTAAAGCCTAATGCCTGACGCCTAAAGCCTTTCTTCAAATGAACCGCGTCATCACTTCCCGGATCACGCGATCGAGGTCGTCATGGGTTTTTGCCTGGAGGCGCGCCAATAGCTCCAGGACCCGGCCGCGGGCCGGCTCGCGCTCGCGGTCATCGAGCGAGTCCATCAGGCCCAGGCGCCGGCCCAATATATACACCATCTGCTCGGATTCGCCAAGCCGGAGGAAGCGGTCGAGCAGCGCGAGCAGCCGCGGCTGGTCCTCGGGCAGGCGGCCCTCGATCTCCGGGAAGAGGTTGAGGATGTGGTCCGAGACGATTCTCGAGGTGATGCCTTCCAGGCTCTCGAGGAAGAGGCGGAGTTCTCGGGCGATCTCCAGGTCGTTGGGCGGCTGGAACTCGCCGGCCTCGACCATCGCGAACAGCGGCGCACCCGGCGGCACGGCCAGGGAGCGCAGCCGGATGAAGTCCGGGGCGATGGCGTTGAGCACCCGGGCCGTCTCGAGCGCGTGTTCTTGCCAAAGCTCTCGCCCGCCCAGGCCCGGCATCACGTATTCCGAAAGCTCCATGCCCGCGGCCTTGACGTTGCGGCCGGCCCGGATCTGGCGCTCCGCGGTCACGCCCTTGCTCATTTTCTCGAGCACCCGATCCGAGCCGGACTCGAGCCCCACGTGGATCCGGTTCAGCCCGGCCTTTCGGATCTCGGTCAGCTCTTCCTTCGTGCGGCGCGACAAGGTCTGGGCCCGGGCGTAACTGGTGATGCGCTGGATGGTGGGGAAGGTCTCGCGCAGGCTCTGGAGGATGGCGACCAGGTTGTCGGTGGGGATGACCAGGGAGTCGGCGTCCTGGAGGAATACGGTCTCGGCGCCGCCGAGGAGGAAGAGGAGGAGGGCGCGGAGGTAAGGGTTCTCCGGGTCGCGGCGCTCGACGGCGGCCAGGGTGGGGAGCGAGAGATCGCCGGCGGCGCCCAGTTGCCAGGAGCGGGCCTTGATCTCGTCCAGCCACAAGCGCATGGCCTGGATGTCGGCCAGCACCTCCTCGCGGGAGCGGCGGGAAAACTTGGCCGGCTTATAGACCGGACAAAAGGCGCAGCGGTTCCAGGGGCAGTTGCGGGTCACCCGCAGGAGCAGGCTGTAGGCCTCGGAGGGCGGGCGGATCGGTCCCTGCTCGAAGCCAGGGGGCATGGGCGATGATGGATTATTCAATTTTGGATTTCAGATTGCGGATTGCGGATTGAAAGACCTTGATCTGCCCGCCTGGTCGTTGCTCATCCGCAATCCGCAATCCCCAATCCGCAATCCCCAATTCTTCAGGCGATGACGGTGCGGCCGAGGGCGTGGACGATCTGGTCCGGGTCGTCCATGATCCGGAAAATATCCAGGTCTTCCGGCGAAATCTTGTCCTGGGCGAGCAGGGTGCTCCGGATCCAGTCCATCAGCCCGCCCCAGTAGCTGGAATCCACCAGGAAGACGGGAAAGGGCTTGATCTTGCGGGTCTGGATCATGGTGATGGACTCGAACAGCTCGTCCAGGGTGCCGAAGCCGCCGGGCAAAATGATGTAGGCCTGGGCATACTTGACGAACATGACCTTGCGCACGAAGAAGTAGCGGAAGGACAGGCGCACGTTGGCGTAGGAGTTGGGGACCTGCTCAAAGGGCAGCTCGATGTTGAGTCCGACCGAGACGCCCCCGGCCTCGGCCGCGCCCTTGTTGGCCGCCTCCATCACGCCCCCGCCCCCGCCGGTGATCACGGCGTAGCCGTGCTCGGCGCACTTGCGGGCGATGGCCTCGGCTTTCTGGTAAATCGGGTCGCCGGGCTGGGCCCGGGCCGAGCCGAACATGGAGACCGCCGGATAAATCTTGCCCAGTTCCTCGAAGCCTTCCACGAACTCCGCCAGGATCCGGAACATGCGCCAGGACTCGCCGGCCTTGATCGCGTCCACCAAATATTGCTGCTCGTCGTTGTGCGCCCGCTCTTTGACCACTTGGCTTTCCTCCCCGCGCCGATCCAATTCAACGGTCGTCTTCGGGCAGCCCTTTCCAGAAAGCCAGCCCGACATAGACCGTGTTGGGAAAGACGAAAAACTGATCGCTTCCGATAATCCCGAGGTAGGCCGAGGTGGTGTCCGAAATCACCAGGGCCACCCGCTCGCCCAGGGCGATGTGCACGCCGGCCTCCACCCCCAGGCGGATCAGGTTCAGGGTGGGAATCTTGGGCGAGTCCACGTCGTCGTCCAGATGGTAAAGGCTGAAGCCTCCGAAGCCCCCGCCGCCTTCGAAGCCCAGAAAGGGCCGGACCCGGGCCTGGTCGGAATAAAACAGCTTGCTCTGGATGAGCAGGCTGCAATACCAGAGGTCCATGTCGGCCTGCTTGAAGGTCCGAAAATCATAAGGGATCTTCTGGGCCGAGGCAAAATCGAGGGCCGCCCCATAATAGTTGCGCCAGTGCTTGGGCTGGGTCCGGCGCGACAAGGTATTAAACGCGAAGCTGACCTCTTCCAGCATCCCCCCGTTGGGAACGAGATAAGGCGCCGCGCCCACGGTGATGAGCTGGAAGCTGCGCGCGCCGTAAAAAGACTCCAGGTCCGTGCCCGGCTCGTCCCACTGTTGCGCCCGCGCCGCGGCCGCGAGCAAAAAAGCCGCCCCTGCCGCCGCTGCCTGCCATCGCCTCATCCGCTTTTCTCCATTTCCGGCCAAGAGGACCTGAGGTTCTTTGAGCATGATACCAGAAGCCCGGGTTCGAGTCCAGGCAAAAGCCCGGCTGGAAGGAGGCTTGATTTTTTTCTTGGCAGAAAGCCTGAGAGATGATAAATTATATAGATCCATTGAATCCAAGAGTCCGACGAGTTTTGCAGGACCTTGGGGAGGACTCGATGATGGCCAAGAAAACAGTGAAAACCAGCGCGAAAGAAAAAGCGAAAGAGAGCGGCGGCGCCATGAGCAAACGCCTGGCGGAGCGTTTTCGGAAACTGCTCCTCAGCCAGATGGGCGAGTTGATGGGCAAAGCCGAGGGCACGGTGGACGACCTGGTAACGGACAATGAGAACTTCCCGGACCTGACCGACCGCGCCTCGGCCGAGACCGACCTCAACTTCGGGCTCCGGGTCCGTGACCGCGAGCGCAAGCTGATCATCAAGATCAAGGAAGCCCTGAAGCGGATTGACGACGGGACCTTCGGCATCTGCGAGGTCTGCGGGGAGCCGATTGACCACAAGCGTCTGGAAGCGCGTCCGGTGACCACCTTGTGTATTGACTGCAAGATCGAGCAGGAGCGCGAGGAGAAAATGCGGGGCGAATGAGTGCCGGGTGGCTCAGAACCCTCCGGGTAGGAGCCTGGCTCCTGGTCTTCGGCCTCCTGGTCCCGGCCCAGAGAGCCCAGGGCCAGGAGCAGCGCCGGCCCTTTTATCAGTTCTTCTCTCAACAGAAGAAAAAAGAGAAGCCGGTCCCGCCTCCGGAGCAGTTGTTTGACAAGGCCATGAGTTATTACCAGGGCCGCGAGACCTGGTTCCGCCGGGCCCTGCCCTTCCGCCACCACCGCCGGACCGGCGAACTCAGGTCCTGGGCGGTCCGGCACAATTACCCGAAAGCGATCAAGCTGTTTCAAGACCTGGTCACCCATTATCCTTACAGCCGCTATGCCCCGTTGGCGGAGTTGCGCATCGCCGATTGCAAGTTCGCCATGGAAGACTGGGAGGAAGCCGCAGTTGGATACGAGGACTTTATCAAGTTCCACCCGGTCCATCCGGAAATCGCCTATGCCACCTTCCGCCTGGGCCAGTGCCATTACCACCAGCGGCTGAAATACCCGCGCGACCAGACCGAGACCATCGCCGCGCTCACCCGGTTTCAAATTGTGCAAACCCGCTACCCTGCCTCACCCTACGCCGCCGAGGCCGCCCCCTTGGCCCAGGACTGCCTGAAGCGCCTGGCCCGGCACGAGATGTACGTGGGAGACTTCTACTTCCACCAAAAGCAATACTGGGCCTCGGCCATGCGCTATGCCGTGATCCCAGAGAGTTATCCCGAGGCGGGATTCACCGATCAGGCTCTCTTTCAAGAGGCGCGATCTTACGATCGCCTGCAGCGCTCTCCCGAGGCCGTCGAGCGCTACCAGCGGGTGGTGGATGAGTTCCCCCAAAGCCGCTATGCCCCGGGGGCCCGCTCCCGCTTGCAGGCCCTGCAGGTGTCGCCATGAAGCTTCGCGCTTTTCGCGGGTTGGCGGTCGGAAGCCTGGCGCTGATCGCCGGCTGCGCTTCGGGAGATAATAAAGAGATCAACCAGGCGCTGGATCAAGAGCTTTTCGCGGTGACTCAGGGTGATGCCGCCGCGTTTTTCTCGGCCTTCAGTTCGGGCTACCAGGACGAGTTTTTCCCCCTGGACCAGGCGCGGCCGACCATCGCCGACCGGCTCCAAAGCCCTGGCAAGTTGAGCGCGCGCCTGATCCGTCGGAGCCTCGAGCGAGAAGGCGACCAGGCCCTGGCCACCGAGGAATTTTACCTGGAGGGCGTGATCGCCGGGCAGCCGCGGCGCTTTCAGGAGGTCCAGCACGTGCGCCTGAAAAGGACGCCGGCGGGCTGGAAGATCGCGGCCGGGAGCAAGCTCTACCAGCTTTTGGCCGGCCGGGTGGAGGAAGAGGATCGGATCGTGCGGGCGCTGGACCAGCGGGTCCAGGCCCTGGAAAGCCGCGACCTGAGCCGGTATATGGCCGTGGTCTCGCCCCATTACCAGGACCAGGGCCGGGGGCCGGAGGCGGTCCGCGCCAAGGTCCAGGATATTTTTGAAAGCTTTGACCAAATCCGCTACCGCGTCCTCGATCGCAAGCTCCGTTGGGATGGGAACCAGGCGGTGATCGAGCAGGGCTTCCGACTTGAAGCCGAGCTCATGGGCGAGCATCAGACCTTGGAGGACCGCGAGCGGTTGGAGCTCCGGCGGGAAGACGGACAATGGAAAATCACCGGGGGGCTTTGAGCCATGGATGAAGAGTTGCGGGTGCAATATCTTCTCGGCCGGGAAGCGTTCCAGAAGAACGACTACCAGGAGGCGGAAAAGCAACTGTCGGCGTTCGTGCAGGCGGTCTCCCATTTCGCCGACGTCTGGCACATGCTGGGCGTGATCTACCACGAGCAGGGCAAGTTCAACCGGGCGGTCGAGTGCTTCGAGAAGGCGCTGGCCATCAACCCCCAATACACCGAGGCCCTGCTCAGCCTGGCCGTCACCTACAACGACCTCGGCCAATACGACAAGGCCCAGAGCCTCTACGCCGACGCCAAGCGCGGCGGAGCCACGCCCGCGGCCGAGACCCAGGCGCTGCCCGACCCCTTTGTCCGGGGCAAGATCGCCAACATGCACGCCGAGTTGGGCGACGTTTACCGCAGCATCGGGCTGCAGAACGAGGCCATCGTCGAATACCAGAAAGCGCTGAAGCTCCGGCCGGACTTTCCCGACATCCGGACCAAGCTGGCCCAGGCGTGGCATG
>MGQK01000099.1:1504-2258 GCA_001797815.1 Deltaproteobacteria bacterium RBG_13_61_14 | reverse complement strand
CCTGGCCGAGCTCAAGGAGATCAAGCGCAGCCGGCCGGATTACCTGCTGGCCCGCATCAACCTGGGCGTGGTCCATTACTCGATGGGTCTGGTGGAAGAGGCGATCCGGGAATGGAAAGAAGTCTTGGCCGAGGACCCGGAAAACAAGAAAGCCCTGATGTATCTGCGACTGGTGCAAGGTCGTCCGAAATAACGATCAAAGGGGCACAGGTTTAAAATGGAATGCCCACACTGCGGATTCATGAACCTGCTCGAGAGCGGCGAATGCGTGCGCTGCCGCAAGCCCTTGCCCAAGCCGGCGGGAGAGGCGGGGGAAGAGTCTTCGCCGTCCCACCTGGATTTGAGCGAGGTCAAAATCGAGCCGGTGGCCGAAGAGCCGGAAGCCCCGGCCTTTCCCGAGCACGGCGAGGCCGTGGACATCTCCAGCCCCGACCTCGAGCCTCCGGCCACCGCGGCGGAAGCCGAGGTCCCGGAAGCGGCCGGCCCGGAGCCGAGGGCGCCGGGCGAGGACACCGAGACGGCTGACGTCCCCTTCTCCCCCCCTCCGGCCGGCCCGGAAGCGCCTCCCTTGAAAGCCGAGCCGCCCGCGGCGCCGGCCCGACCCGCGCGACCGCCGCGGGACGAAGCCTCCGCCACCTACGAAGGCAGCGACCCGGAGTTGAAAGAGCTCTCCCGCTTCTTCCACCAGATCAAGAAGGAACGCGAAGCCGGACCGGAAGCGCCGGCGCCGGAAAAGGACGCCTTGGCGCCCGCG
>MGQK01000099.1:0-1485 GCA_001797815.1 Deltaproteobacteria bacterium RBG_13_61_14 | reverse complement strand
CCTGGGCATCCACGCCTTGATTTTGGCCGCGCTCTATTTCGGCGCGACTTATGGGTTATCGCTCGAGGCCCTCGGATTCAGCGCCTGGCTGCTCCGGTTGGCGCTGCCGCTTCTCATCCTCGTGGCGATCATCTTTGTCGGATACCAGGTCTTTTTCCTTGCCACCGCGGGTCAAACCCCGGGCCAGATGCTCCTGGGCCTGAAAGTGGCGGATGAAGCCGGCGACGCTCTTGACCTCAGCCGCGCCCTGGCCCGGGCCTTCTTGGTGCTGGTCTGCGGGCTGCCGTTGGCGCTGGGCCTACTCCTGCTCTTCTTCAATCCGCAAGGACTCTCCCTGGCGGACAAGTGGAGCCGGACCCGCGTGATCCGGGCCTGAGCCCGCGCCCCGGGGCTTCGCATCTCCTGGACAAAATCGTAAAGTTTAAAGTAAAGTTCTGACCCCGATCTACTTTAGGGAGGCTGAGCATGGCGGACGAGGTCTTGCGCAAAGAGCGCCAAGGGCGCGTGGGCACTTTGATCCTGAACCGGCCGGACAAAGGCAACTCCTTGTCGGTGGAGTTGCTGTTGAAGTTGATTCAGGCTTTGCAGGAATGGGCCGGTGACGACACCATCCGGACCCTGGTCATCACCGGGACCGGGGACAAGGCCTTTTGCGGAGGTTTTGACGTTCGCTCCATCCCCACGGAGCTCCCGCCCCAGGAAGAGGCGAGCGCCGGGGCCAAAGGCTTGAAGTCTCCAAACCCGGTGGAACAACTCCTGGACCAAGTCAAGAATTATCCCTACCCGACCATCGCCATGCTTAACGGCTATGCCCTGGGCGCGGGCTTTAACCTGGCCATGTGCTGCGACCTCCGGATCGCGGCGGACCACGTCCGCATGGGCATCCCGCCGGCCAAGCTGGGCCTGGTCTATCACCCGGAGGGCATCAAACAGGTGGTGGAGGCGGTGGGCATGGCCCGGGCGCGGGAGGTCTTTTTTACTGGCCGGCTTTACGCCCCGGAAGACGTCCGGGAGATGGGTCTGGTGCATCAGATGGTTCCCGGCTCCGAGCTGGCCGGCGTCACCTATCGCCTGGCCGAGGAAATTTCCGAGAATGCCCCCTTGTCCTTGAAAGGGATCAAGCAGATCCTCAACCTGTTCGGAAAGAGCCTGGGGTTGAGCGAACGGGATCGGCAAGCCGCGGAGCTGATCGTGGCCGGATCCTTCCTGAGCGAGGACCTGAAAGAAGGACAACTGGCCTTTATCCAGAAGCGGAAGCCCGATTTTAAAGGCCGCTAGATAAAAAATCCCTTCGCCTCCCATGCCCACCCTCATTTTTTGCCCGCACCGCATATTTTCGGCCTGGGTAGGGGCGCAATTCATTGCGCCCAGTCCCGGCAAGGGCGCGATAAATCGCGCCCCTACCCCCGCGCCGCGCGGGGTTCCCTGAGAGCTGAGGGTGGGCAAGCTTCGCCCCGCCCACTTGCCAAAGTCATAATTCCAGGT
>MGQK01000098.1:2693-4585 GCA_001797815.1 Deltaproteobacteria bacterium RBG_13_61_14 | reverse complement strand
GGATTTCCATGAGCTTCATGATAACACACTCGAAACTGTGTGTCAAGTTAGTGAGTCATTACATCTACAAAGATTCCGTTCACGTTTAGAGGTCAGGATTTGGCTCCGGCCCTGCCGAGCTGGGGTTTCTCTCTGGAAAATGGGATAAAAGGTCAGCCTGTGCCGGTTCGCTATCGGCCCGGAAGCATGATAAAATGATGAATTGATGAAGATTTCCCTGATCTTTCCCAGGCGCCGTGAGCAGGTGCATGGCATGTGGCCGCCGCTCGGCATCATCACCCTGGGCACCGTGCTCCGCGACCTCGGACACCAGGTCCGTTGCCACGACACCAGTTTCGACCCTGACCTCGAACGGGTCAAGCGCGAGCTTTTCGCTTTCCGGCCCGAGCTGGTCGGGCTTTCCACCCTCACTGATTTCTTCCCCGCCGCGGCCGAGCTCACCCGTTACGCGAAATCCCTGGGCGCGACCACGGTCATGGGCGGGCCCCATCCCACCATCGCTCCCCGGGAAAGCCTGGAGGCCATCCCGGAACTGGACTACACGGTGATGGGCGAGGGCGAGAAGACCTTGAGCCTGCTCCTGGACCCGAACCTCGCCCCGGCCGAGATCGCCGGCCTGGCGTTTCGCCGCAGGAGCGAGGTGAAAGTCAACGCGCCGCGTCCGGCCGAGGTGGACATGGACTCGCTGCCCATTCCGGACCGCGACCTGCTCGACGTCAACCCGATCTACCTCAAGAGCCGCGCGATCAACCTCCACGTCAGCCGGGGCTGTCCTTACCGCTGCCGCTTTTGCCAGCCCACGCTGGAGCGGCTCTTCGGCAAAAAGGTCAAATACCGCTCGCCGGCCCTGGTGGTGGAGGAGTTGAAGCTGCTCCACCGGAAATACAATATCACCGACTTCTTTTTCCACGACGACATCTTCACCACCAACCGCGGCTGGCTTTCCGACCTGGTGGATGCGATCTCGGCCGCGGGCCTGAACCGGTTGCGCTACGTGGTCAATTCCCGGGTGGATACCTTCGATGAGAACACCGCCCGGCTGCTTCGGGCCATGGGTTGTTACTACGTGCTCTTCGGGATCGAGTCCGGCTCGCAAAAGGTGCTGGACTCCCTGGACAAGGGCGCCACGGTGGAGCAGGCGCGCCAGGCCTTTGCCCTTTGCCGGAATTGGGGCTTCCGCACCCATGCCTATGTGATCCTGGCCTCGCCCGAGGAGGACGCGGAGACTTTGCGCGAGACCGAGGCGTTGGTGGAGGAGTTGAAGCCGCACACGGTGCACATCTCGATCTGCACGCCCCTGTTGGGAACGCGGCTGGCCGAGGAGTGTCAAAAGAAGGGGATGAGCAACCTTTCCGACCTCTCCGATCTCGATTACTACCTGAAGCGGAACCGCGCCGGACAGTTGCCCCTGGCCCTGCCCGGCTTGACCTACGAACAGGTGCTCCAGAGCCGATCCCGCATCCTCAAGCGCCGCCGGCTCCGCGTCTTCGCCGACAACCTCCGCGAGCTCGGCCGCGACTTCCGGCGCGATCCCGACCCCGGCAAGTTCATCTTCCGCTATACCTTCTACCGAAAGATGCGACACTACTTTGGCTGATCCCGCGTCGCATCGTGCCACCGATTTTCAATCGGTTCCGCTTACCCGAGCCGCGCTCGCCGGCGGCCTGGCCGCCCTCTTTCTCGCCCAACTCTACCTTACCCTCGCCGCCTTCGCCTCTCCCGAAGACCTCTTCTCTTCCCGGCCCATCCTCAACGTGGACTGGTGCTCCCAGTATTACTGGGCCTTTGCCGCCCGTTCCTTGTTCCAGGCCTCCGGCCGCATCTGGGGCTTTGATCCCTTTTACATGGCCGGCTATCCGCTCGATTTCATCTTCAACTCCGCGCTCCCGGTC
>MGQK01000098.1:255-2670 GCA_001797815.1 Deltaproteobacteria bacterium RBG_13_61_14 | reverse complement strand
TTTTGCTTTACTTCTTCCTCTATCCCTTAAGCCTCTGGCACCGCTGGCTCCAACGCCGAGAAGCGCGGACTTTGATTATTCTCTTTCTCGCCCTACCCCTCGCTTTCCTCATCCACAAGACCGCGTTCGTGCTCCTGCCAATCCCGATGCTGCTGCTCCTCATCCCTCAGCTCCGCCGGCTCCGAGGCGCCGATTACCTCCGCCTGGCCGGCCTCGGGCTGGCCGTCCTTCTCGCCAATTACTGGTGGTGGCTCCCCTTCTTCCATTTGCTCCCCTTCAAAATCGAGGACCCGACCACCACCTTTTTCCAAAACACGGATCCGCTTCGTTTTCTTAAAGACCTTTCCCCCCTGCAACCCTTTTTCGGCCTGGCCCTCGGCCGCGACTTGATCTTCGGCTTCGCCCTCGCCGGCCTGGTCCGGGAAAAGTCGCTCCGGCCTTGGCTGGCCCCGCTCGCCTTCTTTTTCCTTTTCACTTACTTTGGTTCGTTCCTGCCCCTGTTGCGCCATCTTCAGCCCTACCGCTATGTGAGCGCCTTCTATTTCCTGCTCCTCCCGGCCGCGGCCGGCGGTCTCCGTAACCTCCGCTCCTCCTTTCCGCTCCAACTTCCCAGCAAAAAGATGCTCGACTTCGCTTTCCTCCTGACTCTCGTGATCCTGCACTTCCTCCCCAACTTCCGCCTCTTCTACTACGTGGCCCCGCTCCGCAGCACTTTTGAGCCGGAGGTCGCCGCTCTCCACCACTGGCTCGCCGAGAACACCGACCGCTCGGCCCGCATCCTCATCGAGGACAACAACCTCTGGCAAGGGAAACAGCGCACCTACGGCGGAGCCCGCTACCCCGGGATCCTGCCCGCGCTCCTGCCCCGCGAATGCATCGGCGGCCCGCTGCCCAATGCTTTTATCCGCCACCACCTGGTGGACTTTTCCGACGGCCGCTTTCTCGGCCGGCCGATCCAGGAGATCCCGGACGACTTGCTCAAGCAGCGTCTCGATTTGTATAATGTCAAATGGGTGGTGACCTGGTCCGAACCCTCCCGGCAGCGCTTCCAACGCCTGGCACCCTGGGCCGCGCTCCTGGCCCGTTTCAACGGTCTTTGCGTGTTCGGCTTGGAGCGCGAGCCCGATTTTTTCTTCATGGGCCGCGGCCGGCTCCAGGCCGACTTTGACCGCATCACCTTGAGCGGCCTCCAGCCCGAGGAAGGAAAAGTGGTCATCAAATACCATTACCTGGAGGGTTTTCGCTCCGAGCCGCCGGTCAAGACTTTCCCCGTGCCCGTGGCCGACGACCCGGTCGGATTCCTCGGCCTGGAAGCGCCGCCGGAAAACGTCGTGCTGTCTTTTAAGCCATGACCGCCAAGTTGCCGGTGAACCAGATCCTCCTGGGCGACAACCTCGACCTGCTGCGCCGGCATGTGCCCGACGCCGGCGTGGACCTCATCTACCTCGACCCTCCCTTCCAGAGCGGCCAGGACTATGTCCACTTCCGCGACCGCTGGCCCTGGGATAAAACCAGCGAGGCCGCTTTCGCCGACCTGGTCGAGCGCGGTCCCCAAAAGCCCGCCGCCTTTCTCCAAAACCTCCGCGAGCTGCTCGGCGCCGGCGACACCCTCGCTTACCTGACGATGATGGCCCCGCGGCTGGTCGAGCTTTACCGCGTGCTCAAGCCCACCGGCAGCCTCTACCTCCACTGCGACCCGGGCATGAGCCACTACCTGAAAGTGCTGCTCGACCTGATCTTCGGCCCCGAATACTTTCGCGGCGAAATCGTCTGGCGGATCGGCTGGATCTCCGGCTTCAAGACCCGGGCCCGCAAGTGGATCCGCAACCACGACGTGATCCTCTATTACGTGAAAAGCCGCCGCTTCACCTTCAATAAAATTCACCTCAACCATACTTACGGCTATCAGCGCCGGGGCAAGGCCGGCAAAGCGCCGGGCATCCCCCTCGAAGACGTCTGGGGACTTTCCACCGAAGAAGGTCTCACCTCCATCCACATCATGAGCTTCTCCCGGGAAAAGCTGGGCTGGCCCACGCAAAAACCCGAAGCGCTCCTCGACCGCATCGTCGCCGCCTCCAGCCACCCCCTGGACCTGGTGCTGGATCCCTTCTGCGGCAGCGGCACCACCCTCGCCGCAGCCGAGCGCCTCTCCCGCCGCTGGATCGGGATGGACATCTCCTCCGAGGCCGTGGCCCTGGCCCAAAAACGCCTGGAAAAGATCACGCCCCTGTTGCCCCCCGGAGCCGCTTCATGAGCGCGGCGATCCAAGTCTCCGCGGTGATCCTGGCCCTCGAGGAAGAGGCCACCATCGCCGCCCTGGTTGCCAAAGCGCGGGCCTGCGCGGAGGAGGTGCTGGTGGTGGACGGACATTCCCGCGACCGCACCCGGGAGAAAGCCGAAGCCGCCGGCGCCCGG
>MGQK01000098.1:0-221 GCA_001797815.1 Deltaproteobacteria bacterium RBG_13_61_14 | reverse complement strand
CGGCAACCTCCTCTCCATGCTCATCTCTTACCGCTTCCGCCGCGAGATCACCGACTGCCTCAACGGCTTTCGCGCCATCCGCAAAGACCGGATGCAGGCCCTGGGGCTTGAGGCCGACGACTTCGACATCGAGCACGAGATGGTGATCAAGGCGCTCAAGCAGGGGCTGCGTTTGGGCGAAGTCGGCGCCCACGAATACGCCCGCCAGGCCGGCCGGAGCA
>MGQK01000097.1:10126-13961 GCA_001797815.1 Deltaproteobacteria bacterium RBG_13_61_14 | reverse complement strand
TGGCGTCCAAGGCCAGGTAGACAGCCGCCCCGCCGGCGGCCGCGCCGAACAGGCCGGCCAGGGTCATTCCGACCAGAAGCAGGGCGACCGGCCATCGTCGCGGACGCGGCACCGACGCGTGCATGGTTGAGTTCTCGGGTAACATGTTCACCACTCCTGTCCTTGCTCTGCAACCACTGCCACCAATAAGCGGAGCGCGGCCCGGGGCAGTCTCGGGGCACGCGCTCCGGGAGAGAAGGCCCGGTTCGATTCGGATCCGTCGGTCTTGGCCTAGCTGCGCCGCCTCCCGCCCAGTCCGCCGACCAGGCTGACCCAATACAGAAGTTGCAGGACGGCCGCTCCCAGCGCGGCGACGTAAGTGAACGCCGCGGCGTTCAGGACCGCCGCGACTCCACGCCGTTCTTCATCACTGGTGACGAGGCCGGATTCGGCCAGCAGGTTTCGCGCGCGGCTGGAGGCGTTGATCTCAACCGGCAGCGTTGCCAGGGCGAAGACGGCGCCGACGGAGAAGGCCACGACACCCAGCCAGGCCACATTGGTGCTGCCCAGAAGCAGACCGACCATGATCAGGATCCAGCCCAGGTACGAGCCGATGTTGGCGGCCGGGACCAGCGCGGCGCGGAAGCGCATGGGCAGGTAGCCCTCGCGATCTTGCAGCGCGTGGCCGATCTCATGAGCGGCGATGGCCATCGAGGCGACGGACGGCGATTGCGCCACACCGGCGGAGAGCCGGAGCGTCCGCCGTCGCGGATCATAGTGGTCGCTGAGCCGACCGGGAGTCTGTTCCAACGAGACGTCGCTCAAGCCGCCCTGCCGCAGCAGGCGCTGCGCGGCGTCGGCGCCCGACACCCCATAGGAGTTCTGCTTGCGGCTCCAGCGCTTGTAGGTCGAGCTGACCCACAATTGCGCGAGCATGACCAGCAAGAAGGCCGGGAGCATGAATAGCCAATAGGTAGTTCCGTATCCGAAGGCGTACATCCTTGTCCTCCTGCTAGGGAAGGGCGGTTGCCGCCAGCCCTTCCAGAAGCAACTCGCGAGCCCGCTCGAGCTGCGGGTCGCGTCCGGCGGCCATGTCTTCCTCGGTCAGTTCGACCTCGACATCGGGGGTCAGGCCGACATCGCCGATCTGGCGGCGATCCGGGGTGAGCCAGCGAGCGACGGTCACGCGGACCGCGCCGGCGTCATCACCGAGGGGAATCCACTGCTGGACCGAGCCCTTGCCGAAAGACGTCTCGCCGACGAGCGACCCGCGTCCCCGATCCTGGATCGCACCGGCGACGATTTCGGAAGCCGAGGCCGAGCCGCCGTCGATCAGGACCACCAACGGGATCTCGGTCGCCAACCCGCCGGTCTCGGCGGTGTAGATCTCTTCCCGACCGTCGCCGTATCGCTCCACCATCACCACGCCGTCGCCGATGAATTCGGAGGCGACGTCGACGGCCGTCGCGAGCAACCCCCCGCCGTTGCCGCGCAGGTCGAAGATCAGGCCGCGCGGATTCTGAGCCAGCAGCTCACGCAGCGCGGCCCGCAAGTCGTCGGTGGTCTGTTCGCCGAAGGTGAACAGGTGCAGATAGGCGATGCCGCCGTCGAGGGTCTCGGTTTCCAGGCTGGGGATCTCGATGCGCGCTCGCGGGACGTCGAATTCGAGCGGCGCCTCGGCGCCCTCGCGTTGGATCGTCAAATGGACGGTTGAGCCGGCCGGCCCGAGGACGCTTCGCACGACCACGCTCGGGTCCTGCCCGGTCACATCCTGTCCGTCGATGCCGATCACCTGGTCGCCCGGCTGAAGCCCAGCACGCTCAGCCGGAGAGTCCGGCATGGGGGAGACGATCGTCAAGTACTCGCCCTCGGTGTCGACCCAGGCGCCGATGCCTTCGTAGGAGCCGTCGAGCGGCAAGTTGGCCTGCAGGTACTCGTCCGGGTCCATATACGAGCTGTGCTCATCGCCCAGCGCGTCCATCATGCCGCGGATGGCCCCCTGCATCAGCTGCGTGTCGTCGACGGGCTGATCCACGAACTGCTGGTGGACGATGTTCCAGGCCTCCCAGAACGGCTGGAAGAGCTCGTCCTGGCCGGACTGCGCCGGGTCCGAGGCGGCCGGGTCCGGATTCCATGGCCACAGCGGCGCTGCGTCCCGGCTGATCAATGTTCCCAGGGCCGGCACACCCGCGCCGACGGCAATGCCGGCGGCGAAGACAGCGCAGGCGGTAAGGAGGCCCAGGGACAATCCCAACAGGATCTTGGCAACGGATCTTCCGGACATCACGGTCACTCCTCGGCCCATCACGCGCTCGGCCAAAGCATGAGGTTAGCACGGCAAGATAAGAAGAAGATGAACGCGGCTCGCGACCGAATCGTCGAGCGCGAGGCGGGAGGCAGACCTTCAGCCGGCCAGGCCGTGATGCGCCGACCAGTCCGCCAGGAGGGCCGAGTAGGCAGGGCTTCCGGCCGCCTCGGTGTAGCGCAGCACTTCCAGCCCGTCCATCGGGTAGAGTGGGTGGCAGGAGGTCGGCCACGCGCCTTGCGGCGCGGCGACGACCAGGTCGACGGCCGGCCCGGGGATGTCCGCCCGGGCCAGGCGCGCGGTGATCGCCTCGGCCGTGATGATGACGCGATCGGCGGCCAGCGCCAGCTCCCGGTCGACCCCCCAGTTGCCCCCGATCAGGGCGTTGCCGTCCTCATCGGCCTCCAGCGCGTGGATCACCGCCACATCCACATGCAAAGCGGGGAAGGCCGTCAGCTCCTCCCCCGAATACGGATCGACGACTGTCCGGACGTCCGGACGCAGCCGCGGCAAGTCGGTCCCGAGCCAGGCAAGGGACGGCATGAAGCCGACGCCGGCCAGCGTGGCGCGCAATCCGCAGGCCAGGCTGGCTTCGGTCTCTTCCATGATCTCGATGTGTCCCTGTCCGGCCGCGGCCGTGAAATGCGGCGCCAGGCCGAAGGCCTCCAGCCCGAAGTAGCACGAACGGACGCGCTCGACCATCTCGGCGCCGATGAGCAGGTCACTCTCGATGCCGGCGGTGAAGGACAGCAGCGTGAGATTGTGCGGCGCGCCCGTGCGCGCGAACCGCTTCCACAGACACAGGGCGAAGGCCATCGGGCGGCGGTAGAGGGTGACGCCTCCGAAGGCCAGGCTGCAGCCCCGTTCCGCTACGGTATGGGAGGCCTCCTCCAGGGAAACGACCTTGTGGGACATGTCTGCTGCCTTCTGCCGTGGGCCTCAGGATTCGAGCGCCGCGGCACCTTCGGCCGCCGGCCGGTCCAGTCCGGGCACCGCGCCGGCCAGCTCCGAGATGCGGGCGATGTGGTAGTCCACGACCCCATCCGGGTCGTCGCGACCCACCAGGACGGTCGTCATCCCCAGCGACCGTGCCGTCTCCAAATTGCGTATTGAATCATCGGCGACGAGTGTCCGTTCCGGCTCAGTCTCCCCGCACAGCCCCAGCGCCTTGTGGAAGGCCTCCGGGCTGGGTTTGTTGACGAAGTCCAGACGGACGATATCGATGATCTCGTGGATGACGTGGGCGATCCCGAGGCGGCTGAGCACCCGTTCGGCGTGCGCCTGGGCGGCATTCGTGAAGACCACCCGCTTCTGCGGGAGACGGTCGAGCATCTGCGCCAGGACAGGATCGGGGCGGAGCATGTCTTCGATCGGCACCTGGTGGACGAAATCGAGGTAATCGAACGGGTCGGCGGCGTGGTGGCGCATCAGGCCGCTCAGCGTGGTGCCGTAGGCGTGGAAGTAGCGGTCCCGAAGCACGGCCACCTGATCGGCGGGGATGTCCAGGCGAGTGTGCATGAACAGGTTGATGCGCTCCCCGACGGCATCCCA
>MGQK01000097.1:4682-10088 GCA_001797815.1 Deltaproteobacteria bacterium RBG_13_61_14 | reverse complement strand
CGAGCAGGATCGTCCGGAGGTTCGTAACGCTCCTCCTTGTTGTTCCACACGCGAACGGGGCTGTTGCTGGCCGGCGGCAGGCGGCGGCCGAGGACGAGCCACCACAACAGGACGCCGGCGGCGGCCAGCCCGGCGGCGGCGGCCAGTTCCGGCCAGGCGCGACGGTAGGCCGCCCAGCGCAGCAGAAGTGCGGCTGCCGGAAGGGGGACCAGAAGCAGGATGGTGCGGCGCCGGCGCGGCTCCGAGCGCAGCGTCAACACGCAGACGCCGATCAAGATCGCGGCGATGACCAGGATCGCCTGGACGTCCATCCGGCGCAGTATAGAGGGGCGGAGGCGTGATGTCAACCTGGAGGGGAGTCGCTGTTAGAGTCCGAGAAAAGCGTCACCGGCCTCGGTCATGTGAATGGCAGGCCGTTCCGGTGCCAGGCGCCTGGCGCTTAGCGTGCAAGGCTGGCAGGGACGCGCCGCGGACTTGGCCTGAGAGCGGCAAGGAATCGGGGAGTATCCAACACCCGCCCAGGGGCCGAACGGGCGGAGTGGGAGAAGCAGGATTTGGATCTTGCGTCGGAGAAGGACCGTGTTGACCGGGAGATCTTGCCACGCCTGAAGCGCCTGTCAATCATGGTGACTGCAGAGGCCACGGGATTCTCGCGGCGGTATTCTTCGCTAGTGAGGAAGGGGCTGTACGTGCCTGACCCGGCGCATTCTGAGGAGCTAGCTCGGCTGCTGGGTGCCGCCGTTGGTCAAAGTGCGTAGAATCACCAGTTGGGCAGCGGGTGGTGCTCGTTTGCTTGGGCTTGCCATAGCATGGTAGCCGTGTTATCATGTAGCCGTGATCGAGAGCTTCCACAACCAGGCCACCGAAGACGTCTTCAACGGTGTGAATTCGGCTGCCGCGCGAAAACTGTGTCCGCAGCGGCTCCGGGCAGTCGCCCGAAGGAAGCTCGATCAGATCGACTCGGCTCAGGAGCTGAAGGATCTTGGAGTCCCGCCGGGCAATCGACTTGAGCCCCTGCGCGGACATCGGACAGGCCAACACAGCATCCGTATCAACGAACAGTATCGGATCTGTTTCGTCTGGACACCGCAAGGGCCTGAAGAGGTCGAGATCGTCGACTATCACAAGTCGTAGGGTGCGAGGATAGGGGAGGTACACATGGTGCGTGTTCCCACACACAGAGAGCCCACCCATCCGGGTGAGATGCTGCTTGAGGAGTTCCTCAAGCCGATGGAGGTCAGCCAGCGAGAACTGGCAGGCGCTCTCCACATGCCGTACCAGCGCGTCAATGAGATCGTGAACGCGCGGCGGGGGATCACGCCTGCGACAGCCTTGAGGTTGGCGAAGTACTTCGGCACCACCGAGGGCTACTGGATGAATCTCCAGCTGCGCTGGGATCTGTATCGTGCGCGGCGGACGGAGGCCAGCGTTCTCACGGGCATTCGGCCACATCGGCACACGGCTCCTTCCTCGCGCTGAGGTGACCCGCAGCCCAACAACTCGCTGAAGCCCTGGACACCTGCGCCGCACCGCACATCGTCCCGGTGATCTCCCGGGAGGTGCGGTGAGAGCCCCAGGGCCTTCGACTGACCCGGCTGGCGGGCGGAGAGTCAGTAGTCTCTTGCCCGCCAGAATGCGCGAGAATGGGTGGGTCGTTGCCCGCAACAGCGTACGCAAACCAGCAATTACAGCTTGCCCTTGAGCTCGCCCTGAGCTAGACTAGAGCGACTTGAGGCAGCCGTCTCCCCACAGCTCCCCTCCACTTTCCCCGCCTACTACACCGCCAGGGCGCTGTCCAATCACTAGTTGGGCGGCTCACTGTCGCACATTCAATAGCCATCCTTCAGTTTGCGAAAGGAGAATATCATGTCCACTTACGCTCGTCCTGAAGTTCTTGTAGGCACCCAATGGGTTGCCGACCATCTGAATGACTCGAATGTCCGTTTTCTGGAAGTCGGCGTGAATACGTCCGAGTACGAATCGGGACATATTCCCGGTGCAGTCGCAGGTTGGGGTCTATCCGATTTCCAGCACCTCGCCGACAAAGCACAAGTCGAAGCCATGTTGTCGAATGCGGGTATCGCTAACAGCGACACAGTTGTCATTTATGGCGGACTGAGCAACTTGATTGCCGTTATGGCGTTCTGGATGCTCAAGGTATATGGACACGCAGACATACGCCTGCTCGATGGCGGACGGCAGAAGTGGTTGGCAGAAGGCCGTTCACTGAGTGTCGAGAAGCCTAGGGTACAGCGTAAGCAGTATGTTGCTCAAGAGCCGAATTGGGATCTCCGCGCCGACAAAGACCACATTATTAGCGTAATCGGGCAGATGCAGCAGATGATAGTGGATGCTCGCCCGGTAGATATGTATACGGGTGAAAACACCGCAGGCATGCAACGCGGCGGGCGTATTCCCACCGCAGTCAATGTCCCAGCGGCTCCTATTACGGATGCCGATGGGCAATTTCAAGGCTGGCAAACTCCCACAACACGAACCGATGGCACGTTCAAGTCAGTTGAGGAGTTGCGGGCACTGTTCTCCGAAAAAGGTATCACGCCTGACAAGAATATTGTGACCTACTGCGTACGCGGCGGACTGTCCACGCATATGTGGTTTGCGCTAACGCAACTGCTTGGCTACCCTAATGTGCGCGAGTATGACCGTTCCTGGGCGGAGTGGGGGAACTTAGCAGATACGCCCATTGAGAAATGGAGCTAGGGCCGCTCACGCAACCCTATCTCGAGGGAGGAAAACCCATGCAGGCTGATCCCACAGTGAAATCGCAAGAATTGGCTGGTCAGGTTGCCATCGTTACCGGCGGTGGCCGGGGTTTCGGGCGCGAAATTGCACGCACACTAGCACAGGCTGGCGCTACGGTTGCGGTAGTGGCCCGGTCTTACAACCAACTCTCAGAAACGGTATCCCTGATTGAAAACGATGGCGGTCATGCCATTGCGATAACCGTAGATGTTAGCGACCAGTCCGCCGTACAGCAGACGGTGGACCAAGTGGAACAGCAATTAGGCTCAGTCGGTTTGTTAGTGAACAACGCTGGGCGCCTGACGGCCATTGGCCCGGTCTGGGAAGTAGACCCAAACGAATGGTGGCGCGATGTGGAAGTGAATTTGCGTGGCGCGTTTCTATGCTCGCGTGCCGTGTTGCAACGCATGGTGCCGCGCCGAAAGGGCAGGATCATCAATTTCACAAGTGCCGCCATGCCTTATCTCACGGGTTATGACTGTTCCAAAGTGGCAATCACGCGCTTCACGCATCTTCTGGCAAGCGAAACCAAAGACTATGGTATCAGCGTATTCGCCATCTCAACTGGCCCCACCCCCACGGAGATGATGACCCATCTCCTCGACTCAGCCGACGGACGCAAGTGGTTTCCCGAATTACGGGGTTGGGCAGAACAGAGCTGGCAACCGCTAGAGTTGGCAGGCCCACTCGTCACGTTTCTCGCTTCCGGCAAAGCCGATGTATTGACTGGCCGGTGGGTTGGACCCAAGGATGATTTGCCAGAATTGATTCGTCGAATAGATGAAATTGAACAAGATGAACTCTATGTCTGGAGTTCTCGCACTCTAAAAACTAAAACCGATGAAGGCAAGTGAGCTAAAGAAGGCACTCTGGTTCATTCAAAGGCGGCCCAACACGGCTTGCAGCCGACGTGGCTACCGCCTCGCCCTGGCGAAGTTTCAGGTAGTCCCGGTGAGTCTTCCCCGCGAAGGTGTCTTTGGTTCACCGCCGCGGGGGTGAAGTCCACCGTTGGGCGGCTCATGATCTTGACCTCCGCGGCTGCTTCAAGCGCGATAGCTGAACAAGGCCAAAGGAGAGAGAACGATGGACACCCTTCTCAGCATTCTCAAGGTCATTCATATCGTCAACGCCATTCTGATGGCGTGGCCTTTCTACGCCCTCGTCATCGTCAATCAGCGAGTACGCTTGGGGCCGCCCCTGGGTGACCGTGCCGACACCTACCTGGAGAATATCATCAAGAACCGCACGATTCCCTGCTTCGTGTTCCAAGCCACTGCCCTGGTCAGTGGTCTGGCCTTGATGTTCCTACGCGGCCAGGGGTTGGGCACACTGCTCACCAATCCCGCGTTGGGGTTAAAGTTCCTGCTGCTGGTGTTCATTGCCGCGCTGCTGTCCTTTGTCCACTTGAGCCTACAGCCGCAGATTGACGCACTGTTTGCCCAGGCGGGTAATTCATTGCCAGCGGACTTCGCGCCCCGCATTGGCGCACTGCGCCTGCGGCGCAAGCGTATGGCTTCCACTTGCCTGTTCGTCGTTCTGACCAGCGCCATGTTGGGAGTGCAGGTTTGGGCGCCCTTCCCGCTGTGGCTGACGGCAGCGTTGATCGCCGCCATCGCTGTCTTCACTTGGCGAGCTTACAAGAGCGTAACACCCTACGGATGGGCATGAAATCAGAGTCTGGAAAGGCGTCTTGGCAAATCAGAGCCGCCCAACAACTCGCTGAAGCCCTGGACACCTGCGCCGCACCGCACATCGTCCCGGTGATCTCCCGGGAGGTGCGGTGAAGGCACCAGGACCTTCGGCTGACCCGGCGGGCGGTGCCTTCGGGGCGGCTTGTCTGGCCCGCCGGCCGGGCAGAGAAACTTTCTTGGTCTGCCTGCTTCCGCCGGGCAGCTTCCCATAAAGAGCATGGGACTTCGTAGCTCGAGGCCGTTGGGCGGCTCGATCTTGAACTTCAACATACTGGTTCCACACAACGGGTAAGTCACTCCACACACAAGAAGGGAACGATCTCGTGTCGCAACCAAAAGGATATGTTGATGCTGACTACCTTGACACCTCGACACGGTTGATGGCGCCGAGCAAGCGGCGGAGCTATGAGTTGATGCACTTGGAGCCAGGCCATAGAGTGTTGGACGTCGGATGTGGTCCGGGCTCAGACACCTTGGCAATCAGCAACCTCGTCGGCCCAGCCGGCGAGGTCTACGGCGCTGACTACGATGCCCAGATGGTGGCGCAGGCCAATGAGCGTGCACAAGCTGCAGGCGTCAGTTCCCGCGTAGTACACCGCCAAGCCGATGCCACTGCTTTGCCATGGCCGGCTGACTTCTTCGACGCAAGTCGCAGTGAACGGATGCTCCAGCACATGCGAGACCCCGATCGGGCGTTTGCAGAAATGGTTCGCGTGACCCGCCCCAGCGGCTGGGTTGTTGTGCTCGATGGCGACTGGGCCACTTTCACAATAGACAGCGATGAACCCGAGCTTGAGCGACGGCTAGTCCGGTTTCACACCGAAAAGATGATGAACAACCCGTTCTCAGGACGCACACTACATCGCCTGTTCAGGAGCCACGGACTGCAGGAAATCACTGTCGAAGTGTGCCCTGTATTCCTGACCGACTATGCGCTGGCTCGAAAGCTCAT
>MGQK01000097.1:3902-4656 GCA_001797815.1 Deltaproteobacteria bacterium RBG_13_61_14 | reverse complement strand
CGCAAGCCGCTGGGGTGATTGACCAAGACGAATTCAGGCGCTGGCAAGCGAGCCTTGAACGCTCAGCGGCAATAGACGGCTTCTTCACGAATACGAACGTTGTGACGCTGGCTGGCCGCAAGCCGTGAATCATTGGACAGACCTTATTGGCTCTCCCATTTTGTGGGCCGCCCAACAACTCGCTGAAGCCCTGGAAAGGCACCAGGACCTTCGGCTGAACCGGCGGGCCGGGCCTTCGGGGGTGCTTGTCTTGCCCGCCCGCATGCCCTAGAGTCCTAGTAGCGTACCCTGCTTCCGCCGGGCAGCTTCCCATAAAGACCATGGGACTTCGTAGCTCGAGGCCGTTAGCCAGCATACAGCAGCTACTAAGGAACAAATGCTCGAGGAAAAGAAGGTCGACATAGGTTCCGTAGCCCTCAACTATGTTGAGGGCCCTGCTTCCGGTCCTCCATTGCTCTTACTCCATGGGATTCCAGATCGCTGGCAGGGTTTTCTTCCAATCATGCCCGCCCTGCGCTTGCGTTGGCACCTATACGCCCTGGATTTTCGTGGTCACGGGAAATCAGGAAGAGTTCCGGGAAAATACCATTCAAAGGTCTACGGCCAGGATGTTGGTGCCTTCTTGAAGAAACGTGTAGACAAACCTGCAATCCTCTTCGGGATGTCAGCGGGAGGTCTGGTTGCACTTGATGTTGCAGCGCAATTTCCCGAGAGAGTACGAGCACTCGTGCTGGGCGACTCCCCAATCGACATT
>MGQK01000097.1:1383-3879 GCA_001797815.1 Deltaproteobacteria bacterium RBG_13_61_14 | reverse complement strand
CAGCATGGAATTCAAGGCCCTTTTCTCCGCTTTCCGAGCTCTTGCAGGTTCAAAACTGTCGATATCTGAGCTCGCGTCAGAACTAGCACAAGTTGCCGTTCTTGTCCCAGGTCAGGCCGAATTGATCAACTACGGCGATCAGCCCGGTGTAGATCCTGTTTCCTTGCGTCAACTCGCCATGACCTTGAGCCAACTTGATCCTGGTGTTCTGGAATATCATGCGGAGGGACGTGCACAGGAATACCTTGAGGGATTTGATTTGGAAGAACTGCTTCCGAGAATCACTTGTCCGGTGTTGTTGCTGCAGGGGAATCCTTCGCACGGCGGGATGATGACAAATGCCTCGGTCGAATACGCGCTGTCAAAGCTCGCAATCGGCGCGCATGTTCAAATTGAAAAGTGCGGCCATGATCTTGGGCTGGACAGTTGGGATGTAGGCGCGTTGCTTAGGGCGGTCTCGACATTCCTAGAGTCAATATGAATATTACCGCGACCGCAACACATGCTGGCTAACAACTCGCTCGAGCCGACTCGGCGGGCTGGCCCGAATCTCATAGTGGCTTGCCCGCTAGGTCGTGATAATGTGAGTCAACATTGCCCAGTTCCGCCGGGCAGCTTCCCATAAAGAGCATGGGACTTCTAGCTCGAGGCCGTTAGGCGGGCGAACAAAGCATTTCAGGAGGGTGTTCAGTATGGACGATATAGAGGTTTTGACCAGTGGCTTGACCATTCAAGAAGAGGACAAGCAGTCCGTCCTTCAACTAGCCACGGAGCTTGATAGGAGTTGGAATGAGCGTGATGCCAGGGCATTCGCGGATCTGTTCGAGATGCACGGTGATTTTCGGTTTCATACGGGCTCTTGGATAATGGGTAGGGGATCCATTGAGGATTTCTGGGGGGGCGAGGTTTTTCCTGGATTGGCAGAAGGGATACGGCACGTTGTTACCACTAAGCGTGTTCGATTTGTCACAGACAATGTCGCAATCGGTGATGGAACCATCCGTCTTGTTGATCTCAATGAAGGGCAGGAGCGAGTGCATCTTGAAACAGAGGGCACTGTGCTTGCCGTAAAGAAAGATGGTCGTTGGTATATCTCTGCTGTACGACTGACAGCTTTAGTGCCCGAGTAGCCCTATTGTCTGCTTAGGGTTGATGGTCGATATCCACAATAGGTACACATCCTGCGCGTAGTCGCCCGCCTAACCACTCGCTGGAGCCCCGCAAGTGCACCGGGGTCTTCGTCGGACGCCGCCAGCGCCCGGGAGGTAGTGGACCGTCGGTCGATGCAGCGCGAGAATACTTGAAGCGCCTGATAGGCGCCGCTCCCCGCGAAAAGTGCGGGACTTCGCAGCTCCCAGCCGTTAGGCAGCAAGTTCGCGAGGATCTCGTCCACAGGCGAGAGTTGATGTGCCAACGTCGGCCAGTCAACTCCCCGTGATGATCCCCCGCACGACTATTCCGTTCCGCATGGCCATGACCAGGTTCTTGATTCCGATGATGCCGATTATGACGATGACGATGATCGCGATGACGACGACGAGGATGGCGGCAGTGGACGCTGCCGGCGGCCACGGCGACCGAGCACCTGAGGATCCTTAGGCTATGACCGTCCCCTTCATCCAGGCGCACAGGAAAGTTGACAATAATTCAGTGGCGAAGCCGACAGTGTCCTTGCACATTGACCACCAACATATTTTGTGTGTATAATCTGTGCGCAGGTTCTTTGCGCAGAGTGGAGGTGGGAAATGGTAGTCGCGCGTGAGAAGACACGTCGCCTCAACGTCGTGATCAACGAGTCCTTGATTGAGTGGGCCTCGAGCACGGCGGAGAACCGCGGGATGACTGTTTCCGCCTTTGTGCGTCATGCCCTCGAGGTCGAATGCAGGCGCTCCCAAGACGAGGCCATCGCGCAAGCTGTTGATGTGCTTGCGCCCCTCTACGCCGAAGGGACAGAGCTCACGGCGTTCTCAGCGCTCGATGCGGATGACTTCGCGTGAAGCGTGGAGAAGTCTGGGAGGTCAATCTAGACCCGACTGTAGGGGCGGAGATCAAGAAGATCCGCCCCTGCGTCATTGTGAGCAGGGATGCACTTGGAAGGCTCCCTCTCACGATAGTCGTGCCCTTGACGGATTGGGACCCCAGGTTCCAGACTGCTCAGTGGCACGTTCCCATTGAGACCACGCCAGACAACGGACTCCCCAAGAAGTCTTCAGCAGACACTTTTCAAGTCCGGTCGATCTCCCAGCAGCGCCTAGTCCGACGCCTCGGGTTTCTATCTCCTGATGTGATGGAGAAGATCGGCGAAGGTCTCGCCCTCTCACTCGCCCTTCACTAAAACCGCCCTGCACATCCGACATCAGCGAACCACTTGCCGCCTGACAACTCGATGGAGCCGGCCCGCCTAGCTGCGCCAAATGGACGCTTGCCCTGCCCGCCAGGCTGGCATAGAGTGAACGCAACCTTGACCGCGACGGCGGGCGGCTCACCTCGAGGCCG
>MGQK01000097.1:1210-1352 GCA_001797815.1 Deltaproteobacteria bacterium RBG_13_61_14 | reverse complement strand
CCCCCCGAATGGGGGGCGGCCGACCTCTTCGATGCAGCCGGCGCTAGCTTCAGCGGACCCATCGCGATCAGCGAGGGGGCAAGCAGCGCCATCCTTCACTTCGCGGTCTCTGAGGACGGGAGTTCGATCACCTCCGTTGGGG
>MGQK01000097.1:559-726 GCA_001797815.1 Deltaproteobacteria bacterium RBG_13_61_14 | reverse complement strand
AGGGCGAAGAGAGAGATACGCGGGGCAGCCAACTTCGATGGGTTGATCCACCTCGTCCACGCCATAACCGAGCCTATCCCAGGCATTGGTGAGCTGTATGTCTACGACACGTCGTTACGGATAGGAGCATACCGGGGTTTCCTTCCCAAGAGGGTCTATCTTCACGC
>MGQK01000097.1:0-511 GCA_001797815.1 Deltaproteobacteria bacterium RBG_13_61_14 | reverse complement strand
TTCCCTTCCTGTATCTGTGATCCCCTCCGAATTGAGAAGGCTGCGGCCGCACGAGATCGAGGATGTCCTCTGCATCTTCAAGGACCGACTCGGGAAGGAAGGCCCCTCTCGGCCGCAGCTGACATTGGGCCGAAGTTGGTGCGATTAGCAGGCTCCACTTGACAACTTGCTGTTGCCGGCAGGCGGCAGGCGGCGGCCTAGGACGAGCCACCACAGCATGACGCCGGCGGAAGCCAGCCCCGCGGCGGCGGCCAGTTCCGGCCAGGCATGCCGGTAGGCCGCCCAGCGCAGCAGGAGGGCGGCTGCCGGGAGGGGGACCAGCAGCAGGATGGTGCGGCGCCGGCGCGGCTCCGAGCGCAGCGTCAAAACAGTGACGCCGATCAAGATCGCGGCGATGACCAGGATCGCCTGTCCGTCCATCCGGCGCAGTATAGGGGAGCGGCGGAGTGGTGTCAACCTGGAGGGGAGTCGCTGTTAGAGTCCAAGAAAAGCGTCATCGGTCATGTGAATG
>MGQK01000096.1:31292-35348 GCA_001797815.1 Deltaproteobacteria bacterium RBG_13_61_14 | reverse complement strand
TCATGGCCGCGGCCACGGTCATCAGCTTGGGCCGGATGCGCTTGACCGCGCCGTGGACAATGGCCTCGTGCAGGTCGGCCAGGTTTTGCAGGCGGTGGTTCTTCTTCGCCTCCTCGTAGGAGAGGTCGAGGAAGAGGAGCATGAAGACGCCGGTCTCGGCGTCCAGGCCCATGAGCGCGATCATGCCCACCCAGGTGGCGATGGAGACGTTGTAGTCCAGGATATAGAGCAGCCAGATGGCGCCGACCAGGGAGAAGGGAACAGCCAACATGACCACCATCGCCTTGAAGCTGGACTTGGTGTTCATGTAGAGCAGCAAAAAGATAAGCAGGATGGTGGCCGGGATCACCAGTTTAAGCCGCTCCTTGACCCGGATCATGTTCTCGTATTGGCCGCTCCAGATCAGGGAATAGCCGGTGGGAAGCTCTAGCTCTCGGGTCACGGTCCGCTTGGCCTCTTCCACGTAGCCGCCCACGTCGCGGCCGGCGATGTCCACGAAGACGTAGCCGGCGAGCATCCCGTTCTCGTTGCGGATCATGGCCGGTCCGGAAGCGACGGTGACCTCGGCCAGCTCGGACATGGGCACGTGGTTGCCGTGGCCGATGGGCACCAGCACTCGTTCCAGTTGGTCCAGGTTCTGGCGCAGGTCGCGGGGGTAGCGCAGGTTGATGGTGTAGCGCTCCGGGCCTTCGATGGTGGTGGAGAGGTTCTCGCCGCCGATCGCGGTCATGATCACCAGGTGCAAGTCGTCCAGGGTCAGGCCGTAGCGGGCCAGCGCCTCGCGATTGGGCACGAAGTCCACGAAATAGCCCCCGGCCGCGCGCTCGGCGAACACGCTCCGGGTGCCGGGAAGGGGCTTGAGGATGGTTTCGAGCTGCTCGCCGATCTGCTGGATCGAGTTGAGGTCGGCGCCGAGAATTTTGATGCCGAGCGGCGTCCGCACCCCGGTGGTGAGCATGTCAATCCGGCCCTTGATGGGCATGGTCCAGGCGTTGGTGTTGCCGGGGATTTGCAAGGCTCGGTCCATCTCGTCAATCAACTCTTCCCAGGAAATATGGTCCGGCCAGGCATGCCGGAGCACAGCCTTTATTGGTCTCGGCGCCCAGCTCGAATACCAGCGCGGCTTGGGCCGCCACTCCGAGGGCGGCTTCAGCACCACCGTCGTTTCCATCATGGACAGAGGCGCCGGGTCGGTGGAGGTATCGGCGCGGCCGGCCTTGCCGAAGACCGAGACCACTTCCGGGAAAGATTTCAAGATCCGGTCCTCCAACTCCATCAGGCGCTGGGCCTCGGTGATGGAAATGCCGGGCAGGGTGGTGGGCATGTAGAGGATGACGCCCTCGTTGAGCGGCGGCATGAATTCCCGGCCCAGCTTGAAGTAGACCGGGAAGGAGCCGGCCATGACCGCCACGGCCAGGAACATGACCAGCTTGGGATGCCGCAGCACCCAGCGGCAGGGGGTTTCGTAGAGCCGGAAGAGCACGCGGCTGACCGGATGTTTTTCCTCGGGATAATATTTGCCGACCAACAGGGCGTCGAGGATGCGGGAGAAGAACCGGGGCCGCAGGTGGAAGGGGTCCATGCGGGTGAAGAGCATGCGGACCGCGGGGTTGAGGGTAATGGCCAGAATCGAAGCCACGGCGATGGCTAAAGTTTTGGTATAAGCCAAGGGTTTGAACAGCCGGCCTTCCTGGTCCACCAGGGCGAAGACCGGCAGGAACGAAACCGCGATCACCAGCAGCGAGAAGAAGACCGACGGCCCTACCTCCTGGAGGGCTTCCAACCGGACCTGGTGGAAATCGCCCCGGCGGCCGCCTTCCAGCCAGAGTTCCAATTTTTTATAAGCGTTCTCCATCTCCACGATGGCGCCGTCCACCAGGACGCCGATGGAGATGGCGATGCCGGAAAGGCTCATGATGTTGGAAGTGATGCCCAGGAAATACATGGGGATGAAGGCCAGGAGCACGGCAATGGGGATGGTGGCAATGGGGATGGTGGCGGAGGGGATGTGCCACAGGAAAAACAGGATCACCCCGCTGACGATCAGCATCTCCAGCAGCAACTCTCCTTTGAGGTTGTCAATGGACTCTTGGATCAGCTCGGAGCGGTCGTAGGTGGTGACGATTTCCACCCCCTCGGGCAAGGAAGCCTTGAGTTCCTCGAGCTTGGCCTGGACCCGCTCGATGGTGGCGAGCGCGTTCTCGCCGTGGCGCATGACCACGATCCCGCCCACGGTGTCGCCCCGGCCGTCGAGGTCGGCGAGGCCGCGGCGGAGCTGGGGGCCGAGCGCGATCGTGGCCACGTCGCGGAGGAGCACGGGCGTGCCGGTCTCCGAGCTCTTAACCACCACCTGCTCGAGGTCCCCGGCGCTTTTGACATAGCCCCGGCCGCGCACCATGTATTCAGTGCCGGCCCATTCGATCAGCCGGCCGCCCACCTCGTTGTTGCTTTTCCGGATCGCTTCCACCACTTCCAGCAGCGACAGCCGGTAGCTCTGCAGCAGGTTGGGATCAATGGTCACCTGGTATTGCTTCTGGAAGCCGCCGATCCCGGCCACCTCGGCCACGCCCGGCACGCTTTGCAAAGCGTAGCGCAGATACCAGTCCTGAAAGGTGCGGAGCTCGGCCAGGTTGTGGGTGCCGCTTTTATCCACGAGCGCATATTCAAAAACCCACCCCACCCCGGTGGCGTCGGGCCCGAGCTCGGTGGTCACGCCCGAGGGGAGTGAGCCTTGGATCTTAGAGAGGTATTCCAGCACCCTGCTCCGTGCCCAATACATGTCGGTGCCGTCCTGGAAAATGACATAAACGTAAGAGAAGCCGAAGTCGCTGAAGCCGCGGATGGCCTTGACCCGGGGCGCGCCCAGGAGCGCGGTCACGATCGGGTAAGTGACCTGGTCTTCAATGATGTCCGGGCTGCGGTCCCAGCGCGAATAGACGATCACCTGGGTGTCGCTCAAGTCCGGGATCGCGTCCAGCGGGATGTGCTTCAAGACATACAAGGCATAAACCATCGCCGCGGCCGCCAGCATGATGACCAGGGCCCGGTTGTGGGCTGAAAAGGCGATGATCTTCCGAACCATGGCTTACTCCCGGGTCAAGGCCTGGAGCGCGGCCTTGAGCGAAGACTCGGAATCCACCAGGAAGTTGGCCGAAGTCACCACCCGATCGCCCTCGTTCAATCCGCTGAGCACCTGGAAATACCCGTCGCTGCGGGCGCCCACCGTGATCTCCTTCGGGATCAGCTGCTCGCCCGCGCCCGCGACAAAGGCAAAGGCGTGCTCGCCGGTTCGCATGACCGCCCCCTCGGGCACGGCCAGTTTTTCGCCCAGGTTGTAGAACAGGCGGGCGGTGGCGAACATCTCCGGCTTGAGCACCAGGCCGGGGTTGGGGATGTCCAGGCGGGCGCGCAGGGTCCGCGTTTGCGGATTGAGCGCCGGGTCGAGGAAGACGATGGTGCCGGCAAAAGTCTGGCCGGGCCGGTAAGGGAGCGTGATGACCGCGGGCATGCCCACTTCGATGTAGGGCAGGTCGGGCTCGTAGAGGTCGGCCAGGCCCCACACCTGGGAGAGGTCCGCGATCACCATCAAGGAATCGCCGGGCATGATCTTCTGGCCGGCCAGGACATTTTTTTCCAGCACGAAGCCGCTGGCCGGCGCGGACAGGGTCAGGTTCTTCCGGACCTCGCCGGTCCGCTCGATCCGCCGGATCTCGGCGTCGCTCAGGTCCATTAGCTTGAGCCGCCGGCGGGCCGCCTGGACCAACTCCTCCCCGCTGGCGGAGACGTTGGGAAAGGGGCTGTTGGATAGATTGCGCGCCATCTTGATCGCGGCCAAAAGCTCCTCCTCCGTGGCCACCAGCTCCGGACTGTAAATCGCGAGCAAGGGCTGGCCCTTCGCCACCGCCTGCCCGGTCACGTTCACGTAGAGCTGGTCCACCCAGCCTTCCACCTTGGTCGTAACCCGATACAGCCGGGTCTCGTCCGGCACGATCCGGGCCGAGGTGCGGACCTCTTTTTGAAGGAAGCGGCGCTCCACCGTCCCCAAGGTCAGCCCCA
>MGQK01000096.1:27650-31202 GCA_001797815.1 Deltaproteobacteria bacterium RBG_13_61_14 | reverse complement strand
CCATGCCCATGGAGTCCTTGCCCGGGTGGTCGCTGATCTCGCCGGCATTCATGGTCGAGCGGTACCTGATCTTCTTCTTCGGCGTCGGTTCCGTAGGGGCGACCGGCGGCTCGACTGCCTTCGACAGGCTCAGGCCCCGAGCTTGTCGAGGGGAGCTCGCCGAAGTCTGGTCGCCCCTAGCTTCTTCCGGGGTGAAGGCCGCCAGCCGCATGCCGCAGATCGGGCAATCGCCGGGATGGTCCTGGACCACCTGGGGGTGCATGGGGCAGCGGTAAAGCTGTTTTTGGGCCGCCACCGGTTTCAAACCGGTGGCACTGTGATCGCTCATGTATCTTTGGAAGATGAAGAAACCGAGCGCGGCGATGAAAAGCACGCTGAATAGGATTAAAGCTCGGTTCATCAACTTGTTGCGCTTGAGGTTATTGTCCATGACATCATCTCATTTCTCTGGTGTCTCCAGTTTCAATCCGGCGGCACTCTGCACGATCTCGGCCACCGGCCGGGCGGAAAGTTCATCCAGCCGGGCGATGGCGCGGCTGTAGTCCGCTTGCCGGCGGCGGAGTCGAATCTCCAGGTCGTAGAGGGTTTTTTGGCTGTCGAGCAAGGTCAGAAAATCCACCTTGTTCACCTGGTAACCGGCCATCGCTGATTTCAGGGAGTTCTCGGACTGGGGAATGATCCCGCCCTGGTAGAGTTGAATTTGCCGCCAGGCGCGCTCGGCCTGGGCATAGGTCGCGGCCACTTCTTCCCGCACCCGCCAGGCCCGGTCCTCCCGCTCATGCCGGCGCTCCTGGACCCGGGCCCGGCCTTCCGCCGCCTGCTTGCTTTGTTTGCGAAAGGAGTAGATCGGCAGGTTGAAGCCCACGCTCCCTGAGACCAGGTCCGATTGTTCCACCCGGTTGCCGGCCATGGTGACATCTTCCCGAAAGCCGTAGCCGAGCATCACCGTGAAGTCGGGGTAATAGGACCGCTGCGCCAGCCTGGCCAGGGCCTGGCTTTCCGCCACCATCCGGTCGGCCTCGGCCAGCTCGGGGTTGGCGGCCGCCGCTTTCTCGGCCAGGGCTTTGGCGTCCGCAGGCAAGGGCTCCAGATCCAGCCGCCGGGCGGATTCAAGGGCCGCGCTCGGGTCTCGGCCTAAAAGCCGGTTGAGGTTCGCCGCGGCCATCTTCCGGTCCTGGGTCAGCATGATCTCCTGGTCCAGGAGCATGGAAAGTTCCACCTGGGCCTTGAGCACGTCCTGCTGCAACCCCTTGCCCACCGCATACAGGGCGCCGGCCACCTGGATGAACTGGCGGAGCAGTTCCTGGTTCTGACGGGTAACCTCCAGGGCATGGTCCAGGTAATAAAGCTCGGCATAGGCCTGGCGCACTTCACAAGTCACCTGGTTCTGGAGAGCCCGGAGCTTGGACTCGGCAGCATCGCGCTCGGCCTTTTTAGCTTCGGTGAGCAGCGGCCGCTTGCCCGGAAAGGGGAAAGCCTGGCTCACCTCCACGGTCTTCTGGGTCATGGGTTCCCGGTTAAAAGACCAACTGTCCACCGGGAGGCTCATCACCCCGAGCGTGAGCATCGGATCCGGGAGCGCCCCGGCCTGAGGCACCTGCTCTTTGGCCGCGGACCATTCTTCTGCCCGGGCCTGAAGCTCGGGGTTGTGAGCCAGGGCCTCCTGGATCAGGTCTTCCAGCCGGAGCTCCTGGGCTCGGACCGCGCCGGCCCATGCCAACGCCAGCCCGCAACCCGCCAGGATCCCAAGCGCCTTTACCTTCGTGTTCACGGCGATTCTCCTCCACCGGGGAAGCAGGAACTTAGGGCTGTTTTTCCGCGGTGCCCCCATGTTCCATCTGTCCCATGTGCTCCATGTGTTCCATGTGCGGCATGTTCTCCATATGCTCCATGTGGCCTGGCTCCATCTTCTGCATCTGGGGCGGCGGAAGCTTCTTGGGCACCAGGTTCATCCCGCACTGGGGGCACTTGCCCGGCTTATCCGAGGTCACTTCCGGGTGCATGGGGCAGGTGTAAGTCACTTTGCCTTGCTCGGCCTTGGCCGGCGGGGCCGAGGCAAAGGTCCGGAGGTAATTGACCAGGTTCCAGCGGTCGGTCTTGCTGTAATCATTCTTATAGCTGGCCATGTCGTCTCCATCCCCATTCGTGAGCTTCCAGAACAGCTCGCCGTCGGTTTGCGCGTCCATCATCTTCTTGTCGGTGAAGTTAGCCGGCGGCGGAGTCAGCGCGGCCCCGGCCGGGCCTTTGCCGTCGCCCTTTTCTCCGTGGCAGACGGAGCAGACTTTGGAATAGAGCTCCTTGCCCTTGGCAATGCTCTCGGCCGCGGCCTTGACCGGGTTTTTGACCTTCTGCGCCTCTGCCGGCGCCCGCCAGGTGCTTACGCCTCCGTGGCCGAAAAGCGCCGGCGGCAGTCCGATCAGGAGCACCAGCCCGCAAACCCTGGCGATGGTTCTCCCTAAGCTTTGCCTTTCCATTCTCAAACCTCCTGGTTTTTTTCGCCCTTGAGGCGCCTCCCGGCCCAACCGCCGGACCCGAGGACCGGCCAAGGGCCGATTAAGCGTGATTATAGATTCAATAAAGCCGGTGCGCTACTGGAAGCGCAAAAGGAGGGAGAGGGATCAGATCCGGTAAGATCGGGTGAGGCAGAAGATGGATGCTCGAGGAAAGGGAAGCGAGGTCCGATCGGAGTTCGATGGAGAAAAACAATCAGCGGCACCCGGCGCCAGCCCGGGCACGGCCGGTAGAGAAGTCACCGGCTGAGGGTTGCTCTCCAGCCGGGCCGGAAGCTGTTCGTTGCCCGGATGGTGGCAATCGCATTGCACGGCCCAGGACGATGCCTGGGAATGATGGTGGCAACCGGCCGGCGCCGGATGACACGGCATCGCGCAGCGGGACGCGGCAGCGGCCGCTACCGCCGGCAAAATCATGCCCAGAATCAAGACCACGGAAAGTATGGCTGCGGTTCGCTTCATCCTTCTATAAAAGTAAGGAGGCTTTCCTGGTTTGTCAACTGGCGGGCGAAAAAAGTCCCCCTTCTCTTGACTCAGGCATCGGAAGACGGGACGGCAGGGACTTCTCGGCTTACTCTGCTTGCTTAGAGTCGAGGCGCGGCGGAGGAGGAATTGAGGAGGTTTTCCGGGTCGAGATATCGTTTCCAGCCCTGGTAGATATCGCGGGCCGCGCTGGATTGCGCTGCTACTGCGGGATGCAACCGCAAGCCGGGAAAATGGCTGATCGCGGCCCGGGCATGGACCGCCGCTTCGATGACCTTTTTCCAAACTTCCTGATCCAGAGCGATCTCCGCTTCTGCTTCGCCCTTGGCCAAGAGGCTCAAGCGGATGCCCACACCTTCCCGGCCGAGGGCAAAGAAGCTGGCAAAAAGCTCGGCCCGGGGTTCCACCGCCTGGCGGAGGGCTTGGACCAGGGGCATTAGCTCGGACCAGGTCGTGGCCATCTCCACCGCCAGGCGCCGTTGGTCCGCGCCCGGCCGGAGGACCTCCAGGGCGGTCCCTTCGCCCAGCTCTTCACCGCCCTGCTCGCGCGCCCGTTGAA
>MGQK01000096.1:25837-27632 GCA_001797815.1 Deltaproteobacteria bacterium RBG_13_61_14 | reverse complement strand
CGCGGCTCGCGTGCGCCGCCGGGATCGGGCTAATGGCGAGCACCGCGGCCGTAACCACCGCGATCCAGCCCTCGGTGCCGATCACCGCCTGATCCAGGTCCGGACCCGCGGCTGAGCGCGGCGTGGCCCGGCTCTTGAAGACCGTCCCGTCCGGCAGCACCCCCTCCAGGCTCAGCACCAGGTCGGAGAGCCGTCCGGAAGGGCTTGGCCAAGGTCCCGCCGGCCGGCCCGCCAGCCAGCTCCCGACCGTGGCTTGGGCCAGGTGGTCCGGGATCCGGCCCAAAGTCAGGCCCTTTTCCTGGAGCGCTTTCTCCAGGTTCTCGCCCGTCATCCCGGCTTCCACCTCGCAGGTCAGGTCGGTCGGGTTGACATGGCGCAGCCGCGTCATCCGTTTGAGGTCCAGCGCGATCCAGCCTTCCCGGTCCTCCGCACCGTCGCACCCGCACGTGACCGAGCCTACCTGCGCCACCGGAATTTTATGCTGGTGAGAAAAGCGAAGGAGTTTCCCTACCTCGTCAGTCCGGTCCGGATACACCAGGGCCCGCGGCATTTTCCCGAGCCCGCCGGCGCCGGTCAGGGCGGCCAGGTCGGCCTCCTGGGTGGACACGTGCTCCTTGCCCACGATGTCGCTCAGATCGAACAACCAGCTTTGCCACTCGGGCATGATGGTCCCCCTCTACAATCCCAGCTTGCCCGGGTTGAGAAGGCCCGAGGGGTCAATCACCTGCTTGAGCCCCTTGAGCAACGGCTGCGCCCCGCCTTCCTCCGCCTCCAGCCACTTGGCCTTGAGCAGCCCCACCCCGTGGTGATGGGTGATGGTCCCGCCCGCCTCCACGCACGCATCCAGCGCACCCTTCCAGATCTGATCGTAACGCTTCAGCCGCTCCTCCAACGTCCTCCCCGACGCCCCGAAGCTGAAATAGATCGAGCAGCCCTGGGCGTAAGCGTGGGAAAAATGGGCCATGACAAAAGCATGGGGCGCGATCGCCTCCCGCATGGCCTGATAAAGGTTCTCCAGGTTGTCCCAGAGCGTGGCCACCTCGATGGTGTCCACGAACAGGCCCAAATCAAAGGCCACCGACATGGCGTAACTCACCTTGTAGCGCTTCTCCCACCAGTGCCGGGCCGGGCCTTCGCCCAGGTCCCGGCCGCCCAGGCGGGCGCCGATCTCCTGGGCGATCTGGAGCTCGAGCGCGGTGAGCTCCGGCTCGCCCTCAAAGGTCAGCACCATCTTGCACGGCCGCTTCCGGGAGAGATACCGGTTGAGCAGCCGGGGTTGCAGGAGATAAGGCACCAGCCGCCGCGGCCAGTAGCCGAACCGATCCTTGCGCTCGCGGCGCCGCCGCTCCTCGTGGCTGATCCGCTCCATGTCCGACTCGCCCGCGCCCGCCGGCCCCGCCTGTTCCATGGTCTTGGCCGTGCCCGAGAAAAAAGTGTCCACCGGGTCGTAGAGCCGGATCGCGGCCGGCCGCAGGTCCGCCTGCAGCATCTCCCGGATGGCATTCAGGCCCCGGCCCAGCTCCGGGAACCGGAAGGCCTGGAACCGCCGCGAAGCCGGATAAGGCCACACCCGCAAGGTGGCGCGGGTGATCACCCCCAGCGTGCCCTCGCTCCCGACAAACACCTGGTTCCAGTCCGGCCCGCACGGCGGATGGGGCGCGGTCAGGGTCTCGAGCAGACGGCCGTCGGGCAGCGCCACCTGCAGGCTCACCACCATGTCCTCGATCTTGCCGTATCTGGCCGAAAGCTGACCGGCCGAGCGCGCCGCCAGCCAGCCGCCCAAAGTCGAGCAGTA
>MGQK01000096.1:9716-25797 GCA_001797815.1 Deltaproteobacteria bacterium RBG_13_61_14 | reverse complement strand
CGCCTCCACCGTCACCGCCCGCACCTCTTCCACGCTCCCCGGCCAGACCACGAGCTGCGGCGGGTAGTCGAACTCGCCCGCCTCCATCTGCAGGGTGGTCCGGGGCCAGACGTCGCGGCTGTAGGCGAGGCGGTCGCCGGTCGTGAAGGAGACGTGATCCCGGCCCACGATCGCGGCAAAGGCTTCCAGCACCGTCGCTGACGGCGCCTCGCTCAGTTTGGCAAAAGAATTCGCCATTGAACACTGTGCACCGTGCACTGTTCACTGTGCACTTGGCTTGGATTATACCACAGTTGACCTCGCCCTGTCCCCTGGCTAGAATGGGCCATCATGGACGCCAAAACGAAATTGTGCATCATCATCGGCAACCCAGTCGCCCACTCGCTCTCGCCGGCCATCCACAATGCCGCCTTCTCGGCGCTGGGCCTGAACTTTGCCTACACCGCGCACCGGGTGGAAGACGTGGAGGCCGCGGTCAAGGGCATCCGGGCGCTCGGGATCCGCGGCGCCTCGGTGACCATCCCGCATAAGCTTGCGGTCATCCCATACCTCGACGAAGTGGACCCGGTCGCAAGCTGGATCGGCTCGGTTAATACCATTGTGAATGATGGCGGAAAGCTCCTCGGCTCGAACACCGACGGCGAGGGCGCGATGAAAGCGCTGGTGGAGGCCGGGGTGAAGCTCCCGGGCAAGCGGGTGCTCATGATCGGCTCGGGCGGCGCGGCCCGGGCGGTCGGGTTTACCCTCGCGGCCAAGGCCAAGCTCGGCGCGCTCACCATCCTCGGGATCATTGAGCCGGAACTGAAGAAGCTGGCCGGCGACATCGCGGAGAAGACGCCGGTCAAGGCTGAAGGCAGAAGGATGAAGGATGAATTTTTAGCCGAGGAGATCCGGAAAGCCGATCTTCTGATCCAATGCTCTCCGGTCGGAATGCACCCGAAAGTGGATGAAACTCCAGTTCCTGCCAAGCTCCTCCGCAAAGACCTCATCGTCATGGACATCGTCTATAACCCCCGCGAGACCCGGCTCCTCCGCGAAGCCAAAGCTCAGGGCGCTCAAACCATCCCCGGCCTGGAAATGTTCCTCAACCAGGCCGTGCTCCAGTTCGAGAAATGGACGGGAAAACCTGCGCCGGCCGAGATTATGCGCCAAGTCCTGGAAAAAAACTTGTAGATACCAAAACCAACCCTAGAACGAGTGGAGAAGGAGTCCAAGATGAGACAAAAGAAAATGTTCGGGTTAATCGTCCTATTGGCCTTGGCCAGACTCCTGGTCGGAGGGGATTGCGACCAAGAGGAATCCATTTTCACCGCCGCAGCAGAGGGAAACCTGGAGCGGGTCCAGACCTTTTATACCAATGAGCCTCTCGATATCAATAAGCTGGACCACGACGGCCAAACCCCCCTTTCTCTGGCGGCTGAAAACGGACATGTTGAAATTGTCCAATGGCTGATTGAAAAGGGGGCGGATGTAAACCTTCCGGATGAGAATAATAAGAGCTCTTTGGACTATGCCGCTGAAAAAGGGCATCTTGAGATTGCCAAACTTCTGCTTGACCACGGAGCTCCAGCCAACCCGCCCGGACAGTGCCAGTGCCGTTCTCCGCTGCATTATGCCGCTGAAGCCGGCCAAGTGGAAATGATAGAGCTCCTGTTCTCGCGTGGAGCACAGGTGGATGCGCAGGCAAAGCCGGGCGGCCTTCGGCCCATTGATCTCGCTGTCTGGAACGGCCACGTTAGAGCGGCGGAAGTTCTGATGAAGCATGGCGCTAAGGACGACGCCTTTACCCTGGCCGGCCTGGGCAAAATCGGGCCGCTCCAAAGGCTGCTCGATCAAGACCCCTCCCTGGCGAACATCAAGGACGAAGATGCAAATACCCCGCTTCATTACGGCGCCGGCAACGGCCGGCTGGAAGCCTGCCAATTACTTGTTCAGAAGGGAGCAAACATTAACGGCCAAGGTGACTACTGCCAAAGACCTTTGGATCTGGCCATTGATCGAGGGCAGGTCAACGTCAGCTTGTTCTTGTTGCAAAGCGGAGCGGAAATCTATGCAGGGAAGGATTGCCAACAGGATCCTCTTTATGATACCGCGCGAAAAGGCCAGGTGGCGGTAGTCAAGCTCCTGTTGGAAAAGGGCGCCAATGTGAGCCCGAGGGAGAAGGGTTGTTCCACTGCTTTGCATGGGGCAGCCGAAAGCGGCAGCCTTGAGACCGTGAAGCTCCTAGTAGATCATGGGGCCAATGTTAACGCGAAAGATTCCAATGGTAATACTCCACTCCACGCGGCGGCCTCAAAAGGTAATCCTGATATTGTCCGCTTTCTCATTGCCCGAGGGGCCCGAGTGTCGGCCAAGAATGATCTTAAAGAGGAACCTTTGCACGAAGCGGCTCGGGAAGGAAAGGACCAAGCCGTTGCCCTGTTGCTTGATTTGGGAGCGGATGTAAAAGCTGGAGATCACACCGAGGAAACCGCTTTGCACGTTGCGGCAGGATCGGGAAAAGTCGGCACGGCCAGGTTACTGATCGCCCGCGGAGCAGATGTGAATGCCCCGGATGATTCCGGTTCAACCCCTTTGCATAAGGCCGCTCATGACGGCAACTTGGAGATGATGAAGCTGCTGTTGCAGCACGGCGCTCAGGTAACGGCCAAAGAAGATGGAGGCTCAACTCCTCTTTTCGACGCCGTGGGCCAGGGCCATTTGGATGCGGTCAAGTGGCTGGTTTCGAAGGGGGGCGACATCAAGGAAGTGACCAGCGATGGGAGTTCGACCTTGCACCTCGCCGCCTTGTCCGGCAGCCAGGAAATGATCCAGTACTTAATAGAAAACGGGGTTGAGATTGACCGAGCAGACGAGGATGGCTTGACGCCTTTGGCTTATACTACCGTTTTGGGTCTTGAGGAAACTTTTCGTTTTTTGCTTCAACAGGGGGCAGATCACAGAGGCAAGCCGGGAGCTGCCTCGACGCCGCTTCATCTGGCTTCCGGTATGGGATGGAAAAAAACCGTTGCCATGCTCCTGGCTGAGGGCGTTCCGGTAGATACCCGCGTCAAAGAAAAGAAGACCCCTCTCCACTTGGCAAGCGAGGAGGGCTTTATTGAGTCGGTAGAACTATTGGTCGCTCATGGTGCCGATATCCAAGCTGCGGATACGACCGGCGACACCCCTTTGCTTCTGGCCGCGCAAAAAGGAAGGCGCACGGTGGTGAAGTTCCTGATTGAAAAGGGGGCGGAGGTCAACGTCCGGAACCATGACGTTGTGACCCCTCTCCTTGCCGCCGCCGGGTCGGGCAATCCGGCTTGTGTCAAGCTCTTGCTCGAGAACGGAGCGGACATCAAGGTAAGGGACACAAATGGGCAAACCCCCCTCCATGCGGCTGCCTTGTCGGGGTCGGTGGAAATAGCTGATCTGCTGCTCAAGGCCGGGGCTAAAACCGACGTCAAAGATAGCGAAGGCTTCACTTATCTCTTTTATTTATCCAATCAAAAATCTCCCCAGGTGGCGGATTACATTCTGAATAATAAACTCTCCGACGGCACGAAAAATACGCCCCTGCATTACGCCGCGCTGGCCGGCGACCCGGAGGCGGTTAAATTTTGGATTGAGCGGAAAATGGACGTGAACGCCCGAGGCCGGCATCGGCGGACGCCTCTTCATCTTGCGGCCCTGGCCTGCGAGGTTGACGTGGCCAAGGTGCTTTTAGAAAACGGGGCCAAGCCGAAGGCACGGGACATTTTATTGAAATCGCCTGCTGAGCTTGCCGCAAAAAGCGCCAAGGAGCACCCGATGAAAGACACCTGTAAGAGCGAGGGAGAGGAAGAAGGAAAAGAAACCTGCAACGATGCCAAAGCCTGCGCGGAGACGGAGTCCTTTTTCCGCGAACAAGCGAAAAAACCTGATCAAGTGTCAGGTGTGAAAAACGAGTCACAGGAGAAGTAAAGCATAGCGGATTACCTTTCAGCCCTGGGGAAGCCCTGAAAGGGCGGCTTAAAATCGAGGATTAGCCATGCCCCAATCGTTGTCCCAATTGATCGTGCACCTGGTTTTCAGCACCAAGAACCGAGCGCCCTTGATTTCCGAGGCGATCCGGGAGGAATTGCACGCCTATTTAATCGGAGTCCTGCGGGAGCGAGATTGCCCCTCGATCATGATCGGATCGGTGGAGGACCACATCCACATTTTGTTCGTGCTCTCCAAGAATATGCCGTTGAGCAAGATCGTGGGGGAGCTCAAGGCCGTGTCCTCGAAATGGATCAAATCCAAGGGGCCATCCTTCCACGCCTTCCAATGGCAGAATGGCTACGGCGCGTTTTCGACGAGCAAATCGTCCGTGGAGGTGGTGCGGAGATATATTGCCAATCAGAAACCACACCATCGGAAAACGTCGTTCCAGGATGAATTGCGGAAATTTTTGGAAAAACATGAATTGGAATATGATGAACGGTATTTATGGGATTGATTGTGTCACCGTGTCGGGGCGGCGAATCGCGTCCGGATGGGGCCGCACCATCGGTCCCAGGGCTCCCGCCCTGGGCTAATGAAGGCCGCCCCTACGGGGCTCGGATGGTCCTAGCACCGAAGGTGCGACCTTCTGTAGCCCAGGGTGCCAACCCTGGGGCCTGGGAACGGGGTGAACAATGGCGGAATATGTTTTAACCATTGACCAGGGCACCACCGGCAGCCGGGCGATGGTGTTGGATGCGGAGGCCAGGGAGCGGGGCCGGGCCTATTCGGAGTTCACCCAGATTTTTCCGCAGCCGGGCTGGGTGGAGCACGACCCGGAGGAGATCTGGCGGGTAACCGGGAAAGTGATCGCGGAGGCGGTGCAGAAGGCCGGTATCCAAACCCGGGAGCTGGCGGCCATCGGGATCACCAACCAGCGCGAGACCACCGTGGTCTGGGACCGGAAGACCGGGACGCCGGTGATGAACGCCATTGTCTGGCAGTGCCGGCGGACCGCGCCCCGCTGCGCGGAGCTTCGCCGCAAGCGGGGTATGGCCGAGAAGTTCCGCAAAAAGACCGGGCTGGTGATTGACGCCTATTTCTCCGGCACCAAGATCGAGTGGATCTTAAACTACGTGCCGGGCGCGAAGGAGCGGGCCAAAGCCGGCGAGCTCGCCTTCGGCACCATTGACACCTGGTTGATCTGGAAGCTCACGAACGGCCGCGCCCATGCGACCGACTACACCAACGCCAGCCGGACGCTGATTTTCAACATTGACCGTAAGCAGTGGGACACCGAGCTCCTGGACATCCTCGGCATCCCCCGGGCGATCTTGCCGGAGGTCAAGCCCAGCGCCGGGATCTTCGGCCGGAGCGCTTGCGCGGTCTTGCCCGATGATATCCCCATCGCCGGGGTGGCCGGCGACCAGCAGGCCGCGCTCTTCGGCCAGGGCTGCATCGCGCCGGGCATGATCAAGAACACCTACGGCACCGGGAGTTTTGCGCTAGTTTACCTGGGCAACAAGAGCGTGCGCTCGAAGAGCGGGCTGGTCACCACGCTTTGCTGCTCGCCCGCGGGCGGGCCGGCTTATGCGCTGGAAGGCTCGATTTTCATCACCGGCGCGGCCGTCCAGTGGCTCAGGGACGAGCTTAAGCTGATCCAAAGCGCGGCCGAGACCGACGCGATGGCAAGCTCGGTGCCGGACACCGGCGGGGTTTACCTGGTGCCGGCTTTCGTGGGCCTGGGCGCGCCTTACTGGGACGGGGCGGCCCGGGGCGCGGTGCTGGGGTTGACGCGCGGCTCAAACGCGGCGCAGCTGGTGCGGGCCACGCTTGAAGCAATCGCCTATCAGACCCGCGACCTCTTGCTGGCCATGGAGAAGGACATGAAGGCGGCGAGGACCAAGATCGCGCTCAAGGACTTGCGGGTGGACGGCGGGGCCTGCCGGAATAATTTCCTGATGCAGTTCCAGGCGGACATTTTAGGCATTCCGGTGAACCGGCCGCGGATGGTGGAGACCACGGCGATGGGCGCGGCGTTTCTGGCCGGGATGGGCGCGGGCTTGTGGAAGGACGCGAAGACTTTTGAGCGGCTGCGGCAGGTGGACCGGGTGTTCCAACCGGCCATGGCCAAGCCGCGGCGGGAAGAGTTATACCAGGGCTGGCTTCAAGCGGTCGAAAAAGTCCTCACCCCAAGGCGCCAGGGCGCGAAGAGGAAGAAGTGAAACACCGGGAACACCGAGCTCAAGAAGGCTTTAGGCTTTGGGCTTTAGGCTTTAGGCAAGCGCCGGATATTTGTAAAGTCTAAAGCCTGAAGCCTAAAGTCTCTCTCTGAGTCCTCTGTGCGCTCTGTGTTTGATTTTTTTCCTAGTCTGATCTGCCTTGCGCCGGGCGCGGCCGCGTGGTATGCTTAAATTAGTCGGGGCGTAGCGCAGCCTGGTAGCGCACCAGCTTTGGGAGCTGGCTGTCAGCGGTTCAAATCCGCTCGCCCCGACCAGTATAAAGAAAACTTATCATGAGTGATGATCAAATCAGCTTTGAAGAAAAAAGACCAAGCATGGAAAAGATCCTGGTTGTGGCCTTATCGCCCTTATTGGGGGAGTTCTGGGGGTCCTTCTTATAAATAGAAAAGAAGCTTTTGGATCTGGGCTTCCAGAACAAATCTGGGAAACTGGTTGTCGGGGAGGTTATCAATGGGAAGCGCTTTAAAGAAACAGGCGAAGAAAGCCATCGAGGAACTTTCCGCAGAGAAAATCCAGGTCGCCGTGGATTTCCTGGAATATCTCAAAGAGAAAGAAGAAATGGAAGCCACCCTCGAAATCCTCGCCTCCCATGAGCTTCGATCCCAAATCGAAGCGGCTGAGACGGCGATTAAAAAGGGCAAAGCTGAAGATTTCATCCCCTGGGAAAGAGTGAGGCGGAATGTATAAGCCTATCCTTTTCAAAACGGCCGCCAACTATTATAAAAACTTGGACGTTAAGTCAGTGCAGAGAATAAATAAGGCGATCGAGAAAATGATCGGAAACCCGGTGGAGGGACCGCATATCAAGAGATTGAGGGGCCAACTCCAGGGGAAATACCGATACGCCGTCGGAGACCTCAGGATCGTTTATCGGGTTGACCCCGAAAAGAAAGCAATCTTGATCGAGGCCATCGGGCCAAGAGGAGATATTTACAAGTAGTCCCTCAGCCCCTCTTAGTTGCAGAGCAGTCTGGTTGCGCCTCTGCTTGAAGGAGAGGGTCGCGGGTTCAAATCCAGTCGCTCCGACCAGTTGTTGAATCACCCGGTAGGCAGGGGCAGGACAGGCCACATGGTGGAAGTAGTGCCGATGGAGAGGCGGGGACCGGTGCTCTCGCAATCACGGCTGGCCTGCCTGAAGAGGATTCCGACCATCAACCTCACCGCCGGCTGCGCCCACGCCTGCCGCTATTGCTACACCCGGGGCTACAGCAGTTATCCGGGCGAAGGCAAGATCCTTCTCTATGCCAACACCCTTTCCCGCCTTAAAAAAGAACTTCCCCGCAAGCGGCAAAAACCCGAAGCCGTTTATTTCAGCTCTTCCAGCGACCTGTTCCAGCCGGTGCCGCAGGTGCTGGACCTCGCCTACGACGTGCTCGCCTTACTGCTGGAGCAAGGGATCGGGGTCGCCTTCCTGACCAAGGGCAGAATCCCGGAGCCCCACTTCGAGCTGCTCGGCGCCCACGCCTCTCGCGTTCGCGGCCAGATCGGGCTGATCTCGCTCGATCCGGAAATCCAAAAAACCTTTGAGCCTTTCGCCGCTCCGCCTGGTCTCCGGCTGGAGCAAGCAAAGCGGCTTGCGCAAGCCGGGATCGAGACCCGGGTGCGGCTCGATCCGGTTTTGCCGGGACTCACCGACGATGAAGAGAGCTTGCAGTCCCTGTGCGCGGCGCTGGCCGACGCGGGGGTGAAGCAGATCGCGGTGAGCGCGCTCTTCCTGCGGCCGGCGATTGTGGGATCCCTGAAGCGGACCGCGGAAAACCGGGAATGGTCACGGGCCTTGCTCAAAGGATTCGAGCCGGCCGAGAAGATGCGGATCCAGGCCGAGAACTCGATGGTGCTGGCGCTGGGTCTGGAGGAGCGGGAAAAGATCTACGGCCGGATCCGGCGGATCGCGGAAGGGCAGGGGATCAAGGTGAAGGTCTGCGCCTGCAAGAACCCGGACCTGGCGACCGGGACCTGCTCCATTGCCGGGGACTGGTCCCGGTTGCCGGCCCGACCGCGCGCGCTGGCGCTCTTCGAAGAACCGGAGCAACCCTCTGACCCGCTTCCCGGAGATTACGGTCCGGTGCGGCCTGAATTGTTCGAAGTGGAGCGGATCGTGCTGGCCAAAGGGAGCCGGGCGAGCGCCGAGCGCCGGCGCTTCGTGGAAAATATCTGCGCCCTTTACCCGCAGGCCGGGGTGGACGAGAGCGAGGATGTGACCCACCACCAGGTCAACTTAGGCGAGGCGGATGCGCTCCTCCGCCATCGCCGGGGCAAACGCACGCTGGTTTTCGGCGAGCACCGGAGCGCGGTGCGGGCGAGCGAGGAAGCGTGGAACACCTGCCCCAACTACTGGCATTTCTCGCCTTATAGTTTTTGCTTTTACGGTTGTCATTATTGCTACCTGGCCGGGACGCCGAGCTTCTGGCATTCGCCCGCGGTGCGGATCCACTTGAACCTGGCCGAGATCCTGCGCGACATGGATCGGGCCGCCACGCGCCTGGCCCGGCCCACGGCTTTTTACCTGGGCAAGCTCCAGGACGGGCTGGCCCTGGACCCGCTCACCGGCTACTCCACCGTGCTGGTGCCTTTCTTTGCCCGGCATGAATGGGCGCGGCAGGTGATCCTGACCAAGAGCGATGCGGTGGACCGGCTGCTTGAGCTGGACCACCAGGGCCATACGGTCTTGTCGTGGAGCCTCAACCCGCCCGAGGTGGCCTCGCGCCTGGAAGAGAACGTGCCGGCGGTGGAAGAGCGGGTGCGGGCGATGCGGCGCTGCGCGGAGGCGGGCTACCCGGTGCGGGCGGTGGTGATGCCGATCATTCCGGTCGAGAACTGGGAAGAAATCTACGCGCGGTTCTTTCAATCCCTGCTCGCGACCGTTCCGCTGCAACGTCTCACCCTGGGCGGGATCTGCAGCTTTCGGAACGCGAAAGCGCTGATGGAGCGCAAGCTCGGCGCTGACAACACCATCTCCGATTTCATGGCAAGAGAAACCAAGCGCTCGGCCGACGGCCGGCTCCGTTACCCGGTTTCCCTTCGGGTTGAGATCTATTCTTCTCTCCTGCGGCTCATCCACTCGGTTCAGCCGGAGTTGGAACTGGCGCTTTGCCTGGAAGAGGCGCCGGTCTGGAAAGAGCTGTCTGGTGAGGTGCAGCCGGGCCGGTGCAACTGCGTGCTGTAGATAGAACCGTTGGGCCTCATCTTCAAACCGGATGTTTTCATTCTTTCCTTTCCTCCCTGAAAAGAAGCCGCGATCGGGTAATCCAGAAATTTGCATTTTGCACCGGAGGCGTCTATCTTGAAGGCTAACCGCCCGCATCCCCGTTGACCAGCCGCGAAAGGCCATCGGGTTTCGGGCGATGCTTTTACCCGGACGTGAATTCCCAGCCCGCCAACTCGAACCGGAACGCCGGCCTGCGGGTGCTGCTCCGGACGCTCCGCTACCGGAACTACCGGCTTTTTTTCGGCGGCCAGGGCCTTTCCCTGATCGGCACCTGGATGCAGCAAGTGGCCATGAGCTGGCTGGTCTATCGCCTGACCGACTCGGCCTTCCTGCTCGGCCTGATCCACTTCGCCGCCCGGATCCCGGTCTTCCTGCTCGCCCCGGCCATGGGCGTGCTCGCCGACCGCTGGAACCGGCATCGGATTATAGTGTGGACCCAGACCCTGTCCATGGTCCAGGCATTCGTCCTGGCCGGCCTGGTGCTCTCGGGCAGGGTCGCGGTCTGGCACCTGGTCGCGCTCAGCGTGATCCTGGGTCTGATCAACTCCCTGGACATCCCGGCGCGGCAGTCCTTCATCGTGGACATGGTGGAAGACCCGGAGGACGTGGGCAACGCCATCGCTCTCAACTCCTCCATCGTCAACGGCGCCCGGATGGTGGGGCCTTCCATCGCCGGGGTGCTGGTGGCCGCGGCCGGAGAAGGGGTGTGCTTCCTGGTCAATGGCCTGAGCTTCCTCTTCGTGCTCCTCGCGCTGCTCGCCATGAAAATCCAGCCGGCCATTGCCAAGGACACCAAAGCCGCCTTCTACCACCATCTCCGCGAAGGCGCGCAATATGTCTTCGGCTTCGCGCCCCTCCGCTCGATCCTCTTGCTTGTGGCCCTGCTCAGCCTGATGGGCGTGCCCTATGCCGTGCTCATGCCGGTCTTTGCCAAGGACGTGTTCCACGGCGACGCCCACACCCTCGGCTTCATGGTCGCCGCCACCGGCCTGGGCGCTCTCTTCGGCGCGCTCTTCCTGGCCGCCCGCACCACCGTGCTCGGCCTGGGCCGCTGGATCGTCTGGGCCTCGCTCCTGTTCGGCTTGAGCCTGGTCGCCTTTTCCCTGATCCCGATCTTCTGGCTCGCCCTGCCGCTCCTGGTCCTCTCCGGCTTCGGGATGATGGTGCACCTGGCTTCCAGCAACACCATCCTGCAGACCATCGTGGAAGAAGACAAGCGCGGCCGGCTGATGAGCTTTTACGCCATGGGCTTCATGGGCATGGTGCCGTTCGGGAGCCTCTTGGCCGGGACCTTGGCCGGCCGGATCGGCGCGCCGGCAACCGTGCTCCTGGGCGGCATCGTTTGCCTGGCCGGGTCAGGATGGTTCGCGATCCAGTTGCCGGCGCTGCGGCGCTTGATCCGGCCGATCTATGTGCAAAAGGGCATTATTCCCGAGGTGGCCCGGGGCATCCAGGCCGCCACGGAATCTTCTCAGCCCGGAGGGCCTCTCCCGCCCTCGCGTCCGATTTAATTCCTCTTCCGCGTTTGCCGCTCCGCCGTTTCCCAGAACGGCCCCGGCTTGCCCACCCACATTTTTTCTGTGGATCAATCGTAGGGGCGCGATTTATCGCGCCCTGAGAAAGCCGGGGCGCAATGAATTGCGCCCCTACACCGGCCTGAAGATACGCGGTGCAGGTAAAAAATGGGTGGGCAAGACGGCCCCGGCCCTTGATAACTCGGGGAAAGGGTGATAATTTATTGAAATCTGGCAGAGGCGCGGAAAATGCCTTTTGCCATTTTCATTTAGGTTTTCGGGGTTTAAGGGTGGACGCGAAATACAAGCCGGCCGAGATCGAGCCCAAGTGGCAGAAGTTCTGGGAGGAGCACCGGACCTTTGAGGTGGAGGTGGACCCGAAGCAGGAGAAGTTCTACCTGCTGGAGATGTTCCCTTATCCCTCGGGCCGGCTGCACATGGGCCACGTGCGCAACTACTCGATCGGCGACGTGATGAGCCGCTACCTGGTGATGCGGGGCAAGAACGTGCTCCACCCCATGGGCTGGGACGCCTTCGGGCTGCCGGCCGAGAACGCGGCCATCGAAAACCGGGTGCCCCCGGCCAAGTGGACCTCCTCCAACATTGACTACATGCGCGACCAGCTCAAGCGCATGGGCTATTCCTATGACTGGCGGCGGGAGTTCGCCACCTGCGACCCGGACTATTACCGGTGGGAGCAGCTCATTTTCGTGAAGATGTTCGCGAAGGGCCTGGCCTACAAGGCCAAGAGCTTTGTCAACTGGTGCGACCGGTGCAATACGGTGCTGGCCAACGAGCAGGTGGAGCAGGGCTACTGCTGGCGCCATTCGGACACCCTGGTGCGGCAGAAGGATCTCGAGCAATGGTTTTTCAAGATCACCGACTATGCGGAGGAGCTCCTGGAGTGGACGGAGAAACTGCCGGGCTGGCCGGAGAAAGTGCTGCTGATGCAGCGGAACTGGATCGGGAAGAGCCGGGGCGCGTATATCCACTTTCCCTTGGAGCGCGCAGTGACCGATCCGGAAACCCGCCAGGCGCTTGACCGAATCATCGTTTACACCACCCGGCAGGACACGGTCTATGGCGCCACCTTCATGAGCCTGGCCGCGGAGCATCCCCTGGCGGAAGTTTTATCGAAAGGAACAAGCCAGGAGCCGGCGGTGCGGAAGTTCTGCGACCGGGTGCGGCGGGAGGACAAGATCAAGCGCTCGGCCGAGGATTACCAGAAAGAGGGCGTGTTCACGGGCGCGTATTGCCGGAACACGATGACCGGGGCGCGCCTGCCGGTTTACGTGGCCAACTTCGTGCTCATGGACTACGGCACCGGCGCGGTCATGGCGGTGCCGGCCCACGACCAGCGCGACTTTGATTTCGCCAAGGTTTATGACCTGCCCATCATCCCGGTGGTGCAGCCGGCGGAGCGGCCGGAGCTTCGCGCCGGGGAAATGACCGAGGCGTATGAGGACGAAGGCTTGATGATCAACTCCGGGGAATACAACGGGCTTCTTTCCGAGGCGTTCCGGCGGAAAATCACGGAGCGGCTTCTGCAGGAGGGCCGGGGCGGGCCGGCGGTCAATTACCGGATGCGGGACTGGCTGATTTCGCGGCAGCGCTACTGGGGCGCGCCGATCCCGATCATCTACTGTGAGAAGTGCGGGACCGTCGCCGTGCCGGAAAAGGACTTGCCGGTGGTGCTGCCCCAGGACGTGGAGATTAATTTCTCCGCGGGAAGCCCGCTAAAGCAGGTGGAATCCTGGGTGAAGACCCGGTGTCCCCGATGCGGGGGCGAGGCCCGGCGCGAGACCGACACCATGGACACCTTTGTCGAGTCGTCCTGGTATTTCGAGCGGTTCTGCTCGCCCCGGTGCGACACCGGGCCTTTCGCTCCCGAGGAAGTGGGCTACTGGATGCCGGTGGACCAATACATCGGCGGGGTGGAGCATGCGGTCCTGCACCTGCTCTATGCCCGCTTCTGGACCAAGGTGCTCCGCGACCTGGGCTACGTGAAATTCGACGAGCCCTTCACCCGGCTCCTCACCCAGGGCATGGTGATCAAGGAGAGTTTTGCCTGCCCCGGCCACGGCGAGCTTAAGCCCGCAGAGATCGCGGCGGACAATACCTGCGCCCAGTGCGGGGCGCCGGTGGCGGAGCGGATCGAAGAGGGCAAGCCCTTGGTCAAGGTCTGCAAGGGCCACGGCTACTTCTTCCCGGAAGAGGTGAAAGCGGGCAAGTGCCGGAAGTGCGGACTGCCCCTCCAGACCGGCCGCAAGGAGAAGATGAGCAAGTCCAAGAAGAACGTGGTGGACCCGGCCGACCTGGTGGACCGGCTCGGCGCGGATACGGTCCGCCTCTTTTTGCTGTTCGCGGCGCCGCCGGACAAGGAAATTGACTGGAACGACGAAGGGGTCCAGGGCGCGTTCCGCTTCCTCAACCGGATCTGGACCCTGGCCTCCCAGAACCTGGGCAAGGTCAAAGACATACCCGCCGGAACTTTAGTCAAGCACGATTTCCTGGCCGGCGCACCCGACGAGGTGGCCCTTTTCCGCCAGATTCACCAGGCCATTGCCGAAGTTACCCAGCGGCTGGACCGTTTCCTTTTCAACACCGCAATCGCGGCCCTGATGGAGCTTTATAACGCGCTTTCCGGTTTTGACCCGGACCGGGGGGAGGACCGGCCCCGCCGGCGGGCGCTCTTCCGCCTGGGTCTGGAGACCCTGGTGACCTTGATCAACCCGTTTACTCCCCACCTGGCCGAAGAGATCTGGCGCGAGCTTGGCCACCGCGAGAGCACCTTCCGCCTGGCCTGGCCTACGCCCGATCCCAAGGCGCTCCTTCGGGAAGAGTTCGAGCTGGTGTTGCAGGTCAACGGCAAGGTCCGAGGCAAGGCCCAGGTGCCGGTGGACGCCCCGGAGGACGAGCTCCGGCGGATCGCGCTCACGCACGAGCGGGTGCGGGCCTATACCGAAGGCAAGGCGGTGAAGAAAGTGATCGTGGTGCCTCGGAAGCTGGTGAATGTGGTGGTATAATCAAAGAACAGTCCAATGGCTGAGAAGCGTGTGAAAATCTGGTTTGATCCCGAGGGCGATTACCTGGAAGTAATCTTTGAGAATCGAGAAGGCTATTTCAGGCAAACGGCGAACGATCAGGTGATGGAGAAAGTGGACCAGGAGGGTAACATCCTTGGCTTCTCCTTACTCCGGGTGAGCAGTCTCACTTCCAAGCCGCTGGATGTGACCCTGCCATGAAGAACATCGTCCCGCTCAAACTCCAACGTCAGTAGCAATCTTGGTTTCTCTTTTTGTCGGTTGGCATTGGTTTAATGAAAATTCTTAAACTCAACCAAGTCAAACCTCACCGCCTCCGCGCCTCCGCTCTGACCATCGGCACCTTTGACGGCGTGCACCGGGGCCACCGCGCCATTTTCCGGCGCTTGCTCGCCCAGGCCCGGAAGCTCTCGGTGCCCACCGTGGCCCTCACCTTTGATCCCCATCCCCGCGAAGTGCTGGGCAAGCAGAAACACGTGCCCGACATCGTGCCTTTTCCCGGACGCTGCCGGCTGATCGAGGAGATCGGCGTGGACTACCTGGTCTGGGAGCGCTTCACCCGGCGCTTGGCCGGCCGCTCTCCGGGGAACTTCATGGACGAGGTAGTGGCCAAGTTTCATCCCCGGGTGATGGTGGTGGGCCACGACTTCAGCTTCGGCAAGGGCCGCGTGGGAGACGAGGCCTGGCTCCGGCGCTACGGCCGGGAGCGCGGCTTCCGGGTGATCGCCCTGCACCCGGTCAAAGTGGGCCGCGAGGTGGTCAGCTCATCTCGGATCCGCGAGCTGATCAGCCAGGGTCAGATGGAGCGGGCCGGCCGGCTCCTGGGCCTGCCCTTCCTGGTGGAAGGCCGGGTCATCCACGGCCACCACCGGGGCAAGCGCCTGGGCTTTTCCACTGCCAACCTGCATTGGCAGGCCGAGCTGATCCCGCCGGACGGGGTTTACGTCGCCCGCGCCGAGTGGCGCGGCTCCTGGTACCCGGCGGTGGCCAACATCGGCACCAACCCCACCTTCCACGACCAGAAGCTCGCCTTCGAGGTCCACCTCCTCGACTTCCACCGCCGGCTCTACGGCCAGCGCCTGCGCGTGGCTTTCCTCAAGCGCCTGCGAGGAGAAATGACTTTTCCCAGCGCCAAAGCGCTTGTCCGCCAGATCCAGCAGGACATCCGCCGCGCCCGCCGCTGCCTGCGGAGGGACGGCTCGCGAGTCGCCCCTACATGAGAAACTGGAAGTTCTGGCTGGGCGTCGCGGTCAGCCTGGTCTTTATCACCATCGCCCTTCTTCAGATCAAGGACTGGGGCGCTTTCCTGCGCTCGTTCCAGGCCGCGGACCTCCGCTTCGTCCTCCTCATGATCGCCGGCTATTTCCTGGTCTTCGCGCTCCGCACCCTGCGCTGGCAATATATCCTCTGGAGCGTGGCCCGGCCCCGGCTCTCCAGCACCTTCGTCGCCCTGGTGATCTGTTACATGGGAAATAATATTTTTCCGCTCCGGGCCGGCGAGGTGCTGCGCGTCGTCGTGCTCAACCGCCGGCACCAGATCCCGGTCAGCTCCGGCCTGGCCACGGTGGTGGTCGAGCGCCTGGCCGACGTCTTCACCATGCTGCTCTTCCTCGGCTTGCTCTTCCTCACCCTCCAGTTTCCTCCCCAGTACCAGGTGGTTCTTGGCGCCCTGAAAAAGGGCGGCGCGCTCGCCATCGTCTCCACCATCGCGCTCATCCTCTTCCTCTACGGACTCTACATCGGCTCCGGCTGGGTCGAGCGGATGGTCGCGCGAGTGCTGCGCATCCTGCCCGACCGCGGGCAGGCGCGCTTCCAGGAGATCCTGAAAAGTTTTGTCCAAGGCTTGCACATCCTGGGCCGGCCGACCAGACTCCTTAACCTTTTCCTGCTCAGCGCGGTCATCTGGCTGGCCAACCTGCTCCCGGTCTATTTCGTGGGCCTGGCCTTCCACTGGCACCTCTCCTTCTTCGGCTCTCTCCTCCTGCTCTTCCTCGGCGCGGTCGCCGCCTCCCTCCCGGCCGCGCCCGGCTTCTGGGGCACCTTCCATTTCCTCACCGCCCAGGGTCTGGCCTTCCTCGGCCTCGGCCCTCAGGAAACCGCGCTCAGCTACGCCATCGTGCTCCATGCCGG
>MGQK01000096.1:7301-9586 GCA_001797815.1 Deltaproteobacteria bacterium RBG_13_61_14 | reverse complement strand
TCTCCGTTAGGTTAAATGCAAAAGAGATGAAGATTTCAAGCCAAGCTGCGCCAGGACTCCTGGCGGCCGGAGTAACCCTGGTCTGCGGGCTGGGGTGGCCGGGTTCCCCAGCCGCGGCGGAGAAAGAGGTTTCACCCGCCGAGGTCATCGCGCCTTTGCCCAACCTTACCTTTGGCTCGTCGGCAGTGCTGGAAAGCTGCTGGACTAAAGAGCAACTCGCCGGCGCGCCGGGAGATAAGAAGATCTCCGCCCTCCGCGCCGGGGACGAGCCGGCGCCTCCGGCGCTGGCCTGCGGCCAGGAGCCGCGGCCGCTGCCGGCCGAGCTCAGAAATTCCATCCGCTCGGTAAAGCCGCGGGACCAGGAAAAGGTGATCGCCCTCACTTTTGATTTGTGCGAGCGCGAAGGAGAAAAAGCCGGCTACGACTTTGCCATTGTCAACTATCTGAGACAGCACCGGATCCCGGCCACCTTCTACCCGAGCGGCCACTGGATGCGCCTGCACCCGGAGCGGACCCTGCAACTGATGAGCGACCCGCTGTTCGAGGTCGGCAACCACTCCTGGTCGCATCCGGACCTGCGGCTGCTGGCGGGCGCCACCTTGGAGGACCAGGTGCTCTGGGCCCAGGCGCAATACCAGGAGTTGCGCTCGGAGCTCATTCGGCGGCCCTGCGCGGCCCAGGCCGGGCCGGAAGAGCTGGCCAAGATCCCGGAGGATCCGGCGACTTTCCGGTTCCCCTATGGCACGTGCAACACGGAAGACTTGCACTTCCTGGCCGAGCAGGGCTTGGCCGCTATCCAGTGGAGTATCGTCACCGCGGATGCGGCCAAGACCCGGACCGCGGAGGACATCGCCAACCTGGTGCTGCGGCGGGCGCGGCCCGGCGCGATCATCGTCGGCCATGCCAACGGCCTGGGCCACGGCACGGCCGAGGCCCTGCCCCTTTTTATCCCGGCCCTCCTGAAGCGGGGCTACCGGTTGGTCACCGTAAGCGAGCTTTTGACCTTCGGCCCGGCCGTAACCGCGCCCGACTGCTACGAGCAAAAGCCCGGCGATAACTTAAACTATGACCGGCTCTTCGACAAAGGGCGGCCATGAACGCCGAAGTCATCCCCTTCCCCCAGGAGAGCATCGCCCTCGGCGCCTGCTTGCTGCGGCCGCTCGAGCCCACGGAGGCCGAGCCGCTCGGCCGGGCGCTGGCCGGGCTCGACCCCTGGCGCGCGGCCGGCTACCAGGCAGACGCCCTCATCCGCTACCTCCTCCGGCCGGACCCCTCGCTCCAGCGCTACGCGGTGACCGCGGGCAAAGAACTGGCCGGCGTGGTGTGCGCACGCTACCCCTGGCTCCACGGCGCTTACCTGGAGTTGATCGGAATCCTGCCGGCCTTTCAACGCCGGGGCCTGGGCCGCGCCATTGTGCAATGGTTTGAATCCCGTTCCTTCCTGGCCGGGAGCAACGCCTGGATCGTGGTCTCCGCCTTCAACACCGAGGCCCGGAGGTTTTATCATCGCCAGGGCTTTGTCGAGGTCGCCGCCCTTCCCGGCCTGGTCAAGCCGGGTTACAATGAGATCTTGCTGCGCAAGGTCAAACCCGGGACCGGCCCGGACCCGGCGCAATCTCCGGAATCGAGGTAAGGCAAGATGGTCGGCAACTGGATCGAGGTGCTCCGCACCTGCAACCTTTCGCCCGAGAAGAAAATAGACCCGGTCTCCAAGTGGCTGATCATCGTCCGGGCCTGCGTCTTCTCCATGACCCTGATCTCCGCCGGGATCGGCGCCATGCTCGCCGCGCTCGACGGCCATTTCTCCCTCGGGGTCTTCCTCCTGGTCGCCCTCGGCCTCGTGCTCGCCCACGCCGGCAACAACATGGTCAATGACCTCTTTGATTACTGGCAAGGCACCGACACCGCCGACTATCCCCGCGCTAACTACGCCCCCCACCCGATCCCCTCCGGAATGGTCTCCACCCGCGGCCTGATCGCCGCCATTCTCTTCTGCAACCTGGCCGACCTGGCCATCGCCCTTTACCTCTTCACCCTCCGCGGCTGGCCCATCCTCGCCTTCGCCGCGGCCGGGCTCCTGACCTCGGTCTTTTACGTGGCCCCGCCCCTCAAGCTCAAATACCGCGGCTTCGGCGAGCTCGCCATCTTCGTCATCTGGGGTCCGCTCATGATCGCCGGCACTTACTACGCCCTGGCCGGCAGCGCGCCGCTCTCGGCCTGGATCGCCTCCATCCCTTACGGCCTGGCCGTGACCGCGGTGCTGATGGGCAAGCACCTGGACAAGG
>MGQK01000096.1:0-7292 GCA_001797815.1 Deltaproteobacteria bacterium RBG_13_61_14 | reverse complement strand
ACCGGGCCAAGGGAATCAAGACCCTGCCCGTGGTCCTGGGCGACAAACGGGCACGACTGCTCACTCAGCTTCTTATCTTTTCTTTTTACCTGGCCATTGCCATCCTGGCCGGGCACGGCGACCTGCCCTGGCTGACGCTCCTCGCTTTCCTTTCCCTGCCCAAGGCGGTCCGCATCATCTCCATCTTGAGCCTGCCGGCGCCCGCCACCCCGGCCGAGGCTTTTGCCCTGGCCGAGGAAGTGATCCCGCCGGACCTCAAGGCCAATTTTGATCCCACCCTGCCGGCGGAAGCCTATCCGCTGTGGCCGCTGTGGTATGTGGCCTGGGGCGTCTGGTGGACCCGGACCGCGGGCGGGCTTTTGGTGGGGGGGCTGCTGCTTGGCATCTTTATTTAAGCGGTTCAAGCAGGCCGGCCTGATCGGCAAAATCCTTTATGGATTGGGATGCTTTTGCGTCCTGGTCGTGGGCTTGGTTTCATTAGTCGGGATTATTATCTATCTTGATATGAAGCTTATAACTTTTCGCGTTTCCCGCCGGGGGTGCCGTTTCGAGGAGGTGCAGGGGACGGTGTTGGACGCTCGGACCGGAAAACCTCTTCCCGGCGCTTTTGTGATCTACTCCCGACTTGTTTCCCTCGGCAAGCCGAAGCCTTTTTTTTACTTGGGCGACGGTGGGGGGCCCAAGCAGGTTCATCGAGGCGCGGTCCAGACCGACGCCCGAGGCCGGTATTCCGTTCCGGAATCGGTCATTAGCGCTCCTGGGAAATTCTGTCTGCCATACGGATCCAGGATTTTCGTCTATCGGCCCGGCTACGCGCTCGCGGTGGAAGAGGCGCAAGAGGGTTTGACCCCCCTGATAACTCGCTACGAAGATGTTCACGGCCCCTGGGAATTGACCACCCAGTTAACTCCCTACGAAGCTCCCCACGGCCCCTGGGAGCAGAAGCAGGAATTGGAAGACCTGCTTTGTCCGGAGTCGCCCCTGGATTGCAGGGCGCTCGGGGAAGAGTGTGAGGAACTCCAGGGCTATAATTCCCGCTATCAATGGGACGAGGCCGGGCTTTGCGCGGAGCTGAATGAAGCGCTGACCGGGACCTTGGCCGAGATTCGTGATCAGGCGACGCGCCGACCGGAAACTCCGCCTTAAACCGGAAGCGCCGGTGGCGGCTGACCGGGTTGACATCATAACCATACTCGGTTACACTAATTCACGTGGCCGGCCTGGAAAAGCTGAAGCAGAAGTTGAAGAACAATCCCCGGGGCATCCGGTATGCCGAGTTAATTCGCGTATTAAGGGACCTCGGTTTTGAAGAAACCCGCTCCCGGGGCAGCCATCACGTTTTCCGCCGGCGGGGAGGGCCTTCCCTGTTGATCGTCAAGCCCCGCGGGGGGCGCCGGCTTTGCGCGATCGCGGACGTGAAGAAGGTGATTGAATTCCTGGAACAAAGCCAGGAGGAGCCAGATGAGCGATAATAAGTATGAGATCAATATCGTCCCGAACCCGCACGGCGGATTTTACGCCCGGATTCCGGATTTCCCGGCTATTTTCACGGGAGGGGCCACGGCCAAGGAAGCATTGCGCAACGCCCAGGAGGCGATCGAGCTGATGATCGAGGAGCTGGAGGCCGAAGGGGAGCCCCTGCCCGAGCCCAAGTCGACTTTCAGCGGCCATTGCAACATCCGGATTCCCAAAGAGTTGCATCGGCTCTTGAGCCGCCGGGCCCAGGAAGAAGGCGTCAGCCTCAACGCGGTGATTAATTATCTCCTGACCCGGGCGGTCAGCCGGGAAAAGGCCTCCAAACGGCTATGATTCCGCGCCGGCCCAAGATCATGAGCGCGGAAACCACCAGAAGCCGACGGCCGGGGAGAGGAATTTCCCCCCCAGCCCACGAGGATGGCTGAATGTTCGGCATCGGTCCCTGGGAAATCGTCCTGATCCTGGTCATCGCGCTCCTGGTGGTGGGCCCCAGACGCCTGCCCGAGTTGATGCGCGACCTGGGCAAATTCGTGGCCCAGTTCCGCTCGGTCACGGATGAAATGCGCCGCGAATTGCAACTCGACGAGGAGGTCCGCCGGCTGCGCGAGACCGTGCACGACCTGCAGGACGTCTCCGCCACCGCCATGCGCAAGATGATGCAAGAGGTGGAAGAAGAGGCCAAGGCCCAGGCCGCGCAGCCGGAGCAAGTGCAGGCGCCATCCTCCCTCTCGGCGCCGGCTGAAAACCCGCCCCCGGAAGACCAGCCCGCTTCGGAGGAGTCGGCGAAATCTTCGGACCATGGAAAAGCGTGAGGAAGAGCTCGGCGGACGCATGAGTTTCCTCCAGCACCTGGAAGAGCTGCGCCGGCGCCTGCTGGTCTCTCTCGGCACCGTGGCCCTGGTGTTTGCCGCGGTGTATGTGATCCCCATCTTCGGCGCGCCCCTGGTCCGGCCCATCCGCGAGTTCTTCCTGGCCCCGCTCAAGCAGGCAGTGGCCGGCCATGGCACTCTCCAGTTCACCGCCCCGGCCGAAGGCTTCATCTTTGACCTCAAACTGGCCGCGGTGGTCTCGATCTTCTTGGCCTCGCCCATGCTCTTCTACCAGTTCTGGCAATTCGTCGCCCCCGGGCTCTACCGCAACGAGCGCCGCTACCTGCTCCCCTTTATCCTTTTTTCCACCCTCTTTTTCCTCGGCGGCGCCGCCTTCGGCTATTTCGTGATCTTCCCCATCGCCTTCTCCTTCTTCGCCCAGTTCGCCACCGACTGGATCCAGTTCAACCCCAAGCTTAACGAGGCCTTTTCCTTCGCCACCTGGACCCTGATCGTCTTCGGCCTGGTCTTCGAGCTCCCGCTCATCGCCTTCATCTTCGCCCGCATCGGCCTGCTCTCGGTCGGATTCCTGGTCCGCAATTTCAAGTATGCAATCGTGATTATTTTCATCATCGCCGCCATCCTCACCCCGCCCGACGTGGTCTCCCAGACCCTGCTCGCCCTGCCCATGCTCGGCCTCTACGGCCTGAGCATCCTGGTGGTCTGGATCTTCGGCAAGAAAAAAGAAAAGCAAGACCAAGAGGAGCCGCAAAACCCCGGCGGTTAATTTTAGATTTTGGATTAGGGATTTCGGATTTGCGGTAACCTGCCAATCTCAAATCGGAAATCTAAAATCTAAAATTCCTCAGAAACTGCACCATTTTTACATATATAGAGAGAAATGAAGGATCAAGGATGAAGGCTGAAACCCCAAAAGCGATCTGGCATATAACCTGGTGTTTTATAATGGCTTTTTTGGCAAATTGGGCCAGGAGCGCGGATAGGCGCACGGGCGGAGTCATTCGCAACACAAGTTTTGGAAAGTATTGCAAAATTCTCGAAGAAATTTTCTCAAAAGATCGTTTTGGGTGCAATCTCGAAATGGGTGCCAAATTCCGCCCCCATCCCGACCCGTCACCTGTCCGAGTCGTCCTTACCAAGACACCATTCTTCCTTATCCAGACGCCTTCCGCACCCATAATGACGCCTATCGCACTTACTACGACCCGATTCGCACTGACTACGACCTGAACGTTTTCGCTCCTAACTTAACATGGGGTCAGGCCCCAAAACTTAACATTGAAGATGATTCACAAATTCCGCAGATTTCACAGATTGCTCAATCAACCTTGAACTTGAACCAGAACTTGAACTGATTCCTTCTCTTCCCTTTGCCCCTTTGCGGCTTGGCGTGAAACCTCTTCTCCGCAGATTTCGCAGATTTAACAAAGGGAAAGTTTCCACGAAAAGACACGAAGGGTTTTTCTTTCCCCCTGCCTACTGCCTACGCGCCGCCGCCGAAGCGCTTTGGCGCACAGGCTGGCTGACTACTGCCTACTGCAAAACTGGGGCACAAACATTCTTGTCTGTGAACCTATTTCTTGCTTGACAAGCCCTCGCAATTATGCCTTAATAGGAGCTAAGGAAATCTACCAGAACCTTAACCAGGCCCTCACGCCCTGACCGAGAAAAGGGCAGAAAAGAGCACGGCAATGGAGAGGCCGGCGTCTCTAAATCAGGATCCCAGGATCCGCTACCAATTAAGCCGCATCAAGGCCACAGGGCTAAGGTGCGGCTTTTTGTTTGGGCGGAAAAGTTTCGAGGTAGCTATCCGAAGTCCCGCGGCTAAACCCTTTTCCGGAAGGGAGGGGAAATCCATGAAACGCGCGAGCCTTTGGGTCATGATCCTGGTTTTGGCTTTTTTCCCGGGCCTGGTCCTGGCCGACCTGGACACCGACGGGGGCGGCAACCCGGACGGCTTTGAAACCCGCTTTGGCGATAACCCGAACGATCCCTCGGATGACATGAATTGGCTCCCGGCCGGGGCTCTGGGCCCGCCGGCGAATGTTATTGACCCTGACTACAACATTTGGGGTCTGGACCTGGAAGAAGACAACCTCAACCAGATTCACGTGGCCTGGGAGTCGGGCAATACCGTTTACTACCGCAAATTCGGCCTGGCCGGTTGGTCGCCCCTGGAAACCATGGGCACGGGACCATGCGCTGAATATACCTGTTTCCCCAGGATAGCAACGGATCCCAGTAACGGCGTGCATGTCGTGTGGAGAGAAGAGGCAACTTCCAAGGCCCATGTTAAGGTTAAGCAAGGGGAGGTTTGGACTTCCCGGCCTGACCTCAGCACTGACTACGTTGTAGAGGACCTGATTGCGGATGCTCAAGGCCGGGAGCATCTGGTATCTTATAATACCTATTACCGATTTAATGGATCATCCTGGCAAAGCCTGGCTCTTCCTTATTGTTCTGGTTCTTGCGAGACTTCTGGGAACAATCTATTGATGGATAGCAGCGGGAACATCCATGCCGCGCATGGCACCTGCACATTTTCCAGCCCGGATCCCATCGTTTTAGGCTGGTCAAACGAAGAATATATGACTCCAGGCCTTAGTTTATGTTATGCAGGAGGTCTTTTTTTCTTTGACCAAGCGGCCGACGAAAAGCGAGTGGCAGGTTTCTCTTTTGTATATTCTCGTCCATTGGTGGAACCGACATATTGGAGTAGCATCTATTACCGCAATACTTCCTGGGCCCTCGCACCCGGTGGTAATTGGAATGGCTCTTATTGTTTTAGCTATCATTTCAACGGGTATGATGCCGCTTACGGTTATTTCTTCTCTGGCACACCATCATCTTATAATCTAAGGTTTTTCGCCCTCGAAGGGCCTAACGGCGCTTATGGGGACCGTCCGGCTCCGATCAACAATCCTCCGGTTCGGGCCTTTCAAAGCAAGACCCGGGCCGCCTATTGGTTCACCAATGTTTCCGGCTCCCTGGTCCTTTATCGGCTGGACCGGCCGGACACGGACGGCGATGGCCTGTTCGGCAAGGCCGAGCAGTTTTACGGGACCGAGGAAGATAACCCGGATACCGACGGCGATGGGATAAACGACGGCTGGGAAGCGAGCTACGCGGCTTGCGTGAACCCGCTGGTCGGAGATACCCTGGCCAACCCGGACAATGATGCCTGGACCAATCTCCAAGAATATCTGAATGGAGGAGATCCCTGCACTTATACCGAGTGCAGTGACGGATTGGACAACGATAACGATGGTTATACCGATCTGACCGACCCCGGTTGTGCCACGGCCAGTGACAGCAGTGAACACGCTGTTAACGCCTGTGATGACGGCCTGGACAACGACGGCGACGGCTGGACCGATTGGCCGGCTGATTTAGAATGCTCCAGCATCACCGGCACTACCGAGCTCTTCACTCCGCCCCTGGTCGGGAACGCATCCGGCGGCGCTTATGACGTCTTCGTGATCGGGGACTACGCTTACGTCGCGGCAAGGACTTCCGGACTTAGGATTATGTCAGTTTCGAACCCCGCTTCCCCTATAGAAGTAGGCTTTTATGACACGCCCGGCTCGGCCTATGGCGTTCATGTCATCGGGAATGTAGCTTATGTGGCCGATTATGGTTCCGGCTTTGAAAGCATCAATGTCTCTAACCCCGCGGCCCCGACGTTGATTGGAAGCTATGACACCCCCGGCAATGCCTACGGCGTTTTTGTCAGCGGGGATCATGCTTACTTGGCCGATGGGCTTTACGGCCTGCAGATCCTCAATCTCTCGAACCCGGCCAGCCCGGTGCTGGAAGGGAAATATAATACCCCGGGGTATTCTTATGATGTCTCTGTCAGCGGGAACTATGCTTACGTGGCGGACGGATACTCCGGGCTTCTTGTGATCAATGTCTCCAATCCGATCGCCCCTACACTGGCGGGAAGCTGTAACACTCCCGGCACTTCTTATGGTGTTTTTCTTAGCGGCAGCTATGCCTATGTCGCCGATTACGATCAAGGCCTACAAATTATCAATGTTTCCAATCCTGCGGCTCCCGCCTTAACCGGGTTCTGTGATACCCCGGGATCCAGCTACGGGGTCTTTGTCCAGGGCAACTACGCGTTTGTGGCGGACCATAGCTCCGGCCTGCAAATCATCCTGGTTTCCAATCCGATGTCGCCCTCTCTGGTGGGAAGCTATGATACTCCAGGTTTTGCTCGGGGTGTTTACGTGAGCGGGAACTATGCTTATGTAGCTGACAGTGGTTCCGGCCTTCAGATTTTTAATATTGCCGGTCTTACCGATACCGATCTTGACGGCCTGCCCAACGATTGGGAGCGGGCTTATTCCTGCCTGAACCCGCGGGTGGCGGACAGCGGAGCGGACCCGGACGGCGACGGGTTGAGCAACCTGGATGAATACATTGGCGCCACCGATCCTTGCGTGCCCGAAGGCCCGCTGGACACGGACGGCGACGGCTTACCTGACCCCTGGGAGCTTAGCCATCCCTGCATGCAAGTCGCCGTGGTGGACAACCTGGCGGACTATGATGCGGATGGTTTGAACAACGATACCGAGTATGATGAAGGCACCGACCCCTGCAACGCGGACACGGACAACGACGGGGCCAATGACGGGCTAGAGGTCCTCACGGCCTTAACCGACCCGCTCGACCCGGACAGCGACGGGGACCTGATGTTTGACGGGTGGGAGATCGCCGGCGCGAGTTGCGGCCTGGACCCACTCTTCTTTGGCGATGCCTGGCTCGACAGCGACACCGACACCCTGGCCAACATCCACGAGTATTTCAACAACAACGGGGACGGCAACGTCTCCGACCCCTGCGACCCGGACAAGCCCAGGCAGGGCTGGCCCGGGGGCGGCTACTTCGGCGACGGCGACGGCAACCTGCTCATCGGCGTCCCGGACCTGAACCGGATCAACCTCATCCTCAACGGCCGCAGCGCGGACTATAGCAACGCCT
>MGQK01000095.1:8150-8780 GCA_001797815.1 Deltaproteobacteria bacterium RBG_13_61_14 | reverse complement strand
GTCCCAGTGGAGTTGGTAAGGGTTCCACGTGGCCGCTGCATACATCATCATTTGGACTTTGGACACCCTTATCTGAAAAAAAGGGATTTCCTGCCCCGCATGAATGTTGAATAGCGGTTTTTCTTCGGCTTTTTTATCTTCCGCTTTTCTTTCCCCCACCTCCTGGACTGCCCGAAAAATCAAAGTTTCGGTGTTGATGACCAGGAGGTCTCCATTCTGGTTCGTATATTTTAGATCATAGGTAAGAAAAACCAGCGGTCCCTGGCGCCCCTGTTTTTCCTTCAGGTCCGTAATCTTCCTGTGGAGGTAAATTTGATCTCCGACCTGTACCGGCCGAAAGAACTGAAACTTGTTTCCTCCCCGGATGGCCGGACCAAAAGGTGGGGGGAGGGATAGGCGATTGGTGGGCCTTCCGGATTCGTCCACTCCGACGAGAGAGTCATGATTCACTGAAAAAACAAATGTCAGTGGAGCTGTGGGTTGGTTATGGATTAAATCATAGTAACGGGGGTCTTCGAGCCCCAGGGCTTTGGCAAAGCGTCGAATTTTCCCCGCATCCACTGGCTCGGTGGACTGAAATGTTGCCTCTTGACCCAACAGGGACCGAATTTCCGGGGTGATAAGCACTCA
>MGQK01000095.1:7937-8141 GCA_001797815.1 Deltaproteobacteria bacterium RBG_13_61_14 | reverse complement strand
TATTAAAAAAAATGTTTAATGGGCCTGCCCGCTTAGCACTCTATCCAACGGGGATAATTAGCTATTTAAAAACGTCTGTCAAGTTTTATTCGAGCAATATGTGATCTGAAGTCTCCTGAGTTTTTATTTTCGGCGTCGACCCGCTGTGCGAAGTGCATATTTGTTGATACCCTCGGGACACATTCGTGATGACAAGTCGCTTGG
>MGQK01000095.1:7149-7861 GCA_001797815.1 Deltaproteobacteria bacterium RBG_13_61_14 | reverse complement strand
CCATTCTGGACGCTGACCCCGAAAAATCAGAGTCTGATCTATCAGTTGATTGATGATCCGGCAAGCCGACTTCCAGCCCGAAATCTCGTATAGGGTGAGATGAAACTCCCTGTTAAGCAAGATGCAATCGAAAAGGGAACGAGATTCGTCCTCCATCTGCACCTCCAACGCTTCCAACCGGGTAATCACTGCTCGGGTCATATTCTTGGTCGCGAGGTAGGCAGCCCCCCCTTCAAGAGCACAACGAGTTTCATACAAGGCACCTATCTCTTCGAGGCTTGGTGCCTCTGTCACAATGACCCCTTTGTTGGGCAGGGAAACGACCATCCCCGAGCCTGTCAGTTCGCGTAAAGCCTCTCGAATAGCCACCCGGCCCAGACCAAGTTCGGCTTCAAGCTTTGCCGGGATTAGCCTGGAGCCAGGTTTGTAATGGCCCGAAAGAACTCTCTCCCGGATAAGCCGAGTAGCAATCTCAGTCATGGTCTGATACACAGGAATTGCTTGGTGTGTTGCGCTAAGCATGATAATTATTTATTTATGTTTTATTTTATATTTTGTATTGTATATTTTCTAAAATATAAAATTTTGTCAAGCTATTTTTTCATGAGTGTACCCCAGAAACAGTTCTCGGTCTTCATCGTCCTGGTAGATGACCTCTCCCCGCTCTCCGCGATTTATAACGTGATAGATCGCACCAGTAAATTCAATACGA
>MGQK01000095.1:7019-7119 GCA_001797815.1 Deltaproteobacteria bacterium RBG_13_61_14 | reverse complement strand
GGTCCAGGCCGGTGCAGGGATTCTGTAGTCAAAATCGGTCAGGGTCCGCCGCTCCAGGGGTTTACTGAGCAACCGCTCGATGACCCGCACCATCCCGTCG
>MGQK01000095.1:6372-6957 GCA_001797815.1 Deltaproteobacteria bacterium RBG_13_61_14 | reverse complement strand
CGCCCTCGACAGCTTCTCACCGAGCTGCTTGGCTCGATGCTTCGTCCGGGTGAAGACGAGTACGGAACCGGTCTGGGTCTGCCTCAGAAGCTCCACCAGAAGCCGCGTCTTCAGGTGCTGCGCCACCGGGTAGATGGCGTGGCTTACCGTGATGGCCGGGGCCGTCTTCCCCACCTGGACCGTTAAAGGGTCGACGAGGACTTCCCGGGCAAGGGTTCGGATTTCATCCGGCATCGTGGCGCCGAAGAGAAGCGTCTGCCGCTTCCGAGGAATGTGTCGCAAGATCCTGCGGATATCAGGGAGGAACCCCATATCGAACATCTGGTCGGCCTCGTCCAGCACCAGCACCTCCACGTGTGCAAGATTGATGGTCCCCTGCGCAATGTGGTCCAGGAGCCTCCCCGGACAGGCGACTACCACCTCGACCCCCCTCCGCAGAAGTTCTATCTGCGGCCGGATGCTGACCCCCCCGTAGATGGTCATGCTGGAAACCTGGGTCTTTTTCCCTAAGGTCCGTACCGCGGCGTGGATCTGCGCCGCCAGCTCCCGGGTCGGCACCAGGACAAGTGCCCGCACCCGCCTGCG
>MGQK01000095.1:6126-6337 GCA_001797815.1 Deltaproteobacteria bacterium RBG_13_61_14 | reverse complement strand
CAAAGGCCGCCGTCTTACCCGTCCCGGTTTGGGCGAGCCCCAACACATCCCGCCCTTCCAACACCGGCGGGATCGCCTGCGCCTGGATGGGGGTCGGGGAAACGTAGCTTGAAGCATTAATTCCTGCCATGATTTCATGGTGAAAGCCAAATTTTTCGAAACTCAATGAAACTCCTTCCGACTGTTTTCGTATTTTGATATATCCGAAAAG
>MGQK01000095.1:4821-5902 GCA_001797815.1 Deltaproteobacteria bacterium RBG_13_61_14 | reverse complement strand
CGACCGCAACCATCAGACTTGACGGGATAGAATCTCTTGCATATAATGCCTCCTATCTGAGACCCACTGTGGGGTGTTCCTTTTTCTTACCTCAAAGGGAATGCCGGAGAAGATAAAACAAAAAGAACAAGGAGGATGGAATTCATGCCGGAAGCTGTCATTGTGGAAGCGGTACGCACCCCCATTGGACGACACGGGGGTATTTTGAAATTGGTTCGACCCGACGACCTGGCCGCCCTGGTGCTCGCTGAGGTCGTGAAACGAGCGAAAGTGGACCCGGCGCTGGTGGAGGAAGTCTACTTGGGTTGCGCGAATCAGGCCGGTGAAGATAACCGGGACGTTGCCCGCATGGCCCTGCTGCTCGCGGGTTACCCCATCGCGGTCGGAGGCGTAACCTTCAATCGCCTCTGCGCCTCCGGGCTCACCGCGCTCAACGCCGCAGCCCGGGCGATTAAAGTCGGAGAGGGGGATGTGTACGTCGCCGGGGGCGTCGAATGCATGACCCGCGCCCCCTATGTCATGGCCAAGACGTACCCGGAATGGGCGTTCGGGAACGTGACGATGTACGACACCACCATCGGCTGGCGATTTCCCAACCCCAAGATGAAAGAGAAATACGGCACCGATACCATGGGAGAAACAGCGGAGAACGTCTATGAACTCACTCGTTCCATCTCCCGGGAAGAGCAGGACCGCTTCTCCCTGGAGAGCCACCGGCGGGCGGTAGCGGCCATCGATTCCGGAAAATTCGCCGAAGAGATTGTTCCCGTTCCCGTCCCGCAGCGGGGAAAAGATCCGATATTGGTCAGCCGGGATGAACACCCGCGGGCGGACACCACGATGGAAGCTCTCGGCAAACTCCGTCCGGCTTTCCGCGCAGGCGGAACGGTCACCGCAGGCAACTCTTCGGGCATTAACGACGGGGCGGCGGCGGTTCTGCTGATGAGCGACAAGAAGGCTCGCGAACTAAGCCTTAAGCCGCTGGCCCGAGTGGTTTGCTCGGCAGCCGCCGGAGTGGAGCCCCGGGTTATGGGCCTGGGCCCGATCTCCGCCGTGCGCAAGGCGCTCGCCCGCGCCGGGT
>MGQK01000095.1:4599-4712 GCA_001797815.1 Deltaproteobacteria bacterium RBG_13_61_14 | reverse complement strand
CGGTGCCGTTGCCCTGGGGCACCCGTTGGGATGTAGCGGAGTGCGTTTGGTAACCACGCTGCTTCACGAAATGCGCCGCCGCGCGCCCAAGGAGAAAAAACCTTACTACGGGC
>MGQK01000095.1:4262-4394 GCA_001797815.1 Deltaproteobacteria bacterium RBG_13_61_14 | reverse complement strand
CAGCACGTCGCCGGTCGGATGGCCGTCGAGCTGGCCGTAGGAGACCACCAAGCCGAACGGGGCGAGGCGCTCGAAATGCGCGGTGAATCCTGCGCCGCCGATCGAGTCAAGGATCAGATCAACACCCGCGCC
>MGQK01000095.1:2576-4111 GCA_001797815.1 Deltaproteobacteria bacterium RBG_13_61_14 | reverse complement strand
GCGCTCCCGATTCCGCCCGCGGCCCCGGTCGCGAGCACCGATTGATAGCGCATGCCGCACGGCGCGCTGTGCAGCAGATGCCAGGCGACTTGGTAGTTGGAAAGCGACGCCGCCGCTTCGAGGTCGGTCCCCTGCGGCAGCAGGTAGAGCGCATCGGCGTTCGCCGCTAAGTACTCGGCGTAACAGCCGCCGCGCACCGGCAGCTCGCGGGCTGAGACGAACACCGGCTGGCCGACGCGGAGCGAAGTGACGCCCTCGCCCAAGGCCTCGACGACCCCGCTCATCTCGATCCCCGGAATCGCCGGCAGCGGCGGCATCCAGGCGTACTCGCCACGGCGGACCAGGATTTCCGGCATGCTGACGCCGATCGAGTGCGCCCGGACCAAAACCTGGCCGGGCCCCGGGACGGGCTTCGGGGTATCCGTGTAGCGCAGTACTTCGGGCGGACCGGGACGGTCGAAAAGAATGGCTTTCATGGAGGTGGGGTTTGGAGTGCTTAATTTCCCATATTTGCTTTTCGAAGGCATAACCATCCCCCTCTTCTTGCGCATGACTCGTTACTATCAACCATTTACCTCGTCGCGCAAATCTTGGCCATCGCTTCCAGCACCCGGTCGATGTCTTCGGAAGTATTGAAGGGGCCCAGGCTGAAACGCACCCCTCCCGTCCGGCCCGTGCCCAGGAGATGGTGAACCAGCGGAGCGCAATGCAATCCAGCCCGGGTGGCGATGCCGAAATCCCCATCCAGAATGGCTGCCACATCTGCCGGGATCATCCCTTCCACGTTGGCCAGAATGACCCCCAAGCGCCGGTCCATACGATCGGCCCCATAGAGCTTGACTTTCCCAAGTTCGGCCAGACCTTCCCAGAGCCTTCGGGCAAGGGCCCGCTCCTTTTCCAGGATCCCCTCCATCCCCTGTGCAGCAAGGTAATCCAGGCCGGCCATCAACCCGAGAACGCCCAAAAAATTGATGGTTCCGGCCTCCAGGCGGTGCGGATAGGTCTGAGTATGGGTCAGTTCCTGGGAATCGATGCCCGTTCCGCCGAACCGAGTGGATTGCACTTCAAAGCCTCGGCTTAAGATCAGCCCGCCGATGCCGGTGGGCCCGAGGAGGGATTTATGACCGGTAAAGGCCATCGCCGACACCCCCCAGTCGGAGATGTTGATCGGCACCACCCCGGCGCTCTGGGCTGTGTCGATAATCAGCGGAATCCCTCGCTCGCGGCAAAGGGATCCGATGGCCTCCACCGGCTGGATGGTACCCAGGGCATTGGAGGCATGGGTCAAAAGGACAAAATCCGTCTCGGGTCGAATGGCCCGGGCAACATCATCGGGATCGATGAAACCCTGAACGTCGAAAGGGACCAGATCGTAATCAATCAGGCCTTTTCCCCGCAGGTGGTGCAGAGGACGCAGGACCGAATTGTGCTCCAATTGAGAGGACACCACATGACCGCCGGGCTTGACCGCGCCTTGGATGACCAAGTTCAGGGCGTCGGTGGCATTGGAGGCGAAAATCACCCGCTCCGGGTCA
>MGQK01000095.1:1530-2019 GCA_001797815.1 Deltaproteobacteria bacterium RBG_13_61_14 | reverse complement strand
GGGTTTCCCGGATAATATGCTCCATTTCACAACCCATGGTAATGGTCGGAAAGCGGAAGGTGATCCAGTCCTTGGTATATCCAGCTACATATTCCTCCCGCAACGCAAAACCAACTCCCATATCCACCCCTCCTTCGAGCTGGCCTTCCAGGCTTTGCGGATTGATGACCGGACCGGCATCAACCGCGGTGGTCACCTTGATGACCTTCACCTCGCCGGTTCCGTTATTTACCTCCACTTCAGCCATCTGAATGGAGTGCACCTGGGATTCAAAAGAAGGCCCCTGGCCCGTGACCGGGTCCAGGGGGCCGGCATCTTCGTTCTTCTTTTTGCCCATGTAACGGGTCGGTTTACCCGCCGCCCGAAGCTGTTCATAGGTGGTGGCTCCGACTTCGTCCATGGCGGATTTTAGCTGTTGAATCGCATCCACCATGGCCCCGCCGACCATATAGGTAATGCGGCTGCCAGCCGCCGGTCCGGTGGCTGTAG
>MGQK01000095.1:1147-1300 GCA_001797815.1 Deltaproteobacteria bacterium RBG_13_61_14 | reverse complement strand
CCTTGCCGGTTGAAATCCGCCGCCTCTTTTCGCGCCCGATGGTAATGGGGACGAATGGCTTCGATGAGCTCTGGAAAGGGCCATTGCTCCACGACCCGGCCGGTGGATTTGGGCTGGCCCGGTTGCAGAGAATTGATCAGCCGAAACTCCAGC
>MGQK01000095.1:364-1106 GCA_001797815.1 Deltaproteobacteria bacterium RBG_13_61_14 | reverse complement strand
TGGCTAAGGCCGTTAATTTGCCCTGTTGATCAGCCCCCAATCGGACCTTCATGTCGAAAGGGTGCCGCTTGGGGGTCAAATACATCGATTCCGTCAAGCCGGGAATGTAACGGACCGGCCGCCGGAAGTGCAGAGCCGCAGCCGCGGCCAGGGCTTCTGAGGTTATCTCCACCTTGATCCCGAACTGACCTCCCGAGTAGGCCTCCTCATACCTCATGTTTTCATAACCCAAAGCGTCCTGGAGCACGCTGAGATGGTGATGAATGTTGATGCTTCGGCCGATCACCACCAGGATAGGCTCCTCACCCTCGTCGGTTTCTTCCAGATAAGCCACGCACGCCTCGGGTTCCAGAGGAGCTTGGTGGTTAAGCTGAGTGGAAAAATCGGCTTCGATCACGGCGGCGGACTGAGCGAGGGCCGCTCCCGCATCCCCCCTGATCTGCGGCTGGGAGTAACATAAATTGGGCCGATCGTCGTGAATCCGAATGGCCCCCCCGGCCAAGCCCTCGGTCGGATTCTGGATCACCGGAAGGGGTTCATACCCAACTTCGACCAACTGGGCGGCGGCCACGGCCTGCTGCTTGGTTTCGGCAAGGACTGCTGCTACCGAGTCGCCCACATAGCGGACCTTGGTGTCGCAAAGGACAGGGCGGTCGGGCACGATGAATTTCAGGCGGTTGGTGCCCTTGATATCCTTGGCGGTCATGATTCCGATTACGCCGGGGGTTTTTTCGGCTGCCGA
>MGQK01000094.1:47613-63629 GCA_001797815.1 Deltaproteobacteria bacterium RBG_13_61_14 | reverse complement strand
TTCTCGTTCGGGGGCAGGTCCATCTGGGTGATGTCGCCGGTTACTACCGCCCGGGAGTCAAACCCCAGGCGGGTCAGGAACATCTTCATCTGCCGGACGGTCGTGTTCTGCGCCTCGTCCAGGATCACGAAACTGTTGTTGAGCGTGCGGCCCCGCATGAACGCGAGCGGCGCCACCTCGATCACCCCCCGATCCAACAGCCGCGAGGCCTTCTCGATATCCATCATATCGTGGAGCGCATCGTAAAGCGGCCGCAGATAGGGGTTCACTTTTTCCGCCAGGTCGCCGGGCAAAAAGCCCAGCTTCTCCCCCGCCTCCACCGCCGGCCGGGTGAGGATGATCCGCCCCAACTCGCCCTGGGTCAGCGCCTCTACCGCCATGGCCATGGCCAGGTAGGTCTTGCCGGTCCCGGCCGGGCCGATGGCGAAAACGATGGCATAGTGGCGGATCGCCTCCAGGTATTCCTTCTGGGCCAGGCTCTTGGGTATGATCGGCCGGCGCCGGCCCGAGACCATCACCCCATTGCGATACATCTTGTCCAGGCGGAGGCTGGGGTCGGCCTGCAAGAGCTTCACCGCCGGTTCCACGTCGTGCTCGGTGATGGCGTAGCCCTTCTGTAAAAGCCGGTAAAGCTCGCGCAGGAGCTTCTCCACCAGGACCACGTCCGACTCCGGGCCGATCAAGTTGAGCGCGTTGCCCCGCGCCTGGATCACCACTTTGGTCAGGGCCTCGATCCGCTGCAGGTTGCGGTGGTGCTCCCCGAACAGGGCGCGCACCAGCTCGGTGTCTTCCAGCAAAAGTTGACGAGAAGTTTCCACCTCGCCTATTTCTCCTCTGCCGCGGACAGGATCGGGCTCTCCAGACGGAAGCCGTCCCCGGTGCGCTGGTAGGAGTAAGCCTTCCCGGCGGGAAATCTCAAATCGCTCGCGCGGCAGAGTCCGGCGCGGACCAGGTCCTGCAACTCGGCCGGCCGCTGGCCGTAGCAAAGGCGGTAGACCGCGAGGCCGTTTCTCAGCCGCTCGGTCTGGCAGCGCGCGAGCAGGCCCAGGCGGCTGTCCGCCTCGACCCTGGGGCCGGCCAGCCAGCCGCTCCGCTGCACATTGAGCCGGACGCCGTTCAACATCAGGAGCACCAGCACGAAAAACGCCCCGGAAAAGGCGAGCGTCCGCCGCCGCGGGGCCTCCGGCGCCGGCCGCCGGGGGCCGGCCTTCGCGCTCACCACCACCTCGATTCGGCCCCGCTCCAGCAGCCGGGCCAGGGTCTTAAGGGTCTCGAACTTGCCGCGCCGGCCCAAAAAGATGATGTCCTGCACCGTGCGCTGGCCGTCGAGCAGGCGGTAAATCCGGTCGTCCTCCGGGTCGAGCCGATCGATCGAGGAAAAATCCCCGGGCGCGCGGCGAAAACGGAGGTTCAGGTCGGGGATCTGGCGGGCCAGTTCCGGCCACTCGTCTTTGACCCGGTAGCCGTCCATGAGCACCTGTTCGGAGGACACGGGAATGACGAGCTTGGCCAGATAGTTGACCGGCCCGGCCTCGAACTCGTATTCTCCGTCCTTCCAGAGGAAGAGGTCGTAAAGAATCTCGAGATGGCGCAGTCGTTTCATTTCCCGGAGGTCTTCCTCGGCCGCCGCCTTGGTCTTCTGCAACACCAGCTCCAAAGGCTGGAGGCTCTCCTTGGACTGGGCCTGGGCCATTTCCAACTGGGCCGGATGAATCAGCCCGGCCCGGGTCATCATCATCCCCAGGTCATACTCGGGCACGGCCGGCCGGGTGGCAGCATCCACGATCTGGCCGCCGTCAAAGAGCACGGTCACCACCGCTTGGGGCCCGGTCACCACCAGGGTCCCGGACTTTTTCTGCTGCCCGATCAGTTGGAGGATCTCGGAGATGCCGAAATCCCGTAAGGTCCCTTTCAGCGCCATGACGAGTTGATACCCCTAGTCTCGAAACTGAGCGACATAGCTCGCTGTCCCGACCATGACCAAAACCAGGTACCCGGCGGCTGCGGCCAGCCATCCCCAGGGGAGGCCGTCCGCCAAGGCCGGCACCTCCGGCCGCCACACCCCGGCCGGGGCCAGGAGAGCCGCGATCCAGCCGCTGGCCAGCAAGAGGAGCGCGATCCCGATCCCGGTTGACCCTTGCAGCAAATGCCCGGAGCCGGGCACCAGGACCGAGGCCAACAGGCCGGCGGTATGCCAGCCTTCCTGGAAGCGGCGCGCATAAGCCTTGCGCACGAGCTTGACCCGCGGATCAATGCCGCCCTGGGCCCGGAATACGTGGTAGCAGGGCGAGCAAAGGTTCGGGTCCTTGGACAGGTGGTGGCAGCGCGGGCAAACCGGCTGGCCGCAGGAGGTGCACGGCCGGGATACCGTAAGCCGGCCGGCCAGCGACCAGCCCAGGACCACCCCCAGGCCGGCCGCGACTAAAACTAAACTGAAAACCCAGAACGACATTCCCCTTGCCCACTCCCGCCAACTGGCCTGGCGGACCGCCTCGGCGCGGGGCGTATCCAGGAGCGCCCGGGCCCAGAGCAGGGGCAGCGGGATCGGAATCTGCACCACCCGCCGGGCCAGGGGCAGGCCGGTGCTCGCCTCCCCCCATTCGTCCACCCGGGCGGAATCAATCGCGGCCGCCCGGTTGTTCCAGGAATCCCCTTGGGCCATATCCAGAAGCGCGCGGTAGACCTGGCTTAAATTGTAGGCCACCTCCACCGGCAAGGGATTGGCTAAAGCCGCGGCCTTATACGAGGCCAGAGCCTGCCGGTGATCGCCCGCGGTCACCCAGAGGTTGCCGAGGTTGTTGTAGATCACCTCCTGATACGGTGAGCTCTGAGACCTGGTATCCGCCAGCAACCGCTGGAAGTCCTTGCCCGCTTCCTCGATCCGGCCCTGGCGCTCGTGCACCGAGGCCAGCGCCAGCAGCACATCGAGCGGCGCCGGATCAGAAGCCGCCTCGGCTAAAAGCGCCTTCACCTCCGCCTCGGAATAGACGCCCCGGCGGACGTGGAGCACCGCGGCCAACACCGGATCCGCCGGCGCCGCCAGCAGATGCGCGTAAAGCGCATGGAGATAGGGCAACCCCCCTATCGCCGCGAGCAGGGCCAGGGCGATCACCCGCTCGCTGGTCCGGCTGTAAAGGCTCAGGACCGCGATCCAGACGCCGGCGACCACCCACAGCGGCGCCCCGAACATGAGCGGAACCAGGGGCAGGACCAGACCCAGGGCCGTGATCAATCCCCGGGGCAAGAAGCCGGCGGGGAAGAGATGATGAAAGTCATGCATATACACCCGCAGGTAGCGGGCCAAGAGCGCCAGCGCCAGCACGCTCAAGGCCACCCACCCGGTCCAAAGCACAATCCAGAGCAGGCGGGCCAGGAAACGGAGCGACCAGTCAAAGTCCTGCCGACTCTTCCGCAAGAACTGGAGATACTCCCGCCCGGCTGCCGCCGGGTCCATCTTGCCCGCGCCCAGCCAATAGCAGGCCCGGGCCAGGTGGAAATCGGCCTGGTGCGGGGCCAGGCGGCGGGACCAATCCAGCAGCCGCTCCGCGGAGCTGGTTTGTCCTTTCCGGGCTTGATCGGCCGCGGTCCGGATCAGGGCCGCGGCGATCAGGGGCAGGTCGCGGATCCCGGCCTCCCACTGGGACTGACGGAGGCTGGCCAGGTTCTGCTCCAGGGCGCTGGGATCGCGGCCACTGACCACGGTCTCCCGCGCCGCGTCCCAGGCTTGCTCGATCGCGGCCCGGGCGGCGGCGTCCGTCAGAGGAGGAGCGGCCGCGGCCTCTTCCTGGGCTCGGCCTGAAAAGCCGGCGCCCAGAGCCAGCATCAGCGCCGCGATGCAGGCCCAGCGCTGGCGCCCGGCGGCGGAAAATAAAAATAACCTCAAAACGAACTCCTCTCTTTCATGGTCTGCCACTGGTCCGTTCTGAGGTCAAGCAAATGTTGGAAAGGTTACCATTTCCCACACCTAGTCTAACACACTGAACACCGGGAAACAAGAAGGGATCAACCCCTTGCCGGCAAGGGGCGGGCTGGAAAAACCTGGGAGAGGGTAGTCACGCGACGATAGCTCGTGCTGCTGTCCCTCGTTTCTGGCCCCAACGGGAATCGAACCCGTGCTTCCGGATTGAGAGCCCGGCGTCCTAACCGCTAGACGATGGGGCCGTCTTTCAGAACCGGAGGTTCCGGTCTTCGCGTTAGCATGGCTCAGGGCCAGGGATTCGAACCCCGACTGCTGGGTTCAGAGCCCAGTGTCCTACCATTAGACGAGCCCTGAAAATCAGTTGCCTCAAGTATTGCAACTTTCTTGCTCCATGTCAAGGATTTGTGAGCAAGGGGAGATTAAAGCCGGAGCTAAATCCGACCTCCGACCTCCGACCTGCGACCTACCAACGCTTGCGCCCGGATCGGCACCTGGTTGAAGACCTCCACCCGGCTCCCGAACTTGCCCAGCGTGTTCTCGATCACCAGGTAGTCGAAGCCGGGGATGACCACGTCGTGCCAGTGGTCGCCGAAGCCGCGCAAGGCCACGTCGAGCATGGTGACAATTTGGTTCCCCAACGGGGCGTTGCTTTCCAAAGTGATCGCGCCATAAAACTCCTGGCACTCGGTATAGCCGGCGTTGTGCGTGCCGGTGTAGGGCTTCAAGCGCTCGAGCTGAATCTTTTTGCGGATCCGTTTGCTCACTTCCTCCGACCTGGCGGCAAAGTAGTCCACCAGGGCCTGCTCCTGGAGCCTGGCCGGTAAATTTTTTTCCGCGACCTCGATATATTTCTTCAGGCCCACCTCGTAAGCGCCCTCGACCAGGTCGAACCAGTAAGCCTGGTCCGCGGTCACTTTCCCCGGGTCGCCGACCGCAATCACCGAGCGCCGAAGGCAGGCGTTCAAGCCGTCGCGCTTGGGCGCCGCGCCCAGGTGCACCCAGTCGCCCTCCCGGATCAGGCGGTTCTGCGCCTCGCCGATCAAGGTGCGGTTGGCCTCGTTCGCGCCCACCATCACCTTGAACCCGTTCTCCTCGCTGCCCAAAACCTTCCCCACCCAGTAGGCCCAGGCCGCGACCTCGGTCTCCAGCATCCCCGGCTTGAGCACCGCCAGCATCGCCCGCAGCATCGCGTCGGCGATCACGCTCGCGTCCCGGATCAGCCGCATCTCCACGTCCGACTTCTCGTATTTCACTTGGTAATAAATTTCCTGCGCGTCAACGACTCCATCCTTGCCCAAAAGCTTTCCCAGGTATTCCACCACACCCGCGGGCACCACCTGCCGGGGCGTGAGCAGCGCGATCCTCTCCACCTTCTTCCCGGCCGCGGCCTCGATCACGTCCTCCAAGCGCTCCGCCCGGATCGGATACTTCTCGTCCGCCAGTTGCAGCAACTCCACCTTGTGCACCACTGCCCCGGCTCTTGGCGCCAACTGCTCGGCAATGTAGCCGCCTTCAAGCCCGGCCGCGATGTGGAATCCTTTCGGCCCGATCACGCCCGCCACCTGCTCGATCGAGACATTGGTGTTGCCGCCGAGGTAAGGCACGTCCCCGCAATAGTGCTCATCGGAGAAGACCAGGCCGGCCTCGAAGCCGGCGCGCTTGAGCGCCTCGGCCGTTGCCTGCTGCCGCCGCTCGAACTCATCCCGCGGGCACATGAAGGTCCGGTCAATCGCGGGCGTGCTCTCCAGCACCTTGATCACCAGCTCAAACTCGCGGCGCAAAGACTTCAGCCGATCAGAGTTCAGCCCAGGCATGAGGCCATCCTTTCTCGGTCTGGGAACGGAATTATCTCGCGCAGAAGCGGACCAGGAGATCATACAAAAGCCGGGCGCCGAAGATCAAGTTCTGGATGGAGACGCGCTCGTCCTTGCCGTGGAAGCGGCGGAAGATCGGCTCCTTCTCGCCCGCTTCCATCTGCAGCGGGATGAAGCCATACACCTTCACGCCCTTCTGCACCAGGTAGCGGCCGTCGGTGCCGCCGGGCATCAGGTAGGGTGCCAGGATCGCCTGGGGCGAGTGCGCCCGCAGCGTCTCGCCGATGGCGCGGTAAAGCTCGGAGTCGGCCGGCATCTCGCCGCCGGTGGAGGTGGCGATGGTCTCCACGGTCACGCCGAAAGGCTCCACGATCTGCCGGACCTCGGCCAGCATCTGATCGGGCGTAAAGCCGGGAATCACCCGGCAGTCCAGGGTGGCAATGACCTCGCCCGGGATCACGTTCACCTTGTCTCCCCCTTTCAGGCCCGTGAGCGTGACCGTGTTGTGGATCACCGCCCGCGCCAGGTTTCGGTTCTCCGCGCTCTTGATCCGGCGCAGCGCGTATTCCTCCAAGAGCGGGCTGAGCGCGGCCCGGGCCGCGACCCGGGCGACCGGCCCGAATTGCGACGCCACCTGGTCCACCAGGACCCGCACCGTGTCGGTCAGGCGGAGCGGCTGCTTATGCCGCATGACCGCGTTGAGCGCGGCCAGCAGGCGGGTCATCGCGGTTTCGGCCGGCGGGGTGGAGGCATGGCCGGAGGGGCCCTGGGCCGTGAGCTTGATCCAGCAGATGCCTTTCTCCCCGGTCTGGCAGAGGAAGACTTCGCGGCCGGCGACCTTGACGCTGAAGCCGCCGCCCTCGTTGATCCCGAAACCCGCGGCCAGTAGATCAAAGTGATTCTCGATCAGCCAGCCCACTCCCCGCTCGCCTCCCATCTCCTCGTCCGCGGTAGCGGCCAGGATGATGTCGCGCCTGGGCTGATGCCCGGCTTCCACGAAGAGCTTGAGCGCCGTGAGCTCGACCGCGGTCGCGTTCTTGCAATCGAGCGCGCCCCGGCCCCAGACCTCGCCGCCTTCGATCGCGCCGGCGAACGGGGGCTTGGACCATTCCTTGGCGTCGGCCGGGACCGTGTCGAGGTGGGACAGGAGCAAGAGCGGCTCGCCCTCGGGCTTCTGCGCCTTCAGCCGGCCGATGATGCTCTGGCGGCTAGGCTCCGGCCCGAGCAGCACCGGTTCGAGGCCCAGCCTGGCATAAATGGGCTTGAGGAACCCGCAGGCCGCGGCCTCGTTGCCCGGTGGGTTAGAGGTGTTGATCCGGATCAGCGCGGCCAGGAGCTCCGCCGCCTGCTCTCCGACCTTGTCCCAATTGATCTCCATCTTCAAGTCCTTACTTCCGTGAACCTGAGCGAGATGTAGCCGCGACCGTTCGGCTGTCTTCGACCCTGAGGCTCAGACCCGAAGGGAGGCTCCGTTCGGCCCGCCCTCGGCCATGAGCTCGGGCCGAATGGAGCTCACGGCCGAGGGCGGAGTGAGCAAATAAACCTTTGCGAGCAAAAAAATACTTCATTCTATTTGTGAATCGAAGCACGAAGGCAACGGGCGGAGTTTCTGAGCCTTTTGCCGAAGGGTCCGAATGCCCCCAGATAGGGGCTAACCGTTTCGGGCTAGTTACCAGGCCGGCGTTGACCGCCCCGCCGGGGTTGCGGTTCTATTTCAATTCCATAATTTTTCATTTTGTTGAGAAGTCCTACTCTGGAAATGCCCAGAATCTCCGCGGCCGCGGTTCGGTTTCCCCTGGTGTATTCGAGGACGCGCTGGATGTGGTCCGCTTCAAGTTTGGCCAGGGTTTTGCGAACCTCGGAGGGGACGGGGACGACGCGGGGAGGCCCAATGGCTTTCAGCAAATAGGGGGGCAACGAACGCCGAGACAAAGAGTTGCTATTTTCCAGGACCACGGCTCCGGCCAGGATGTTTTCCAATTCGCGGATGTTGCCCGGATAGTCATACATCTCCAACACACTCAGCACTTCCTCGGAAATGAACTCGATTTTTTTACTATTGAGCTTGGCGCGTCTTTCCAAAAAGTAATAGGCCAGCAATTCCACATCGCCTTTTCGCTCCCGCAGCGGTGGAAGAAAAATCGAGCTGATGTTCAGGCGGTAATATAAATCCCGGCGGAATCTTCCCTTCTCGATTTCCGCGGCCAGATCTTTGTTGGTGGAAGCGATAATTCGGACATCCGCGCCCCGCCGCTCGGTGGAGCCAAGTCGAAAGTATTCTCCTTCTTGAAGCACCCGCAACAATTTTGCCTGAATCGGGAGTTCGAGTTCTCCGATCTCATCCAAGAACAAGCTCCCGCCGTTCGCCTCCTCAAAGAAGCCCGGCTTGGTGCTCACCGCTCCGGTAAAGGCCCCTTTCTCGTGTCCGAAGAACTCGGAAGCAAAAAGTTCCGAGGCAAAAACCCCGGCATTCACCGCAATAAAGTTCTTATCGCGACGTCGGCTGATCTGGTGAATGGCTCTCGCGACCAGTTCCTTGCCGGTGCCGCTTTCTCCCCAGATCAACACATTGTTTTCGCTTTCCGCAATCTGCTCCACCTTCCGGAGCACCCGGAGAAAATTCTTATTTTGAGTAAGAATGTTCTTAAAAGTCTCTTTGTGCCGCAATCCTTCCAGCTTTACCTGATCCCGCAATTGCGAGATTTCCCCGCGCAATTGGGACCGCTCCAAGGCCCGTTCCAGGGTGAGAATCAGGCGGTTGTTATCCACGGGTTTGCAGAGATAATCGTAGGCGCCCATTTTCATGGATTCCACCGCCAGCGACACATCCTCGACTCCGGTGAGGATGACCACTTCGATTTCCGGATGATTTTGGCGGACGGATTGGAGGATTTCCCAGCCGCTGGTTTCCGGCATGTCCATATCGAGGAGGATCAGATCGAATTGCCCCGAAGCAATGAGGGCCAAAGCTTGGGTGCTATCGCTCAACGCCTCGACTTCAAACCGATTCGCCTGGGTGAGGGAGACCAAAAGATAGTTGAGGACCGCTTGATCGTCATCAATCACCAGGATTCGGTTCATCCTCTGCTCCTTTGCAACCACTCACGGGCAAATGGAAGATGAAGGTGGCGCCTTTGCCGATCCGGCTCCGGACCTCAATATATCCTCCGTGCTCCTTGATGATTCCATGGCTGATGGACAAGCCCAGGCCCGTGCCGCCGGTGCGCTGTTTGGTGGTGAAGAAAGGGTCGAAGATCCTGCTCTTGACCTCCTCGGTCATTCCCGGCCCATTGTCGGAAATCGAAAGGCTGACGCTCTTGGCCTCGGCTTCAATGCGGGTGGCAATTTGAATCGTGCCGTTGCGAAGATTACCCAGGGCCTCGGCCGCATTGATCAGGGAGGCCATGACCACCTGCTCCAGTTTGTTCCGGCTGCCCCTAACTTTCGGCAGCTGCGGGGCAAGTTTTTCCTCCACCCGATAACGTTTAATTTTATTGTGGACGAGCCGCTCACAAATCTGCGCGACTTCATTGAGGTCGACTTCCTCATCCAGCCGGCCTTCATCCAGCCGGGCGAAGGTTTTCAAATCGAGAATTATATCCCGGATCCGTTCGGCTCCGGTGGTCATATCGCCGAGGAGAATCGGGATGTGTTTCACAAACATCTCATGACTCAGTCGCGCGATGGTCAAATCCGGACGGTTCCGGGTCTCGCGCTCCAGCAGGGGGAAAAGGTCTTCAAAGGATTCCTTGAGAATCCGCATATTCCCCAGAATAAATTGGATCGGGTTGTTGATCTCGTGGGCGCAGCCGGAAACCAATTGACCCAGGGAAGCCAGCTTTTCCGCCTGCACGAGTTGCTTTTGCTTCACCAGGTTCGTTTGCTGCAATTCTTCCGATTGTTTCTGGAGCAATTTTTGCGCGAGAAAAAGTTTGGCTTCCCGGACCCAAAGCCCCTGGACAATGGTCGAGCTGATATAGATGGTGGCGAAGAGGGAAACGAGGACAGTTAAGATGACGCCGGTGACATAAACCAAATCGCGGTGAATATCTTTGGGAAAAAAATTGGCGAGATGATAATGATGAATCACTCCAAAGTATTCCAGGATAATCAGAAGCAGGCAGCAAGAAAAAGTGACCAGGGCCAGAATCCAGACCTCGGCGCGGGAGAGAAGGATGCTGGCGATAATCGCATGGAGCAGATATATCATGATAAAAGGGTTTTCCAAACCGCCCGAGTAATGGATCAGCAAAGTCAGACTGAACAGATCCAAAATAATCTGGAGATTGGCTTCCGTCCGGATTTGCCGGAAATTTTTCTCGGCCGAGTCCTTGGTATAGTGATGGTAAAGATGAAGCGCCAGATTATAGGCAAAGATAGCCCCTCCGATCGCCAGGATTATCTTTAACGGCAGCACCACCCGGAAAATCTGGGTGGCAATCAGAACCGTGGAAAACAATCCCAGCAAAAAGAGCCAGCGTAGCCGGATAAACCAAATGATTCGGACCCGAAGCTCTTCTTCCCTGAAGGAGGAGATATACAACTTTGATTGCTCCTTCCTGGTGATCAACCCAACCTGAAAAGAGTTCCTCCCTGACTTCAATCAGCCCGTCGCGCAGATTTTTTTAAGCGCTTCCTCACCTCTCCCTGGAATGGGGGACGCCTCTCAAGGCTTGCGGGTTTCAAGTATAGTTGGAAAAGAAAGGAAGTCAATGGTTTTTTAGCGCACGCGCTTGGGGGTTTCGATCCTGTTTCCATGCCCTGATCTCGGCCCCTCCCCCGGATCGTTATGCTACCGGAACATTCCCATTTGGGTCAATCGCCGTTGCAGATAGCTATCCATCGTCGCATCCGGATAATGGACGGGGGACGACAACCGCGAGGCCAGTTGAATTTTCTTGAGCCGTTGAAGTTGAGGAATGCTTCCGGAATCCGGCCATTTCTCCCACTCGACCCGAGCCTTTTCCAGCCGTTCGGGCGATATTCCGATTAAAACCGAGAGCTCGCGCCGAATCTCTCCGGCTTCGAGGGAGGGAATGGGATGCCCCAGCGCCTGGGAGAGCTTGCCGATGACTTCGGCGGTGGTGAGCCCGCCGGGTGGGGAGTTCCCCTGGGTTACCGCTTGGACCCGGCGATCAAAGCTGACCACGGTTCCCTGGCTCTCGGCCAGGGTGGCGGCCGGCAACACCACTTGCGCCATTTTGGCGGTTTCGGTGAGGAAGAGATCTACCACCACCAGCGCTTCCAGCTTGCCCAGGATGCGATTGGCTTCCGGGTCCCGGAAGGGGTCCTGCAGGAGCACGAGCGCTGCGGCAATATCCCCGGAGACCAGTCTTCCGAACAGGTTTCCTTTGTGGGAGGACACCAGCCCCTCCAGATTTACCTTCCAGGCTTCCTCTACTCTCCGGCGAATGGCCTGATTTGAAATAGGATAGCCACCCGGGAGCACGCCTTCTCTCATTCCCACCAGCCGGGCTCCTTCGGAGTTGCAGTCAGGCTGCAAGAGGAGAAGCCCGCTGCCAAGCCGAGTCAGATGATCCATGAGAATCAAGATCAGGGTCAGGACCGTGAGGTCGTCCGGGGCGCTTTCCATGGTGTCCTGCAAATCGTAGATCGCAACCACCTTTTTTGCGGTCGTCAGCAGATCCGCGACTTCATCAATCTTGGTGGCTTCTACCCCTGAGACCCGGCTCACCTCGTCCAGCGTCGCGTTCGCCAGTGAATCCCTCAAATCTCGAAGCTCATCGGGCGGGAAGTTCGAGAATCTCGGTTTGAGTAGGCTCCGATCCATGATCCGACGCAGGAGGCCGGCCAGAAGAATCCCTAACGTCCCTCGGCGAGGATCGAGCCAAAGCCGGGAAGAGCGGACCAAGTCAATATTGCTGGAATTGACTACAATAATCTTGGCGCCCCTTCGGGCCGCCCGACGCACCCTCATGCTGATGACCGGATGGGTCGAGGATGGATCCGCCCCCACTAGCCAGATCACATCCGCGGAATCAATATCTTCGCGCGAGCAGGTGGAAGTCGTTTCGCCCACAAGGTCGTCCAGATCTTGCCGGGGTCCTCCCCGGTAAATTTGGCCGAAGCTGCCAATCTGGTCAGTGCCCAGGCCGGCGCGGGCGAGGCGTCCCACCAGATAACATTCCTCCAAGGTCATCCGAGGCGCCGCGAGAACCGCCACGGATTCAGGCCCTTTCTGATTTCGAACCGCCTGCAGCAGCCGAGCGGCTTCCTTGATCGCCTCGTCCCAATCCGTTTCTTCTAGTTGCCCGTTTTTTCGGACCAGGGGTTGGCGAAGCCGGTCCGGGCCCTGGATCAGACCGGTTCCGAAGCGTCCTTTCCAGCAGAGGTCCCCTTGGCCGGGATGGGAATTAACCTGCGACGTGGCCCACAGCACCCCCTCGGTCACCACATTGAGACTCAGGCTGCACCCCACGGAGCAAAAGCCGCACACCGAGGGGAATTGCTTGACTTTCCAGGGTCCCTGCCGGCCATAGGGCAGCTTGGCGGTCAGGGCGCCGGTCGGGCACGTTTCGACACAGGCCCCGCAGCTGATGCAAGGGGTTTCCGCCAAGGGCTTTCCCAAGGCGGGCTTGATCTGGCTGGTGAATCCCCGGTTGACAAAGCCCAGGATGGACTGGTTCAAAATGTCCGCGCAAGTCCGCACGCAGCGGCCGCAGAGGATGCACTTGTTGGGATCGAGGGTGATCAGGGGATGGCTGTTGTCCACTTTATGCCGGCGCACGGCCCCGGACATTTTCATGATGTCCACGTTGTATTCGGTGGCATATCGGCGGAGAGCGCATTCAAACTGGGCTTTGCACCCGCATTCCAGGCAGCGGTTGGCTTCCGCTTCCATCTCCTCCTGCGAGAGACCCAACTCCACCGCGGCAAAGTCCTGCCTCCGGACCTCGGGGAGTCGTTCGGGCATCTGCTGCCGGGGGATGCGCTCCACCTCTTCGAACATCCGGGCCGGGATCGGACCAAACACCTCTCGTTGACTCACAAAAGAAGGTGGCGAGGCCTGCATCTCCCCGGTCAAGAGATATTGGTGGATCGCGTCCGCCGCCCGATGACCCTGCGCAATCGCGTCAATCACCACGGCGGGCCCGCTCACCGCATCCCCGCCCGCGAACACGCCGGGCCGATCGGTGGCCATCGTGGCCTCGTCCACCTGGATCGTGCCCCGTCGGCTGATCGCGGGCCTGGTCGTTTCCGGCTCTTGGCCGAACACCTCGGGTTCGGTTTTTTGACCGATCGCCGAGAGAACATAATCACAGGGATAGTCAAACTCGGAACCGGGGATCGGCACCGGTCTCCGCCGGCCGCTGGCATCGGGTTCGCCCAGTTCCATCTTGATGCATCGCAATCCCTGCAAACGCCCCTGTTGGGCGATCACTTCCACCGGCGCCGCCAGCATCTCCAGCCGGACCCCTTCCTGCTCGGCCGCGTCCACTTCTTCGTGGTGGGCGGGCATTTCTTTGCGGGTGCGGCGGTAGAGGATGGTCACCTGTTTTGCGCCGCAGCGGAGGGCGGTGCGCGCCCCATCTACCGCGACATTTCCTCCCCCGACCACCACCACGGTCTTTCCCCGCAGGGGACGCGGCCCCTCTAGCTCGGTATCCCGGAGAAAATCCAAGGCCGACTCGATTCCCTCGGCCTCCTCGCCCGGGATATCCAGTTTTTGGCTGAGCGGGGCGCCCGGAGTCAGGAATACCGCTTGAAACTGATCCTGCTTCAGCAGGCTCTCCACGGTGAAATCCCGTCCCAGCTTTTTTTCCAGGACGACCTCGGTGCCCAATTGGAGAATTTCACTTATTTCTTTGTCTAACTCGGCCTTGGGCAGGCGATATTCGGGAATCCCGTAACGGAGCATCCCGCCCAGCCGGGGCATGGCCTCAAAAATTTTGACCGAATGGCCCAAGAGCGATAGATAATAGGCACAGGTTAATCCGGCCGGACCTCCCCCCACCACCGCGACCCGCTTGCCCGTGGCCGGCTTCACCTGGGGGCGAATCGCCTCATGCCGCGAATGTTCCGCGCAATAGCGCTTGACATAGTTGATCCCCACCGGCTTATCCACCTCATTGCGCCGGCACTTGACTTCGCACTTGCGCACGCAAACTCTGCCGCAGACAATGGGCAGGGGATTGCGCTCCTTGATCAGGCGCAGAGCTTCTTCGTAATGTCCGAGTCGGGCCAGGCCCAGATATCCCTGCACGTCCACCCCCGCGGGGCAGGCGCGCTGGGCCGGACAGGTGCAGTCGGCATAATGGTCGGAGAGGAGGAGTTCGAGCGCGGTTTTGCGGGTATTGCTAATCCTTTCACTCCGGGTGAAGACTTCCATCCCGTCCCGGATCCGGGTGGTGCAGGAGGGAAGCAAGCCCCGGGCTCCCTTCACCTCCACGACACACAGAAAGCAGGAACCGAAATACTCGAGCTTGGGGTCGTAGCAAAGGGTGGGGATCTCGTCCAGCCCTTGCTCGCGGACCACCTCGAGAATGGTCTGTCCGGGACGGGCCCGAACGCTTTGCCCGTTGATTTTCAACTCCACGGGCAGTTGCAACCGTTCCGAATCGGGTATCGGAGACATGGTTCTACCTTTTCTCGACCGCGCCCAGGCGGCAGACCGTGATACACTTGCCGCATTTCACGCAAGTGCTCGGCTCGATCTGATGGGGCTTTTTCTTCTCCCCGCTGATGGCCCCGGAATCACAGGCTTTCAGGCACAGCCCGCATCCGGAGCAGAGCTCGGGATTGATGTAAAGCTCGACCAGCGCCAGACAGGCCTTGGCCGGACATTTCTTCTCTTTGATATGGGCTTCATACTCATGGTAAAAATAGCGCAGGGTGGTCAGCACCGGGTTGGGAGCGGTCTGGCCCAGGCCGCAAAGCGAGGACGATTTGATCTGCTCGCCCAACTCCGCCAGGATCTTCAAGTCCTTTTCCTCGCCCTGGCCGATGCAAATCCGCTCGAGGATTTCCAGCATCCGCTTGGTGCCGATCCGACAAAAGGTGCATTTGCCGCAGGACTCATTCTGGGTAAAGTTCAAGAAAAAGCGGGCGACATCCACCATGCAGGTGGACTGATCCATCACCACCATGCCGCCCGAACCCATGATCGCGCCGGTGGCCGTGATATTCTCATAGTCAATCGGGGTGTCGCCCAGGCTGGCCGGGATGCATCCGCCCGAGGGCCCGCCCATCTGCACCGCTTTAAAGGGCCCCCCCGACACCGTTCCGCCGCCAATACCGTAGATGACCTCGTTGAGCGTGATCCCCATGGGCACTTCCACCAGCCCGCCCCGCTTGACCTTGCCGGCCAAGGCAAACACTTTCGTTCCTTTGGAGCGCTCGGTCCCGAAAGCAGCGAAGGCCGGCGCGCCGTTCAGAATGATCCAGGGAACATTGGCCAGAGTCTCGACATTGTTGATACAGGTCGGGTGTCCCCAGAGCCCGGCTTCGACCGGAAAAGGCGGGCGGACCCGGGGCATCCCTCGTTTCCCTTCAATCGAGGCAATCAGCGCGGTTTCCTCGCCACAGACAAACGCGCCCGCGCCTTCTTTCAGTCGGATCGAAAAATGAAAGCCCCGGCCGAAAATGTTGCGGCCCAGGAGATTCTTTTCCTCCGCCCGGGCGATGGCGTGACGAAGCCGGTGCACCGCCTGGGGATATTCCGCCCGCGCGTAGATGTAGCCCTGGTCGGCGCCGAGGGCGTAGCCGGCAATCGCCATCCCTTCCAGAACCGAATGAGGGTCTCCCTCCAGAACGCTGCGGTCCATAAAGGCGCCGGGGTCTCCTTCGTCCGCGTTGCAAATCACATACTTGTGCGGGTCCGGCGCGGCCCGGGCCAGGCGCCATTTGGTGCCGGTCGGGAATCCCGCCCCTCCCCGTCCGCGCAAACCCGACTCCGCTATGCACTCGATCACCTGCTCCGGCGTCAGGGAGGCGAGGACCTTTTCCAAGGCGCGGTAGCCATCCCGGGCCTGATAGGCCTCCAGGCTGAAGGGGTCAATTTCGCCGCAGTTGCGAAGCACGATCCGCTTTTGTTTGGCCAGAAACTCTTTCTCTTCAACGACCCATTCCTGGATGAGCCTTCCCCCCCGCAGATGTTCTTCCACGATGCGGTCCACCCGATCCGAGGTGACCTCGCCATAGAGAGTCCGGCGGTGGTCGTCCTCCACGATCTCCACCAAGGGCTCGCGGAAGCACATCCCCACGCATCCGGTTTGCTTGAGGATCACCCGGTTGGGATCGGGCTTGAGTAGCTCGGCAAATCG
>MGQK01000094.1:41740-47602 GCA_001797815.1 Deltaproteobacteria bacterium RBG_13_61_14 | reverse complement strand
CGAGACCCCCTGCGGCAATCCCGCAGGACGCCGTTCCCACCCTGACTTCTTGCATCCTTCCCTCCCTTACCAAGGCTGGCGTCCACCTCCCGCGCCGGCTTCCGCTTGCTTGCGATACTGGCGAAGAATTTTCCGGAGCTTATCCGGGGTCAGCTTGCCATAGGCCTGGTCGTCAATCATCACCACCGGCGCCAGGCTGCAACAGCCCAGACAAGCCACCACCAGAAGGGTAAAAAGCCCGTCCTCGGTATTTTCATCCGGAGCGACGCCGAGCTCATCCTCGATGGTCTGGCCCATGGTCACCGCGCCCGAGACGTAACAGGCGGTTCCCTTGCACATCTTGATGACATGCTGGCCCAGGGGTTGCAGGCGAAATTGCTTGTAAAAGGTGATGACCCCATACACCTCGCTGGAAGGGATTCCCGTCACCTCGGCAATCTGCTCAATCGCCAGGGGCGGAATGTAACTATACGTATCCTGGGCGGCCTGGAGCAACGGGATCAGCATCCCGGGCTCGTCCCGGTGTCTCCACAACATGCGGCCAAACGCCGGTAACGTGCCCGGCTGATGGACTTCGGTAATGATTTCCGCCATGGGTTCCCTCTCCCGGTTACATCTCCATCACCTGCACGATGTTTAAAACCTTGACCCGGAGCACGCCGGGTTGGGTCCGAATCTCGTTGGTGATGGTTTTCCGAATCTGCTCAAAGGTCGGGGCCTGGAGAAACAGGATCATCATCTTGCCCTGATCCGTGGAATCGCAATACACGATGTGATCGGTGAAATAAAGCTTGGAGTATAAAGGAATGAGGTAGGACCGGTCGATTTCCAGAATCGCATAGGTCGACACGCTGCGCCGGTTGCGCTTGTCCGTCAGATTCTCGTCCACTTTCTCCATGGCATTCATGCGCTCGTAGTTTTGAATGAACGACTCCAGGTCTTCACCCAGCCAGGGCCGTTCCGAATGATGGATTTCCACCGCCTGCACCCCTCCCAGCGACTGGATCTGACTCTTCACCAGATGCTCAATGCTCGGGACGTCGGCCGCTTGCAGCAAAAGGACGATATCCCACTCGCTCCCGGCTTCACCGCGCACCGCATCGCAATAGAGCACGCCATCGGCAAAGTAAAGCTTGGAAAAAGCGTCATACAAGTCCGCATCATTTTTCCCCCGAATAAAAACATAAGCGCTGGCTAGCCGCCCTTCTTCAGCCGCCGTTTTCGGCTTCAATCCTGTCGCTTTGTCTTCCGGCGGGCCAATGCGCTTGAGCGTGGCCTCCAACTCTTCCACCTCAAAGGGCTTGTCCAGGTAGGCATTGCCAAAGAATTCTTTTACATCCTCCCGGGTCCGCTCATCGCCATACCCGGAAATCACCACCACCGGCAAATCCGGATACTTGCTTTTGATCACTTGTAAGAGTTTGAGGCCAATAATATCGGGCAAGCGAATATCCGTGATGATATAATTATAAGGAGTCTGGTTTCTCCGGGCAGTTTCGATCTTGTGCAAAGCCGAAAGCCCATCCTCGCAGTCTTCCACCTCGAATCCACTTTGCAAGAGACCGACCGACAATTGACGACGCACCGATGCCTCGTCGTCAACGATTAACACCCTTTGTCGCTTTTCCATTTTCCTGTCCTCCTCGTTTTTAAGTTTTTAATTGTTGTGTTAAGCATATCTCGTGCCCACTGACTTTTTCACGATAACTTATTGTTTTTATTGTGATTCTTAATTTGAATGACTATTGCGCCAAAACACCTTAAACTGTATGATTTTTTATCAGTTAACTTCTAACCTAGCTAAAATAAACAATAATTTATGGTGTTAAATTTATTAACAATAACAGCCCGGGCATGGCTTTCAGCCCCATTTAACAAAAAAGAATGTCCGTCCCGAGAATCTAAGGGTGGTCTTTGACAACTGAACAAGAGAAAAAGCACAGTCTATTAGAGCAGTTAGAGTTACCCCGGCCCTAAGGGGCAGGCTGTGCTGTTTAAGAGTTTGATACGAAAAACATTGGATGTTAAGGATCACCGAGTGGTCTCGGTCCAGGGTGATCCATCGGGTTTGGAAGTGCGCCTGGAATGCCGGCGCGGGAGGAAGCTGATCTGCTCCGGGTGCGGGGCACGAGCTCGAGGGCAAAATACCCTGAAGAACAATGACCCCGATCGGTCCCGCAGGATCTTCGACCGAACAACGCCGCCCTCTGGCAGTCCTGCCCCGCGCGCCCAAATTGACTTAGCCAACCCCAGGTGCTAAACTAAGCATGGATACATTTCGAGAGTGATGCCTTCCCTTGGATCCGATCATCGTCCTCCCAGGATGTCTCAACTTGCATTTCTTTGAATAGATGCGGCCTCCTGTCAGCGATCTTTCCGGAGATGGGCGTGAGGAAAAATGTCAAAGGGTCTTTGTTCGTTGACTACGTGCGCATGATCAGGCGCCGCAAGGAAGTAGACTGGCGCCAGCGCCTCCAGCCGGAAGACCTGATTTTCCTTGGGCAACCCATCGTGGACTCGGAATGGTATCCGATGGAAACCTTCGAGCGCATGGGTTTGGCTATCCTCCAGGAATTCGCCCACGGCGAGATGAACGCCGTCCGCGTCTGGGGCCGGCAATCCATTGACGACCTGTTCAGCCGGCACAAGTCCCTGATCTGCGAGGGCGATCCCCGGGAATCCCTGATGCGCTTCCAGGTGTTGCGCCGCAGTTTTTTCGATTTTTCCGCCATCGACATCCAGGTCCTGTTCGGGACTTATGCCAAGATTCAAATCGGCTACGGCATGAGCCCTCTGGCGGAACAGGCGGCCTCCTATCAAGCCCTGGGCTTTTTCGAGCGCCTGCTCGAGCTCTCCGGCGCTTCCAAAATCGAACACCAGTTCCCCCGCCAGGCCTGGGCCGGCGCCCCGGCCACCATCCTGGAGCTGAACTGGCGCGAGGATCTCTACACCCGGCGGGTCAAAGGAATTTTATTCCTGGACTATATGAAGATGATCAAGGCCCGCAAGGACGTGGACTGGAGCCGCTATCTCTTGCCCGAAGACCTGTTGTTCCTTAAGCAGCCCATTGTGGACTCGGAATGGTATCCGATGGAAACTTTCGAGCGCATGGGCATCGGCATCCTCCAGGAGATCGCCCAGGGCAGCTTGGATGCGGTGCGGCTCTGGGGCTGGCATTCCATTGACGGTCTTTCCAGAATGTATCCGGATCTGATCTCCGAGGGAGATCCGCGCGAGTCCTTGATGCGCTTCATGGTCCTGCGTCGCGGTTTTTTCGACTACGGCGTTTTTAACCTCCTCTTCCTTTCCGGGGATTATGCCAAACTGGAAATCAGCTACGAGATGGACAAAACCGCTGAAGAAGCCGCCTCCTTTCAGACCCTCGGCTTTTTCCAGCGGCTGCTCGAGCTCTCCGGCGCCCTCAACATCCGGCACCGGTTCACCAGCCGGGTCTGGAAAGGAGACCCTGCCACCATTTTGGAGCTGAACTGGGAAGAGGGAAATCTTCCCGCCGAAGTCCTCCGGCTGAATTAAATCAAAAGACGAGGATGCCCTCCAGGGCTTTTTTCGGGAGCGGGGAAGGAACCGGACCTTCCTTAAGGTCGGCTGGTCGTTTCCTCCATCTCCCGGGAACCCTCCGGGCTCAACCGGAACCCGCAGCGGTATTCCCCGGCCGAGAGGCGGTATGGCGGGTGCGGCAACGCGCCCCAGCTATTGTCCCCGCCCACCCCCATCTGCCGGTAGTCCAAGTTCACGGTGATATCCGAGCTGCGGACGATTTGATAAGGATGCTTCGCCTGCTCCAGCGCCTCCATCCGCCAGGGCCAGGCGCTGAAATTCAAAAGCGGCAGGCCGGTGGCCTTGAGGCCCATGCCCTCGGCGTTGGTGAACGTCACCCAGCGCACCTCGGTGCGGTTCCCGGTTTCCTGAGGCTCAAGGTAGGGGTGCACCAACTCATCCACCGTGCCGGAATAGATCCCCACCGCCGCGCCGGTGTTCCGGTCCCCGTAGTTCTCTTGCGGGCCGCGGCCGAACCACTCCACCTGCCGGAACTCGCCGGGAACGGCCATTTGCATCCCGAAACGCGGCAGGTCCGGAAGACGGCCTTGAGCCTTCACCTCCGCTTCCACCACGATTTCACCGTTGGAATAAATCCGGTAGACGCTCTTGAACGCGGACCGGCCGGCGGCAAGCCTGGCCCGGGCTGTAACTTCCACCTCCCCCGGACTCACTTGCCGGGCGGTCACCGATTCCACCACCCGCTTCGGCCCCGCCTCCCGCCACACGCCCTGGCGCTCCGGCATTCCGTTGCCCCGGTCGTTGTCGGTCGGCGGCCGCCAGAAATTGGGCTGAAGCGGAGCGGCGATCAACTCCCGGCCCTGATACCCATACGATTCCAGCGCCCCGCTCTGCCGGCCGACGCGGACCGTGAAGTTCCGGCCTTGCACGGCGAATGCTTTATTCGTTTCTGAAAGTTGGATGGGCGAAAGACCGGAGCTCGAGGACTCGGTCGCCGGCGGCGCCGGATTGGGCAAAGCGAGCTGGTCCCAGGCGATCACGTAGCCCTTGGGCGCCCAAGCCTCATCCTGCGCGAGCGCGAAAGAGACGGTCAGGAAATATTCCGCGGCCGGTTTCCGCTCGATCTTCGAAAGCGGGAGAGTCAGCTCCCGCGTTTCTCCCGCGGCCAGGTCGAGCCGGGGCAGCGCCCCGGTTTGAATCCGCCGGCCGTCCTCGCTCAATTCCCAGGCCCCCTCCACCAACGACAGGTCCCGGAAAATATACTTGTTGCGGACCCGGACCTTGCCCGCGGCCAGGTCCACCGGCTCGGCCTTGATCTCCTGGTAAACCTGCTTCACCTCAGAGAGGTGCGGGTGCGCCTCCCGGTCCGGAGCCACCAGGCCGTTGCAGTTGAAGTTGCCGTCGTTGGGCTGGTCCCCGAAGTCGCCGCCGTAAGCCCAGAACTCCCGGCCGTCCTCTGATTTTTTGCGCACGCCCTGATCCACCCAGTCCCAGATAAAGCCTCCCTGCAGGTGCGGGTGGGACTCGAACACGTCCCAGTATTCCTGGAAGTTGCCCACGCTGTTGCCCATGGCGTGCGCGTATTCGATCAGGACCAGAGGCTTGCCCCGGCCGAATCTTTTCCACCACGAGACCACATCCTGCGGCGGCGTGTACATGGGGCAGAAGATATCACTGTGCACGCTCATCCCTTGCTCGTAGCTGATCATGAAGCCGGGGTAATTCTCCTTGGCCCACTCCCTCGCCGCGGCCGGGTTCTTGCCGATGCCGGCCTCGTTGCCCAGCGAGAAGCCGATCAGGCAGGGGTGGTTCTTGTCGCGCTCGATCATCCGCCGCACCCGGTCCACCCAAGCCTCGGTATAGTCCTTGCCCATGGAGATGCGGTTGGGAAGGTTCGAGCCGTAGCCGTGGGCCTCGACATTGGCCTCGTCCAGCACGTAGAGGCCGTAGCGGTCGCACAGCGCATACCATTCCGGCGCGTCGGGATAGTGCGAGGTGCGCACCGCGTTGATGTTGTTCCGCTTCATCAGGATAATGTCCTGGATCATCCGCTCCCGGGTCATCACTTGGCCCAGGTCCGGGTCGTGCTCGTGGCGGTTGACGCCCTTGATATAGATGGCCTTGCCGTTGACCAGGAGCTGACCGTCCTTGATCTCCACCGCGCCGAAGCCCACCTTCCAGGGAATGGCTTCTATGACTTTGCCGTCTCCGTCTTTGAGTGTTAAGACCAGGGGGTAGAGGTGGGGCAGCTCGGCCGACCACTTTTTCGGGTTCCTGACCGCCTGCTCCAGGTCGAGCGACACTTCGCCCTGCCCCGGCACTTCGACCGGCTGGGCAAGAGTC
>MGQK01000094.1:0-41697 GCA_001797815.1 Deltaproteobacteria bacterium RBG_13_61_14 | reverse complement strand
GATACGAGCCGTCGCAGAAGCGATAGACCTCCACCGCCAGCACGTTCTCGCCCGGCTGGAGAAGCTCGGTGAGGTTGAACTCCGCCGGCAGCCGGCTGTCTTCGCTGTAACCGGCCAGCTTCCCGTTCACCCAGACGTAGAACGCCGAGTTGACCCCGTCGAAAACCAGGAAGGTGAGCCGGTCTTGCCAGCCCTCGGGCAGGGTGAAAGTCCGGCGATAAGAGCCGACCGGGTTCCGGTTCTGAAAAGTGGTCCAGGACGGGTCCGGCTCGCCCATGACCCGCGGCGCATCTTTCTTGAAAGGGTAGCGGATATTGCTGTAGATCGGCGCGTCGTAGCCCTGCATCTGCCAGTTGGACGGCACCGGAATTTCCTTCCAACCGCTCACGTCATAACCGGGCTGAAAGAAATCTTTGGGCCGTTCCGCGGGCGTTCTGACCCAGTTGAACTTCCAGGAGCCGTTAAGCGACAGGACAAAAGGCGAGGATCGGGAATCGCTTTGCAGCGCCGATTCCAGGTCCGGGTAGGGCGCAAGCGTCGCGTGCGCCGGCTCCTTGTTGATCCCGAGCACCCGGGGGTTTTCCCAGTCCGGGACCTCGCGGCCGGCCTGGGAAGTGGCCAGCAGCCCGAGGACGAGATAGAGCAGACCACCGAGCGCGAAATTTCTTTTCATCGCCTGACTCCTTGTGCGGCTCTCATTATACTCCTGTTTCCCTGGTCTGCCAGCGCGGTTCCCAGGAGGAGGCCGCGCCTCTTTACAAACTCGCAATGAAGTGGAAAAATTGGTTTGAGGAGACAGGAATTGAAAAGGGTTCTCCTGACCAACGTTCGGCCGGACCTGATCCAGGCTCCCTACCCGGCCTCGTTAGTTGACCCGTTCGGCGAGCGCTTCACCCGGGGCCAGGGCGTCTTCACCCTCACCGGCCACCTCCACGCCGTCGGCACCCACCTCATCGCCCAAAACCTCCAGGCCCCTTCGGTCGTGCTCGAATACCCCACCCTCGACGATTTCCGGGCCGAGCTCCGCAAAGGCTACGACGTCATCGGGATCAGCTTCTGGATCAACCACACCGACACCGCGCTCGCCATGTGCCGGATCGCGCGGGAGGAGTCGCCGGGAAGCACCGTGGTCCTGGGCGGCCACGGCGTGCTCAACCTGGAAGAGGCCGTGCCCTCCGCGGCCGAGCGCAAGGCGCTCTTTGACCACGTCTGCGCCGGCGACGGCGTCCGCTTCATGCGCGAGCTTTTGGGCGAGGACCCCCAGGCGCCCGTGGCCATGGGCATCTTTCCCCTGAGCGGCGCGCTCCCGCCCTGGCTCCTGCCTTACCCGCCGGGCATGATCGTCCCCATCCTCTCCGGCTACGGCTGCCCCTGGGCCTGCTCCTTCTGCGCGTCCTCCCGGTTCTGGAACTACCGCCACCTCGAATTCGCCGACGCCAAGGCCCTCTACGCGCACATTCAGCGGCTCTTGGGCATCTACCCCCGAGTCGAGAGCTTTTTAATCATCGAGGAAGATTACTTCCGCTATCCCAAGACCGTGCGCGAGCTTGGGAAGCTGGTCAGCGAGGACACGAGCTTCGGCGGGCTCAAGCGCTTCGGCTTTATCACCGAGACCAGCATCGGCGCGCTCAACCTCTATGAGCCGGACGAGTGGCTGCTTTGCGGGCTCGACTATGCCTTTATCGGCTACGAGTCCAAGTTCGCCGCGGACCACGGACTCCGCAAGCGCAAGGGCGACGCCATCGAGGTCTTCCAGAACTTGCGCGAGCGCGGCATCCTCACCAACGCCGCCATGATCGTGGGCTGGGACTTCCAGACCCCGGAGAACCTGCCCGAAGACCTCGAACACCTTGCCGCCTGCCGGCCCACCCAGACCCAGTTCTCCCGGCTGATCCCCTACCCCGGCACCGCGCTCTGGGACTCGCTCAAGGAGGAAGACCGGCTGGACCTTTCGGTGGCCTGGAACGACTACCACAACTACGGCGGCTCCATGCGCCACAAGCACCTGACCCCCGAAGACATTGTCGGCTTCATCGAGGGCGGCCACCGCCACCTCTACGAGACCCTGGGCCCCAGCCTGCTCCGCATGTTTGACACCTTCCTCAACGGCTATGAATACTGCCGCCGCTCGAACCGCCGCCAGCTCCGCGAAGACCGGGCCCAGCGGTTCAAGCAGAGGCTCCGCATCGCCTTTCCGCTGTTCAAGATCTGCCGGGCCTTTGCGCCCAATGCCAAGGTCCGCTCCCTGGCCCAGGACTCGGAAAAGCGCTATTGCGAGCTCTGCGGCCCGCCCTCGCTCGGACTCCGGGTCCTGGCCGAGGTCATGCTCGCCCGCGTCGCGGCCCACCAGCTCACCCGCGCCCTGCGTCCCTCCAAGCCCCGCACCTATCCTTGCAAGCGCTACGTTTACGATGGAAGGGGCGGAGCCGATGGCCGGCCCTTCCGGGTGGAGTATGATCGGCCAAATCTTGGATATACAATCCAGCAAAGGTTAGGTCGCGTGGTAAGAGGGAGGATTAACCACTAAGGCACCAAGCTAAATAAAAAGTATTTATATGGACTTTCTGACTTGGTGTGTTGGTGGTGAAAAATCTTTTGTCCACGAATCAACACCAAGGGGCGCGAAAAAGAAGCGGGCAAAGTTTCCAGTAAAGCTTCGTGTCTTTTATGTGTCCTTGGCGGAGAAAGTCTTTAACCACTAAGGCACCAAGGCTCGAAGGAAAGATAAGCCCTGTTTCTTGGGAGCAGCCGCGACTGCTCTTCAGTCGCGGAGGAGAGATGCGCCCATTATGCAGATGTGTAATGTTTAAAGTAAAGCTTTGACCCCAATATTTCCGGTGGCATGTTCACATCACATCCGCCTTTCCTTTGGACCATCATTACCGGGCGGTGCTTGGTTATGGTTAGCCTGGTCGTCATTTTCCAGGATATTTTTGGGGCTTGACTTGGGGGATTACGGATTGGTATGTTTAAAGGGTGTTTGATAAGGGTCGAGGCTGATGTTTTTGCCCGTCAATAGGTCATAGGAGCGAGATATTGGATGCTTGGGCGGGCCTGATAGTGCAGGATTGTAGCATCCGGGGGCTTGGTAGCGTTGGGGAGCGCGGATTGCTGCATAATCTCAGTTAAAGAGATCTTGAAGATCCTTTGATTTGTAAAAATCAGTAGCGCGAATAAATGAATTTGCTTAGTTTCCCATAGCCTGGATTATTCATTTGATTTCACGAAGTGCAATAGACCTTATCGGCAACACGCCGCTTGTAACCCTGGACAGGTTGCACTCCGGGCCGGGCCAACTGCTTGCTAAATGCGAGTTCATGCAGCCTGGTGGGTCGGTCAAGGACCGGGCAGCGCTGCAGATTATCAATGACGCTTACGACGACAAGAGGCTTGTAAAAGGGCGCCCGGTTGTGGAGATGACCAGCGGCAACATGGGCGCTGGCCTTGCGGTTGTATGCAACGTCACCGGTAACCCCTTCGTGGCGGTGATGAGCAAGGGCAACTCTCCGGCGCGGGTGAAGATGCTGGAGTCGTTGGGGGCTGAAGTGGTGCTTACATCTCAAGTCGACGGCTCTCCTGGCATGGTCACGGGCAAGGACATAGAGGTTGCTACTGAGGAGGCCATCAGGATCTCGAAAGAGAAGGATGCGTTTTACGTTGACCAGTTCAACAACGAATCCAGTTTAAGGGCGCACGAACTGGGCACGGGGCCTGAGATTTGGGAAGAGGTCGGCAACGAATTGGACTGTTTTGTCGCCGCGGTAGGAAGTGGAGGTACGTTTCTGGGGACATCCAAATATTTAAAAAACCGGAAGGCCGGCCTTTACTGCGCGGCAGTTGAGCCTGAGGGGACTCAGGTGCTTTCGGGCAAACCAATTACCGACCCCAGGCATGTCATTCAGGGAATAGGATACTCCCTGGTTCCGCCTCACTGGGACCCGAAACTCTGCGACGAGACCGTTGCTGTCACCGATGACGAGGCAATTAGATACAGGAGCCTTCTTGCCGAGAAGGAATCACTTCTGGTGGGTTATTCAGCGGCAGCCAATGTTTGTGCTTCCGTTAAGCTTATGAACAGCGGAAAGTTCGGGAAATATCCAATGGTGGTTACAATCCTGTGCGACACGGGATTGAAATATTGATTAGTTTTTTAATGAGAGGGAGGAAATAATGTTCAGGAAAATGATTTGTCTGTTTGTGTGCATGCCAATATTCGTCTTTTGTTTTTCCACAGAAACTCTGGCGGCTGATTCTGTTTTTACCGAACCCGTGGATACTGCCGAAGGCCCGGTCGTCGGTCTCGCTGACGGTGAAGCGGCGGCATGCGTATGGAAGGGAAGGGATCGGGGTCAAAGCTTCACTTTACACATTACATATTTGCATAATGGAAGATTTAAAGGTTGACCGGCAGGAATGCCTGTCCCCCTGCCCGACCTAATGGATTGGTGGATTGGGGTCAGGGCCCAATGTTGTTCAGTTAAGAAAGAATCTCACGCCAAGGCGCGAAAGGGAAAAGAGCTTCTTAGCGTCTAGGGTTTGGTCTTGGCGACCCCTCCCCCGTTCCGGCCTGAGCTTGGCCAGCCAGAAGCAAAGCCGCAAACCCTTTGGTAATGGCTTGGACCGGCAGTTTAATTTCTTTGCGTCTTGGCGGCTTGGCGTGAAATCTTAAGTGACAGATAAGTCATAAGTCAGGGGCCTGTTGCCCAAATCGTATTGGGCGGGCCGTAGGGGCGACCGGCCGGTCGCCCCTACGAGGTAACCCCGCGATTTTGCGATGATGAAAAAGAAGGCTAAACATGAATTTAATTTGGGCAACAGGCCCTCAGGCACTGACCCCAAACGGGTTTGCTTTTGGAAAATCCGGATGCTAAGATAAGGCGCGATCATGGAGCCAAAACCGGAAACCGCGTCCCTGTCGCCTTGGCCGATCATGGCGCGATTGGGCTTTAACGCCTTGATACTCTCGGCCATCGGCGTCCTCATCGCCCTGGTCTTTATCCAGTCCGCCTTGCGGCTGTCCCCGGCCCAGTTGGTCGAGGGCCTGATCGGCATGATCCTGATCTTTTTGCCCCTGATCGGCCTCGACCTGGCCGCCGGCTACTGGTCCTTCCAGCCGGTGCATCGCTTCCTCAACCAGTTGAAGCAAAACCAGCCCCCTTCTCCCACCGAGGCCGTGGCCGTTCATCACCGCGCCTTTTGGTTCGCCTCCTTTGCTTCAGTAGTCTCGGCCGGCGGCTGGTATTCAGGCTCGGCCGGGGTGGGCGTATGGAGCTTTCTCCGGGTGGACCTCAGCCTCTTTGACATCCTGGCCTTTGTGGCCGCCGGCGCCTTCCTGGGCTCGCTCACCTCGATTTTCAATTTCTTCCTGGTCCGGCGCACGCTGCGGCCGGTGCATGCCTTGCTCCAGCCCTACCTGCCCCAAGATGACCCGAACCTGTTGGCCCGACCGCTCACCTTCCGCAGGAAGACGGCCTTCAGTTTCACCTACCTGATCATTTCCGTCCTGGCCTGCATGGCCTTCGAGCTTTATTATTTCCAGCGCTGGGCCCTCTTGGACCAGGGTCTGGCCGAGGCGCGGCAACAGGTGGCCCAGGCCGAATTCGCCCAGGCCCAGGGTCAGCCGCCCGAGCTGGTTCAATCCGGTTTTGGCTACCGGGTGCGGCTGTTTGCGGTGGACGAGGCTGGCCGGCTCCAGGCCGGGGACCTCGATCCCGCGGAGTCGGCCCGGCTCCTGGAATCGCGTTACCTGCTCGGCCGCCGGGCTTTCGAGCAGACACATCCGTTCCGCGCCCGGATGATCGGCTGGCTGGACCGGGTGGTCCTGGAACCCGACCACCACCTCACCCGCCTCCAGGGCCGGGCCCTGGACTGCCTGCTGCCAGGGACCAACTCGGACGGCCGGAACTGGGGCGCGCTGGTGGAACTCCTTCCCCGGACCGGCACGCTCCCGCAGTATCCTTCGCTCTTCCATTTCCTGCTCAACTACCCGACCAGCCTGCTCGCGGTCTTCATTATCTCCTGCCTGGGCTTCACCGTGCTCCTCGCCTATCTGGTCATCGGCGACGTGGCCGGCCCCTTGCGCCGGCTGCAGGCCACGGCCCGGGCCATCCAGGAGGGCGACCTCTCCGCCCGCGCGCGCTTTGACACCAATGACGAGATCGGGCTGCTCATCCTCGACTTCAACCGCATGGCCGACCGGCTGGCGCTCAAGGTGAGGGAGTCCGAAAGCCTGGTCGCGGCTTTGCGCGAGGCCACCCTCCACTTGGGCGCCAACACCGAGCGGATCGTGGATATCGCCACCAACCAGGCCACCGGCGCCACCGAGCAGGCGGCCAGCATCCAGCAGGTGAGCAGCACCTCCGAGCAGATCGCGGCCACCTTGAAGCTCATCTCCGAGAACGCCCGGTCGGTGGAGCGGGTGGCCGGCCAGACCCTGCACGCCTGCCGGCAGGGGCAAGAGGACATCGGCAACATCATCGGGGGCATGGATCGGATCAACTCCCGGGTGCGGGAGATCGCGGACGAGATGATCCGCTTGCAGGAGCACGCCCTCAAGATTGAAAGCATCCTCGACCTGATCCGGGAGGTCTCGGAAAAGACCAACATGATCTCGCTCAACGCCTCGATCGAGGCGGCGGCGGCCGGCGAGGTTGGCCGGCGCTTCAGCATCATCGCCGGCGAGGTGCGGGAGCTGGCCGAGCAGATCGCCGGCTCGATCCGGCAGATCCAGAACATGATCTCCCTGCTCCAGCAGGCGACCAACCGGGCGATCATGGTGACCGAGGAGGGCGCCAAGCAGGTGGATGCCACCCACCGGGTGGCGGGCCAGGTGGGCAACTCCTTCCAGAGCCTCACCGCCCTGGCCGAGGAGACCGCGACCGCGGCTCAAGAAATCTCCCTGTCTTCCACCCAGCAGACCTCGGCCGGCGAACACCTGGCCATGACCATCGCCGAAATCAACGAGGTGGCGCGCAGCTTTGTCGAGAGCGCCCGGGAAATCGAGTCGTCCACCCTCGAACTCAACCGTCTGGCCGAGACGCTAGGCCAGATGGTGGGGCCGAACGGAGACCAGGAGCGGCGGGAACCGGACTTTGTGCCTTCTTTTTCCGCCGTGTTCTCCCCCGGCCCCAAGGAGGACCGTCATGACCAATAACGAACTCAGCCGTAAAGTGATCGCGCTTTTGGCCGAGCGTAAAAAGCCGGTCAAATTCCAGGAAATGGTCGAGGCGATCTCGGTGGATGCCCGCACCCTGTTCAAGAACCTCTTTTACCTGGAAGAACACGGCTACATCCTCCTCTCCACCTCCTACCCGCCCGAAGCCATTTACCCCCAGATCCACTTCGCCCGGTTGCGCGACCCGGGCCTGGAACTGGCAAAAGACCCGGGCAAGCTGGATGAGGCGTTCCCCCTGACCGACACCGCCCGCGACCATGCCCCCCACCTGCCCCCGGACCTGCCGGCCCGTAAAAAAGTGACCTACGCGGAAGTGCTCGAGCGCCTGGCCGAAGAGGTCAAGGCCCATGCCCGGGACAAGGCCAAACAGAAACGCCTGCTGCAAAAAATCGCGGACCTGAAAAAGCTGGCGCTGGCCAAGCGGCCGGTTTCGCTGTAAAGGAACAAATGAGGTCAGATGAGGGCTAAAGCTTTACGAGGATAAAGGGCCGGGGTCTTATGGAAGGGATATGATGAAGCCGCTTCCGAGCATGCATACCTATGAACATGAGGAGAAGCGAAATCAGGACAAGGATCAGATCGTGGTCTATCCGGACTTTTTTACCTCAGGAGATGAGCCGGATGAATACATCTTTATCGTGGCGCCGGATCCCGGCTACGGCCAGGTCTCTTTTGACCTCTACGACTTCAATAATTTGCCAAGGCCCACCGGCTATTGGGCCAACCTGGGAAGATGCTGTAAGTCATCGAATTGTCCGGATAGCAGGCTTGGAACATGGATTGGAGGTCAAGTAAGTTTTGAAGGCGCTTCAGATCCTTCATCATTGACAAATGATGCCATCTATGGTTTATGGGGACGGGGTACACTGGTGGCAGCCGAAACTTTTCCTAGCTATAATTTTAAAGTAACTTGTTCAAGTGATAATCCCAAAGGGGTTTATATTGGAGGAGGCTTATCTGGAATATTTTGCTGGGACTCTAAATGCATTGATGATATAGAAGGAGAAAGTTTTGGAGTTGGCGATGCAGCGGGATTTGGTCCATACGGATCTGGAGCCAGCTTTGATTTTGGCAGCGAATCAAAATGTTTTGGCTTGGATATTCCATTTGCTGGTTTAGGCTTTGGTGGTTATGTGGGCGAGAGGCAATGTAATTTAGAAATTATACGATGATTGAGATTATTATGCTAAAAACAATTTTGTCATCATACAGAACTCCAAGCGAACATACGATAATTCTATTGTTATTTTGGACGTTTGCAATTACTATGATATTTTTAATATTATGGAACCTAAATATATTATTACGACCAGGTTTAAGAGATAAAACTACGTATCGATATATTTCATTAGCGATGGGAATAGGTGTTGGAAGCTCTATGATAATTATGATATGGCTTAATACATTATTTGAGATAAATGATGAGGATTTTATACTAATTTTTGCAATGCTACCTCCACTATTAATTATAATATCACTTATAATGTTATATCTATATTCAAGAAAAATATCAAAAGCAAATAAGCATAGCGTTATTTCCCCTAAATCCGTGAACAATGAAAAGAAAATCAAATGTTAAATTAATAAGAATAGTAATAGCTTATAGGCATACTTTATTCAAAAGGATGGTATAGATGAATAAATTATTTCGATTGCCATTATCTCTGATGCTGTTATTTATCCTTGGCTCAGGTCTATCCTGCAAGGAGCAAGCCCCACCTACTGATGCCAATCAAGGAAAATCGAAGCAGATTTCAAGTCTTCCGGCAATCCAGCGCAGAGATGAAGGACTCGAAGAGCCAAGCGCAAGCATCCAGAATGTTCCAATGCTGACTGGCAATACTTCAGATCCCATCATCCACTTCCCTGATTCTGGGCTGGAAGCCAGGGTCCGGTTATATATCCGGAGCTCCGAGGGGGAGATTCGATTGTCCGACCTGAAAAGCTTGACTTATTTACAGGGCGTAGGCGAGGGGATTAGCGACCTATCCGGGATCGAGCACTGCACGGCCTTGACCCGACTTGAGTTGGGCAAAAACCAGATCAGCGAGCTGCGGCCTCTGCGCGGACTGCACCAATTGACCGAGTTGGATCTTTACGGAAACCGCATTAGCGAGCTCTCGCCCCTAGCCGGCCTGATTAACTTGAAAGAGCTCAGCCTGGTCTCCAACCAGATCAGGGACCTTGCCGCTCTTAAAACTCTGACCCGCCTGGAAGAGCTCAATCTGGTCCGAAACAACCTCCAGGATATCTCCCCTCTGGCGAGCTTAACCAATCTGACTTATCTTGGCCTGGACGAGAATCCGATCCAGGACATCGCGCCCCTGGCGGAATTGCCCAAGCTGACTTATCTCTACCTTGATTCGACCTCGATCCAGGACCTGAGCCCGCTGGCCGGAATGACTAACCTGAAATGGCTGTTCCTGATAGATAACAACCTCGAGGATATTTCGTTTGTCAAGCGGATGACCAACCTCACCAGCCTCTCTTTAGGCCACAATCGAATCTCGGATATCCGGGTCCTGGCCGGGCTTACGAACCTGGGCGCGCTCGGCCTGGACCACAATCAGATCACCTCCATTGCCCCTTTGAGCCGGCTGACCAAGCTGAATTTTCTGGACTTGAGCGGCAACCGCCTCCAAGATTTTTCACCCCTGGCCGGCTTGACCCAGCTCACGCAGCTGGAGCTCGAGCAAACCACTATTTCCGACACCGCAGTCCTGGCCGGTCTGGTGAACCTTAAGAGCCTGGACTTGGAGGATAACAACATCGCCGATATCTCCGGCCTGGTGAAAAACTGCAAGGCGGGCGGGCTGGGCAAAGGGGACATGGTCAAGCTCCAAGAAAATCCCTTGAGCGATCAGGCGGTGGAGCAGGATATTCCTTTTCTGCTCAGCCAAGGAGTGCGGGTGGAATACAGCCCGAGGAATGAGCAGGAACGGATGAGGATGATAGCGCCTCCGCCGGGGCTTAGACCCAGGCGAGCTCCTCCGCGATGAGTCAACTAGTCAAATGGGGTCAGGTCTAAACTTTAAACTTAACGAAAACAACCACCCAAGCTTGCGCCAGGAGCGGGAGCGAGCTTACGCACGGGAGGTGGGGGCGCGGGCCGAGGAGCGCTGGGGCTGGTCCTCTGCGGCCGGCCGGGTGCGGGCCGAGCGGAGGGCCGAGCTGTGCGTCCGGGCTGCGGGGCTTCGACCCGGACTCCGCGTGCTCGAAATCGGCTGCGGCAACGGCTTCTTTACCGAGAAATACCGCCGCTCCGGCGCCGAGATCATCGCCACCGACCTCTCGCCCGAGCTGATCGCGCTCGCGGTTCAGACTTACCCGGGCGAAAAGATCCTTTACCTGCCCGCTACCGCAGACAAACTTCCTTTTCCCGACCAGAGCTTCGATGCCGTGGTGGGTAACTCAGTGCTCCACCACCTCGACCTCGCCCCTGCGCTCCGCGAAAGCTTCCGCTTGCTCCGGCCCGGCGCGGCCCTGGCCTTTGCCGAGCCCAACCTGCTCAACCCCCAGATGTTCCTGCAAAGAAAAATTCCCCGGCTCCGGCGCTGGGCCGGCGACTCGGCCGATGAGACCGCCTTCGTCCGCTTCCGCCTCCGCCGCCTCCTCCAGGAGCTGGGCTTCACCCAGGTCGCCATCACCCCCTTCGACTTCCTCCACCCCGCCATCCCGCCCGCTCTGATCCCGTTCGTTTCCGTCGTCGGCAAAATTCTGGAAGCCATCCCGCTGTTGCTCGAAATCGCCGGCTCTCTTCTGATCTCCGCCCGCAAACCCGTGCCGGGGCGCGCTCCTGGAACTGACCGACGGTAAAAACTTCATGATCGGATCGCAACGGGCCGATGAACTGGCCCAGGCCATTGCAGAAGCCAAACAGGGCTGATGGGAAAGGCAGGAGGCTTGAGACCTTGAACGTGAACCTGAACGTGAACAGATTGAAAAAAGTCTGTACAACATACTACATACGATATACCTTTCATTCGTCCACGTTCAGGTTCACGTTTTCTTTCACTGTCCACTGTGCACCGTGCACTGTGCACTAATTCAGCTTCACGCTCACTACCTTGCTCACTCCCATTTTTTCCATGGTGATGCCGTAGAGGGTATTGGCCATTTCCATGGTGCGTTTGTTGTGGGTGATGAGGATGAACTGGGAGGACGCGCTCATTTCCTTGACGATCTCGTTGAAGCGGTCAATGTTGAGGTCGTCGAGGGCCGCGTCCACTTCATCCAACAGGCAGAAGGGGGAGGGCTTGATCAGAAAGAGGGAGATGATGAGGGAGACGGCGGTCATGGACTTCTCGCCGCCGGAGAGCAGGGTGATGTTCTGGAGTTTTTTCCCGGGCGGCTGGGCCACGATGTCCACCCCGGACTCGAGGAGGTTGGCCTCGTCGGTGAGCACGAGCATGGCCTTGCCCCCGCGGAAGAGGCGGGGGAAGACCTCCTGGAACTTGGCGTTGGCCGCGTCAAAGGTCTGGCGGAACTCTTTGCGGTAGGTGGTATTGATCTTGGCGATGGTCTTTTCCAGGGAGTCGAGCGCCTCGATCAGGTCGCCTTCCTGGTTGGCGAGGAAGCTGTGGCGCTCTTCCAGCTCCTTGTATTCTTCGATGGCGGTGAGGTTGACGTCGCCCATGCGCTGGAGCGTGTCCTTCAACTCCTCGGCGCGGGCGTGCTCGGCCTGAGGGTCAAAGCTTTCGGCCCGGACCGCGGCCTCGCGCTCGGCCACCGCGTGCTCAAGCTCCATAAAGAACTTGTCGCGCACGCTCTCCTGCAGGTGCTCGTGCTGCATCTTAAATTCGCTGGCCTTGAGCCGGAGGTCGTTGATCTCCTGGTGCAGGCGTTCGCGGTTCTTGTGCAGCTCCTTGAGCGAAGCCTCCTGCTCGCGGATCTCGGCGGCGGCGCGCTCGTAGGCCTCGCGCGCCTGCGTGAGAGCGGTCTCAGCCGCAAGCTTTTCGGCCAGCTTCTCGCGGAGCGCCGCGCTCTCCTGCGTAAGCGCCGCGCGGATCGCCGTCATCTCGGCCTGGATGGAGAGGACCTCCTGCTCGCGGCGCGAGCGGCCGGCCTCCATCTCGGCCCGGGTTCGCAGGAGCCGCTCGAGCTGGGAGGCGAGCGCCTCGTCTTTTTCGCGGAGCCCGGCCGCGGCCACCTGGAACTGGGTGCGCCGGGCCGCGGATTCCTCGGCCTGGGCGCGGATGGCGCCGAGGGCCTGGCGGCGGTCCTCGCTCTCGCGGAGCAGGTCGGCGCGGGCTAAAGTCTTGGCCGCGATCTCCCGGCGGAGGCCTTCGGCCTGGGCCAGCAGCTCCTGGACCTGGGTTTGGCGGCGGTCGCACTCGGCTTCCAGGTCGTGGACGCGGCGGCTGACCGCGTTGAACTCGTCGGCGGACCGCTTGAGCTCGCGTTCGAGATTGAGCACCTCGATCTCCTGGCGGCGGCGGCGGCCGCGGACCACTTCCAGCTCAGTCTCAACCTCGGCGATCTGCTGGCGGAGCGCCTGCACCCGGATCTCCACTTGCCCGCGCTCGCCCCGCAGCCGCTCCACTTCCTCGGCCAACTGCTGGATCTCGTGACGGCGGGAGAGCAGCCCGGCCGCGTCGCGGCTGCCGCCGGAGAGGATGCCGTGGGGGTCGAGCACCGAGCCGTCGGAAGTAACGAACACGCGGTGGAAGCCGTTGTGCTCCCAGAGCTCGAGGGCCTTTTCCAGGCTGGGCACCAGCACCGCCTCGCCCAGCAGGAGCCGGGCCACGGGTTGGTATTGCTCGGGCACGCGCACCACGTCGAGGAGCGGCCGGGCACCTTGGGCGAGCAGCGGCTCAGGCAGAGGTTGGATCGGATCTTCGCGGAGCGCGAGGGGGATAAAGGTGCCGCGGCCGGCGGCTTCGGCCTGGAGGTATTCGACCGCCTGGCGGCCGTGGCGGGTGGTGGAGACGAGCACGGATTCGAGCCGCTCGCCGAGCACGGCCTCGACCGCGGGGACGTATTCGGGCTCGGTCTCGATGATCTCGGCCAAAAGCCCGTAGATGCCGTTCTGGCCCTGCTCGCGGAGGCGGTCGCGCTCTTCGAGGATGGCCTTGACCCCGTGGTCCAGGCCTTCGAGCTTGTCCTGCATCTCGCGCAGGCTCTCGAGCCGGGAGAGGGTGCGGGTGTGGGTATCCTGCAATTCCAGGGCGCGGGCTTGGGCCGCGGCCAGCTCCTGGCGCAACTGCTCGAGGCCGCGGAGCTGGACCTCTAGCTCCTGATCCGCGGAGTCGAGGAGCTTGCGCATGGTGTAGAGGTTTTCGTTGAAGTTGAAGGAGAGCTGGCGCAGCCCCTCGCCCTGGCTCTTGAGCTGCTCGCGCTCGGCGGCGTTGGTGACCAGCTCCTGGCCGATCTCTTCCACCCGCTTCTCGGCATGGGCCAGGCTGTTCTGGAGCCGGCTCAACTCGGCCACCAGCTCGGTGGCATTAGCCTGGCCCTGCTCGACCAGGTGCTCGCGCCGGCGGCATTCTTCTTCCAGGGTCTTCTGCTCGGCCAGGGCGGAAGCGGCCGCGGCTAAAGCCTCGGCCAACTCCTCCTGGACCGCGGCCCGGCGAAGGCGGAGCTCTTCCTGCTCGCCGGCGTTGCGGTTAAGCTCCTCGGCCAGGGAGAGGTTTTCGGTCGAGAGGCGGCCGACCTGCTTTTCGAAGTTATGGACCTCGCTCCGCTTGAGCTCGATCTGGCCCTCGGCGCGCTGGATGGCGTTTTGCAGGAGGTGCATGTTCTCCTGGGCGTGGTGGAGGGCGCGCTCGGCGTCGAGCAGATTCACCCGGCGGGCTTCGAGGTCGGCCTCTCCGAACTCGAGACGGCCGGCCATCTCCTGCTCGCGGTCTTCGCTCTCAGCCACCTGGGCCAGGAGGCGTTCGAGCTCGGCCTTGACTTCGAGCGCACGGCGCACGGCCAGGTTGAGCTCGATCTCGCGCAATTCGTTCCGATATTGCTTGAAGCGCTCGGCTTTTTTGGCCTGGCGGTTCAAGGAGTTCATCTGGCGCTTAATTTCGGCCACGATGTCGCGGATGCGGAGCAGGTTTTGCCGGGTGGACTCGATCTTGCTCTCGGCCTCCTTGCGGCGGGCGCGGTATTTGCTCACGCCCGCGGCTTCCTCAAGAAGCAGGCGGCGGTCCTCGGGCTTGGCCGAGATGATCCGGTCAATCTGGCCCTGTTCCACGATGGAATAGGCGCGGGTGCCCACGCCGGTGCCCAGAAACAGGTCGGTGATGTCCTTGAGCCGGCAGGGCGCGCGGTTGATCAGGTATTCGCTTTCGCCGGTGCGGAAGAGCCGGCGGGTGACCTGGATCTCGGCAAAGCCGGAGTACTCGACCGGGGCGCGGCCGTCGGTGTTGTCGAAGATGAGGTTGACTTCGGCCATGCCCAGGGGCACGAACTCCTGCGAGCCGTTGAAGATGACGTCTTCCATCAAGCGGCCGCGCAGGTGCTTGGCGCTCTGCTCGCCCATGGCCCAGCGGATGGCATCCACCACGTTGGACTTGCCGCAGCCGTTGGGCCCGACCACGCAGGTAATGCCGTCCTGAAAGACCAAGCCGGTCTTTTCCACAAACGACTTAAAACCACACAGCTCTAGCTTCTTCAGCTTCATCGAAGATCAGCCCTCCGCGTCCTAGTCTAGGTCACATTTGTCCCAATTGGTCTAACTATAACAAAGAAAAAAAAATTGTAAAGGGAAAAATACTATTCCTAGTATTTTTTTCAAGTAGGATAACAAGATGTAGAGGCTAGGTCTGATTGGGGTTCATTTTTGAGCCTAGGCCTGGTGGGATGGAAAAATGGCAAGGAAATCCAGTCTGATACGACAGGGGGACTGGACGCGCAACACGGGTGGCTTGACCTAAACCTTGAAGCGAGTCATTTCGGAGCGGAGCGAGGTGGACTGCTCCTGGAGCTGGCGGACCACCTCGCGCAGACGGTTGGCGCTATCCACGTTTTGCTGGGTGACCTGCTTGATCCGCTCCATGAGCTGGATTACCAGTTGGGAGCCTTTCTTTTGCTCCTGCTGGGCGCTGTTGATGTTGAAGAGCATGTCGGTGATGTTCTCGATGGACTTGGTGATGAGGCGGGAGCCCTGGAGCTGCTCCTCGGTGGTGCGCTTGACCTGGGCGGAATTCTGCTTCATCTCGTCGGTGGCTTTAAGGATCTGGGCGCCGCCCTTGGACTGTTCCTGGGTCGAGATGGAAATCTGGTTGACGCGGTCCGCTACCTGGTCAATGGCCTGGGAGACCTGGCGGCTGGAAGCGGTCTGCTCCTGGGAAGCGTGGGCGATTTCCTTGACCCGGTTGGTGGCCTGGACGGTGCTTTCCACGATCTTGCCCAAGGAATCGCGGGCCTGCTCGGCCAGGGTAATGCCCTCGCCCACGCTCTTGGCGCCGGCCTGAACCGCGCCCACCGCCTGCTCGGACTCGGCTTGCACGCCCTGGATGAGGAGCGTGATCTCGCGGGTCGAGCCGGCGGTGCGGTCGGCCAGTTGCTTGATCTCGTCGGCGACCACGGCAAACCCGCGGCCGTGCTCGCCAGCCTGGGCGGCGATGATGGCGGCGTTGAGCGCGAGCAGGTTGGTCTGACTCGCCACCTCGTCAATCACCTGCACGATCTTGCCGATTTCCTCGGCGCGCTCGCCCAGGCGGTTGATCACTCCCTGGGCGTGGCGGACCACCTCCGCGATCTGGCGCATGCTCTCCGAGGTCTTGGCCACGGTGCGCATGCCTTCCTCGGCCTTTAAGCTCATGTTCTCGGCCAGCTTGGCGGTCTCGTTGGCGCCGAGCTCGACTTCCCGGATGGCCTGGTCCATCTCGGCCATGCTGGAGGCGGTCTGTTCGGTGATGGCGGAGAGGTTGACCACGTTCCCGGCGACCTGGTCAATGGCCACGGTCATCTGGTTGATGGACGAGGAGCTGTCGTTGATGAACGAGTTAAGGCTTTCCATGGCCTCGTTGATGCGCTTGACCGAGGCGCTCATCTGGAAGATGGAGGACGAGCTTTCTTCCGCGCCGGCGGAGAGGGTCTCCACGTTTTCGGCGATGCCCTGGAGGTTCATGTTCATTTCCATGAGCGAAGTAAAAGCCTCTTCCACCGCCTGCTCCTGCCCGCGGGCGCCCCGGTCCACCACCTGGGAGGTCTCGGTGATGGCGGTGGTGGCCAGGTCCAGGCTTCGGGCCGCGTCGCCGATGCGGAGGATGATGGCGCGCAGCCCCTTGGCCATCTGGCGCAGGCTCTTGGCCAAGTCGCCCACCTCGTCGTTGGCGTAGAAAAAGACGTCTTCCTGGATGCGGCCTTCCGCCACCTCGACGGTGAATTCCCCCAGGCGCTTGATGGGATAGGCCAGGTCGCGGGCGACCACTGCCGCCATTAACGAGGCGATGACCAGGGTGCCGCAAAGCAGGATCAGGGAGACCCGGAAGAGGTTGTCCAAGTAGTGGCTGTAATTCTTCCAAGGATAATTAACCACCAGGTAATAGGTTTCCTCGGCCCCGTCCGGATCCTTTTGCGGGAAACAGGAAAAGACGCTGATGTTTTGATAGAAGGGGTCATAGGTGGTGCCGGTATGCTCGGGCGATTCGGAGCACAGGGTCTGGATGGTGGCGATAGCCACCTTGGGCAATCCATGGGGCTGGCCGGTGATCAAGTTGGTCTTCCAATGGCTGCCTTCAAAGAGAAGGATTTCCCGCTGGCCGGCCGGAGAGGCCGCCTGGAGTGATTCCAGGGCGCGGACCCGGCTCTCAGGATCGGTTAAGTTGTAGTTCTCGACCATCCCGACCAGGCTGATCACTTCGGGGATGAAGGAGCGGCCGATCCAGGTCTGCAGGGTGGCGGCCGCCTGGCGGTAGCCGGCCAGGGTGGAGAAGAACAGGGAGATGAAGACGATGAGGACGATGCTGATGAGCATGACCATGCGCAAAGGCGTGCGGCGCAGGCGCAGGTCGTGATCCAGGAGTTGGGGTTCGCGGTGGATAATCTCTCCGACCAGGGGATCGAGCACGCGGCGGAAAAGGAAGAACTGGAAGACCGCGATGATGACGGCGCTGGACAGGATGGAAACATACATGCTGCCGATGTCCGCCCAGGCCGGGACCCGGTCGGTGGACCACCAGGTTCCGACCATGCCGGCGCCGCCGCCCACGGCCCAGGCGAGGATCCCCAAGGCCGGCATTTCCACCGGGAAATTCAAGGCCAGGGTCAAGGCTTCCTGGCCTGAAATCGGAGCGGAGGCACCGGCCGGAGTTTCTAGGTAAACCGCAATGCTCTGGAAGCGCTTCCCCATCTGCCGGAAATGGAGCGCGATCATGATCGCGGTGGGAATGGCGGCAAAGCCCAGGGTCCAACCGATGATGGTGAAAACATTGATCCGATTAATGGCGGGCGAGACCACCAGGGCGAAGAGAATGAGGAGACCAATACCCAGGAAGGTGGTGAGTGAGATCCAATGTTGGATCTGTGTTTTAGCTTTGGCAATCATGTCCAGCACCCGCTCCTTGGCGTATACTTCCGGTCAGGAGCTCTGCCGGCTAATGAACCCGGCCCGGGTTCTCCCGGCTTATGCCCCGGCCCAGGGGGTCGGAAGCCCATCTCTCGCGACAATCGCGGCAAAGGATGTAGCTTTGGCGCTCGTGGACATCCTTCTCCAGATCTTCTTGGCTGCGGGACTCGATCTCTTGCCAGAGCGCAGCCCGCTCTGCCTGGGAAACCGACACCGGCAACGCGCCGTCGAAGTCGGCCACCAGGGTGATGCTGATTAAATAGGCGGTGCGACCCTCAGGGATCGGCTCGCCGCAACGGTCGCAGGTCAGGCCGGCGATGGTCTACCCTCCCCCCAGCCAACGCTCGAAAAAGCCTTTTTTCCGCTTGACCAGCTCGATGGTCTTGGTCGTGTCGTCCAGATGGACGACTATCGTCTGGGGGCGGAAGGCCTCGGTAACCGTGGCCCCCTCTTCCAGGTTGCCGACCAGGTGATGGAACTGGCTCAATCGGATCTTGGCTTGCCCGTAGGGAGTGAGTTCCGGAATCTGAAAGATGTAAGCGTTATCCACCACCAAAGTCAAATTCAAAAGCGGCTCCTCGCTGTCGTTTTCCACCACCATGAAATTTTCTCCGAGCACGCCGGTCTGGTCATAACTGGCAATCACCGGAATCTCCGCCGGTCCCCTGGCCACCAGGATCACCACGACCACGATCAAGACCAGGAACGCCGCCCCTCCGGCAATGGCCGCCTGGAACTTGGGTTCCAGCTTCTGGAACGAATCCCACTGGTCCAGGGCGATATCCACGCCCTCTTCCCAGACATACTTCACCCGATCGGTGAATTGGGCCGCGTCTTTGGCCACGTACTGTTTCAATCCGTCCTTGGCCATGCGCTCATCTCCTTAGTGCTTCGATTCGCAAATACAATCATATATTCCGTCAACTTGCAACAGCTAATTTGCTCACTCCGAACGGCACTAAGTCCTGACTTCGGCGAGCTCCCCTCGACCAACTCGGGGCATGAGCTTGCCGAATGCAGTCGAGCCGAGTAACTAAGTTCATCATCGAACTTATGAATCGAAGGACTTAGCGCCGTAAAATTCGGGCTCACCCGGGCAATCTTGCATCCCATTATAGAAGAGGGTTCATGAAAAAACAAGGCTTTTATCACCGAGCGCTGGAAAAGGAACCGGGCGAGGGGAAGCCTTGCAACTTATCGCAAAAATTCTTATACTTGCCAAGGAGGCAAAGATGGCGAAGGCTGCCGGCCAATGGTTCACTTTGCGCGAATACGCGGAACGTTTCCGTCTGCCCCTTGCCACGGTGCAGAAACGAGTGGAGGCCGGGGAACTGGTGAAAAAGCGGGTGGATGGACTCAATTACCTCTGGGCGGGTGAAGAAGAGGTGGTTCCGCCCGAGCCGGCGCCAGCCGCGGCGTTCGAGCCAGAGCCGGTCGCCAGCCCGGAATTTCAACCGCCGGCGGCCTCGCAGGAGTTGATGTTACGGACCGACCGGGCACTCTCGCTGGTGGAGAAATCGCTGAACACCTTCATGCTCATGCACCGGGAAGTGGTGAAGGAGAAAGAGCGGCGGCTTCTCGAGTTGCAGGGCCAGGTCCGGGAGAAAGAAGAGCGCCGGCGCGAGTTGGAGAAAATCCTGCACCAGCGGGAACAGGAGATCGCGGACTTGAAAATGCTGGCGGGGCTTTTGGAGGACCAGTTGCGCCGGGCGGGCGCGGAAGCCGGCTCGGCGCTGGCGGAGGACAAGGCGCGGGAGCTGGGAGATTTAATCCAGGACCAGCTCACTTATCTCATGGAAGACGAGATGGTCCGGGAATTGACCAAGGCATAAGGAGAGGGTAATGGGCGCGCAGGCCAAGCGCAAGAATGAAAGGCGTCGGTTCGATCGGATCCGGCTCGAACACCCCAGGCAGTGCCACAATATCAGCGAGGGCGGGCTGTATATGATGACCAATCGTCCCCGCCGGCTGGGCAGCGTCGTCAATTTTGAACTGAAGCTTTTAGATCGCTATCCCCCCATCCGGGGCCGCGGTCGGGTGGTGCGGGTGATCCATGAGGCCGGCGCCGTCGGCGCCGACCCGCCGGGCATGGCCATCGAGTTTGTGGAGCTGGCCCCGGCCGACCTGGACCGGATCCGGGCGCTGATCACCGGAGAACCGGCGGGCCCAGGGGCGTGAGGAGCCGGAGACCGAGTCCCGGCTGAAGCAACGGGCGGTCCGAATCCGGGGTCTCGGAGTTCGGGCGCGAGGGGAAGGCATGGCGGTAACGGCGATTGTGGCGGCGGGCGGGCAAGGCTCCCGGATGAAAGGGGACGTGCCCAAGCAATTCCTGATGCTGGGCGATCGGCCCATCCTGTTCCACAGCCTGCAGCGAGTGGCGGACTGCCCGAAGGTGGACGAGCTGATCGCGGTGGTGCCGGCCGACCACCTGCAATTCACCCAGACCCTGTTGCAGGAGGAGTATCCGTTGGGCAAGCCCTGCCTGGTGGTGCCGGGCGGGGAGGAGCGGCAAGATTCGGTGCGGGCCGGCTTGCAGCAGCTTTCCCTGGAGTGCGAGCTGGTGGTGGTGCACGATGCGGCGCGGCCGCTGGTGTCCAATGCGGTGCTGATTGCGGTGATCCAGGCCGCGGAAAAGGACGGCGCCGCCACCGCGGCGATCCAGCCGGCGGACACCATCAAGCTGGTGGACCAGGAGCGCCGGATTTCCGAGAACCTGCCCCGCTCCATGCTCTGGCAGATCCAGACCCCCCAGGCCTTCAAGAAGGACCTCTTGGTCCGCGCCCATGAGCAGGCCCTGGCCGATAACTTTGTCGGCAGCGACGACTCGGTCCTGCTCGAACGCCTCGGGGTGCGGGTGCGGATCGTGCCCGGCGACCCCAGAAACCTCAAGATCACCACTCCCGACGACCTGCTGATGGCCGAGGCGTTGTTCCGCCATCCCTGAAAAAGTATGTCGTATGTAGTATGTCGTATATAGGGAAAAGAAATGTGGTGGGGCAGACATTCTTGTCTGCCTCGCGGATTGTTGACTCCATGAAAATGATTCTGAAACGATTGAGCCTGGCCCTGGCGGCCCTGGCTTTCATGGCCCAAGCCCCTCCGGCCGCTCCTCCGGCCAAGACCAGCGTGGCGGTTTATCCGCTCAAGGCAGTGGGCGCGGTGGAAAAATCGCTGGCCGCCACCCTGACCTCGCTCCTGACCAATGAGCTGACCAAGTCCCCCAACCTGATCGTGATCAAGGAAAGCATGCTTGAAGAGGTCATGAAACGACAGGCGATGAATATGTCCGACTTGTGCGATTCGACCATGTGCCAGGTGGAAATCGGGAAATTGGTCCAGGCCCAAAAAATGATGGTCGTCGAGTTGAGCAAATTGGGATCACGATACCTCATGACCTTTGACCTGGTGGACGTGAAAACCAGCGCCATGGATTACAGCGACCGGGTGGAATGCGCCTGCACCGAAGACCAGCTCGATCTTCTGGTCGCCGCGGCCGGAGTCAAGGTCAGAAACCACTTTGGCGAATCCGTGCCCATTCCGCAACTGCCACAAGCGGCAGGGGTGCAGCCAACTCCTCAAGGGGCGCAGGCATTCTTGCCTGCGCAACCCTCGCCAAAAACTTTCCAAGAATTTCACCCGCCCGGTACCAAAGGCGGCCCTATGGTCTTTGTCTCCGACTTCAAGTTCTACATTGACAAGTATGAAGTGACTAACCAGGACTTTCAGGAATGCGTAGCTGGAGGAGGGTGCAAGAAAACCAAGAAGACAAGCAGGTTTGATGCCCCCAACCAGCCGGTGGTTTATGTCAACCAGGAGGAGGCCCGGACCTATTGCCAATGGGCCGGAAAGCGCCTGCCCAAAGAGCAGGAGTGGCAAGAGGCGGCTCAAGGGGCCGATGGAAGAGAGTATCCCTGGGGTAATTCAGCGCCGAATTGTAATTTAGCACATAACAATGCCTGCGAAATAGGTCGGACTTTGCCGGTGGGGAGCAAACCGGCCGGGGCTTCACCTTACGGGGCTATGGATATGGCGGGGAATGTAATGGAATGGGTGGAAGAAAAGGACATTTTGCGCGGGAGCAGTTGGGTCGACGATCCGGCGGCCCTGCGCGTGTCGGACCGCAACGCCGAGTTCGCGGGGGTTCGGTTCAACTGCTTTGGGTTTCGTTGCGCGCGGGACGGGTCTCCCTGATCTGGCTTGAGGCCTCGGATGTTGGAATGATTAATTCAAAATCATGAATTAAAGAAAGCGCCCAGCCAGGAGTTGGAGTATAATAATATCCATGGGTCTGAAAGAAATCCAAGCGTTGCGAGAGGAGATCTTACGGATTGCCTCCCGGCATGGCGCCTCCAACTTGCGCATTTTCGGTTCCGTGGTGCGCGGTGACGCTGACCCGGAAAGCGACGTGGATTTTCTCGTCAATTTGGAACCGGGGAGAAGCCTCCTTGATCATGCGGCGCTGCTGCTCGATCTGGAAAAGCTGCTCGGCTGCAAAGTGGACGTGGTCACCGAGCGCGGATTGAAAGAACGTATCCGCGATCGCGTCTTGCGCGAGGCCCTGCCCTTATGAGGGATGATCGCGAGCGCCTGCTCGATATCCTGGAGGCGATCACGCGAATTGACAAATACTCCGCGCAAGGGAGGGCCGCCTTTGACCGGGAAGACCTGTTGCAGGTCTGGATTGTGCATTATCTTCAAATCATCGGCGAGGCGGCCAGAAGCTTATCGCCAGGTTTAAAAGCCCAACACCCTGAAATTCCGTGGGCCCAGATCGTGGCCATGCGCAACATCCTGGTCCATAACTACTTTGCTGCGGACCTGGAAGAAGTCTGGTCCGCGGTTGAGCACGACCTGCCGGACCTGAAAACCAAGATCCAAGCTATGTTGTCCGAGGGCAAGGGAAGCGGTTAAGATGCCCGCCCTCCGCATCGGCTTGGGCTTTGACCTCCATCGCCTGGCGCAGGGCCGGCGCCTGGTGCTGGGGGGCGTCACCATCCCCTTCGAGAAAGGACTGCTCGGCCACTCCGATGCCGACGCGCTCTGCCATGCCGCGGCCGACGCGCTGCTCGGCGCGCTCGCGCTCGGCGACCTGGGCCAGCACTTCTCCGACACCGACCCGGCCTGGAAAGACGCGGACAGCCTCTTGCTCCTCGGCCGGGTGGCGGAGATGGTGGAGGCCAAGGGCTTTCGCGTGGTCAACCTCGACGCCACCCTGATCGCGGAAGCGCCCAGGCTTTCGCCCCATTTCCCGGCCATGGCCCAGAACCTGGCGCGGGTGCTGAAGGTGAGCGCGGACCGGGTCAGCGTCAAGGCCAAGACCCTGGAGGGGACCGGCGAGATCGGCCGGGGCGAGGCCATCGCCGCCCAGGTCATCGTCCTGCTGGAAGCCCGGGCATGAGCGCCGTCCGCGTCCGCTTCGCGCCCTCACCTACCGGACTTCTGCATTTGGGCAACGCCCGCACCGCGCTCTTCAACTGGCTCTTTGCCCGGCATCAGCAGGGGACCTTGGTGCTGCGGCTGGAGGACACCGACGCGGTCCGCAACGACCCGGAGGCCGAGCGCGGCATCTACGTGAGCCTGCGCTGGCTGGGCTTGCTCTGGGACGAAGGCCCGGTCGCGGCCGAGGACCCGCAGGCGCCGGGCCGGGGCGAATACGGCCCCTACCGGCAGTCGGAGCGGACCGAGCTTTACCGGCGCTGCCTGGAGGAGTTGGCCGCGGCCGGGAAGGTCTATCCCTGTTTCTGCTCGGAGCTGGAGCTGGAGCAGGAGCGCCGGCAGGCCGCGGCCGCGGGCTTGACCTATCACTATTCCGGCCGCTGTCGGAGCTTGCGCGAGGCCGAGCGGGCGGATCGCATGGCGCAGGGCCGGAGCCCGGCCTGGCGCTTCTCGGTGCCGGCGGGTCTGGTGGAGGTGGACGATGCGATCCGGGGCCGATTGAGCTTCGATTCCGGACAGATCGGCGACTTCGTGGTCGTGCGGGCCAGTGGTAAGGTGACTTACAATTTTGCCTGCGTGGTGGACGACCAGCACATGGCCATCAGCCACGTGATCCGGGGGGAGGACCACCTCTCCAACACTCCGAAACAGGCGCTGCTCTACCGGGCCCTGGGCTGGGAGCCGCCCGCTTTCGCACACCTGCCCCTGATCACCGGCCCGGACCATAAGCCCCTGAGCAAGCGCCACGGCGATACCTCGCTCGACCGTTTTTACCGCGACGGCTGCCTGCCCGCGGCGCTGGACAATTACATGGCCCTGCTCGGCTGGTCGAGCCCGGACGGGGAGGAGATCCTTTCGCTCGCGGAAATGGCGGAGCGGTTCAGCCTGGAGCGGGTGCACAAGGCGGCGGCGGTGTTTGACCTGGACAAGCTCCGCTGGCTGAACGGGAAATACCTGAGGGCGCTTCCACCCGAAGCCCTTTACGAGCTGGTCCGGCCCCACCTGGAGCTGGCCGGCTATCCGCTTAACGGCCGGCCCCGGGAATGGCTCTGGGCCGCGGTGGACTCGATCCGCGAAAAGATTGACCTGCTCAGCGAGTCGGTGGCCGCGATGCGGCTTTACCTGCAAGAGCCGTTCTCCCGATCGGCCGAAGCTGAGCGGGTCTTGCAGGAGGAGTCGGCGCGGAAAGTGGCGGCGGCGTTCGCGGCCGAGCTTTTGGGCCGGGCGCGGCTGGACGAAGCGGGGTTCGAGGAGGTTGTGGCGGAGCTGAAGAAGAAGCTCAAGCTGAAAGGCAAGGCGCTGCTCATGCCGCTGCGGGCGGCGCTCACCGGCGAGGTGCAGGGGCCGGAGCTCAAAAAGGCGGCGGCGCTACTGGGTCTGGCGGAATGCCGGAAGCGGTTGGCCGAAGGGAGCGTAGCGGAAAAATCCTCTGGTGTGCTATAATCAATTTTACAAGCAGGGGAGAGGAGACTGTTTATGCCTCCGGAACTAAATGAAGAGCAAATCCTGGCTGCCCTCGATCGGCTCTCGCCGCAGGGCCGACGCAAAGCCTTGCAGCGGCTTTTGGGCAACCTGGAAAAATGGGAGCGACTGGTGGAAAAGAATCAAGCCAAATTGGAGGCCATCTGCCGGGAGCGCGGCCTGGATTTTGGCCGGATGAGCGAAGACGAGAAAGCGGAGCTGATTGATCAGATTCTCCACGAGCCTTAGGCGCTTCGGGCTAACATTATTGCCAAAGTGGGCACGATTTAATACAGAACTGAAACACAGAGAACACAGAGTCGGGGAGCTTGGAATAGTTTTTTTCTCTCCGTGCCCTCTGTGTGCTCTGTGTTAAAATCTTTTTTTGGTTCCGGCTCGGCCGGGTTAGGAGCAAAAGGAGCCAAGCCATGCTCCACGGTGAAAAGGTTCGACTGCGGGCGTTGGAGGCGGAAGACCTGGCCCACTGCCTGAAGTGGCTGAACGACTGGAACGTGGTGCGGACCCTCTCCGCGGTCTGGTATCCGATCAGCCGGCAGGCGGAGCGGGCCTGGCTCGAGCGCCGGGTCCTGGACGACGACCCCACCCGGAAGTCGTTCGTGATCGAATCCCTTTCCGGCCAATATCTGGGCAACTGCGGCCTCGACCTGATGGACCCCCGCGACCGCAAGGCCCGGGTCGGCATCGTCATCGGGCTCCCCGAATACTGGGACAAGGGCTTCGGCCGCGAGGCCCTCAAGCTCCTGGCCCAGTATGCCTTCGACTTCCTCAACCTGCGCAAGCTCTACCTGGAAACCTACGCCTTCAACCCCCGCGCCCTCAAGTGCTACCAGGACGCCGGCTTCGTCCAGGAGGGCGTCTTCCGCCGGGAGTTCTTCCGCGAGGGCCAATACCACGACATCATCCGCATGGGCTTATTCAAAGAAGAATTAAAATAGACCTTACCAACGCTCTCTCCTCCCCAGAGAATGTTACCAGACCTTCTCCGAGGCTCTCGGCCAGGAGTTGCGGCTCCGCCGCGCTGGGGGTGCCGGCGAATATTCGGTAGGTCGGGGTTCTTATTTGTTTCAGATCAACTAGAAAATGGTATTACTGCCTCCCTTCGACCAGGGAATCCACCACCGTGGGGTCGGCCAGGGTGGTGGTGTCGCCCAACTCCTTGACGTCGCCGGACGCGATCTTTTTCAGGATGCGGCGCATGATCTTGCCCGAACGGGTCTTGGGCAGCGCGTCGGTGAACTGGATCTTGTCCGGGGTAGCGATGGGGCCGATCTCCTTGCGCACATGCGCCACAAGTTCCTTCTTGAGATCCTCGGTCTTGGGGACGCCAGTATTGGGAGTGACGAAAGCATAAATTCCCTGGCCCTTGATGTCGTGGGGCATGCCCACCACCGCGGCCTCGGCCACCTTGGGATGGCTGACCAGGGCGCTTTCGATCTCCGCGGTGCCCATGCGGTGGCCGGAGACATTGATCACGTCGTCCAGCCGGCCCATCAGCCAGTAATAGCCGTTGTCGTCAACGCGGCAGCCGTCGCCGGTGGTGTAGTAGCCGGGGAAGCGGACCCAGTAGGTCTCCTTGAAGCGCTCGTGCTGGCCGTAAACGGTGCGCATCAGCCCGGGCCAGGGCCGCTCGATCACCAGGTATCCGCCCTCGTTGGCCTCGCACTCGGTGCCGTCTTCGCGGAGCACCTTGCAGAACACCCCGAAAAAGGGCTTGGTGGCGCTTCCGGGCTTGAGCTTGAAGGCGCCGGGGAAGGGGGTGATGATGAAGCCGCCGGTTTCGGTCTGCCAGTAGGTGTCCACGATCGGGCAGCGGTCATTGCCGATCACATGGTGATACCAGATCCAGGCCTCGGGGTTGATCGGCTCGCCCACCGTGCCCAGGATTCGCAAGGACGAGAGGTCGTGCTTCTTCGGCCATTCGTCCCCCTCCTTGGCAATGGCCCGGATCGCGGTGGGCGCGGTGTAGATCACGTTGACCTTGTATTTTTCCACGATCGCCCAAAAGCGGGCCGGGTTGGGATAGTTGGGCACGCCCTCGAACATGACCGAGGTGGCGCCGTTGCAGAGCGGGCCATAAACGATGTAGGAATGGCCGGTGACCCAGCCGATGTCCGCGGTGCACCAGAAGGTGTCTTCCTCGTGGATGTCGAAGACGAGCTTGTGGGAGACCGCTACGTAGAGCAGGAAGCCGGCCGTAGTGTGGAGCACGCCCTTGGGTTTGCCGGTGGAGCCGGAGGTGTAGAGGATGAAGAGCGGATCTTCTGAATCCATGCTTTCGGGCGGACAAAAGGGCTTGATGTCCGAGGCGTTCATCTCCTCGTGCCACCAGACGTCCCGGCCGGCCTTCATCGGCACCTCCTGGTTGGCCCGGTTGACCACGACCGTAGTCTTGACCGAGGGGCAGCTCTCCAGGGCCTTGTCGGCATTGGCCTTGAGCGGGATCACCCGGCCGCCCCGGTAGCTCGCGTCGGAAGTGATCAGCATCACGCACTGCGAGTCCTGGATCCGGTCCTTGAGCGAGTCGGCGCTGAAGCCGCCGAAGACCACGGAGTGGACGGCGCCGATCCGGGCGCAGGCGAGCATGGCAATGGGCAGCTCCGGGATCATGGGCAGGTAAACGGCCACCCGGTCGCCCTTCTTGACCCCCTTCTTTTTAAGGACATTGGCGAACTTATTGACTTCCCGGTAGAGGTCCATATAGGTAAAGACCTTGCTGTCCTTGGGATCATCGCCTTCCCAGATGATCGCGGCCCGGTTCTTGTTGGCGCTGCTGAGGTGCCGGTCCAGGCAGTTGACCGAGGCATTGAGCTTGCCGCCTTTGAACCAGGAGAACTTGATCGCCTCTTTGTCATCCCACTTGAACACCGAGCTCCACTTCTTGTCCCAGGTCAGATATTCCTCGGCCAACTTGCCCCAAAACTGGTCGGGGTTGTCGCGGGATTCCTTGAACATCCGCTCATACTGCGCGGCGCTTTTGATGTAGGCTCTCTTCTGCAAATCCTTGGGGATGTCAAACACGCGGTCTTCCAAGCTGACGGACAAGATGGACTTTTTTTCTTTTTCTTCTGTTTTTTCTTTTGCTTTTCCTTTATCCATGGCAAATTCCTCCTTACTCTCCTTGATCCCGATCAGCCCCGAGTTTCCTCTTCCCTTCCCCAAACCGAAAGGAAGAATCCTTTTTAACCCCAGAGCCGGTTATTATATGACAGCTTCCAAAATTTTGCCAAGCCTCGCTTTTCCCTTAAAACTGGAACACCTGGCACTGGAGCACCACCTGGTTGCGGCGGCGCTCATGCTGCTTGTAAATCTGGGTGTAGCCGAGCTTGAGGTTGAATTTGTGCCCGAAGGCCCAATAGGCCAGCCCGCCCTGGTAGCGGTTCTCGTCGTGCAGGTCCGGATCGGCGAAGTCTTGCACCCCGATCTGGACAAAGGGTCCCAGCCGGGCCGCCTTGTTATAGTAACCCGCTTCGGCGAGCCAGGTATTCTGGACCGGCAGTTGTTGAAAAGTATCATTCCCATCATAATAGATGTAATCCCCTTGCAGCGTGAGCCCGTCCCCGTTGGGAATGGGCAGATCCATAAAGATGTCGCCGCCGTAAGAGCGATAGGTCTCCTGGCCGTCGCCGCTGAACCCCAGCGCCAGGATCTTCTTGGTGCCCAGGGAAGTGCCGGTATAGAAGAAGCCGGTTTCCGGCTCGAAGACGTAGGCCACCACCCGGCCGACGTAGCGGAAGGGGGCAGTGGAATTTTCCCCTCGAAAGCCCTGGTAAACGCCGAAACGGTATTCGAAATGCTTGAAGAGGTAGCCGCGGGCCTGGGCGCCCCAGTCCCGTCCCACCCGGGAGAGGGTGGGCGTCGAGGCCAGGAACGAGTAAGGGCCGTAGTCAATGGGCAGGAGCGCGGCGGCCGAGCTTTCCGAGTTATGGGAGTTGGGCGTGAGCATCAGCCCGCCTTCGATTTTGAATTCATCCAGGAAGGAATAAGTGACAAATACATCCTGCAGGTAAATATCTCCCGCTTCCTTGGAATTTTCCACGGCCACCGTGCCGCCCGGGCTCACCGTCACCTTGGTGATGCCCTTGCCCAGGTTGGGGCTGTCGGTCTCGAAGAAAAAGGAAAGCTTCTCGGTCACATTGCCCCCGCCCAGGATCCGGAAACGCCGGATAAAAATGTTCCGGGATAAGTCAAAGTCGTTGGGATCGCCCACTTCCGGGAATTCCATCCACTCGGCCTGCCCCTGGAAGAGAATCCCGAGCTTGAGGTTCGCCTTCCCGTCCGGGCTGGCGATCTGCCATTGAGCTCGCGCCGGGACAGCCGACCCGGCCAGGATGACCGCCCAAACAACCGCCGCGGCGATTCCCATCCCTGCCTTATGTGTCATGGACCACCTCCCTTTCAAGCTTTGGCTTCAGCCGCCGCCGCTCTAGCTTCCGCCACCGGTTTTCTCACCACCAGGGAGAGCACGATGGTGACCAGGAGCAAAGCTCCGGCCAGGTAAAGAGCGTATTCAAAACTCTGGTAGAGGTCGTAGATCTTTCCGGCCAGCAAGGCCATGATCGAGCCTACCCCCCAGGCGGTAAAGACCAGGCCGTAATTGACGCCGAAATTCTTCAAGCCGAAGAAATCTTTGGTGATCGAGGGGAAGAGGGCCAGGTTGGAGCCGTAGTTCATGCCGATGCACATGGAGAAAAGGACGAGGATGAAGGTATTATTGATGAACGGGGTCAGGAACATCAAGGCCGCCTGGAACAGGGTGAACGCTTGCAAGATCCGGGTGCGGCCATATTTATCGGAAAGGGTTCCGGCCAGGAGTCGGCCGCCGGCATTGCCGATGGCGAGCAGGGCCACCAGGATAAAGCCGGCCTTGAAGCCGGCTTGCACCTCCACCAGCTTGGCCAGCTTGCCGATGACCATCAACCCGGCGCCGGCGTTAAAGGCGAACATCAGCCAGAGCAGATAGAACTGGGAGGTCTTGAGCATTTCCCCCGCGGAATAATCTTTAGCCGGAACCGCGGCTGCGGCTTTGGCGCCGGCCGGCTGGGGAGGCGGGTTGACAAGCATTTGCGCGAGCAGGGTGACCAGGATCAGGAAAGCGATGCCCAGAATCATCAGGGTGGATTGCACGCCCACGGCCTTGATCAAGTATTTGGCCAGCGGGGCGATGTAAACCGAGGCCAGGCCGAAGCCGGAGACCACGATCCCGGCGATCATCCCGGTCTTGGCGGACGGAAACCATTTGACCGCGGGCGGGGTGGCCGAGGCATAGCCGAAGCCGATGCCGGTCCCGGCCAGGATGCCGAAACCCAGGATAAACATGCCCAGGGTGGTAAACTGGCCGGCCAGGATCAGCCCCAGCCCGGTCAAGATGCCGCCCAGGCTGGCCACGATCCGGGGCCCGAATTTGTCTTGCAACTTTCCGGCCGGCACCATCATCAGGGCAAAGACCAAACAGGCAATGGTGTAAGGCCAGGAGCGGTGGGTTTCGCTCCAGTTCCAGTCCGCAGGTATCTCTTTGGAAATGACGCTCCAGGAATAGAGCACGCCCAAGGCGAGATTAATCCCGGTGCCGGAGAAAGTCACGAGCCATCCGCGACTCGAATTTTGACCCATACGCCTATCTCCTTACTACAGAGGGTTAATGAAACAACTGAAACAATTCGCCCTGAGCCAGTCTCTCAGGAAGAACTCTTCCAGATTTGCAAATGGATATACCTCTTCCTTCTCGAAAAGCCCCTACTCTCCAAGGCAAGGGCTGTGCCAAATCAAATCCCCTTGGACTTCCCCCTTAGCTCCTCAAAATCACTGGGAATTATCCCGCTCACCCGGAGCGCGCCGCTCCGAAGAAAAAAGCAAACTGTCAGCATCTATTACAGTTGTAAAAAATGCAAACCCGCAAGGAAACTTCAGTCCCTCGGCTCTTTTTGAGAACACCCATCCCTCTCTCCCGCAAGTATTTTTCCCCTGCCCCGGAAAGTCCGGGAGCAAACCTCGCTCGGGCCGAGAGAGGGATTCTTTCCCTTGCCCAGCGGGAGCGAGCCACCCCTTTTCGCGAGAAGAAACCTTACTGCCGGTACATTAGAACTACTTTGTATGCGAACTATATCCTAAAAACTTTTTCTTGTCAACTTAAAAATTATTTAGATTGTAACTATCGAGCGCGAGGGACACACTGTTGCCGGATGGATTCCAGATCGGGCTGGGCGGGATCGAGCCGGAGCCCTCGCTCGGCCTCCTGGCGGGCCGCCGCGCAATCGCCGGCGTCCAGGTAAGCCTGGGCCAGGTAGGAGTAAGCTCGTGGCCAGCGGGGCCGGAGCCGGACCACCTCTTGATAGTGGGGGATGGCGAGCCGGGGCTGGTTCTGAAGGAGGTAGAGGTGCCCGAGGTGGAGGTGAGCGCGGTCATTGTCCGGGTTGACCGCCAAGGTCCTCAGAAAGGCGGCGATGGCCTGTTCCGGCTCGGCCTGCTTCCGGTAGAGCTCGGCCAGGTTGAAGAGCGCCAGGTCGAAGTCAGGGTTGAGCGCAATCGCTTTCTGGAACTCTTGCTCCCCCCGCTCGGGATCGCGGAGCTGGTAATAAGCAATGCCCAGGTAGTTGTGCGGCTCGGCGATGCGGGGATCAATGGCGACGGCCCGCCGGCAGCCAGCCAGGGCGGCCGAGTAGTCGGCCTCCGCTACCTGGACCGCGCAGAGGTTGGTCCAGGCCCGGGCCACGCCGGGCGCCTTTTCAATTGCGTCGGTCCAGAGCCGGCGCGGACTCTGCCAGACCCGGTTGCGGGTGATGGTGGCGAGGAGGAGGAAGATGACGATGAGGCCGAGCCCGGCCAGGGGCCAGCGCCGCCGGCGCGTGTAAAGGATGGGTGCGGCCGCCAGGGGGACGATCACGGCGAGGGAGGGAAGGTAGAGGCGGTGTTCGTTCATGAGGTCGAGGGGGAGGAAGGAAGATTCCAGGAAGAGGTTGCCCAGGAACCAGAGCAGGGCAAAGCTGAGCAGGGGCCGCAGCCGGGCGAAGCGGAAGGCGGCGGCGATCAGCCCGATCCAGGCGAGGATGGCGGGCAGGGTGGTCCAGGGATGGACGAGCGAGGAGGAAAGAACCGGGGCGTGCTCCAGGCTGAGCCGGGACGGGAGGGGCAGGAGGATCAGGCCGATATAATCGAAAAGCACCCGCGGCTCGGTGAGCAGGCGCTCGGGCAGGGTGAAGGAGTAGTCCTGGTAGCCGAGCGCGATTTTCGCCCACATTTCCGGCCGGAGGTAAAGGATGGAGAGACTGCTGAGGATGATGACCGCGACCGCCACTTGAAGGGGGTGGCGGCGCAGGAAGCCGCTCGGCTGAGCTCGCCGCAAGCCAAAGGAGGAGTTCTGGAAGAAGTAGATCTCGTAGAGCAGGAGCAACGCGGGGGTCACGAGCGCGGTCTCCTTGGATCCCGCGGCCAGGATCATCGCGACCAGGGCCGCAGTATAGAGGGGATACTTGCGCGCTCGCGACCCCGCCTCCCGGCCGGCGACGTAGGCGGCCAGGGTGGCGAGCAGGAAGGCGGAAGCCATCACCGTCTGGCGCTGGACGATGTAGGTGACGGCCTGGGTCTGGAGCGGGTGCACGGTCCAGACTGCGATGGCGGCCAGGGCGGCCAGGTCGCGCCGGTTTTCGGGGAGACCGGCGCGGCGAAAGGTGAGCCGGAGCGCAAGAAAGGCCATCAGGGCCGCGAAGAGGTGCAGGAGCAGGTTGACCAGGTGATAGCCCCAGACGCTTTCCCCGTGGAAATAATAGTCCAGGCCGAAGCTGAGGTTGGAGAAGGGGCGATTTTGTCTTCCGTCCTGCACCATGGCCCGGAGCAGGGCCGCCGGCCGGAGCGCGCTCATCTGGTGGAGGTAAGGGTTCTCGGTGATGTGGGTCTGGTCGTCGAAGTGAAAGGGCACGGAGAAGGAGTTGGCGTAGGCGATGATCCCCAGTGCGCAGAGGCCCAGGCAGGAGAGAACGAGCCGGAATCGGATCATCATGGATTTTTTGGATTGGGCGAAGGGGCTATCTCAAGCCCCCCGGTATCTCCGGTGCTGGCCGGAAAGGGTTGAGAACACTCTTGCAATATCATCTTCAGCTCGGGCCGGACGGGATTCAACCCAAGACCTTGGCGGGCCGTATTCTCTGCCTCCACGCAATCTCCGGCTTTGAGCAAGGCAAAAGCCAAAACGGAATAGGCCGGGATCCATTTCGGCTTTTGTCTCAAATATTCGCGGAGGTAAGGGATGGCCCGTTCGGGCTGATGGCGGGACAGATAGATTTCTCCCAGACGCAAATAGGCATCCGAAAAAGATGCGTCGAGGGAAAGAGTCCGTTGCAGCAGAACCAGAGCTTCTTCGGGCTTGGCTTCCTGGATGCAAACATCAGCCAGGTTCAGATAGGCTAGGGCCATGTTCGGATTCAAGGCAATCGCTTGTTCAAAGGCTTTTCGCGCCTCCGGGAAATTCCCCAGTTGAAAATAGGCGACTCCCAGAGAGTTATAGGAATGCGCAATCTTCGGGTTATTCCGGATGGCCCGCTGGCAGGCAAAAAGTGCGGCATGGTAACGGCCCGCCTCGTTTTCCTCCACACAAAGGTTGATCCAGGCGCCGATCCAGGCGCGATTCCGATCGTCTGATTTACGCAACGCATCGCGCCAGAGCAAGGGTGGATTTTGCCATACTTTATTGCGAGCGATGGTGCCTGCACCCAGCACCAGGACGAGAACTCCGATTCCCGCCAGGGTGACGCCCAACCGAGGCCATTTGAACACGGACGCGGCCACCATCGGGACGATCAGGGCGAGGGAGGGAAGGTAGAGGCGGTGTTCGTTCATGAGGTCGAGCGGAAGGAAGGAGGATTCCAGGAAAAGGTTGCCGAGATACCAGAGCAGGGCAAAGCTGAGCAGGGGCTGTTGGCGGGCGAAGCGGATTGCGGCGAAAAGCATAGCGATCCAGGCGAGGATGGCGGGCAGGGTGGTCCAGGGATGGACGAGAGAGGAGGAGATAACCGGGGCGTGCTCCAGGCTGAGTCGGGAGGGCAAAGGCAGGAGAATCAAGCTCAGGTAATCAAAGAGTACCCGCGGCTCGGTGAGCAAGCGCTGCCCGGGCGTGAACGGACAATTCTTGTAGCCCTGGAAAATTTTGTTCTGCATTTCGGGCCGGAAATAGGGCAACAGGAGTGCGGCCAAAATGATCGCCGCTAAGATCAGGGTCTTGGCGCGCCGGCGCAGGAAGGCAGAGGAGAGCTTTTGGAAAAAATAAACTTCGTAGAGAAAGAGGAGTAGGGGCGTGATCAGGCCGATCTCTTTTGAGCCAATGGATATGATGGCGAACAGGCTGGTCAAAAAATAGAGGAAGAATCGGCGGCTTCGCTGAGCGCTCTCGCGGCCCCTGAGGTATGCCGCCAGGCTGAAGAGCGTGAAGGCCGAGGCCATCACCGTCTGGCGCTGGACGATGTAGGTGACGGCCTGGGTCTGGAGCGGGTGCACGGTCCAGACCGCGGTCGCCACCAGTGCCGCCCAATCGCGGCGGATCTCAGGCAAGCCGGCGCGGCAAAAAGTTCTGAGCAGGATGAAAAAGATGGCAGCGCTGGCCCCAAGGTGGAACATGAGATTGACCAGATGGTAGCCCCAAACGCGCTCGCCATGCAGGCAATAATTCAGGGCAAACGTGAGGTTGGAAAAAGGGCGGTTGTTTTTTCGGTCCTGAATCATGGCGCTCCATAACCCCGCAGCACTAAACGAGGTGAGACGGATATAGCGGTTTTCGGAAATGTGCCGCTCGTCGTCGAAGTGAAAGGGCACGGAGAAAGAGTTGGCGTAGGCGATGATCCCCAGCGCGCAGAGGAGGGCGCCGGCGAGGAGGAGTTGCAGGCGGTTCATCGCTTCCGGCTAGGGCACCGGGGTCCGGGGGTAGATGATGACCTGGGATTCGGGTCGGCCGGGCTTGGCCCCGGGCGGGAGGGGTCGGCCACTGGTCAGCTCCCGGGCCCGGTCCAATCCGGCCAGGATGGCCCCGGCATCGTTGCCCGTCCAATAGCTCACGTTCTGGGGATTGGAGATCCAGAAGAACTTGAAGGTCCTAAAGAAATGGGGCAGGTTCTGGCCGACCGTGCCCACCTCAACCGTGGCTGAGAGGATGCCGTATTGAATATAGAGGAAATCGTCGAGGTCGCCCAGAGTGGGATACCAGGAGTAGGACTGCTGGACCCGGTAGGCATGATGCGGCTGGTGCTCGATCAGGGCCTGGCCGATCATCTGGAACCACTCGGCCTCCGGCGCCGGCGCCCGGGTATAGCAGAAAGGATACAGGTATTTCCCGGCCACGCTGTGCAGGGCGATGGCCGCGTAGAAAGGATGGGCCGCGACCAGGTCCGCGATCGCCCGGGTCTCCGGCTCGGACAAGGCCTTTGGGCCCATGTAGTAGCTGGACCCGGGCCGGCGGTTCCCGGCCAATGGGTGCCGGCTCTTGGCCCCGGCCGCCTCCGGGAAGTTCCGGTTGAGGTCCACCCCGTGCAGGTTCTTGCGGCCCTTGGTGATCTTATTGCCCTTGCCCTGGTCGTCATAAACCTGGCAATGGCCGTCCACGTTGAGCAAGGGGACGACCCAGACATCGGAGCCGGCCAGGAGTTGGTCCGCGTCGCCCTGGGCCAGGAGCCGGGCCGCGGCCAGGGCCACCTCGGTGCCGATGAACTCCTGGGCATGGATGCCGGCCGTGATCAGGGCTTGTGGGGGACAGACGTTCCTGTCTGTCCCCGAACAGTTTAATTGCCCCAGGTGGAAATGCAGCGCCGGGATCGGCCGGCCGGCCACGCTCTGGCCGATCTCTTCCAGCGCTACCCGGTCGGGATGGGCCGCGGCCAGATCCCGGATCTCGGTCAGCACCTCTTCGCAGGACGGATAAGGCGCGAGCGGATTTGTCTCTTGCGCCAGCGCCGGCAGCGCCAGCAGGCTCGCGGCCAGGGCGCAGATCACAACTCCTCGGTTTGCGACTCCTCTCATCGGATCTCCGGGTTCCTCGTTTAGTTGATCGCCCCTCCGCGCGGAAGGGGCCCCTTTACCAGAGAGACTATCCTACCCTTCTTCCCACGTGACTTCCAGGGTGTTCTGGCCGGCGCCTTCCCAGACCGCCTCGATCAGCCTGGTCTGGATATTGCGGCCGCCGGAAAGCTCGAGCAAGCGTTCGACGGTGCCGGCCACGACCTCCATGATCAGCCGGGCTGCGGTTTCTTCAGGCAGGGAATAGGTATGGATGAGCAGGTGTTGGGGAGCGAGGTCATCGGTCTGGACCGGCCTGAAGGAATAAAGGCGGTCCTGGATCAGGCGGTATTTGCGGAGCGTATCCCGGGCGCGGCCGGGGCTGACCAGGCCGGGGTTTTCCGCGTTCATCCGGTCGGCCGAGGCGCGGCCAAAGGCCCGGATCACCTGGTAGTTTTCTTTGGCGATCAATTTGAAAGTCGCCAGTCCGATGCGTTGAAACAATTCCAAAGGATACCAGGAGGCCGCAAGGATCAATTGTTGGACCTGTTCCAGTTCCTCGGGCGTAAGGTGCTCCGCCCAGGGGAGCTGGGGGTTGGAACGAATCATCTTCACGTAGTCAATAATCAAGCCGCCCTTGACGTATCGCCCCTCCGAAGGTTTGGTTGCATAAGGCATGAGCCGATTTTACCTTCCGATATCCGCCGGGTCAACCCTTTGGGAAAGGGTGAAGTGTGAAGGCAGAAGGCTGAAGGCTTTTTCCAATTCTTCTTTCACCCTTCACTCTTCACCCTTGCTTCCCAGCTTGCCACCAGCGTCGTCTGCTTCGCGCCCTCCCAGACCGCTTTCAGCAGTTTCATCTCCAGGTTCCGGCCGCCGGAAAGTTCGACCAGCCGTCCCGCCGTCGCCGCGGTCACTTCCGCCAGCAAGCGGGCGGCCACGTCTCCCGGCTCCGTCGAGATCCGGAGCCGGCTGCGGCCCGGGCCGCTTTCCACGATCTCGATGATCTTGAACGAATACAGCCGCTCTTGAATCACCCGGTATTTGGACAAGGTGTCCTGGGCTCGGCCCGGCACCACCAGGCCCGGATTTTCCTTATTCATCCGGTCGGCCAGGAAGCGGCCAAATCCGCGGACCACCTCATAGCTCTCCTTGGAAACCAACTTGAACACCGCCACCCCCAGGCGCTGAAACAGGTCGGCCGGATACCAGGAGGCCGGCAGGATCATCTGCTTGAGCTGCGCCAGGTCTTCGGCCAAAAGGTTCTCCGCCCAGGCCAGGTCCGGGTTGGCCCGCATCAGCATCACGTAATCCACCAGCGCGCTGCCCTTGACCCAGCGGCCGGCCGGAGGTTTCGAGCTTTCAGGCATCATCTATTTTAGTCCCTCGCTCAAAGAGGAAGACGCCAAGTGTAAATTCTTTTTCTTTTTTGCAACTCGAGACAAATCAAAATGACACCCCGAGCGACGTAAACAAAGTCCCGCCCAATCCCTCGCCCTGCACGTCCTGCGCGTAGCCCAGCCGCCAGATCATTTCCGAACCCAGGCCATAGCCGAGGCGCAGGCGGAAATCTATCTCACCGCCGGCGCCCAGGTTGAGCTCTTCGGAATTAAAACCCTTGGGGTTGTCCAGCCGGTCGCTGAGGACCCCGCCCCAGGCCATGCCGGCGTCGCTGAACAAGGTGAGGTGAGCGCCGGAATAGTAAATCGGGACCAGGCCCCAGCCGTGCTCGGCCCAGGTCAGGGGCAGCCGGTATTCCAGGTAGGCCGCGGCGGCTTCTTCGCCCCAGAAATCGTCAAAGCCAAAGCCGCGCAAGGAGAAGAAACGGGTGCCCGGCTCGGGGATGAGCAGGTCGCCGTAGCCGCCGCCCATCCGGAAGGTGGGGACCACCCGGTCATCGCCCCAGGCCTTGCCGTAATGGACCCGCCAGGCCAGGACGTGGTGGAGGAGTTTGGGAATCGGCACATACTCTCGGTAATCCACGGTCACCACCTCGCGGTCCAGGTCCCCGCCCAGGGCCCGGCGGTAAAACTCATAACCCACGGCCAAGGACCGGCCCGACTCTACCCCGAGGTTGCGCACCGTGGCGCCGCGCCGGCCGGTGGAGCCGATCGTGGAATAAACCAGGCCGGCTTCCACCCCGACCAACTTCGCGTTCTGGGGCCGCAGCTCCAAGGCTTCCGTCACTTCCTCCGGGATTTGGCTCAGCGGGTCGCGCTGCTCCCAGTGGTAAAACACCCCGGCCCGCAGCGCCTGGCTCAAAATCCGGGGCGTGCCGGTAAAGCCGGCGCTCGCGATCTGCTCCATCTCGTAATAATCCCGCTCCGCCACTTCCAGGTGCTCCGGCCCGATGCCGCCGGTCCCGGTCGGCGTGGGCGCGAACAGGATGTCGTGGTAATAGACCGGGAACCGGTAATAGGAAGCGGTGAACTCGGCCCACACCCGGTCGTAACTATAAGCCGCCTGGGCGCCGGAATAGGCGCCCGGAAGCACGTAGAAATAATCCAGAACATAGGTGTGCTGGTTGAGCGCGTCGGTGCCCATCGTTTCAGCCGAGATGAAGCTGAAGTCGTAATACAGCCCGTAGCTCAGCAGCCAGAAGCGCGGGAGCAGGGTTTTAAAGGGACGGTAGCCGTGGTCTTTCCAATCGGCCGGCGCGGAGCCTTGGAGCGGCTCACTAGCCGAAACCTCGATCGGCGCTTCTTCCCAGGGCAGCGGCTTCCAACCCGCAGGGTCAAATGCCATCCGGTGCAGGTCATAGCCGGCCGAGGAATAGGAAATGAAGACCAGGCTCGCGCCATCGGGCGAGACCTCGGGCTGGAACGCCCCGCCCGCCACGTTGGTGACGCGGTAGAGCGCGTTGGCTTCGGTGTCAAAGGCATAGAGGTTGTAAATACCGGTGCGGGCCGAGGTGAAGAGCAGGTAGCGGCCGTCCGGCGACCAGCAAGGGTCCCGGTCCGAACCCGGATCCGAGGTCACCCGCTGAATTTCGCGGCCCTCGCGGTCCAGGATCACGATGTCACGGTTGCCGGCCCGGACGACTGAGGCCGCGATCCTTTGGCTATCGGGCGAAAAGCGGGGCGTGGCCCAACGCACGCCCGGCTCAGCCGGAACCAGCGGCTTGAGCCCGGCGCCGTCGGGCGAGAGCACGACCAGCTCGGTGCGGTCCATCTGTTGGACGACCCCGGCCAGCAAGCTCCCGTCCGGCGAGGCGTCCACCTGGGAAAGGCGGGCCTGGCGCGCCAGTCGCTCGGGCTTCACCCGGAAAGAGTGTTTCTTCTCTTTCTGGATCCGGTAAGCGAAGAGGTCGTAATAGCGGAAGAAGTTCTCGGCCAGCGCGCTGTCGGGGTTGGTCGTGCGCGAAATGTAAACCGTCTTGCCGTCCGGCGACCAGGATAAAGTGTAAGCGTTCCGGCCCGGAATTAGTAGCACAGGTTTATGGGCCACCGGTTTCAAACCGGTGGCACTACTCGCTGTCATATTCAAAGCTTCGATCGCGGGGTAATGGTCCGCGTCGCGGGTGGAAAAGGCGAGCCAACGGCCGTCCGGCGAGAAGCGCGGACCCATGGTCACGTAGCCGGTGAAGCTGAGCGGCTCGGAGGCCGTGATCCCTTCGCCGGCCAGGGCCTGGTATTGGGCTTCGTATTTCTTTTGCAGGGACTGGCGCCACTCGTTCCAGAGCAGGGGGAATTCCTTCTTGAAGACCTTGATGGCCGCGGAGTTAAGCCCGTAGGGCATGCCCTTGCTATAGGTATGGTTGAACTCGGCCAGTTTCTCCGGGCCATAGGTCTGGGCCAGGTAATCCACAAAGGCGCCGCCGAAAAGATAAGGAGTCTGGCCCCAGGGCCAGTCCGGCGATTCGCCGCCCAGTTTGTCGAACGTGGGGATCTTGAGGTCCAGGATGGCCGAGCGCAACACCATCTCGGTCAGGGGCGCGCCGATCCGGCCTTCGCCGGTAAAGCGCGTCTCGCCGTAAGTGGCCAGTCCTTCCAGATACCAGGTCGGCGAGAAAAACCCATAGGAGACAATGCTCCCGAAAAAGTAGCGGAGATACTTGGGAATCCCGTCCACCGTGTCGAGGTGGAGGATGTGGGTGTATTCGTGAAACAAGGTCAGGCGCAACCAGTCGTCCGACGAGTCAAAATCCATGGTGGTCGGCGGCGGCACCAGGAAGATCTTCATCTCCCGAAAGGGCACGGTGGTGCTCCAGGCATTGAAGTCGTCCCGGTTGTTGACCAGCACCACCTGGGTCTTGCCCCGGGGAGTCCATTTCATGAAGGGAGTCAGCTCGGTATAAATCTCCTCCCCGAGCTCGGCCACGCGCCGGGCCATCAACTCCTCTTCCTGGTGATAGTGGACGCTGAAATGCGGGGTCTCCAGCGTGCGCCAGTGATACCCGGGAAGCGCCTCGCTTCTGGCCGTAGCGCGCGCCGCACCGGGCAGGAAACTGACGCTGAGCAACAAGCATAGCACCCCCACTGGAACTCGCGCCGATGCGGCCATAAGGATTCCTCCCGGTGCATACATACCAGAATTTTCCCGCCTTGACAATCCGGGACGGCCAGCGCTTGCCCCCGCTTGACTTTGCCGGGCAGGTTAGAAATAATGGGGCCATGATTGGAATTGCCTCGGGTGGCGAGGGTGCCGTAATCACTCCTGCCCAGTAGAACGGCAGATCTTCCGCTGGACCGGCTCGAGCCGGAAAAGCGCCTTAAGCTTAAGCAGGTCCGAATCATGAAAGCGATTCATTCTCGTCAAGAAGCAACGCGCCTCCAAGCCCTGGCCCGCTATCAAGTCCTGGTTCGCCCGCTCCAATCCGCCCTGGACCAGATCACCCGGCTGGCCGCGGACCTTTGTCAAACTCCGGTCGCGATGATTTCCTTCGTGGACCGGGGTCGGGTGCGGCTGATCTCCCGCAAAGGACTCGCGGCGAAAAGCATCGCGCGAAAAGGTTCGTATTGCGATCAGGCGATCCGGCGCAAAGACCTCCTGGTGGTGCGCGATGGCCGGGCCGATCCAAGGTTTGCGGATTGCGTCTGGCTCAAGTCGAAAAAGCCGCTGCGCTTCTACGCCGGCGCGCCCCTGCTCACCCGCCAAGGCCATGCCCTGGGCGCGCTGGCCATCCTCGACCGCCAGCCGCGAAACTTGAGCGCCAAAGAACGGGCCGGCCTGAAGGCGCTGGCCCGGCAAGTGCTCGCGCTCCTGGAAAGGCAGCGCCCAAGCGCCGCGGAAAAACCGGCCGGCCGGAAACTCCGCCCAGAGCTCCCCGCGCGCCAACTGGCGGAAGAAGAACTGGAAAAATCGCGGCGCCTGCTTCAGACCATTTACGATGCTCTCCCGGACGGGATCTGTTTGGCGGACATGAATTTTAAGATCCTCTCCTGCAACCGGGCCATCCGCAGAATCTTGGGCTATGAACCGGAGGAGCTGGTAGGCCAAAGCTATGCTTTCCTGGTGCCGGCCGAGCTGCTCTCGGATCCCGCCCACCTCCGCCGCCAAGAGGAACTCCTGGAAAAAGGCCGCCTGGAACGGGAAGATTATTTTCTGAAGAGGAAAAACGGGGAGGTCTTTCCGGCCAGCTATTCGGTGGCGCTGATCAAAGACGACCAAGGCCGGCCGACCGGGTTGGTGGGCACGGTTCGGGACATCACCGAGCGCAAGCAGGCGGAGGAAGAATTGAAGCGGTCGCGGCGCCTGCTTCAGACCATTTACGATGCTCTCCCGTATGCAATCTGCTTGGCGGACATGAATTTTACCATCCTTTCCTGCAACCAGGCCGTCCGCAGAATCTTGGGTTATGAATCCGAGGAGCTGGTGGGCCAAAGCTGGGATATCGTGGTGCCGGCCGAGGTGCTCTCGGATCCGGCCTTCCCCCGCCGGCGAAACGAATTCCTGGCCAAGGGCTTTCTGGAAGGGGACGAGTATCTGCTGAAGAAAAAAAGCGGAGAAATCATTCCGGTCAGCTATTCGGTGGCGCTGATCAAAGACGACCAGGGCCGGCCGACCGGGATCGTGGGCACGGTTCGGGACATCACCAAGCGCAAGCGGGCAGAGGAGGAACGGGCCAAGAGCGAGCAGTTCCTGGCCAATGTTTTCGCCAGTATCCAGGATGGGATCAGCATCCTCGACC
>MGQK01000093.1:12102-12334 GCA_001797815.1 Deltaproteobacteria bacterium RBG_13_61_14 | reverse complement strand
ATTCAATGGGGCACCAAGCAAATTCTGTTTTTTCCTGCCGCTTCCGCCCCCAAAAGCCGTCCTGCCTCGCCCAAAAACTGCAACATTTCTACATATAATAGAGGGGCTAAATGAACTGGGCAAAGACAAAAGCAAAGACCTTCTTGATTGATATAACCGCCTATTTTTACATGACTTTTTTGTGTTCTGCCTTTGGTTTTCTGCACCGGGGCTCCTGGCTCATGAGGGACAA
>MGQK01000093.1:11612-12014 GCA_001797815.1 Deltaproteobacteria bacterium RBG_13_61_14 | reverse complement strand
GCCACTTCTCTTCCCAACATACTACATACGACATACGACATACTTTCTTCAAACGTCCCCCCATTCTGCACGCCAACCACCCCATCTTGCGCGGCAGTCACCCCATTCTGCTCAGCAACCACCCCATCTAACGCGGCAACCACCCCAGGTTTTCCAGCTTGAGCACCATCTCTCACGGTCTGGCAACCCCGAACCACCAACCGCCAACCGAAAGAGGCAGGAGGCTTGAGGCATGAGGCCAGAGGCTTGAGACCTTGAACCTGAGCTTGAAAAAAATAATCCACGAAGCACACGAAGGAGCACGAAGAGGAATTTCCTCTTCCCCGGCCCCCAAAAAACCTTGACCGGATAAATTTCAAGGCGTATAGTTGAGAAAACTTTGGCCCAAGAGGAGTCCTGATC
>MGQK01000093.1:3780-11582 GCA_001797815.1 Deltaproteobacteria bacterium RBG_13_61_14 | reverse complement strand
ACAACCGCAACTCCAGACCCCGCTCTGGTCCCGCCCCGGATGACCGTGCTCAGCGACACGGCCGTCGAAGCCTACCAGGACGAACAATTCGAGCTCTTCGCCAAGCTCGGGCCGGTCTATGATATCCTCCGCCACCCCAATACCAAGACCCCTCTGGCCATTGCCATCTACGGCGACTGGGGAACCGGGAAAACCACGGCCATGCGCGTGCTCCAAAGTATGCTCAAGAAATGGAACGAGGAAGGAGAAGCCAAAGACAAAGTCCTGGTCCGGCCGGTATGGTTCGATCCCTGGAAATACTCGGAACGCGAGGACGTCTGGCGGGGCCTGATCGCGGAGGTCATCATCGAAAGCACCAAGATCGAGAACATTGATGAACGCCAACTGATTACAGCCGCCAAACAGTTTAGCGGGTTTCTGGGGCGCGGCTTCCTCCATGCCCTGGCCGGGCTCAAGCTAAAAGCCAAAGCCGGAACCTCTGGAACCGGCGTTGAGGCGGAATATAGTTTTTCAACTTTGCGGGAAATCGGCGAAGAATTCACCAAGACGGCCCATCCGGAAAAAGCCTATCTCAATGAGTTCGAGTCAACCTTGAAAAAGTGGCTGGAGGATACTCTAGGCAAAGACGGAAAAAAGCGCATGGTTGTTTTTGTGGACGATCTTGACCGCTGCCTGCCGAAAGTGGCCTTGGAAGTCCTGGAAGCATTCAAGCTCTACCTCAGCATGCCCAACCTCGCCTTTGTCTTTGGTCTGGATCGGACCGTGGTGGACGATTTCATTAAGAAGCATTACCTGGAACACGGCGTCAAGGAGATCAAGGCCAAAAAATACCTGGACAAGATGTTCCAGGTGGAGATCAACATCACCCCCAGCGAAAAGCAGGTCAACGAATACTACGAAAAGCAGATTTCTGAACTGAATAAGCTTACCGAGGAAGGGTATTGGGACAGCAAACTTTCCGAAGACCACCGCAACATTCTGGACCAGATCCTCCGCAGATACTCGGCCCACAATCCCCGCGAGGTCAAGCGGCTCCTCAACAGCGCCCTGATCCACGGAGCTTCCGCCATGCAGATTCCAGGCGCGAATGAAATGACCCGCTTTGCCCAAGGCGTCCAGGTGTTCCTGCTCATGAAGGTTCTGGACTCTTTCCACGAAGTCCCCGGCGTCTGGGTGGGAAAACAGGAAGGCCAGGATTTTTTTAACCAATGGTCAAAGATTGTCAAAGAGCATCCTGAGATAAAACCTCCGCCGGTGCCAATGGTTGATAAGACCTTGAAAAGTGTGGAGGATGAAGCAACTGAAGAAGAAGGATTAGCAGAAGTGCATCCTCCTTATCAGGCTTTCTATGAAACCTGGATGAAGTTGGGTCGAAAACAATTGTCCGACCTGGTTCAGGGCCCCTACCTTTGGGAATTGATGCACATCGAATTCTCTAGAGAAGTGGCAAGTCACACCGCGGCTCTGACTGTCGCCAAGCCTGAGCCGGCCCCCCCTCCTCCGGCCATGCCTCCAGTTATCGCCAAAGCCGTGGCCAGAACACTAGAAAAGCCCTCTGAAGAACTCACGCTAGAAGAATATATGAATCTTAAAAACCTTGATTTAAGTGGCACTGACATATCAGACCTTCCACATTTAAAGGTATTAAGCAGCTTACAAATTCTTGATCTAAGCGATACAAACATTACCGACCTCTCTCCTCTCCAAGAGCTAACCAGGCTCGAATATTTGAGTCTCTATGATACTAAGGTAAGTGACCTCTCCCCCCTAAAGAGTCTGAGTAGTCTGAAATATCTCGCTCTTTGGAATACTAACGTTTCTGACATTTCTCCCCTGAAAGAGCTGACAAGCCTGAAAATTCTTAGTCTCTGGAATACCAAAGTTGCCGACCTCTCTCCCCTCCAAGGACTGAACAATCTCCAAGAACTCTCTGTTAACATTACGACGGTTTTCGACATCTCTCCTCTCCAAGGCCTCACCAGCCTGCAACATCTTAATTTGAGTAGGACAAAAGTTGCCGACCTCTCTCCGCTTAAAGGACTAGCCAATTTGCAGGAGCTTAATCTTGGCAAGACGAAAGTTACCGACCTCTCCCCTTTAAGAGGGCTTAAAAGTTTGCAAATTCTTACTTTGTACTCCATTGCATTGACTGATCTTTCCCCTCTAAAGGGGTTGACTAGCCTAAAAAAGCTCGATCTCACGGGAACTCAGGTTAGCGACATTTCCCCGCTAAAGGAGCTTATCAGCCTCAAAGAGCTCAATCTCAATGTAACTCAAGTTTCCGACCTCTCCTCACTAAAGGGGCTGACTAGCCTGAAAAAACTTTCTCTAAGAAATACAAATGTTGATCAGGAGAAAGTTGATGAGCTTCAACAAGTTCTCCCAAATTTAAGAATCGATTCAACACCTGTTGAGATTTTGTAAATCTAGAGCTTTGGGTTTGTTATTAACGGAAGTAATTAATTCCAATCCTGTCTGCAGGCAACCTTAAGATCGGGGTCAGATCTAAACATAAAACATAATCAGCAGTGGACAGGGAAGAAGAGGCATTAGACCTTAGGCTTGAGGCTTTAGGCTTCTGAACAAGAAAATCTGTCCTCGACCCCGAGCGCTCCCCTCGGCCTGAGCACTCGGGACCGAAGGCGGACCGAGGGGCGTAATCTGCGGATGTTCTCTTTCAAAATGCCTCAAGCCTATCCGCAACTATTTTTGCTGGCTTTCCGTCCGGCTTTGGTTTATGCTAAGTTCAAACCGAGGAGATTGAAAAAATGACCGACCAGATGCTGGAGGGGTTGACCCAGATAATCATTTCGCTCAAGCCTTCGGAGCGGCGGAAGCTCTGGGGCCGCCTGCTCCGGAGCCGAGCGCTCAGCGAAGACGAGCAAGATGTCCTGCTGATCGAGACCCGGCGGCCGGAGCCTTCTCGGCCCTATGCCGAGATCAGGCGCGAACTGGCGAAGATCGGGGTCAGATCTAAACATAAAACATAATCAGCAGTGGACGGGGAAGAAGAGGCATTAGACATTAGGCTTTGGGCTTTAGTTTTCAGAACAAGAAAATCTGTCCTCGACCCCGAGCGCTCCCCTCGGCCTGAGCACTCGGGACCGAAGGCGGACCGAGGGGCGTAATCTGCGGATAATCTCTTTCTTTCTGAGGCCTAAAGCCTGAAGCCTAAGGCCTCTTCATGTGCTTTGCTTTTTGCCTCCCGGCTCCATATCAATCGTGTCCGGTGTGACGCCCTCTCGTTCCAGGACCAGTTTGATCACGCGCTGGGTCTCGGTTTTAGGGAGTTCTTTGAGGAAGCGGAAGTAGCGGGGAATGGCGAACTTGGCCAGGCGCTCATGCAGGAACGCGAGCATCTGCTTGGGATCAATGGTCTTTCCTTCCACCGGCACGATCGCGGCCATGACGTCGTCTTCCGCCAGCTCGGAGGGCACCGCGTAAACCGCGCATTCGAGCGCGTCCGGATGCTGGAGGATGGCGTGCTCGACCTCGTAGCAGGAAATGTTCTCGCCCCGCCGGCGCAAGGACTCGGTCTTCCGGCCCACGAAGTAGAGGTAGCCTTTCTTGTCGGCGTAAACCAGGTCGCCGGTATGGAGCCATCCGTCCCGGATTTTGTCCGAGGTGGCCTTCTCGTTCTTGTAATACTCCACGGCCTTGGCCCGGTCGCCCATCCAGGCGATCAGCTCGCCCGGCCGGCCCAGGGGCACGTCCTTCATCTCTTCGTCCACCAGCCGGCACTTGGCGCCGATGGGTTTGCCCAGGCTGCCCACCGGGGCCTGGCCCCAGTTCATGATGATCAGGCCGCCGCCGTCCACCGCGCCGTAACCCTCCACGATCTCCACCCCGAACCTCTTCTCGAACGGCTCCCACATGTCGGCCGGGCAGGCCGCGCTTAGCACGTAACGCACGCTATGCTGGCGGTCGGCGGGTTTCTCCGGCTGCTTCATCAGGATCGGCATCATCGCGCCCAGGCCGTTGAACACGGTGGCGCCCGAGGCCCGCACCTCATCCCAGAAGCGGCTGGCGCTGAACTTCTCGAAGAGCGCGACCTGGCAATCGGCGTGGAGGGCGTTGGTCAGGGTCAGGAGAAGAGCGTTGGCGTGGAACAGGGGCAGGCAGGTAAAGTAGACGTCGGTGGGCTTGAGCAAGGCCCGGGAGAGGATGCCCATGATCTTGAGGTTGGTCCGGCCGTAGCGGGTGGCTACGCCCTTGGGCAGCCCGGTGGTGCCGGAGGTATAAAGAAGCAGGCAGGTATCCCCCTCGCGCGCGGCCGCGGCCGGCTTGTCCTCGCTGACTCCCGGCTGATAGGCGCCGTCGAGCAGAAGCCGGCCCTGGGCAATGGGCGCCTCGGATTTTTCCATTGGGTTCACGATCACGAGGGGCGCGGCAGCCAGTTTATCTTTGACTTTTTCGTAAAACGGCAACAGGTCCTGGTCCACGCAAAGGAACTTGGCCTCGGAATGGTTGAAGATGTGGGCCAACTGGTCGCCCCGGAGCGCGACGTTGACCGGCACCGCGCATAGCCCCAAGCGTTGGGTGGCGAAAAAGACATCCAGCCAGCGCGGCGAGTTCTTCATCAAGATGGCGAGCGCCTGGCCCGGACCGGCGCCTTGGGCCAGGAGGAAATTGGCCATGCGGTTGGCGTTGCGGTCCATCTGAGCGTAGGACCACTTCCGGCCCCGGAAGATCAGGAAGGGACGATCCTTGTTCTTTTTCGCCTTTTCTTCCAGCAGGTCGGCGTGATTGAGGTCCTGGGCAAAAGTCGGCCGGCCGCTCCGGCGGGTCAGCCGGAAGGTTTCGGCCAAGGTGCCGCGGCGGTATTCATCGGCCAGGGTGGCGAGCAAGGACCGGGCGACGGACAGGCCGAGGGTGGAAGTTTTCATGGGTCAGACTCCTGTGTCGTTGTGTATCGTATTCAGTATTCCGTATTTTGTATTCAGTATTCTGTATTATTTATTTTAATTATAAATTACTGAATACACCATACAATATACGTAATACGCAATACTAAATACGAACTCCGTCCCTCCCCGGAGGCGCTCATTCCTCCTGCCGGAGGATGTCGGCGATCAGTTCCAGCCTTTTCAACGGGGCCGCGCCGAAGATGCCCTCGATCTGTTTGGCGTCGCGCATCCGTTTCTCCTGGCCGTAGTCCTGCATGTAGCCGTAGCCGCCCAGGACTTGCACGCCGTCGGAGGTGGCGCGGCTCGCCGCTTCCGAGAGCAGGATCAGCCCGGCGTCGGAGACCGGCCAGGGCCGTTTCTGGTCGGCGGCTTGGGCCATGCTCATGACCAGGGCCTTGCCCGATTCCAGGACCACGGCGAGGTTGGCGAGGAGCAGCCGGACCAGGTCATATTCGACAATCATCCGGCCGCCCTGGTAGCGTTCCTTGGCGTAGTTTTTCGCGGTCTCGAACGAGCCGGCCACCACGCCCACGGAGAGCGCGGCCACCGCCGGCCGGAAGTTTGCGGCCAGCGCCGGATAAACCGCGTCCGCGTCCGGGCAAAGCTGGTGTTCCGCCCCCACCTCCACCCCGGCCAGATCCACGTCCGCCACCGGGCAGTTGCGCAGCCCCAGGCTCAAGACCGGCTCGCCCACGCTCACGCCTTTGGCCCGGGCATCCACCACAAAGAAAGCGACTTTGTTGGTCCCCTTCACTTCCGCGGGCAGGATCAGGGCCTGGGCCACCGGCGCCAGGGCCAGGTATTCCAGCTTGCCGGCCAGCACCCAGCCCCCGCCCTTTTTCTCCGCGCTGACCGTCCGGGGCAGGTCCGTGGGCAGGACATAGGCCGGGAAAGCCAGGAGCGGCGAGCGCAGATATTTATCAATCACCGGGGCACTCCCCCACTGGACCAGGGCCGCCTGGGCCATGGTGTGGACCAGGATGACCGCGGCAAAGCTGGCATCGGCGCGGGCGAGCTCCTCCAGGATCTGGCAGAGCACGGCCATGCCCTGGCCGGAACCGCCCAGCGCTTCCGGGACCATCAGCTTGAACAGGCCCACTTCCTCGGCCTTTTTGAGCGCCGGGTCGTTAAACGCGGCATAGGGATAGTCGTCCAGGTCAATGGCCTTGGGCTCCAGCTCTTTTTTAGCGAAGCGGGTCGCCAGTTCCTGGAAGGCCGACAGGTCCGATAGGCTGGCTGAACTCATGATTTCCTCCTCCGGTTAAAACACTTCCACCCCGGGCAGGCGCCGGGCAAAAGCGTGCTTGAACATGTTCAGACGATTCAGTTGATTGGTGCCCTCGAAGATCTGGAGCAGCTTGGCGTCGCGGAAGACCTTTTCCACCCCCTGGTCGTGGCGAAGGCCGGCCTGGCTCAAAAACTCCACGGCCAGTTGGCAGTTCTCCATGGCCATGTCCGAGCCGACCACCTTGGCCATGGAGGACATGAATTGGATGCGCGCGTTCTGCTCCGGCGGCAGGTCAATCATCCGGTCGAGCATCTTCTTGCGGAGCCAGGTCGAGGTGAAGATCTTTTGGACGCCCCGGCTCTGGAAAATTTTCCTGACCAGATCGCTGTTCATGAACCCGGGCATGGCCCCGGACATCCCTCCGCCGCCCAGGTTGGTCATGATGGCGAACTGGGCTTCGAAGTAAACCGAGCGGGCCATCATCACGTTCATGAACATGTTGGTGAGCAGGGCCTGGGCCCACTGCTGGTGGATCAAGGTCCGGCCCTTGTGCTTGACCCGCCTGGCCAGGGCGAGCGCCCGCTCCAAAGCGCCCCGGGCGGTGCCGGTGGACATGGCGCCCACCGCGGTCCGGGTCAGGCCGAGCACGCCTTCCAGCAGCGCCTTGAACTGGCCCCGGTATTTAGGCTCGGAAAACTCGAGCGCGGACATGGCGATGTTCTCGTCGGGCACGAAACAGTCCTCGAAGATCAGCTCGCTGGCCGGGCCGGCTCGCTGGCCCATCTTGCGCTCCTTGCGGCCCAGGGAAAAGCCCTTCGCATCCGTGGGCACCAGGAAACAGCCGTAGGTATTGACCGCGTCTTTGATGTCAAAAGGCATCAGGATGACGTGGTCCGCGGCCATGTGGCCGGTGCTGATAAAGACCTTGCGGCCGTTGAGCACGGCCCCGCCCGGCACCTTCCTGGCCTGGCAGCTGAGCCGGGCCTTGGGATACAGCTCGATCTCCTCCACGTCGGTGCCCGCCGCCGGCTCGGTGATCGCGCAGTCAATCACATACGGCTTTTCCTTGCTCTCGTTCTCCACGATCTTCTGCGCCACCCGCTGCACCACTTTCATGTTGAAGGTCATCAGCAAGGCCACCAGGCCCAGGCCGTGTCCGCCGAGCATGCCGGAATAGGCGGCGTCCACCGCGGCCATCTCCTCGGAGTTGGGCATGGACAGGCCCGCGCCTTTGCCCGAGCCGCCCATGATCTTGGGGATGAAGTTGGAGAGGCGGCCGTGCCGGGCAGCCAGCCGCAGCAAGTCCCAACTGATATAATGCGGGTCCGCCGCGTGCTTGCGGTCTTCGGCCAGGGCTACCGGCGCGATGACTTCGCGCAAAAACTTCCGCTCCTCCTGCCAGGCCTGCCGGGTCTGCGTGATCAGCTTGGGATCATACTTCTGCAAAGCCATCAGGCTGAAGAAGTTGTCCTCAAAACTGAACAGGTCGTCGCGGTCCAGGTCCAGAGTGGCCATGGCGCGATCCTAAAAAACTTCCACCCCGGGCAGGTGCCGGGCAAAAGCATGCTTGAAGATGTTGAGCCGGTTCAGTTGGTTGGTGCCCTCGAAGATCTGGAGCAGCTTGGCGTCGCGGAAGACCTTTTCCACCCCCTGGTCGTGGCGCAGGC
>MGQK01000093.1:0-3771 GCA_001797815.1 Deltaproteobacteria bacterium RBG_13_61_14 | reverse complement strand
TGCTGACCGGGTTATTCAAGACCCCGGGCATGGACTGGTTCAGTCCGCCGGTCATGTTGGCCATCAGGGCAAAGGTGGACTCGAGGTAAACCGAGCGGGCCATCATCACGTTCATGAACATATTGGTGAGCATGGCCTGGGCCCATTGCTGGTGGATCAGGGTGCGGCCCTTGTGCTTCTGGGTCTTGGCCAGGGCGAGCGCCCGCTCCAAGGCGGCCCGGGCCGTGCCGGTGGACCAGGCGCCGACCGCGGTGCGGGTAACGCCCAGCACGGTTTCGAGCAGCAGCTTGAACTGGCCCCGATACCTGGGCTCGGCGAACTCCGCGGTGTCCATGACGATGCTTTCCTGGGGCACGAAGCAGTCCTCGAAGATCAGCTCGCTGGCCGGCCCGGCCCGCTGGCCCATCTTGCGCTCCTTGCGGCCCAGGGAAAAGCCCTTGGCGCCGTTGGACACCAGGAAACAGCCGTAGTTGTTGACCGGGTCTTTGAGGTCGAACGGGATCAGGACCACGTGGTCCGCGGCCATGTGGCCGGTGCTGATGAAGACCTTGCGGCCGTTAAGAATCGCCCCGCCCGGCACCCGCTTGGCCTGGCACATCAGCCGGGCCTTGGGATACAACTCCACCTCCTCCACGTCGGTCCCGGCCGTGGGCTCGGTAATCGCGCAATCAATGACATAAGGCTTGTCGTCAAGCTGGTGGGCCACGGTCTTCTCCGCCACTCCGACCACCGCCCGCATGTTGAAAGTCGCCATCAGCGCCACCAGGCCGAGACCGTGCCCCCCGAGCATGCCCGAAAACGCCCCGTCCACCGCGGCCGTCTCCTCCATGTTCGGGCCCATGCCCATTACCAGCGACCCGCTGGCCTGGCCGCCCATGAACTTGGGGATGAAGCTGGTCAGCCGGCCGTGCCGGCCGGCCAGGCGCAAAAGCTCCCAACTGATGTAGTTATGATCCTCGGCATGCTTGCGGTCCTCGGAAAGCACATACGGGGCCAGCACCTCCCGGCAAAAGCGGCGGTCTTCTTTCAAGTTCCCCCGCAGTTGCGCCACCATCCCGGAATCATATTTGTTCAAGGCCATCAGGCTGAAGAAGCTGTCCTCAAAGTCGAACAGGTCGTCGCGGTCAAAATCCACGGTGCTCATTGATCTGCGCCTCCTTTACTTTAGTGCAGAGTGAAAAGTGCAAAGTGCGAAGTGATCAGTGCATTTTTCACCATTCACTCTTCACTCCTCACTTTTCACTCATCACTATTCCTTGCCCAAAATATGGATAGACATGGCAGCCTCTTCGGTGCCGATGAAACCGCCGCCGTTCTCGGCCAGGGCCAGGCGAGCGCCTTCCACCTGGCGCTTACCCGCCTCGCCCCGCAACTGGGCGACCAGCTCTACGATCTGGGCCGCGCCGGTCGCGCCGATCGGATGCCCGCGGCACTCCAGGCCGCCGCTGGGGTTGATGGGCATCCGGCCGCCCAACTTGGTCGCGCCGGACTCGGCCAGGACCCCGCCCTCCCCCGGCTTACTAAAGCCCAGTTCCTCGCACTGCAGGAGCTCGCCGAACGCGGTGGCATCATGCACCTCGGCCACCTGGATATCTTCCGGCCCCACCCCGGCCATCTCGTAAGCGCGCTCGGAGAGCCTTTCACCCAAGCCCTTCCCGTCCGGCCGGTTGAGCCGTCCGGAGAGGATGACCGAGGCCAGGATCTTGACCGGCCGGAATTCGCGGCCGAGCTTGTTCTTCATCTTTTCCGAGCACACGAGCACCGCGGCCGCGCCGTCGCCCATGGGCGCGCACATGGCCCGGGTCAAGGGATAAGCCACCGGGATATCCGCCAGCACCTCCTCCACGGTCATGTCGTTCTGGTATTGAGCCATGGGATTCAAGGACCCATGGAAATGGTTCTTGGCCGCGATCGCGGCGAGCTGCCGCTGGGTGGATCCGTATTTTTGCATGTGCATCCGGGCGCCGGTGGCATAAATGTCCATGAACGAGCTGCGCTGTTTTTCCTGGGGCGCCGCTCCGCCGCTTTTTTTCGCATCTTCCTCCGCTTTTTTGCGCGCCTGCGCCTTCATCATCTCGATCATCTTGGCCGTGACTTCCACGTCGGTGCCGGAGAGGAACCCGTCGAACATCCGTTGCCGATGCTCCGGGAAGTAGAGCTTTTCCACTCCCAGGGCCAGGACCAGGTCGTAAAGCCCGGCGCGGACGCTCATCCAGGCCCCGTGCACGGCATTGGAGCCGCCGGCGCAGGCGTTCTCCACGTTCATGATCGGGATGCCCTGGATCCCGGAGGGCAGCAGCGCCACCTGGCCCCGGATGCAGTGCTGCCCGACCGGCCGGCCCTTTTCCGGGTCCGCGTCCATGCCCCAGCCGGCGTTGGAAAAAAAGGCGGCTTCAATCTCTTCTTTTTTCACCGGCGCGTCGTGGAGCAGCGCGGCCAGGGCCTCGCCCGCCATCTGCTTAATGCTTTTTTCCGGATGCTTGGCAAAACGGATCATGCCCGCGGCCGCGATGTAAACATTTTCCATTGACAATGCTTTCTTTAGTGGGGGCGGGTTTGAAACCCGCCCTTACCAGTTAAAACCTGCGCGGGAACTTCGGCTCACCGCGGTCAATGTAACGGTAGAAACGTTTGAACTCGATAAACCGGGTAATGGTGATGGCATCCTCCGGGCAGATGGCCGTGCAGTTGCCGCAGGAAAAGCACATGGGGAACTCTTCGGTCATCTTGGCTTTCTTGTCCTTGACCTCCAGCGCGCCCGCGGGGCAGGCCGAGATGCAGAAGCCGCAGCCGTTGCATTTGTCCAACTCGATGGCCACCTCGCCCAGGATGAGATCCTCGCCCACCCGGAGGAAGCTCTCCACCTTGCGCCGATCTTTCCAGGTTAAAAATTCCGGCATGGTCGTCCTCTCTTCCTCTTTTCCTTGAACGTGAACTGGAACGTGAACGTTTCCATTCAATAAACTACCTTGAAGCTCCCGTCTTCCGCGAACCAGTCAATGGCCTGGGTCTCCCGGTTGACATGCCCGTCCGGGTTGCCCTTGGGATACCCGAGCGCGATCGAAGTCACCAGTTTATAGGGATAGCGGAGCCCGAGCTTCTTTCTCCACTTGGGGTAATACTCCAGCGGCTGGATAAAGCTGACCCAGCAGGTGCCCAGCCCCAGGCTGTGCGCGGTCAGCACCATGTTCTGGCCGGCAATGCCCGCGTCCACAAAGGGCTTGCCCGGCGCCCGCATGTCCACCAGGATGGGAATCACCGTCGGCGCCCCGTGCCAGACCCCGAGCTTGCCCTCGGCGATCAGATACATAGCGCCCAGCGGGATGGGGTGCAGCTCGTTCTTCCTAATCCGCTGCAACAGCTTGGTCAGCCACTCCCGGCCCCCCTTGCCCGGCTCCAGGTAATTGAGAAATTGCTTGGCCAGCTTGCAGACCCTGACAATGTCCTGGGTCATTTCCGCGATCATCTTCTGGTCCTGGACCACGATGAACTTCCAGGGCTGGGCATTGCCGGCCGAAGGCGCGAACCGGCCCGCCTCCAGGATCCGGCGCACCAGGTATTCCGGCACCTGCTTCTTCAAGTAGCTGCGGTTGCTTCGTCGGCGGTAGATGACGTCTTCCACCAGGTTGAAATCCTCTCCCGGCTCCAGCGGCCGGACTTTCAAATTCTCCAATTCCTCGGTTTCAATGGCGGGCTCGGCCATGGTCTTTTATCCTTTCTCCGGTTAAAATCCCTTGCCGCCTACTTTAGCATAGCTTAATCCGTGCCTGT
>MGQK01000092.1:55945-66883 GCA_001797815.1 Deltaproteobacteria bacterium RBG_13_61_14 | reverse complement strand
GGCTTCGAGCTGGTGGTGATGGACCATCCCCAATCGGACGTGGCCGACCAGGCCCTGCACATGATCGGCCAGATCTATTCCCTCTACTTCGACCAATATGACCGCGCCCTCAGCGCTTACCAGCGCCTGGTCCAGGGTTATCCCCGCTCTCCCTACGCCCCCTCCGCCCAGTTGGCCCGGGCCGAAATCTACCATTACAAGTATGAGGACTACGCCCACGCGCTCATCGAGTACCACCGCCTGCTCTCGCTCTTTCCCGACTTCCCCCAGCCGGACCGGATTCATTACCGCATGGCCCGCTGCTTCCTGGAGTTGCGCAGCTTCACCCAATACCGGGCGGAGCTGCAAGCCATCCTCGACCAATACCCGGACAGCACCTGGACCGATGACGCCGCCTTGAGCCTGGCCGAAAGCTACTACCTGGAAGGCCAGACCGAGATGGCGCTGACCCAATACCAGGAATTTCTCCGGGACTATCCGCAAAGCCCGCTCGGGATCCAGGCCCGGTTCGGCGTGGCCAAGAGCCTGGAAGAAAGCCTGCGCCTGGAAGAGGCGATCCAGGCCTACAAGGAACTGCTCAAGGACTATCCCAACAAAAGCTTGATCCAGGACCGGCTGGCCGCGGTGGAAAAGCGCTTCCAGGAACGCAATCGCTGATTTCACCACCAAGGCACAAAGGCTCAAGAAGGGGAAGGGAATAAAATCATCCACCAAGGACACGAAGGGACACGAAAGAATAAAGAGGAAAAAAAGAAGAGGAGCATCCGCAGATTACGCAGATTTTTTGTTTCTGAAGCCTAAAGCCCAAAGCCTAATGTCTAATGCCTGTCCCAGGCTGCCTACTGCTTTCCGTTCAGGTTCGCGGTTCGCGGGCGGAGGGGATGTTGAATTTTTTCATGCGGTAGCGGAGCGTGTCGCGGCTGATTTTGAGGATGCGGGCGGCCTGGATCTGGTTGCCGTGGGATGCTTCCAGGGCCTGAAGAATCAGGTTTTTTTCGGTCTCTTCCAGACCCAGGCCGGGTCCGGGGCCTGCGCCTCGCCCCCGTGGCAGCCGTAACAGTCCACCCCGGCCTGATGGTGGGCCGAGCCTTCCCACTGCCGGTAATACTCGAAAAGCTTCGGGTCCCGGCGGGTGGCCGCCTCGGCATGGCAGGTCACGCAGGCCGTGGGTTTCCCGTTATCCGCCCAGCCCGGGGCCGCCAGCCCGAGGCCGAGCAGCGCGAGCCCCAAGCCCGGCCCGAACGCAAACGCGATATTTGTCCTTGTCATTTCCGTATGTTGAGTCATCCGGTCCTTCCCGGTCCGAGGCGCTTCCGCCCCGGCCAGGGGTTAGGGGGCCTTTTCGTCCGCGGCGGACGGGGTGCCCACGATTCGATTCAAGCGATCTTCCGCCGCCTGGAGCAGGTCCATCGCATAATCAAAGTTGTGAACGCCGCGGCCGGCATCGGCAATCTGGAAATTGCCCTCGGCCTCGGCTAATCCTTTTTCCGCTGCCGCCGTGTCTTTGCCTTCCCGACGGTCTTGGTCAATCCGGAGCTTGGCCGCTTCGATCAGGGCTTCCACCTTGACCCGCGAGTTGCGCCAGTCCGCGTCCCACTGGATAAGGAGGTCGCCGTAACCCTGGTCGTGGCAGGCGATGCAGCGGGGCTTGATCTCCCGCACGGTCTGGGCCGGGTCTAAAAGGTTGTGGCAGTCGGCGCAGGAGAGGGCATCGGCCATGGGTTCGGGCCGGGGCTTCACGCCCGCTCCCTTGGCCGCGGCCTGGCGCAGGGCGGCGATGCCGGAGTGGCAGGTCTCGCACTTCATGTCTTCTTTCCCGTGGTGGCACTGCATGCAGCCGGCCTTGTCTATGATCCGCATCTTGTGCTGGTCCGGGGAATGGCAAGTGGTGCAGGGGACCTTGATCTCCTCCACGTGCCGGCGGTGGGGGAACTCGAGCTTCATCTCGATGAACACGGTCTTCTCCGGCAGGCCCAGCGCCGAGTGGCACATGGCCGTGCAGTAGCCGTCGGGCGTGCCCAGGATCGCCGGCCGCAGCTTGGGCTTATAGCCCGGCTCGGTCGCGGCCCGGGCCACGTCCATCTGGTCCCAGGCGGTCTGGAGGATGCGCACCGCGTATTCCACGTTGTGCGCCGGCCGGCCGGATTGGACCAGGTCGTAGTTGAAGACCGCGTCCGCCAAGAGGGGCCGGGCCTCGGGCAAGACGCGGTCGGACTTCAAGAGGCTCTCGGCGGTATTGATCTCGGGGAGGACCGCGGCCAGCATCCGGTCGCCTTCCCGGATCCAGGTGTCGAGCATCTGGTCGTAGCCCGGGCCGTGGCAGTCCAGGCAGGACCGGCGCTCGGCTTCCAGGCTCTGCTCGCCCGGCGCCGCGGCTCCCTGGCTCCGGGCGGTGACCGGATGGGTATGGCAGCCGTCGCAGGTCACCTGGGCCGCGAACATCCGGCTGGGCTGGTCGGCCACTCCCCGGGCGCTGGCGCCCAGGTATAACTCTTTCTGGTTGGAGTGTAGCCGCGGATGGCAGTTTTCGCAACGGATTTCCAGGGCCTGGATCATCTGGACCTCGCCGTGGCGGATGGGCTCGTGGCATTCCAGGCAGTCAATCCCGTTTTGGTTGACGTGCTTCTTGTGCACCGCCACCGGCTGGTTGTAAAAGGCCACCCGCTCCACGTGGCAGCGGTGACACCGCTCCCTGGGCACCTCGCCGTCGCCTTCCTTGACCTGGAGGTGGCACTGCCGGCACTCGACCCCGATCCGCAGGTAGGACTCGTGGCTGAAGGCGAAGCCGTCGTGCTCCACCACCTTGGTCGGGGTGCCGTGGCAGGAGGGGCAGCCGGTAACCGACTGGCCGGCCGGCGCGCCCTTGAAGTGGCAGAGGAAACACACGCCCAGGTCCGCCACCATGTGCCGGCCCTGGACCATCTGGCCGTGGCAGGACGAGCACCAGAGGTGGTTGCCGCCGCGCAAGGTCGGCTCCAGGTGCAGGTTATGGTCAAAGGTGATGGCCCCCACCTGGACTTTGCCCTGCTTCAGCCGCTGTTGGTGGCAGCCGGCCTGGAGGCAATTCTGGTTTTCCACCCGGGCGCGCGGCACCGGCGAATACAAACCGGTCAGGTATTTGACGGTGTTGACTGTGGCAAAGGTCACACCCACCGGGTGGCAGGCGACGCAGGTGACCTCCTTGTGGGTGGAGGCGGCCCATCCTTCGTAGAAGGGCCGCTCGTAGTGGCACATCAGGCAAGACTTGGGGTTGCCGCTCACTACCCAGAAGCCGACGGTGAAGACCACCCAGGCCGAGAAGACGATGATGACCAGGCTGAGCAGGACCCGCGAGTGGACCCGGACCAGGATCAGGATATCTTGAAGCAGGTCTCTCATTCGGCGTCGGCCTGGGGGCTCGGGTCAGCCGACCCGGGCAAGAGTTCGGATGGTTCTGGGATGATCCGCTCGTATTCCAGCGGGTGCTCTTCCTTGATTTCTTTTTCGCTGATCCGGCCGTGCCACCAGAGCAGGGTCCCGGGGAAGCGGTCGGGGTTGAAGTGGACGTTGTAGAAATGCCAGATGACCAGGGCGAGGGTGGCGAGCAGCGCCTCGTCGCTGTGGGCCTCTTTGACCGTGTCCACCGCGAACTTGGGAATCCATTGCAGGGCGGTGTCGGGGAACCACAGGATCAGGCCCGAGCCGATCATGATCACGCAGCCCCAATAGACCGCCCAGTAATCGAACTTTTCCATGTAACTGAAGCGGTCAAAGCGGGGCCGCTCCCGGGTGATGCCGAGGAAGTAAAGGACGTTAAGGAGCGCGTCCCAGGCGTCTTTGAGGCGGGGGAGCAAGAGGAAGAAGTCGCTGCGGCCCTGGGGATGGAACAGGGTGTAGCCGAGGTGATAGAGGGCCACGCCGATCAAGATGGTGGCGCCGGTGCGGTGGAGGATGCGGTCGTTCTCGATCCCGCCCAGAAGGTTGACCACGAACCCGGAGATCCCGAGGCGGGAGAACTTCATGGGCAGCCCGGTGATGATCAGGATGATCACGCTGGTGAAGAGCGCCAGGTGCTGGGCCCGGAAATGGCGGTTGAGCCGGACCAAGGAACGCCCGCGCTCCGGCGCCGCCGCCATTTTCCGGCGCTTGCGCTCTTTATTCAGCCCCCGCTCCACCTCGGCCCGCAGCCGGCGCCGGGCCCGGGCCAGGCGCAGGTCCATCTCCGTGCCCAGGTCGCGCTCCACCCGTTTCTTCACCTGCTCGCGGATGTAGTCATCCAGGTCCGGGTCGTAAGCGTCGTCGAGATCGCGCCGGAGCTGCTGATACAGCTCTTCCGCGATCAGGTCCAGGGCTTCCTGGTAAGGCTTCGGCTCTTTGCCCGGCTGGGAATCACGCTCCGCGGGTTCAGTCATGGCGCCCTTCGTTCTTTGCGGCCCGCCGCACTTTCAATTTTTTGCGGAGGTCGAGGAGGATGTGTCCGATCAGCGCGGCCATGGTGCCGGCGGTGAGCACGGTGAACGCCAGCTTGACCCAGAAGATGATCCCGGCCTCGGCCTTGTCGGGGTTGACGTGGATCTTGCCCTTGGCGAAGTTCTTGTTAGCGCCGGGGTGGCACTTGCCGCAGGTCTTGGGGATGTTGTGGAGGGCGACGGAGCTGCGCGGGTCGTCGGCCGGCAGGATGTCGTGGATCCCGTGGCAGCTCGCGCAGTTGGCCACGGTCTTGGCCCCGAATTTCTCGGCGATGCCGTGGAAGCTGTCGGCGTAGGTGGCGACCTGCTCGGTCTCGATCCCGTATTTGCCCACGATGTTCTCGTTGCCGTGACAGCGGGAACAGGTCTCGGCGATGTTGCTGACGTAGACCTTGGAGTTGGGGTCTTCTTTTTTGCGGATGGCGTGCTCGCCGTGGCAGTCGGTGCAGGCGGGCGCGTCGGGCAGGCGCTTCTGAAGCAGGGCCACCCCGTGGATGCTGCCCGCGTATTCGCCGTAGATCTTGAGGTGGCAGCGGCCGCAGGTCTCGGCCACGTTCATCCGGGAGACGCGCGCTTCCGGGTCCCTGGCATGGCGGATGTCGTGGGTGCCGTGGCAGTCCTGGCAGAGCGGGGCCTGGGGGTTGCCCCTGGCCGCCTCCTGGCCGTGGATGCTCTCGGCGTATTCCAGGTAGGCGTCGGACTGGGGCGCGCCCTCGGGGTTGCCCTGGTAATGGCAATGGGTGCATTGCACCTTGGCCGGCTTGCGGTCGCGGTGAGGGATTTCCTTCACGTCGAAATGGCAGTCCTTGCAACTCTTCCGGGCATGGACCGAGGCCTTGAGCACCTTCTCGTCCACGTAGAGCGAGCGGACCCGGCCGTTCGCGTCCACCACTTCCAGGTCCGGCTTGGCGTGGCAAATGGTGCAGGTCTGGAGCGGCGCCTGGGCTCGCCCGGCCGCGGCCCAGCCTCCGGCCAGGCCGGCCGCGAGCGCGACGAGCGCCAGTTTGATCGGGCGCGGGTTCATGAGCCGGAGCGTTCCTCAAGCTCCTCGAATTCCAGGGGATGCCGGGCCCGGAGCTGGTCTTCGCTGATGGTGCCGGTGAGCCACATCCAGTCCATGGGGAAGACGCGGGGATCGAGGTGCACGCTGTAGAGGTGGGAGAGGACCACCACCGCGAAGAAAAAGATCCCGGCGCCGCCGTGGAGGACCAGGGTGAGGTCGTAGATCCACTTGGGCAAAAACTGCATGGCCTCGTTCTCGAACCACAGCACGAAGCCGGAGGGGATCATGAGGAGGACGATCAGGGCCACGGCCCAGTAATGGAATTTTTCCTGGTAGCTGTACTTGGCGGTTTTCGGCGGCTCCGGGGCCGAGCCGAGGTTGAACTTGAGCATGTGCAGAAAGTCGCGGAAGTCCTGGGCCCTGAGCCGGATGCGCCGGAACTCCTGGTGGCCGTATTCGGTCAGAGCGGCGTGGGCGAGGTGGAAGACCACGGTGCCGATCAAGACCACGGCCGCGGTCCGGTGCAGGGTGCCGCTCATGGCCGGCCCGCCCATGCGTTGCAGCAGCCAGGCGGCCCAGGCGTGGGCGTGATACTTGAGAGCAAGCCCGGTGAGGCCGAGCAGGATGAGGCTAAGCAGGACCAGCCAGTGCTGGAAGAGCTGGGCGCGGGTCCAGCGCTTGACCAGGCCGTTTTTCCGGCGGGAAGAAGGGAGCGCCTTCGGCTTCATCGTTTGGCCTCCGGGTGGACGCGCCTTCGGGCCCGGCCGTAGAGGTCCAGGACGATGTGCAGGGCGAAAAGCGCGACCAGGGTTCCGATGAACCAGTAATAGAAGGTGCGGACCACGAACACCCCCTTGGAGTTTTCCGGGGTGGCCTCGACGTGGACCTTGCCCCGGGCGAAGTTCCTGGTGGCGTTGGGGTGGCATTGCCCGCAGGTGCGGACCAGGTTTTTCGGGTTGACGGTCGAGCGCGGGTCGCTGAAAGGGAAAATGTTATGGGTGCCGTGGCAGCTCGCGCAGTTGGCCACGGTCACCTGGCCGAAGCGGTTGGCCTCGCCGTGGAAACTGAAGAGATAGGTGGAATAACGCCGGCCGGGGATGCCGTATTTTTGGGCCAGGGCCAGGCTCTCGTGGCAGGCGGAGCAGGTCTGGGGCAGGTTTTCCATAGATACCCGCGACTCGGGGGAGGAGACCGGAGCGACGGCGTGCGAGCCGTGGCAGGAGGCGCAGGTGGGAACGTCGGGGTTGCCTTTAGCCGCCTCCTGGCCGTGGATGCTCTCCTGATACACCGCGGCCTCGGCCGGGTGGCAGGCGCCGCAGGTGACCGGCTCCATCTTCGGCCGCAGCACCGGGTCCACGCCGCGGGGGTGGCAGTCGGTGCAGGCAAGGTTTTTGTGCGCGGACTGGGCGAGCTCGCGCTGGCGCTGCTGGTGGAGCGGCGAGAGTGGCTGGGACCAGCCGGAAAAGGACAGCGCGCAGCCGGGGATTAGTGCCCAAGCCAGCAGTGTCCAGGTCTTGCTCAATCCTTGCCTCCGGCGGGTTTTTTCGGCTCATCCGGCTTTTTCCGCGGATGCGCCTTAATTCGAGAATAGAGGTCAATGGCGAGAAAAGCAACTAGTCCTCCGATCACGGCCATGATCAAGACCAGGTATAGTTGCCGCACCACCCGAGGAATCCAGTGCTGTTCCATGCGCTTGGCCGTTTGGATGTTGCCGATAGCCCATTCCCGGTTGCCCTCGGGCGAGATCAGGTTAGAGGCCACGTGCATCAAGCCGGCGCCGATCAGGATCAAGGCGGCCGCCCGGTGGGTGATACTCCGGATCAAGGAACTTTCGCTCAGGAAAAAGACGTTCTGGAACAGGTCCGGAAACAGGAGCGGGATCCCGGTCACCACCAGGGCGGTAAAGGAGACCAGGAGTAAGATATGCTGCATCCGCTCGGAGAGAGTCAAGCGGACAAAGCCATGCTCTTGCTCCCGCTGGATCTTCCGCTCCCGCTTCTTTTTCAGGGCGGCCCGGGTAAAGGCCTCCAATTCCGAGGGCGTGAAGGGCTTCTCAATATAGTCCAGGGCGCCCAACTTCAGGGCCTCGACCGCGCTGTCCACCGAGGCGAAGCCGGTGATCATCAGCACCGCGGTCTCGGGCTTCCTCGCCAGCGCCCGGCGCACCACCTCGATCCCGCTCATCTCCGGCATCATCAGGTCGGTGAAGACCAGGTCATAGTCCTGGCGCGCAAGCCGGGCCAGGCCCTCGGGCCCGGAGCCGGCCGTATCCACCAGGCACCCGGCCCGGCGCAAGACCTCTTGCACCCGGGTCAGCACCTTGTCATCGTCGTCAATGACCAGGACCGCGATCGGGGGTAAAGGGATCGGCTCCGGGGAGGGCTCGGTGAACAACGATTTGACCAAGGGACCCAACGGCATTGATTACTCCTTACTGATGGGAGCATGAAATATTGGACACTTCCCGCGGCGGGCAAACCCCTACAATCTGTGCCGGGGTTCCTCACTGTCCAATGAATAGCGCTCCCATTAGTAATTATTATCTTGGTATTGTTTAAAAATTTAGTTAAAATATTTATTGACAAATTTAACTTGCTTCATTACCTTAACTACCGCTTTCAAAAGGTTAATGGAACAAAGGGCTGGCCAATATCGGGTGAAATCAGCGCCCCAAAAAGACCACGGTGAGGACCAAGTAAAAACCCTGGTCTCGGGCGGATCGGGATGGGGCTGGGGGAGATGCCCCAGGCATAATGAGTGACGAGGAAGTTGAATAACAGATGATTTCCGCGGTCAAGAAGGCGGGGGCCCTGGTGATAGCGGGCATCGTGTTGATGACCCCCTTCCCGGGCTCGGCTCTGGAAAAAGGCGCCTCTCTGGGCGGGTCGGCGGAAGCCGGCTACCGGCTGCGAACCGACGGAGAAAACACGGACCAGGACTTGATCGAGCGGCTCTCCGTGCAAGGGTTTGGTCCCTGGGCCGCTCTGGGCGAAGGCCGGGAAGCCGGCTTCGTTTTCGCCGGCGCGCTGCAAAGCGATATTGACGGCCAAACCAGCGACCGCGAGTTTGATCCCTTCCGCGAAATCGCGGACACCTATGACCAATCCACCTTCGGCTGGATCTACCTGGCCTACGGCGAGGTGAACGGTCCCGGCGCCCTGAAACTCTTTCGCCTGGGCCGGCAGGATTCCCTGGAGCTGGCGCCTATCGCCTTTGACGGCGGGCTGATTACGCTGCGGCCGGAGGCGACCCGGAACTTCACTCTTACCGCCCTGGCCGGCCTGCCCACCAATCTCTATGAAGACCTGAATGACCGGCGAGGCGATTCCGTGGCCGGCGTTTACGCGGACTGGCGGGCCTTGCGCACCCTTTCCCTGCGCGCGGGTTACCTGGATTTGCGCGATCGGGTGGAGTTGCTGGACGGCCGGGAGGAGACTCTGAAGCAAAGCCTGGCCGTGGCGCAAGCCGCCTGGCGCCCGCGGCTTCATGATCACCTGCTCGGCCGGATCAGCTTGCAAGACGGCGAGTTGCGCGACGTGGTCCTGCGCGGCTCCCATCGCGATGAAGAGCGCAATCTCAATGTTTCCGCCTTTTACCAGGGTCTCTATCTCACCCGGGAGGCCGAGCCCCTGACCGAGGACGCCTTTTCCGTTTTGCTTGGCGACCTCCATCCTTATCACCAGGCCGGCGTTACCCTCTATAAAGGGATCGGCGAGCGGCTAGGCGTTGAGGCCGGAGCGGTGGTCCGGGGCCTTGGGAACGAGGAAGACGAGGGGCGCTTCAATCATGGCTATCAGCGCTACTTGCTCAGCCTGTTCATCAACAAGGTGCCCTTGGCCCGGTCCGAGCTGATGCTCGGGGCCGACTGGTGGCTGGCCACCCAGGAAAACAATGTTACCGAGGCCCGCACCCTCCGGGCCGAGTATAACCAGCGCTTCGGGAAGCGGGGTCTGTTCCGCGCCGGCACTGCTTTTGATCTTTACAAGATTGATGAGTTCACCGGCGAGGAGCGGGAGGAGACGCAGACCTATTACACGGACTTGACCCTTCCCGTGAGGAAGAACGTGCTGCTCCTGTTGAGCTACAGTTTCGAGGATAGCAGCTTGCGCGAGGTGGACACTTTCCGGGCCAGGTTGAGATATGAATTTTAAGGACATGAATCTCATGCGAAGGTTGGTGCTGTTGGGAAGCGGGCTAATCCTAGCCCTGGTCATGCTCGGTTTTTCCTGCCAGGGGGGCCGGGTGTGGTTCAGCCATAAGCTCCACGTGCAGGAGCAGGGGCTTAAATGCAGTGATTGTCACGCGGGTTCGGAGGACGGGCTCCATGCCGGCGCCCCTGATCCCCAGGTTTGCCAGGGCTGTCACGAGGAAGCGGCGAAGTATTCCGGGCTGGCGACCGAGTTGGCGGCCAAGTGGCCGCGGCTCAGGGCCCTGCCCGCGGATGGCAAGTTCTCGCACCGCACGCATCAAGCGGCCGGGGTGGAATGCCAGCGTTGCCATGATGAGGTGGGTTCCAGTAAAAAGGTAACGAGGCAGGACATGCCCAGCGAAGCCACCTGCCTCGACTGCCACCGGGAAATGGGGGTGGGCGCCGAGTGCGCGGTCTGTCACCAGACCCTCAACCGCGAGACCCCGCCGCCGGACCATAAACAGGCCTGGGACCGGTTGCACGGGCAAGCGGCGCGCGAGCCGGTGATGGGCGAGCGCTGCTTCCGCTGCCACCAGCGGACCAGTTGCGCGAGCTGCCATGAGGTCGAGAAACCCAGGGATCACACCTATACCTGGCGGACTTTCGGCCACGGGACCGAGGCCGGTCTGGATCGCGAGCGCTGCGCCGCCTGCCACCGGAGCGATTACTGCGTCCGGTGCCACCAGGAGACCGCGCCGCAGAGCCACCGGGGCGGCTGGGGCTCGCCCGGCGACCGGCACTGCCTGGATTGTCACCTGGGGGAGAGCGCGAGCAACTGCACGGTGTGCCATAGCGCGAATGTCCGGCACTTGAACGCGCCGGCGCGGCCCAATACGCCGCCGCACACTCTGAACACGGACTGCCGGGCCTGCCATACCGGGTTCCTGATGCCGCATCCGGACAACGGTGATAATTGCAAGAGTTGCCACAAGTTATAGGGGGTGGGGGACCATGATCAAGGCGAACAAGAAAAGGACTTTCATCGGGTTCGGGCTGGCCATTTTATTGCTGGCTCTGGCCTCGGGCCTGGTCGGGATGGGCTGCGCCAACGATTCGGGGGAGAGGGAGCGCGCCGCGGCCTTTAAGAAGATCGCGCCCGAGGATATCCCCACGGTCGGGTTGGACGTCTGCACCAATTGCCATTTCGGGCAGACCACGCAATGGCTGACCGGCGCCCATGCCAACCTCGAGGCGATTGACCACGAGAACCATGACCCGCTCGACCTCGGGTTGGACAGCGACGGATTCCCCTACTATGCCTATTTCACCGACGAGACCTGCGCCACCTGCCACGACCC
>MGQK01000092.1:55716-55887 GCA_001797815.1 Deltaproteobacteria bacterium RBG_13_61_14 | reverse complement strand
ATCGGCTGCGAGTCCTGCCACGGCGGCGGCGCCCAGCACTACGGGGTCGGGGACATCGCCTTCCCCAAGCCGGACCACAACCGCTGCGGCCAGTGCCACAACGCGAGCTTCCCGGCCGGCCACCTGACCTACCATCCCAACGGGGCGAACATTGTGGAAGACTACGAGATG
>MGQK01000092.1:54953-55638 GCA_001797815.1 Deltaproteobacteria bacterium RBG_13_61_14 | reverse complement strand
GCTGAACGGCGACACCCAGTCCGGCGAGTTCAACCAGTGCACGGCCTGCCACCAGTTGAACAAGACCGACGGCACGGTTCAGACTCAGGCTTATCACGATCCCTCCGTGAACCCTTACGGCAGCGAGGAAGAAATCATTACCGACAACCATGCCGCGGTTCCGGGCGACACCCGCCTCAACTCCGGCCCGAGCGGGGAGTTCCTGTATTTTGTTAAGAAAGGGAGTGAAAACTCCTGCGCCGGCTGCCACAACCCGCACTTGGCCGACGCCACCATCAACAAGCAGTATGCCCAATCCGGCCACGGCGACGCCCTGGGCGATCCCTGGATTCATTACCCGTGGAAAAACAATCTGCCGGGTCCCAGCACCCGGGAAAGCCGCGAGGCTTGCCAGCGGTGCCATACCACCACCGGATTTGTGAACTTTGCCAACAATCCTGCCATGTATGACCCGGCCATGAACAATAATCCGGCCAGCACTTATAACTTCGATTATCTGCTCGATGGCACCACCACCGGGGTTGACGCCGGCAATAACTGGATCTGGGCGGATCACGGCCAACTGGAAACTCTCTATTGCTGGGGCTGCCACCGGGATTACAGGGGCGGGCTGCGCAACCCCGGCGCCTTCCACATCACCACCATCGAGTCCACTTACGAGACCATGGCCGGAGACTCCATCACC
>MGQK01000092.1:49037-54924 GCA_001797815.1 Deltaproteobacteria bacterium RBG_13_61_14 | reverse complement strand
CGTCACCTGCCATGCCGGCCGGATCAGCGGCGGCTATATTCAGAACCTGGCCGATCCCTTCACCGACCTGGGTTTCCAGGACGCCCACTACTTGGCCGCGGCCGGAGTGCTCTTCCGGAAGATCGGCTATCAGTATCGTCCCGATGCGAATTACAACAACGTGTTTTATTTCGAGCATGATGAAATCGGCTCGGGCACGGTTGCCGACACCGGCACCAACGGCCCCTGCGTGGGCTGCCACCTGAGCACCAATCCCGAGGAACACCTCCTCTCGCCGGTGAGCGCAGAGGGTGAGACCATCACTGCCATCACCAGCACCGCCTGCGCTCTCTGCCATACCCCGGAACACGGCGAGATGACGGTGGCGAAATTGACCGAGGAGGAAGAAGGCTTTGAGGCGGGTTTAGAGGCGCTGGCCGCTCAATTGGCCCTGAACGGGCATCCTTACCTGGGCGGGTATCCTTACTTTGCTGCGGGGGACTGGACCAATGGCGCGAGCAACGCTTCCATTGGCAGGAACAATATGGGCGCCGCGTTTAACTGGAACATGCTGAGGAACGAGCCGGGTTGTTTTGCTCATAACAGTGTTTACGCCAAGCGCCTGATCTATGACTCCATTGACTGGCTGGACAATGGCACCTTGGCGACTCCCCAGAACAACTCGGTGGCGGCTGCTTTGCCCTCCCTGTTGACCGGGGAAACCCTGACCCGGGCTCAAGAGTGGCTCTTAAGCGATTGCAACCTCCGGCCCGGCGACCCCTGCCCTCCCTGATCCTTCCCTTAAACCATAAGGCCGTGGCCCTTCCCGGGAGCCACGGCCTTTTTCTTGGGTTTGGATAAGGCTGGCTTTACGCCGTGAACAACCGCCGCCTCTTATTCCGCCGGCGGATAGCCGAGTTGCTTCAGCTTGTCGGCGATGGCCTTCCAGTTCGCCGGCGCCTGCCAGCGCACGGTCACCTTTTTGGTTTTGGCGTCGCTGGCCACGCTCTCGACGCCGTCCAATTTCTCGATCTCCCGCGCAATCGCGGCCACGCAATGCCCGCAGTTGATGGCGGGAACGCGAACGGTTTTTTCTTCCAAGTCCTGTCCCTTTCCTTAACCCGGGCCGCTCACCGCTCGGTTAGGCCTCGAGCCAACGCGGCCACACTGGTTTCTTGTATGGTCCCGGAAGCAAAATCGTAAACCCTGAGCTGAGCCGGGTCCGTTTCCAGCGGCCGGATCGCTTCTTCCGCCCCGGGCTCCAGCGCCCGCAGCGCCGCCGCCGCATGGCCGCGCAAGAACGGGTCCGGCGAGCCCAGCGAGGCCCGGAGGGCTGGAACCTGTTCCTGGAACAACTCCGGCCGGAGCGGGGCCAGCCGCGCCAGCGCCCAGTGCGTGCCCTGCTCAAAGGGAGGCTGGTGGAGGAATCCGGCCAGGATGACCCCGTATTCGTCCAGGAGCGCCGGCACCCGGGCCAGCACCTCGCCGATCGCCTCCGGCGCATGCCAGCCAATGCTCCCCGAGTCCTCGTTCATGCTGAAGAACAGGCGGCGGAGCAGGTTGCGCACCGGCTCCAGGTCCGCCTCCGCCTTGATTGCCGCCGCCCGGCCCAGGGCCTCGATCGCCCGCCAGCGCAAGAGCTCGTCTTCCTCGAACAGCAGCCCGCTTAACTCCCGCAGGGCGCGACCGTCCTCCCTGGCCCAGGTCTCGATCCCGGCCAGATCGCGAGCAGAGAGCAGCTCTCGAACTTTCGCAGACGCACTCATCCTTTCGGGGTGCGATTAGACTTTCGGGGCGCGGATGACCTGGAGCGCGGGCGCTTTAGGGGCGCGGATGACCTCATCCGCGCGATCCGCGCACTGATTATGCCTTCCACAACCCGTGCAAATTGCAATACTCCCGGGCCGCGACCTGATCCGCCTGGATGCAGAACTCCGCCTCCGGCTTCCCCCCCGGCTTCAAGAACTGCCGGTAAACCTTGCCGTCCGCGATCACCTGCACCCACTCGATGTAATGCTTCTCTTCCATCGGGTGCGCCACGCTCCCGACTTTCACCTTGAAGCCCTTGGCGGTCTTCTCGAGCACCGGCACGTGCTTCTCCTTGGTCGCGTCCACCGTGTTCTCCTGGAACAGCTTCATCGGCTGGCCGCAGCAGACCAACTCGCCCTTGCCCTCGTGCATCAGCTCCACGATGTTGCCGCAGACCTCGCACTTGTAGATTTGCAGTCTTTCCGTCATCTCTTCCTCTCCTTTGCGATCTCTCCTCTCGGCGGGGGCGCGGCTGACCCCAGCCGCGGAAGGGGTCGCCCGCCCTTCGGCTTTACGAAGGGGACTTGTAGCCCACCCTTCAGCCTTGGGAAGGGTGGGTTCACCAATTCTCTGCCAACAGCTCGTAATACGCCTGGGGATGATCGCAGGCCGGACACACTTTCGGCGCTTCCACCCCCTCGTGGACGTAGCCGCAGTTCAGGCACCGCCACTTCACCTGGTCCTTCTTCTTGAAGACCGTGCCCTTTTCCACGTTGGCGAGCAGGCCCTCGTAGCGCCGGGCGTGCTGTTTCTCCGCCACCGCGATGGCGCGGAACAGCCGGGCCACGTCTTTGAAGCCCTCTTTCTCCGCGACCTCGGCAAAGTCCGGATACATCTTGCCCCACTCGTGGTTCTCGCCCTCCGCGGCCGCTTTCAAGTTGTCCGCGGTCTTGCCGGTCACCCCGGCCGGGAAAGTCCCGGTGATCTCGAGCATCCCGCCTTCGAGCAATTTGAAGAACCGCTTGGCATGCTCCTTTTCCTGGGTCGCGGTCTCCTCGAAGATCTGCCCGATCTGCTCCAAGCCCTCCTTGCGCGCCGCGCTCGCAAAAAAGGTGTAGCGGTTCCGCGCCTGCGACTCGCCGGCGAACGCGGTCAAAAGATTCCTCTCGGTCTTACTTCCCTTCAGTGCCATTTCTTTCCATCCTTTCGTAAAGAATTGGTATGGGCAGACCCGGGTGTCTGCCTGGCTGGATCGAAGCGCTTGCCGGCGCGATCCGGGCGTAAAATTGGCAACGCATAATTATCCTTGAAGATAACGAGTAAAAGCAGGGTTGTCAATTTTTGCGAAAAGGGGAGATCCCGCCTTCGGAGAGCCGCTTTATCCCGCTACATTTCTTCGTTCACGTTCAGGTTCACGTTCACAATCCCGGTTACAATCAAGGAATTCTCTTCAGCCTAAAGCCTGGGGCCTAACGCCTCAAGCCTCTCTCACTCCGCCGGCGCGTAATGTTCGATGTCGCTGAGCTGGCCCTTGGTCTCCTCCCGCCAGACCACCTTCAACTTCATCCCCACCTTGATGTCCTCGGGCTTGAGCCCCCGGATCGGACCCAGGGCCCAGGAGTCCGAACCCTCGAAGCGGACGGTCCCGGTGATCTGGGGCTCCGGGTAAGGCTGACCGGTGATCGAGGTATAGCCCACCGTGTACGTGACCAGCTCCGCCCGATCTTTCACCTCCACCCAGTTCTCGTCAATCTCCTCAAAGCACTTGCCGCAGATGTCCTTGGGCGGCACATAGACCCGGCCGCACCGGTGGCACTTGGTACCCCAGAGCTTTTTCTCCTTAAGCCCGGCCACATAGCGGTCCATCAAGTCCTGCCGGAAGGTCCACCGGTATTTCACGTCCCAGGCGCCCTTGACCGACTTGGTCTCGCCAGCCGCTTTCTTTTCTTCCTCAGCCATGTTTTCCTCCTCAAGGGGAACAGACATTCTTGTCTGTTCCATCATTTTCCAAAGACTGCAACAACATTATTTTGCGCAGCCGGTCCACATTGCCCATGGGCCAGGGCCAGCTTCACGCCCTTGACCTGGTGTTCCCCCGCTTCTCCCAAAACCTGCTGGGCCGCTTCCACCGCCCGGACCAGCCCGACCGTGCCCAGCGCGCAGGCCGAGAGCGCCCCGCCCGAAGGGTTGATCGGCAACTTGCCCTTGAGACCAAAGCGGCCGGCCTCCAGGTTCTTGGCCGCAGAGGTCCCCTCGCACAATCCCAGCGCCTCGGCCAGCTGGAGCTCCTGGTGGGCGAAATGCTCGGAGAGCTCCGCCACCTTGATCTCCGCGGCCGGCTGGGTCACCCCCGCCATCTTGTAGGCCCGCTTGGCCGCCTTCTTGGCCGATTCCATCTTGGTCAGGTCGCGCTCAGAGAGCGCATAGGCCTCCTGCCAGTGACCGATGCCCTTGATCCAGATCGGCTTGTTCTTCATCTTCCTGGCCTTGGGCTCGGCCGCCAGCACCGCCACGCAGCAGCCGTCGGTCACCGGATACACCGTCTGTTCCCGCAGGGGCGTGAAGAGCGGCTTGGACCGGGCAATCGCCTCGGCCGCGGCCGAGTAGTCCCGGGCCTTGGCCTTGGGGTTCTTCCGGGCGTTGGCGAAGTTCTTGGCCGCCACCTGGGCCAGGACCTCTTCCGGCAGCTTCTTCTTGTCCAGAAAGGCCCGGGCCTGGAACGCGGCCATGGAGATATCATTGAACCACCCGAACTGCCGGTCGTAGGTCGGGTCGAGCTGGGCGGACAGCGCCACCTGGGCCTCGAACTCCGAGCCTTTGCTGTGGGCCACCACCAGCGCCACGTCGTAATTGCCCGAGGCCAGCCGCATCGCCGCGTAGAGCAGCGCGTGCATTCCGTCCTGCTCCACCTTGGTCTCGTCCTTGGCATAGGCCGCGGCCGGCTCCACCGTGAACGCGTTGGAAATGGTATGCCCGTCGTAAAAGTCATTGCTGCACATCACCACCGTGCCGATCTGGTCCCGGGTGATGCCGGCCTGCAGGAGCGCCGCCCGCACCGTGTCGAAGATCATGCCTTCCCGGGTGTCTTCAATCCGGTCGGCCTGGTCCGACATGGCATAACCCACTATCGCCACCTTGCGTTCAAACATCTTTTTCTCCTCTTTCGGGGCGCGGGTGACAGGGGCGCGGGTGCCCCCACCCGCGCCCTTTGTAGCCCACCCTTGTTCCGCAAGGGTGGGTCATTTGCTCACCGGCTGAAAATAGCTCAAGTCCGTGAGCTCGCCCTTGGGTTCATCGGCCCAGACCGCGGCCAGCTTCATCCCCACCTTGACCCGGTCCGGCGCTACCCCCTTGATCTCGCCGTAGATGGCCGTGACCTTGGCCCCCCCGCCCTTGAGCTTGACCATGCCCAGAATCCGGGGCGTTTGCAAAGCGGCGCCGCGCATGTCCACGTGGGCCACGGTGTAGTTCACGAGCTCGCCCTGGTCCTTGAGCTCCACCCACTTGGTCAGCGGCTTCCAGCAAGCGCCGCACACCGAGCGCGGCGGCACGAACACGGTCCGGCATTTCGGACAGCGGGTGCCCACGATCTTCTTCTGGCCCAGCTCGGCGTAAAACCGGTCCAGGAACGGCCCCACCGACCAGGCGCAGGGCATGGTCACCAGACTGGGGACCCGGAAAAATTTCTTCTCGCTCATCGCGTCTTTCTCCTTTCACTGTGCACTGGGCACTGTCCACTGTGCACTATTTTTCCCGATGCCTCGGCTCCGAACCGAGCACGGTCACGCACACATACTGGAACAGGCCGCCCCAGCCGTGCGAGACCGTCCGGTTGACTTTCTTCGGCACCTGGTGCTCGCCGGCCTTGCCCATGATCTGGAGCGCCGCCTCGCCCACCCGGATCATGGCCGTGGCCCCGATGGCGTTGGTCGAGATCACCCCGCCCGAGGCATTGATGGGGAGATCCCCGTCAATCTGGGTCCGGCCGCTCTTCAGCGCCTCCGGCCCCTGGTTCTCGTCGAACAGGCCCAGGCGCTCGCTCCACATCATCTCCTGGTGGGCAAAGGGTTCGTAGATCTCCGCGTAGTCAATTTCTTTCCGGGGGTTGGTGATCCCGGCCTTCTCATAGGCCCATTTCGCGGCCAGCTTGCAGGCGAGC
>MGQK01000092.1:44838-49026 GCA_001797815.1 Deltaproteobacteria bacterium RBG_13_61_14 | reverse complement strand
GTCGGTGGTCGCCGCGCCCAGGGGGTTGATGGTGGGGTCGGTCGCGCCCGAGCCCACGCCCAGGACAAAGGCCGGCCGCTCGCAGATCTTACGGGCTTTCTTCGCGGTGGTGAAGATGATGGCCGCGCTCCCGTCCGAGGACGGGCAGGTGTGGCCGTAGCGGAGCGGGTAAGAAATCATGGGCGTGTTCATCACGTCTTCCACCGTCAGGTTCGGCATCCGCAGGTGCGCGTAAGGGTTCTTGGCCGCGTTGCGCCGGTTCTTGACCACGTGCAGGGCCAGGTGTTCCTGGGTGGCCCCGGACTTGTGGCAGTAAGACTGGGCCTGGAAGCTGGCGCCCCCGGTGCTGCCGCCCCCGGCCGCCGCGCCCAGGGACAGGGACGGGCTGAAGCGCATCATCGCCAAGCCCTCGGGGATGACGATGGCCGCCAGTCCGAGCTGGGTGTTGCCGTCCGACTGCTTCTCAAAGGCCACCGCCATCACCGTGTCGAACATGCCGCAGGCCACGTTATAATAGCCGGCCTGGGCCACGGTGCCGCCGGTGGTGCCGCCGGTGGTGATGCGGAGCAGGGGCTTATGGAGCGCCCCGATCCAGGGCGCGGCCCACAGCTCGGGCTGGTTCACCCCCTCGAAGGTGTGCATGTTCCCGAAGACGTAGGCATCCACATCCTCGGGCGTGAGACCGCTCTTCTCGAACGCGTCCTGCACCGCTTCATAGAGCAGCTCGGCGATGTTCACGTCCCGCCGCTTGGCCTTGTGCTTGCTTAGACCAAAGCCGACAATGGCCACATTGCGCATGTCGTTTCTACCTCCTTGCTCGAAGTTAAGGTTGGAAAATAAACCCCAATTCGTTTTGAACTCCCGGGAAAAGGCCGCTTGCCAGGCTGACTTTAGGATGGAATCGAGGATACTGTCAAGCTCTTTCCAGATGGCGGCAAAGATGATTTCGCGAATGCAATTTTTGTTGATTCGCGCATTTTTTCATGTTATAAATAAAGGTTATAATTTCTCACGCGCCCTTGGCCCTTCGGGTGTCCCATTGGGATGAAAGGGGTATTCCCCAAAGGCGCGGAGGCATAACCCCAAAGGGAGGAAAGGAATGTCTCAGATCACCATGAAACAGTTGTTGGAGGCGGGGGTCCACTTTGGTCACCAGACCAAGCGCTGGAACCCGAAAATGAAGCCCTACATTTACGGCGCCCGCAACGGCATTTACATCATTGACCTGCAAAAAACCGTCAAGCTGTTCAAAGAGGCCTACAAGTTTGTCGCCGATGCGGTGATGGCGGGGGAAGAGGTGATATTTGTCGGCACCAAGCGCCAGGCCCAGGAAGCCATCGTCGAAGAGGCCGAGCGGGCGGGCATGCCCTACATCAACGTGCGCTGGCTGGGCGGGATCCTGACCAATTTCAAGACCATCCGCGGCAGCGTCGAGCGGCTGAAAGGGATCGAGCAGATGGCCGCCGAGGGCCGGATGGAGATCCTGCCCAAAAAGGAGGTGCTCCACCTGCAACGCGAGCACGCCAAGCTGGAGCGGAGCGTGGGCGGGATCAAGAACATGGACCGCCTCCCGGGTGCGCTGTTCGTGATTGACCCCCACAAGGAGGCGATTGCGGTGGCCGAGGCCAACCGCCTGAGCATCCCGGTGGTGGCGGTGGTGGACACTAATTGCGATCCGGACCCGGTGGATTATGTTATCCCCGGCAACGACGATGCCATCCGCGCCATCCGCCTCTTTGCCAGCAAGATCGCGGACGCCTGCATCGAGGGCCGGGAGATGCACCAGAAATCGCTGCGCACCAGCGAGGCGGAGGTCGCTCCGGGCGCGGCGGTGGTGGACATGGCGGCCGGGGGCCGGCGGCCCAAGGTCGAGCGGCTGCAGGAGCTGATCAAAGAGGAGTTGGGCGACGAGGCCGAGTTCGAGGAAAAGGAAGCCGAAGCCGGAGCGGAAGCGGAAGGGGCCGAGGGAGAGGAAGCGGAGTCCGAGGCGGACAAAAGCGATTTGGACGAGTGATGCCATGACCATGCGCTCAGGCGTGGTTTGATTGAGGAGGAGTTGGAGTGGAGATCAAGGCGACCCTGGTAAAAGAGTTGCGCGACAAGACCGGCGCCGGGATGATGGACTGCAAGCGGGCGCTCGTGGAGACCGGCGGCGACCTGGAGAAGGCGATTGATTACCTGAAGACCAAGGGGCTGGCCAAGGCCGAGAAGCGCATGGGCCGGACGGCTACCGAAGGCCGGATTGCCAGCTACATCCACCGGCCGGGCGAGAAGATCGGGGTGTTGGTCGAGGTCAACTGCGAGACCGACTTTGTGGCGCGGACCGAGGAGTTCGCGGCCTTTGTCCGCGACGTGGCCATGCACGTTGCCGCCTCCAATCCCCAGTGGGTGTCGCGGACGGACCTGCCCGAGGCGGCCCGGGCCCGGGAGGAAGCGATTTACCGGGAGCAGGCCAAGGAATCGGGCAAGCCGGAGAAGATCTGGCCCAAGATGATCGAGGGCAAGATGGAGAAGTTTTACGGCGAGGTCTGCCTCTTGGAGCAGCGCTTTGTGAAAAACCCGGATCAGACCATTGACCAGTTGACCAAGGAACTGATCACCAAGACCGGCGAGAATATCGTGATCCGGCGTTTCGCCCGCTTCCAGGTGGGCGAAGCGCTGTGAGTTAAATCGGGCGCGGGCGCCCTCACCCGCGCCCCTAAAGGCGAAGATGGCTGAACCCAGTTACCGGCGGATTCTGCTCAAACTGAGCGGCGAAGCCCTGCAGGGCGCGCGGGAGTTCGGGATTGATTCCGACGTCCTCAAGGGCATCGCCCAGGAAGTGACCGACGTGCACGGCTTGGGGGTCCAGTGCGCGCTGGTGATCGGGGCCGGCAACTTCTTCCGGGGAGTGCCCACCAGTCAGCAGGGCCTGGAGCGGGTCTCGGCCGATTACATGGGCATGCTCGCCACCATCATCAATGCGCTGGCCATGCAGGATACCCTGGAAAAACTGGGCGTCACCACCCGGGTGCTTTCGGCCATAGACGTGCCCCAGGTCTGCGAGCCCTACATCCGGCGGCGGGCCATCCGCCACCTGGAAAAGGGCCGGGTGGTCATCTTTGCCGCCGGCACCGGCAGTCCCTATTTCACCACCGATACCGCGGCCGCGTTGCGGGCCGTGGAGATCAAGGCCGAGGTGATCCTCAAGGCCACCCGGGTCGAGGGCGTCTATGACCGCGATCCCAAGCTCTTTCCCGATGCCCGCTTTTTCCGGGAACTGACCCACCTGGAGGTGATCAGCCAGGGCTTGAAAGTGATGGATACGACCGCGGTCAGCCTGTGCATGGATCAGCGCCTGCCGATCGTGGTCTTCAACCTGCAGGAGAAGGGCAACATCCGGCGGGTGGTCCTGGGCGAGCCCATCGGGACCCGGGTGCGGACAGGGTGAGGGAGGTATTTCGTATTTTGTATTTCGTCGCTCGGACGGAGAACCAGGAGAGGACCGGCTCGATATTTCTTGGCTTAATCTGCATACTCATATACGATATACGCAATACGGAATACGAAATACGGCCCAAACAAGGAGGCGAACATGGCGGGAAACGTGGACAAGGTTTTCCAGGAGTTGGAGGGCAAGGTCAAGAAGGCCGCCGAAGACTTGCAGCGGCAGATGGGCAAGATCCGCAGCGGCCGGGCTTCCGCCAACCTGCTCGACGACATCAAGGCCGACTCTTACGGGGTGCTGACTCCCCTGCGCGGCATGGCCACCATCAACGTGCCCGAGCCGCGTCTGATCATCGTCCAACCCTTTGACCCAAACTCGCTCAAGGCGATCGAGAAGGCGATCCAGGGCTCGGACCTCGGGCTCCATCCCCAGAACGACGGCAAAGTGCTCCGGATCAATATTCCGGACCTGACCGAGGAGCGGCGCAAGGAACTGGTCAAGGTGGTGAGCCGGATGGCCGAGGAGCATCGGGTGGCGATCCGCCAGATCCGCAAGGATGCCAACGCCCGGCTCAAGGAGCTGGAGAAGAATAAGGAGATCCCCGAGGACGAACTGCACCGCCAGGAGAAGAAAGTCCAGGAGAAGGTGGACGCCGGGATCAAGAAGGTGGATGAGATCGCCAAGGCCAAGGAGAAGGAAATTTTGGCCGTGTAAAGGTGTCCAAGAGAGGCCGGCCCCCTCGCCGGCTCGCTGATCCAGGT
>MGQK01000092.1:43199-44827 GCA_001797815.1 Deltaproteobacteria bacterium RBG_13_61_14 | reverse complement strand
CGCCCGGCTGGGCATCCCCTGCCTTACCCTCTATGCCCTCTCCACCGAGAACCTGCATCGGCCCCGGAAGGAACTTTCGGCGCTGATGAACATGCTCCGGCGCTACCTGGACCGCGAATTGCCCGAATTCATCCGCCAGGGGATCCGGCTCCGCATTATCGGCGATCCCCGGCTCTTGCCCTCGGACCTCGGACCCCGCCTGGCCGAGGCCCAGCGCCGGACACGACACGGCCGCCGCCTCACCCTCTGCATCGCGCTCGCCTACGGCGGCCGCGAAGAGATCGTCCGCGCCGCCCGCCGCTTGGCCGCGGCATCCGCTCCGGCCGGCCCGGCCGCCTTCGCCCGCGGCCTGGATACCGCCGGCATCCCCGATCCCGACCTGCTCATCCGCACCGGCGGCGAGATCCGGGTGAGCAACTTCCTGCTCTGGCAGATTGCCTATACCGAATTGTATTTCACCCGGGTGCTCTGGCCCGACTTCCGATCCCGCCACCTGGCCCAGGCGCTCGCGGCCTACTCCCGGCGCGAGCGGCGCTTCGGCCTGGTCTCGGCCCGGGCAAGAGACCGCCGGTGAGCAAGAGAAGCCTCGCCATCCTCGGCTCCACCGGCTCGATCGGCACCCGCGCCCTCGAGGTGGTGGATGCCTTTCCGGACAAGCTCGAGGTCACGGCCCTGGCCGCCGGCCGCAACCTCGGCCTCCTCGCCGAGCAGGTCCGCAAGTATCGCCCCCGGCTCGTCTCGGTGCAGACGCCCGAGCTGGCCGGCGAGCTTTCCAGAAAGCTCGCCGGCGTCAAAGTCGCCATCCTTTCCGGCGAGGCGGGCCTGGCCGCGGTCGCCGGCCACCCCGAGGCCCAGATGGTCCTTTCCGCGGTGGTGGGATCGGCCGGCCTGGCCCCCACCTTGGCCGCGATCGAGGCGAAAAAGGACGTGGCCCTGGCCAACAAGGAGAGCCTGGTCATGGCCGGCCCCCTGCTCATGGAGCGGGTTCGCCGCCGGGGCGTCCGGCTGATCCCGGTGGACTCCGAGCACGCCGGCATCTTCCAGGCCCTCCAGGGCCGGCCCGTGGAGCTGGTCCGGCGGGTGATCCTTTCCGCTTCCGGCGGGCCGTTCCTGCACCGGAGCTGGGAAGAGATGGAGCAGGCGAGCCCGGCCCAGGCCGCGGCCCACCCCACCTGGCCCATGGGCTACAAAATCTCGGTGGATTCGGCTACTTTAATGAACAAGGCCTTGGAAGTGATCGAAGCCCGGTGGCTGTTCGACCTGGCCCCGGAAAGGATCGAGGTGCTGATCCATCCCCAGTGCCTGGTGCATGCGTTGGTCGAGTTCAAGGACGGCTCGACCCTGGCCCAGCTCTCGCCCGCGGACATGCGCCTGCCCATCGCCTTTGCCTTCAGCTACCCGGAGCGCTGGGACTCCTCTTTCCCTTTCCTCAACCTGGTCGAGGCGGGCACGCTGTCTTTCCTGCCGGTGGACCCGGAAAAATTCCCCGCCCTGGCCCTGGGCTTCCGGGCCTTGGCCCAGGCCGGAACCATGCCGGCCGTGCTCAATGCCGCCAACGAAGCCGCGGTGGACGCTTTCCGGCAAGGCCGGATCCGCTTCACCCGGATCGCGCCTCTCGTCCGCCAGGT
>MGQK01000092.1:41006-43183 GCA_001797815.1 Deltaproteobacteria bacterium RBG_13_61_14 | reverse complement strand
CCTCTTCGGCGTGCGCGTGCTCATCTTCAAGCTCGGCTTCGGAAAATTCTGGTGGCGCCGCGTCCGCGGGCACACCGAATACGGGGTGGGCTGGATTCCCATCGGCGGTTACGTCAAGCTCTTCGGCGACCCCTCGGAAATGGACGACCCGGAAGCCCCCCCGATTTCGGAGGCGGAGCGCCGAGAGACCCTGTTCGCGCAACCGCCCTGGAAAAAGTTTTTCATCTTCGCCGGCGGGCCGGTCATGAACATTGTGCTCGCTTTCCTGATCGCGCCCATCGTTTACCTGGTGGGCATCCAGCAGCTCAAGGCCGACATCGAGCCGCCGGTGGTGGGCGCGGTTTATCCCGACTCGCCCGCGGCTAAAGCCGGGATCGAGCCCGGCGACTTGATCCTGTCGGTGGGCGGGAAACTCGTGCCCACTTTCCGCGACCTCATGATCCAGGAGGCCCTGAACCCCAACCAGACCCTGACCTACCGGACCCTGCGCCAGGGCCGCGAAATGGAAGTGAAGCTCACGCTGGCGGAAGCCAAGCCCGATCCCATTGGTTATTCCGGGATCGTCTTGCCCCGCACCCGCGCCGCGATCGGCGAGACCATGCCGGGCATGCCCGCGGCCCAGGCCGGGCTAAGGCCGGGCGACCGCATCCTGGCCATCAACGGCTCGCCCGTCGTCTATTGGGATGAGTTGCGCAACCTGATCGAGGCCAGCGACGGCCGGGAGATGGCGGTCCGCGTGCGCCGGGGCGAGCAGGAGTTGGAGTTCCGCATGACTCCGGAGCAAGACTCGACCGACCGCCGCTGGGTGATCGGGATCACGCCGCAGATGGACACGGTCCTGGTCCGCACCGGATTGGTCAAAGCCGTCCAGTTGGGTTCGCGCGATGCCCTGCAGGCCGGCGTCTTGACCGTGGCCATCCTCTGGAAGATCATCACCTTCCAGGTCTCGCCGCGAACGGTGGGCGGGCCGGTGATGATCGCCGGCGTGGTGGGCGAGGCGGCGCAGACCGGCTTTCCCTACCTGGTCTGGCTGATCGTGCTGATCAGCGTCAACCTGGGCATCCTCAACCTCCTCCCGCTGCCGCCCTTTGACGGCGGCCACATCCTCTTCGCCGTCATTGAGGCGGTGATCCGGCGCGAGGTCAACGTCAAGTATAAGGAAGCCATCTTCCGTGCCGGCATGACCTGTATCCTCGCCCTCTTCGTCCTGATCACGGTCAACGACTTCATGCGCTACCGCGAGAGTATCGCGGAGTGGTTTAAAGAGCTGGCCAAAGGTCTGGGCATCCTCTAAGTCCTTCGATTCATAAGTTCGATGACGAACTTATTTACTCAGGACTTAGTGCTGAGTGAGCAAACTCATCGAGCAAGCAGAAATGATATGTCATTGTATTTGCGAATCGAAGCACTAAGTCGAATGTCTCAACAGGTTAACCTGCCGGTCTTGAGCACCGTGAACGTGAACGTGAACGAAAACGCCTGGTCCGGCAGGTAAGGAGGGGCAAGCATGAAGAAGGCTCTGGTTACCGGCGCCGCGGGATTCATCGGCTCGAACGTGGTGCGGGTGCTGTTGGAGGAAGGGGTGGAGGTGCGGGCGCTGATCCGGCCCGGGGAGGACGTGCGGAACCTCCAGGGCCTGGCGGTGGAGCGGGTGGAGGGCGACGTGCTCGAACCGGCCGGCCTGGACCGGGCGCTCAAGGGTTGCGACACCTTGTTCCACCTGGCCGCGATCTACGCCCTCTGGCTCAAGGACAAGGGCCGCATCTTCGAGGTCAACCTGCAAGGCTCGCGCAACATGCTCTGGGCCGCCAAGCGCGCCGGGGTGGACAAGGTGGTCTATACCAGCAGCATCGCGGCCATCGGGGTGAAGCCGGGCCTGGAGCCGGCCGACGAGGAGACGGCCTTCAATCAGTATCGCATGGCCAATGATTACGTGCTCACCAAGTATCTCTCGGAGCAAGAGGCGCTGGCCTTTGCCCGCGAGGGCCTGCCTTTAGTGGTGGTCAATCCCGCCTTTCCCTTCGGCGAGGGCGACGTGGCGCCCACGCCCACGGGCAAGCTGATCATTGACGCGGTCAACGGCCAAAACCCTTTCTATTTTGCCGGGGGCCTCAACGCGGTGGACGTGAAGGACGTGGCGCAAGGCCACGTGCTCGCGGCGCGGAAGGGGGTGAAGG
>MGQK01000092.1:34993-41000 GCA_001797815.1 Deltaproteobacteria bacterium RBG_13_61_14 | reverse complement strand
AGTATATCCTGGGCAATCAAAATTTCACGATCAAGGAATTCTTCGAGCTGGTCGGGAAAGTGGCGGGCGTCAAGACCGCGCTGGTGAAGATGCCGGTGGCGGTGGGACGGATGGCGGGATACGTGATGGAGAAGATCGCGGACGTTACCGGCAAACCGCCCTTGACCACGGCCAAGGAAGTGCCTTACGCGGCCCAGTATTTGTTCTACAACGTGAGCAAGGCCAAAGAGAAGCTGGGTCTCACGCTCTCGCCCCTCGAGGAATCGCTCGAGCGCGCCATTGCCTGGTTCCGCCAGAACGGTTATGTCCGGCGGTAATCAATCCTGGATCTCGCCCGACCAGGCGATGCACTGGTCTTTCATGACCGCCTTCATTTTGTCCCGCGACTCGCGGAAGTCCTGTTCGCCGAAAAAGTAGGGCAGGGTGTCGCGGGTGTTGACGGCCAGGGGCACCGCGGCGATCACCAGGTTGAAGACGTTGGTGCAGCCCCGGGGTCCGTGGAGGAACGCCTTGACCTGCTCGGTGAAGCCGCGCTCGATTTTCAGGCCGATCAGGCGGTCGAGCGCGGGCCGGATCAAGAGGCAGCGGCGGTTGGGGTAGCGGGGGATTTCCAGGTTGACCGCGGTGATCAGCATCTCCGGGGCGCGGACGTCCACGGTGAGGATGAAGTGGTGCATGAGGTCTTCGAGTTCGGCGGTGACCCGCATGCGGTCCTGGTCCAGGCCGAGGACGCGGAAGTCGAGCCGGCGGTGGAAAACCTCAAGTGGGGTCTTTCCCGAAGGTGGCAAGGGTTTCATGGCATTTAAGGCATCTGGTAGGGGCATGGCATGCCATGCCCCTCCGCTTTCCGTCATCCGAGCCGGAGCACTTTGCGCACGAGCAGGGTCTCGAAGCCCAGGGCGCTCCAGAACTTTTCGCCGGCCGGGTTCTTGGCGGCCATGGAGAGCTCGACCGTGCGGGCGCCTTTTTCCCGGAACCAGGCGACCAGGTCTTGGACCAGCATCCGGCCCAGACCTTGCCGGCGGTGGTCTTCGTGCACGATCAGGGTGTCCACAAAGCCGTACCCCTCTTCCAGCATCACCGGCGGCCGGCGCTGGAGGGTGGCCAGGGCCAGGCCCACGACCTCGTCGTCGTCGGTCACCCCCGAGAGCACCCGCCAGTTGGGGTCGTTGAGGGCGCGGAGCAGGTAGTGGCCGAACTCGATCCCCGCGGTGCGGCGGAACCGGTAATACTGCTCGTCCAGCCGGCGATGGTATTCCCCGTTCAAGAGCCACAGGGCGATCAGGTCCTCGGACTCTTCCCAAACCGCCGGACGCACCCGATAATCCGTCATGCCTGCCTCCCAGGAGAAACTTGGCCGAGCCAAAATGGGGGCGATACCGATTATCTCATTTTTGCCACATCTGCCCGCATTTGTAAAGCAAAATCCGCCCTCAAACCATTTTCCCGCTTAACAAGGTGCCTGACCCCATGTTAAGTTGGAGGGCGCTTGCAATCCGGCTGGAGTTCTTCTATTGTGAAGAGGAAGGTTTCGAGTGACGGAAGAGCGACGGCGATATATTCGGGTGCCGGTCACCTTGTCCATCCGCTTCCAGGCGATGGAGGATTTCAGCGAGTTCATCCAGGCTAACGTCTGCAACTTGAGCCGCGGCGGCCTGTTCATTCGCACCGCGGTGAGCAAGCCGGTGGGGAGCATAGTCCTGATCCAGATCCCGGACGGCGCCGGCGACTTTTACACTATCAAAGGCATCGTCCAGTGCGTGATCCCGCCGGAGGGGGGTGCCACTCACCTGGAGCCGGGGATAGGGATTGAGTTTGTGGCAGTGGATGCGGCGCTCGCTCAGGTCATCGAAGCCGTGATTGCCCGGTCGCGCCAGCACGAGTAGCGCCGCCTTTCCTGGCCAATCCCCCTGCACCAGGGCGCGGGCCGCCCGATGGGGGGAAGCCTCCGAAAAAAAAAGCCCCGGCTTTTGAACCGGGGCTTTTGTTTCGGGGGGCGGAGCGTGATTTATTCGGCCAGGAGCTTTTTAAATTCCTCGGTCATGATCGGGACCACCTTGAAGAGGTCGTCCACAATCCCGTAGTCGGCCTTCTGGAAAATCGGCGCATCCGAGTCCTTGTTGACGGCGACGATGACCTTGGAGGTGCGCATGCCGGCCAGGTGCTGGATGGCGCCGGAGATGCCGCAGGCGATGTAGAGGTTGGGGTTGACCACCTTGCCGGTCTGGCCCACCTGCATGTCCTGGGTGGCATAGCCGGAGTCCACCGCGGCGCGGGAAGCGCCCACGGTGGCGCCGATGACGTCGGCGAGTTCGTTCAGGATCTTGAAGTTTTCGGCCGCCTTGATGCCCCGGCCGCCGGAGACGATCACGTTGGCCTCGGTCAGGTCCACCTTGCCGGCCGCGGACTTGACCACTTCCTTGACCTTGGCCCGCAGGCTGTCCGGGCCGATGCCCGGGTCCACCTTGACCAGCTCGGCCGAGCCGCCGCCCGCGGCCGCGGCCGCATAGGCATTGGGCCGGACCGCGGCCATCTGGGGCGTGGTGTTGGGCACCTGGGTCTTGACGTAGCACTTGCCGGAATAGACCGGCCGGGTGGCGATCAGCTTGCCGGCCTGGACCTCGAGCTTGGTGCAGTCCGAGCTCAGGCCGGTGGCGAGCTTGGCGCAGACCCGGGGCGAGAGGTCCTTGCCCATGGTGGAGGCGCCGGTGAGCAGGATGGCCGGATCGGCCTTTTTGGCCGCGGCCGCGACCGCGGCGGCGTAACCCTCGCTGGAATAGTTGGCGAAAAGATCGCCGTCCACCAGATAGACCTTCTCGGCCCCGAACTTGCCCAGGTCCTGGGCCAGGCCCTCCACGCCTTTGCCCACCACCACCGCGGAGAGCGGGCCGCCGACCTGGTCCTTGAGTTGTTTCCCGATATTCAACAGCTCGAAGGCAATCTTTCTGAACTTGCCTTCCCTCTGTTCCGCGAAAATCATGACACCGCTTGCCATTTTAATTCTCCTTCACTGTGCACTGCGCACTATGCACTTAAATGATCTTGGCCTCTTCGCGCAGCAGCTTGACCACCTGCTTGACCATGTCCGGGGTTTCCTGTTCCTTGAAGACCTTTCCCGGCGGACGCTCGGGCAGGGGCAGGTACTCCAGGATCTGCACCTTGGAAGAGGCCTTGCCCACGTCGTTGGCGGAAAGCCCGCTCTCGGCCAGGCCCAGGGGCTTGATCTCTTTTTTCTTGGCCTTCATGATGCCGGGGAGTGAGGCATAGCGGGGTTCGTTCAGCCCCTTGTCGCAGGTGAGGACCGCGGGGAACTTCACCTCCACCACTTCCTCGCCGCCCTCGATCCGGCGGTTGCAGACCGCGCTCTTGCCGTCGGCGCCCATTTCCATCTTGGCCACCACGGTCACCTGGGGCATGTCGAGCAGCTCGGCCAGGATGGCAGGAACCTGAGCCATGTCCCAGTCAATCGCCTGCCGGCCGCAGAGGATGAGGTCGGGCGAAAGCGGCTTGATCGCCGCGGCCAGGGCCTTGGCGGTGCCGGTGGCGTCGGAGTGGGCAAAGGCGTCGTCCTTGAGGTGCACGCCCTTGTCCATGCCCATGGCTAAAGCGGTGCGCATGGCCTCGGTCACCCGGTCGGGTCCCATGCAGACCACCACGGTCTCGCCCCCATGCTTTTCCTTGAGCCGCAGCGCCTGTTCCACCGCATACTCGTCGTAGGGGTTCATGACCCACTTGATGTTCTGTTCCTCGATGCCTTGTTTGTCCGCGGTGAGTTTGATGGTGGCTTCGGTGTCCGGAGTCTGCTTCAGACAAACTACAATCTTCACGTTTCTCCTCCTTTCCTTGAATGCGTTGAACCTCCCCCAGGAGGGAGTTGGCTCGGCCCCGGGGAAGAGGGGCGCGGTTGACCTGCCGGGGAATCCATGTCAACCGCGCCGGCCTCTTTGAGCCCAAACCGCTCGGGCCCCTTCGCCCCGGGCCGCGGCCTCGACTTCAGGCCGCGATTCCGCGAAGGAACATTTCACAGATCTGGTCCGCGGAGGTGCGCAGGTAATCCTTGCCTTTGCGGGTCAGGACGCTGTGGAGCGCGATCTCGTCCAGCGCCCCGAACAAGGCCCGCTTGACAATGCCCGGAGCCACGTCCGCCCGGATCGCGCCCTGGGCCTGCCCCTCCCGGATAATCTCGGCGATCAGGTTTAAATAATCTATGAACCGGGTCGGCTCGTATTCCTTCATGAACTTGTTGCTCTGCCGCAACTCCACCTGCAGCACCACAGCCAGGTTGGGATTCTTATTGACCAAGTCCAGGTGCATCTTGATGAACCGGCGCAATTTGCGGAGCGCGTCATTCTCTTTGCCGATCTCCGCCCGCAGGTCGGCGATGATCTGCTCCAGGCTGTTTTCAAACAAGCGGATCAAGATGTCGTCCTTGTTCTTGAAATAGAGGTAGATGGTCCCGTCCGCCACCTCGGCTTCGGCCGCGATCTCGGAGATCCGGGAATTGTGAAAGCCCTTGCGGGCAAAGACCTTGATTGCGGATTCCAGGATCCGATCGTACTTGGTTTTGGCGTCTCGATGAATTTTAGCCGCGGCCCTTGCCACCACCCACTCCTCCGCCTCTGAATGAACGTTCATTCATTTTTTACCACCTTCTTCAAAGCCTGTCAAGCTTTTTCTTGAGGCGCGGGCGCTTTTTTTCAATCCCTCTGAAAACAGGGGGAAGTAAGGGCCGGTCAGCAGAGAAGAGGGGAAGACCGGGTGAAGCAGAAAGGCCCGAGTTTTCAAGGGGTTGGACCCGAGCGATCGGCTAATTGCCGGGCCAGGGCGAAAAGGTCGGAGATGGACTTTTGCACTTCCTCCGCCGCCTGCAGCATCTCCCGGCTGATTCTCTCCACCCCGGTCAAAGCCGCCACCAGCTTTTGATTGCCTTCCTGCTGGTGCCCGGTCAGGGATAGGATGTTCCGGGCCGCGGCGGTGGTGGCCCCGGCCAGTTTCACCAGCCGGCTGAAGTCCTCGCGGATGGAGTTGACCCGCTGGCCGCCGGAGATCACCTGCTCCGCCACCACGTCGGTGGCTGCCACGATCTCCTCCAACCGCGCCTGGATGCGGCGGGTTCGATCGCCCACCTGGCCGGAGGCTTCGCCCGAGGTGACGGCCAGCCGCTTGACCTCCTGCGCCACCACCGCGAAGCGCCGGCCCCCCTCCCCGGCCGCGGCCGCCTCCAGGGCGGCGTTAAGGGCCAACAGCTCGGTGCGGGAGGCGATCGAGTTGATCAGGTCGAGGATAGTGCGGATCTCTTCCGAGACCTCCCGGAGCTCGCCCATCTGCCGGCGCAGGCTGACCGCCTGGTCGCGGATCCCGCTGATTTCTCCAACGATGGCCGTCACCGTCTGCTCCCCGGTGTGGCGGGCCGTGACCGTGACTTCGGCCGCCTGCTCGACTTCCGCGGCCTGCTGGTTGATCTCGTCCGCGCCGGAGGCGATCTGGCGCGCGGCGAGAGCGGTTTCCTGCACCCGGGCCACCTGGGCTTGCAGTTCCTGGGTCTGGTGGCGGGTCACCGCGCTCATTTCTTCGGTGGAACCGCCCAACACCCGCACCGAGTTGCGCATCTCTTCGAGCAGCGAACGGGTGAAGAGGTATTGCTCGCGGATGCGGTCGAGCAGGCGGTGAAAGGCCAGGGAGAGATCGCCGATCTCGTCGTCGCTGATGGCCTGGATGTTGCGCTCGAGGAAGGCCTCGCCCTGAGCGAGCTCCCGGGCCACGCTCTGCATTTCCTTTAGCGGGCGGGAAAGGTCGCGGCCGAGGAGCAGGACGATCACCAGGGAGGAGATGATCATGGCCGCCAAGGGCACGTTCATGGCCAGGCGCATGGTTTGGAGTTCGGGGTAGAAAAAATCCAGGCTCAATTTCAAGCCGAGGAGATCGCCCGGGGCGGATCGGGCGACCAGCCATTCGGTATTGAAATCCGAGGTGGGCAGGACCTGAACCCCGGGGCCGAGACCGGGAG
>MGQK01000092.1:0-34979 GCA_001797815.1 Deltaproteobacteria bacterium RBG_13_61_14 | reverse complement strand
TGAGCGTTTCCCGCGCGACGCCGGCCGCTGGGATCCAGCCAGAACCACTCCTGGGGCGGATCGCTCCACAGGTCTGGAGAGGGGGAGAGGCTCTCCGCGGAGGCCAGACGGCCGAGGGCCTGTTCCAGGCGGCGGGAAGCCTCGGTCCGTTCCAGGGAGCGGACCCCCAGGATGGCCTGCCGGGCTCCCACCCGGACCAGGTAGAGGCCGGGAAGCACGGTGAGGATAAAGACCATCAGCACCAGCTTGACGGTGATGCTCACTTTCGGCCCGGCCCAGGAATGCAGTTGGAAGCGGGCGAGGAGGCTTAAGTAGGGCAGAATAAAGGAACGGATCAGGGAATAGAGGACCAGGCCGGCCAGGGTGGAGAACCAGCTCATGGCCAAGAGGCCGGTGAGAAACTGAAATCCAAAAATGGCGTGCTGGGAGACCAGGATGATTTGGATGGTGATCGCGGCCAGGACCAGGCCGGCGGTGACGGCCAGGCTCACGGCTACCGGCAGGCGGGTGAGGCGCTTCCAGTAAGAGTTCAGTTCATCGGAATCGAAGCCTTTGGCCTGGGAGGCTTCGAGCCAGGCGTGAAACGCCTGGAGACGCCGGCGGAGGCTGCGGAGAAGGAGGAAGACAGCGAGATGGAGGGGAAGCAAAAGCAGGAGTGCTCCCCAATAGGCGAAGGGAATCAGCGTCCCCGCGAAAAAGAGCATCATGGCCAGAACGAGCAGGTCGGCCACGGCCAGGCTGATCAGCAGGTTGCGGCGCAGCCGGGTAAAACGTGCTTCCAGTTGCAGAGTTTGCATGGGCGAAAAACCCGGGGAGACATCTTACTATGGCCCTGCTTGATGCGCAACCGCCGCTTTCAGCCGGCGGAAAGGTGAATCTCACCCGTGCAAGTGCATCCGGCTCTGCTATAATGGGACGCAGGAGGTGGAGCAATGGGGGAGGAAAGGTTGAGCCGGTTCGGGGTTTCCATGGAGGAGGGCCTGCTCGAGCAATTTGACGGCTACTGCCGGGGGCACGGCTACAGCAACCGCAGCGAGGCGATCCGGGACCTGATCCGCAAGGCGTTGATCGAGGAAGAGTGGAAGGAGAACCGGGAGACGGTGGCCGCGCTCACCCTGGTTTACGACCATCACGTGCCCGGGCTGACCGAGAAGCTGACCCGCTTCCAGCACGACTTTCCCGGCCAGGTGGTGGCCGCCCTGCACGTGCACCTGGGCCATCACGCCTGCATGGAGGTGATCGTGACCCGGGGCAAGGCTAATGCGATCAAAGCCTTTGCCGACCGCCTGATCGCGCTCCGGGGCGTCAAGCACGGCACCCTCACCGGCACCACGGCCAAGATCTGAGATGAGGAAATATTGAGCGTCTGTTCAGAAAATATTTTTAACCGCGGATGAACGCGGATGGACGCGGATCAGGGAGGGGTTCAATTCTTTTTCTATTGGCGTTGATCTGCGTGCATCTGCGGTTGCGATTTTCATGTTTCCTGGGTGCCGCAACGCGGCATGAAAGACGGTTTTCCGATCGCGTGAGAGAAGACTCTGACGCCGAAAATCTACCTGGTCCGTCACGGCCAGGTCCGGGTTTGAAGTGTTTCCGATTAAGGCGCGTCGGGGCGCGGCCTGCCGCGCCCCGACCTTTGAATGTGGTAATCAGGACGAATAAAATAATGATTGCAGATTGGTTTCAAATCTCTCTACCCTTCCGGCTTTCCCGGAGAATCAGACGGCGGAGCGCTTGATTAGTTTCTTCATAGTGGCAGGCCATCTGCACGTCGCGCAGCCGCTTCTCCTGGCCGGATTCATGCATGTAGCCGTAGCCGCCCAGCACCTGCACCGCGTCCAGGCAGGTGTCCACGCCCGCCTCGGAGGCGAAGATCTTGGCCTTGGCCAGCTCGGCGCGGGACGGCTTGGCCTCGGCGCAGGCCTGCCACAGCCCGGCCCGGGCCGCGTGCAGGCGCACCTCCATGTTCGCCAGCATCTCGGCCACCGCGTCGTGCTCGATGATGATTCTGCCGCCCTGGTAGCGCTCGCCGGCATAGCGGAGCGCGGTCTCGAAAGCGCCCCGGGTAGCGCCGATGGCCGCGGCCGCGCTCAAGCCCGAGGCATAAGCCAGCGCGCCCTCCAGGATCTCCTCGGCCCGTCCCCGGCCGATCAGGTTCTCCGGGGGAATCCGGCAGTCCTCAAAGAGTAGCTCCGCCATCGGGCAGATCCGGTTCCCGAGCATGCGCTCGACCTTTTCCACCGAAAAGCCCGGGCTCCCGGCCGGCACCACGGCCAGGCCCAGCCCTTTTGGTTCCGGCTCCGAAGCAACCTGGACCATGACCAGCACCAGGCCGGCGAGGTTGCCGCTTCGGACCAGGCGCTTGCGGCCGTTGACGACCCAGCCTTGAGCGGTCGCGGTGGCAATGGTCATGATCCGTCCGGGCTCGGTCTCCTGCCAGGCCAGGCCGGCGAGGGCGGGCCGCTCCGCAGCCGGCGATTCGAGCAAGGGGGCCAGGAACCTGGAAGCGCCGGACCCCTCGGCCTGGAACAGGGTCCAGGTGGCGAGGAGATGGCCGGCGAAGATCATGGCCGTGCCGGCGCAAGCCGCGGCCAGCTCTTCGATCAGGATGGCGGGGGGGAGCAGGCCGGGAAAGGCCGGCTCGGTCTCGCCGGCCGCGGGCAGATGAAAGCTGAGGAGTCCCGCCTCGCCGCCTTTGCGCATAGCTTCCCAGGGAAAGCGGTCGGGATGGTCGTCCCATTCCAGGGCCGAGGGCGCGATTTCCCGCTCGGCAAAGCGGCGGGCGGTGCGCTGAAAGTCCAAGAGTTCCGCGGAAAGCCGGATCATGCTTTACTCCCTGAGCGCTTCGTTGCCGCCACGCGAATTTCGTAGAGGTTTTTCACCTCGACCCGGGGCGGCTTGCTCATGGAGACCTCCAGGCTTAAGGTGCCGGGCTGAGAAGGAGTAAAGGTCAGCTCTCCCACCCGCCGGCTGGGCATGTCCGGCTGCAGGTCCACTTCGGTGACCAGTTGGGCGATGGTCTCGTGATCGCGGCGCAACTCGGCGCGGAAAGAGACCTGCCGGATCGCCTCCAGCGTGTCGTTGGCCGCAAAGAGAGGAATCCGGGCGGTTCGTCCTGCCGGGTAAGGGGAAAAGCGGGGCGTGGCAAAGGCCCAGATCGGGCGGAAGCATTCGAGGAGCGCATGGTAGGCCTTTTTGGGCTGGCGCCAGTAGTCCACCACGGACCAGGTGACCGCGGGCTGGGAGTCGTTGTGCAGGAAGGCGATGATGCCGAAATTGAGATGGTATTTGACCGAGCGCAGCCATTCCACGTGGAACTTGAGCAGCCGGGCCTGGTAATCCTGGGAAGCGTCCACCAACTCGGAGAGCCAGGTGTAACCCCGGCGGTCCACGTAGCGGCGCAGGAAGCGGTCCTGGTAGAGGTGGTCTCGCCGCAGCTTCGTCCAGTCTATCCGGGAAAGCTCGGCGGGGATGAAGCGCAGGCTGCTTTCCAGTCCGGGAAAAGCCTGGGCGCCGAACTCGGTGATGAATCCCAGGCTTTCGATGTCCGAGTTGAGGAAGAATTTCCGGAACCGGTCCGCGTCCCCCATGATCGGATAATACCAGCCGCAGTAGTAGTGCTTGTCCGTGCCGGCATTGCCCGAGGCCAGGTTGATCGGCCGGCTCGAGTCTTCCTCCGCCGCCGCCGCGGCCAGCGCCGGGTCCAGAACCCGCAAGTTCCAGCCCCCGCCCCGGGCCAAATGGTAGAAACCCGGGAGGCTCCGGACCACGTCCTGGAAACGAAAGTCGTGCAGAGTGATGCCCACTTCCGAAGGCTCGTTGTGGCAGCACCAGAGCGCGATCGCGGGATGGTTCTCCAAAAGCCGGACCATGGCGCGGACCTGGCGCCTTGCCTCGGGGAAGACCGAGCGGTGGTAGCCCCATTGCAAGGGAAAGTCCTGCCAGACCAAGATGCCCTGGCGGTCGCACTCGTCGTAAAACTCGGGCCGGTCCACGTGGGCGTGCACCCGGACCATGTTGTAGCCGGCCTCGGCCATCATGGCCACGTCCTTAACCAGGTCCGCGGGGGAGGTGCGGGCGAGATAGACGTCCGAGGGGGCGTAATTGTTGCCCTTGATGTAAAGGCCCTGGCCGTTGAGCCGGAAGCGGAGCCGGTCGTCGGCGGAGACGGTCCGGAGCCCGACGTTGAAGGTTTGGCGGTCGAGGGTCCGGCCGTGGCAGAGCATGGTGATGCTGGCCCGGTAGAGATGGGGCAAGCCGCGGTCGTGGCACCACCAGAGTTCGGGCTTGGTCAAGGTGGATTCCTCCGACAGCCGGACCGGGCCGACCGGCGCCCGCACCTGGCGGCGGAACTTGTATCCCGCGCCTTCGAAATTTTGGGGAACGAGCTCGAACCATAGGTCCAGGTCGCAGGGCTCCAGGGTGGTAAGGTCCACGTTGAAGCGGACCCGCGCGTTTTCCGCGGCCAGCTCCAGCACCTGGAACTGCACGCGGTCCAGGCAGGCCGGGCCGGTCTCCACGATCTCCACCGGCAGCCAGATCCCGCCGGGGTTGTGGCAAAAGGAGATCACGTCCCAGTGGCCGAACACGCCGGTGATCTGCTTCTTGGCCGCCCGGTTTTCTTCCTGGCAGGACTCGACCTCCACCACCAAGAGGTTGTCGGACTCCAGCACATCGTTGATCGGGAAGTCGAAGGGATCGAAGTAGCCGGCGTGGTGGCCGAGGTGGTGGCTGTTGAGGTAAACGTCGGCCCCGTAAAACACGCCATGGCAGCGGAGCCGGTAGAGCCGCTCGGCCTGCCGGCTGAAGGGGAAGCGGGTGCGGTAAACGACCCGGCCGGCATGGTCCTGGAGCTCCGGGAGCATCTGCCACTGGCCGGGCAGCTTTTGCTCGAGCCAGTCCCTGTCGTTGAAGCCGGGGTCGTGGTAATCGGCCGCAAACTGGGAGACCGCCTTCACCCGCCAGGGCGTCTCCACCAGCGAGTGGCGGGCCAGGCCGCTGTTGAGAAAAGTGGCAGCCATTAAGAGAGGATTCTAACACAGTCATTCATGCCGCGCGAGGCGTGGCGCCCTGAAAATATGAAAAGGGCTTCCACTCCTGATATCATGAAGGGGTCGGGGAAGAAGGTCGTTGCTCTGGGGAGCGTCCGAAGCCGGCGACGCCGTCTGACCTGGATATCGCCCCGAACCCGAAATGGTCGCCCCCGCTTCTCGGGGAGCACGCCGAACCGACGGGAGGAGCAATTGCCCCGGAACTTTCTTTCGATGGATCAGGTCATAACGGACAATAAATCCGGGGCTGGCGCGTATTCCCGGATGAAGCCGAAAGCGAGCTTCGATGGTCTCTTCGGATGAAGCGTTAATGATCGCTTATCGCCGGGGCGAGGCAAAAGCCTTTGACGAGCTGCTGCTCCGCTACCGGACCCCGCTGTTCAGCACGCTCCGGCGCCTGGTCGGCGACCGGGCCCTGGCCGAAGACCTGTTCCAGGAGACGTTCCTGCGCGTGATCCAACATGCCGGCCGTTACGATGCCGGCCGGAAATTTTCCGGCTGGGTCTTTCGGATCGCGCGCAACCTGGCCGTGGATGCGCTCCGCCAGCGGGGCGTCCGCCGGGAAGAGGAACTGGACGATGAGCACCATGACCCGGCCGGCGGTCCGGACCGGGCCCTGGCCCGGGCCGAGCAGGGTGAGGCCATCAGCCGGGCGCTCGAGCTTTTGCCCCTGGAGCAGCGCGAGGTCTTCTTGATGCGGGAATGGGCGGGCCTGAGCTTCAAGGAGATCGCGGAAGTTACGGAAAGCCCGCTCAACACTGTGCTCGGCCGCATGCACCTGGCGGTCAAGAAACTGCGGGCCAGCCTGGCCGAACACGCGGAGGCATAAGATGGACAAGGAACCCTCTCCGGCCTGCCGGAAATTTCGCCGGGAACGGCTCTTGCTCTATGCCTACGGCGAGCTTCCCGCCGGCGAGGCGGAGGTGATCCGCCTGCACCTGGCGGGTTGCGCGAGCTGTCGGGCCGAGGTGGAGGCGATCGCCGCGGTGCGGGCCGCGGCCTCGGCGCCGGGTCTGCAGGAGAATCCGCCGTCGGCGCTGGAGGCCAGGCTGCGGATTGCGGCGCGGGAGGCGCTCTCGGCCCGGCCGGGACTGCGGGAGAGGATTCCCGGATGGCTTCGGCAGCCCAGGTTCTGGTATGCGGCCGTGGCCGCAGCGGTGGTGGTGATGGTGGCGGGCTTGGGCTATCGCTCCTGGGAATCACATCGCGCCCGGCCCGAGGATTTCACGAGCGACGGGCTGGCAGCGCTGGTCGAGGAGGTGGACTCCTGGGATAGCCCGCCCTTGGCGTTCCTGGAATTGGAGCCGGCGACGCCGCTCTTCGAGGAAGTTGAGCAAGAGCCGGAGGTCATCTCTCCGGGCGACGAGGCCGCGGCGGAGCCTTGGTATTGGCCGACGCCGGAGAGCGGCCTGGACAAGATCGAGCGCGGGCTGGAAGAGTTGGATGCAAGTGTCCGCTATTTATAAACCTGCCCGGGTCCGGGACCGAAAGAGCGGACCCGGGTGAAGGGAAGAGGAGGAAAGATCATGCGAGCGAGAAAATGGAACCGGTATGGATGGCTGGCCCTGATCACCGTGTTGGCGGCGGGTTTGATCTGGATAACGCCGCTGGCGGCGCCGGCGCAGCAGAAAGAGCAGCCGGCATTCGAGACGGAAGGGCCCCTGGCTCCGCCGCCTCCGCCTGGTCCGGGCCGGCCGGGGCCGCGGGGCGCGCGCGTGCACCAGCCGGCGGACCGGCCGATCCGCGACCAGCAGGGCATGGGGCCAGGCATGGGGCCGGGCACTGGACCGGGCATGGGCCAGGGCGGCGGCCGGCGCTGGGGCGAGGCGCTGGAGCGGATGAAGACCGAGAACCCGGAGCGTTACCAGCGGATCAGCAAGATCCGGGAGTTGGCGGATCGGTACCGGGCGACCACGGAAGCGGCGGAGAAGAAGAGGATCGAGAAGGAGCTGCGGCCCCTGCTCGATACGGAGTTGAAAGCGATCCAGGCGGACAACCAGAAGAAGATCGAGGAGCTGGAGAAGCGGCTGGACGAGGAGAAGCGCAAGCAGAAGGAGCGGGAGCAGAACTGGGACGCCTACCGGGATTACCAGTTCAACCGGATCACCGGCAAGGACGACTACCGGAACCTGCCCCTGGGACCGTGGAAATAATTACTTAACATGGGGCCTGACCCCATGTTAAGTAGCGACGGGAACGGGCCGCCTTTCGGCGGCCCGCTCCATTCTGACCGCGCCAACCGCCGGACCGATGCCCCTGGGCTATTGTTTCCTTCCCGCAGCTTGCTCCAGCAGCGGCAGGCGGCCCAGAGCCCAGGCCGAAGCAGCGTAAAGGAACAGAGCGATCAGCACCACCGCCCGGAGCCCGTAGAGATAGGAAACGCTCTCGACCATGCCGCCGATGGTGGCTCCCAGCATATTGGCGGCAAAGGCCGCCTCCACTCCTCTTACCCTCCGGATCGAGCTGGCGAAGATCACCCCCGCGAAAAACAGGGGCAAAGAGTAAAAGGCGCCGACCAGAATGCCGCGGGTCAAGTAGCTTCCTAGGAACAGCTTATCCACCGGGACCAGGTAAGACAAGAAGAGGCTGGCGAGAAGTCCGAGATACCACCAGCGCATTTTTTCAAGCTGACCGCGGAGCGCAATCAAGTTGGCGAGCAGGATCATCACCAGGATGGCCGAGATGATGACGACGTTGACGATCCAGGTGGAGCCGAATAGCAACGCCGCCTTGGAGATCGAATGGACCTCCACCAACATGAACCCGGCGCCCAGAAACAGGAAGTGGCTGGGGCCGATCCGGCCGGCCGGGAATAAAAAGCGGATGACCAAGACCATGAAGGCGCACAGGACCGCGATCAGAATGTAGTAAAGGGAGGGGATCTGGCGCTGTTTCAGGTAGAGGAAGGGCCAGTCGTCGGTGGGCACGGCGATCTCAACTCCGGGACGAAATTTTTCGAAGTATTCCTTAGGGAGGAGACGACCGGAGATGGCGCGGGCCAGAGCAGGATCCTTCTCGACTTGGCTCCGAAGGCTTTCCTTGTCGCCGGACAGGAACAATATCCCGCCGGTGCCGCACACTTTTTCGCGGCCATAATTGTCAAGGATCAGCGACGGCTGGCCGAAAACTTCTTTGCTCAGGGCGTAGAGCTTGGCACCCAGCCACTCGTGATGGCGCTGGACAAAGAAACTGAGCGAGATCACGCCGCCTTCGGCCAGGTGGGCTTTGGCTTCCTCGAAGCTTTCGCGGGTGTAGACATAGCTATCGAGGTTGATGTTGGTGAAGTTGGAAACCAGGGTATGCGAGTCCAGGAGGGCGAAGATGATCAAATCATATCGCCGGTCGGTCTTTTTGAAAAAGGATCTGGCATCGTCAATGTAAAGGTGGACCCGAGGGTTCTGGTAGGGCCTCTCGGGATGGTAGGTGCTACCCAGCCGGGCGATCAAGGGGTCAATCTCCACGGCATCAATCTGGGTGGCGCCATTCCGCAGCGCGGCGGCCACGTCATTGCCGGCGCCCGCCCCCACGATCAGCACCCGTTTCGGCCGGGGATGGAAGCGATAGGGGAGGTCATAGGGATAATAAGGGGCATCCTCCTTTCGAAACACGCTCGGGAATCGTTCCAGTTGGGCCTCGGAAAGATCCAGGATCAACATATAGGTCACCGAGTTGATTTGAATCTGGTAATACGGAATTTTCGCCCCCAGCGTGTTATTGATGACCTTAGAGAGCTGGAGCTTCTGGTATGGCGACCAGAAGGTCAGCTGGGAGGGGGTATCCTTTTCGATCGTCAAAAGAAGAAGAACCGCCACGGTCGCCATCCCCGCGATCGTCCTCCGGGACCAGGGCCAGATCAAAACCGCCATGCCGGAAGCGCCAATCAAAAACCAGATCCAGGGAGGGGTTTGTAAGTAACTGAGCCAGGAAAAAACCCAGATGCCGGCCAGACTCCCCATCAGGTTGATCGAGTAATCGCGAATCCGGTTATCCGAGGTCGCAAAGATATCGCCTAACATTTGGCCGAAGGGAACAAAAGTTACGGCCAGGACTACCACCACCGCTGCGATCATGGTATAGCCGGCCGCCATCTTGAAAAGGGTGGTGTGCAAGGGCGCGTACCAGATGTTGTATTCCGGAAAAGTCAGGTAATTGGGAATCTGCCGGAGGCCCACGCCCAAAATCTCCGCCCCGGGATGAACCGCGGCGGCCAGGCCGACCAACCACAACAGCGAGAACAAGGGTCCGACGCGAAACCGTTTGAGGCTGAAGCCGATCCCCAGCCCCAGGAAACAGGAGATCAGGGTGAGGTTCCGGAAGTAGGCGAAGATGCGGATTTCCACCCCGATCCAGCGGATCAGGAGCAATTCCAAAAACAAGGACAGGAAGCTGAGGACCAAGAGCTCCAGAGCCACGGGCATCCGGCTCGAGCGAGTGGCGGCGCTCATCCGTTCCCGCCTCTCATTTTCATCGGGGCAAGGTGAGGGCCCGGGCCGGCTCGCTTTTCGGACTTTCGTTGAGCGTGGGCGCGTGATCCAGGGCGGTCACCGCGTAGTCGTATTCGCGGCCGGGAACGAGGGCACGGTCGGTGTCCAGGTATTCCGCCTCGAAGAGCGGCTCCGGCGTGATCCGCTCCCAGCCGGCCGAGCCGGCCAAGCGGCGGTAAACGTAATAGCCCTTGAGGTCCGGCTCCGGGTTGCGGTTCCAATGCAGCATCACGCCCTGCGCCGAGGGTGCGGCCACCAGTTCGGCCGGCGGCAAGGGCGGGATCTTGTCCTCGGGAACAACCTCCACTTCTGAAGAGGCCGGGCCTTCCTCCTCGATCCCCCCTTCCGCGGACAGCACCGTGCGCACCACATACCGGTAAGTCTTCCCGTTGGTCAAGTTGCCGTCCACCCAGCAAGGCCCGGGCGCCAGTTGCAGGTTGGCCGAGCGCCGCGGATACGGCTCGCCCAGGAGCGCCCGATAGACGCGGAACCCGGCCGGCGACTCCACCGAGGGCGGGCTTAGCCAGCAAAGTTGGACGAAGCCATCGCCCGGCTCGGCCGTGAGCGAGGCCGGGGCCGGCGGCGGAGGGAGAAAAACCACTGGCACGGCCGGCGAGGCCGGTCCGGCCTTGCCCTGGGCGTTCAGGCTTTGCACCTGGTAAGCCGCGCTCTGGCCGGCAGGAACTTCACAGTCGGTAAAACTCCGCTCGGCGAGAGGAAGGTCGGCCAGGGGTTTGAATTCCGGCTCATCGGCGCGCCGGCGCAGCACGCGGTAGCCCGCGGGCTCGGTCGAGGGGGCTTTCCAGCTCAGGCGCAGGCACCCTTCGCGCACGCTCGCGTCCAGCGAGCCCGGCGGGTGGATGAGGAACGCGGACGGGGGAATCGGCGGCTGCTTGACTCCGCAGGCCGCGAGGAGAGCAAGGAAGAAAAAGTAGAGAAGCCGCGGCCTCATGTCCGGAGCCGGCGGCGCAGTCGCGCGATTTCCTGGCGCACGCGGCGGGGCGCGGTGCCGCCGATGACGGACCGCGCTTGCAGCGAGGTCTCGAGCTTAAGCACCCTGGCCACGTCTTTCTGGAACTTGGGCGAGAATTTTTTCAAGTCGGCGAGCGCGAGGTCGGGCAGAAGCAGGCCCCGGTCCAGGCAATGGCGGACGATCCGGCCGACCAGCTCGTGCGCCTGGCGGAAGGGCAGGCCCTTTTTGACCAGGTAGTCGGCGAGGTCGGTGGCGAGGATGAATCCCTGCTCTGCGGCTTGCCGCATCCGGTCGGGGTGCACGGTCAGGCCGGGGAGCATGGCCGCGGTGATTTCGAGGCAGTGGCAGAGCGTGTCCGCCGCGTCGAACAGGCCCTCCTTGTCCTCCTGGAAGTCGCGGTTGTAGGCGAGCGGCGTCGCTTTCATCACGGTGAGGAGCGCCATGAGCGCGCCGACTACCCGGCCGGTCTTGCCCCGGATCAGCTCGCAGGCGTCGGGGTTCTTTTTGTTGGGCATCATGCTCGAGCCGGTGGCGAACTCGTCGCCGATCTCGAGGAATCCGAACTCCTCGCCGCTCCAGAGGATGAGCTCTTCCATCAGGCGGGAGAGGTGGACCATGGCGATGGCCGCGGCGGCGGCGAACTCCAAGAGGTAATCCCGGTCCGCGACCGCGTCGAGGCTGTTGCGGCAGACCCCGGCAAAACCGAGGGCGCGGGCCACGAATTCCCGGTCCAGGGGATAAGCGGTCCCGGCGAGCGCGCCGGCCCCGAGCGGGCAGAAGTTGAGCCGCTTGAGCAAATCCTGGAAACGCTCGCGGTCGCGCAGGAACATTTCCACGTAAGCCAGGAGGTGATGGGCGAAGAGCACCGGCTGGGCGCGGCGGGTGTGGGTGTAGCCGGGCATAATGACCGATTGGTGTTTTTCGGCAAGGTCGAGGACGACGCGGGCGAGGGCTTCGAGTTTCTGGATGGCGAGCCGGGTCTGGTTGCGGAAATACAGGCGCATGTCCAGGGCCACCTGGTCGTTGCGCGAGCGGCCGGTGTGGAGCTTGCCCCCGAGCGGTCCCAGCTTTTGGGTGAGTCGGCGCTCGACGTTCAGGTGGATGTCTTCCAGGCCGGGGTCCAGGCGGAAGCGGCCTTCGCGCCATTCCGTGAGCATCTCGGCCAGGGCGCGCTTGATGGCCAGGGCCTCTCTCCGGCTGAGCAGCTTGGCCCGGAAGAGCGCTTCGGCGTGCACGATGCTGCCCAGGAGATCGTATTCGGCCAGCCGGCAGTCGAAGGCGATGCTGGCGCTGAACGCTTCGAAGAGGGGATGGGTCTTTTTCCGAAAGCGGCCGGCCCAGGTTTTTTTGCTCATGCGGGTCCTCGCGGTTTGAGATCGTGCTCCATTTGTAACAGCAAGCCCGGGCGAAGTCAAGGAATCTCCAGTCGCCGGGCCTACCCCATCGAAGCGGCTTTGGGTGGCGTGGCCGCTCATTGCAGTCGCCGGCCCGGGTGGATAGCGCGCTTGAAAAGACCCCTGGAGAGATGATAAATTCAGGATCGGCGACCGGGGATTGGGGCTGATGAGAAAGGACCAGCTCATGAAGAGACGGCAAGAGATTTCTTGTTTGGTGGACCGCGCGGTCAACCGCCGGCTATTCCTGCTGACCACCGGCGCGGCCGCAGCCGGGCTTGCAGGTCCCGGCCCCGCAGCCGCGGCCAGGTCCGGCAAGATGCGCCTGCGCGTGGTGTATGCGCTGCACGCGGTGAAGCAGCACACGGCCGACTGGCCCAATCGGGGTTTTGATTTTGCGCCGGTGATGGAGCGGATCAACCACGCTCTGGCCCAGGCGTTCCCGGACTACGAGTTCCGCCCCGCCACCGCGAGCGGACCGATCCAAGCCGAAAAAATCATCCTGGGCGACGTTGCCTCCGGGATTGACGGCTACATCGTGGTGCAGATGAACAACTGGAACCTGGTGGTGCAGCCCTTCGCGGCCACGGGTAAACCCGTGCTCTTTGTCCATTTCCTCTACGGCGGCACCGGCGGGTTTTTGGTTTTCAACTCACGCTTCCTCCGTCAAAACAGGTCCCAGGTGGGTTTTATCAGCTCCTCTAATCTCGACGACCTGATCGCCGCGGTGAAGTGCTTCGAGCGGGTGAAACCAACCGGGGCCGCGGCTGATTTCGCCGCGGCCGTCGCCCTGGTCCGCCGGGAACGGACGCCCGGCCCGGGTGATCTCGCCTGCCTGGCGGATCCGCTCTCGGCGCTCAGCCCTGAAGAAACCTTGCGGAAGATGCGGGAATCGAAGATCCTGGCCGTGGGTTATCCCGGGGTTTCCTTAAGGGGCCTTCCGATCATTCCGATGAGAATGCTGTCCTTCGGCAAGCTGAACGCCGCCTGGAAAGCCGCGGACCGAGACCAGGCGGCCGCCATTGCCGAAGGCTGGCGGCAATCCGCCGCCGCGGTGGAAGGCGTTTCGGACGAGACGCTGGCGAGTTCGGCCGCCATGTACCTGGGCATGAAAAAGCTACTGCAAGAAAACGGGGCCAACGCCATCACCATCAACTGCCTGGTCGGGTTCTACGGCGGGTTCATCCACGCCTACCCGTGCCTGGGCTTCCATGAGCTGTGCAACGAGGGCCTGGTGGGAGCCTGCGAGTGCGACGTGCGCTCGACCGCGACCATGCTTGCGATCAACGCAATGACCCGGGGCCGGCCGGGCTACATTTCCGACCCGGTGCTGGACACGACCACCCGGCGGATCATCTATGCGCACTGCGTGGCCTCAAACCGCCCCTTCGGGCCGCAGGGCCCGGCGAACCCGTTCCAGATCCTCACCCACTCCGAAGACCGCCAGGGAGCCTCGGTGCGCTCGATCCTGCCCTCCGGCTACATGACCAGCACGCTCGAATTCGCCTCCGGCCGCAAACAGATCCTCTTCCACCAGGCCAAGGCCCTGGCCAACGATCCGGACGACCGCGCCTGCCGGACCAAGCTGGTGGCGGAACCGGTGGGCGACATCGAGAAACTTTTCACCCAGTGGGACCAATGGGGCTGGCACCGGGTCACGGTTTACGGCGACCTGAAAGAGCCGGTCTTGGCCCTGGCCGACGCCATGGGCTATGAATTGGTCCCGGAAGCCTAAGCGATAGCTGCCGGGCCGCGCAGCTTCACTCGTATTTTTTTTCTTGACAAGGGCCTGGTGATGCGGGATACTGGGGTTACGCTGGGAAAGGAGGTGGTCCAATTGGAAATAAATTTATGGATCAGCGAGGTGGCTGAGACTTAGGGGAGACACCTTCCTTGCGTTGCCAGGTTCGCGGGTGTCGAACCTGGGTCAATCCCCACAGTTCACCGGCCCCGGAAGGCCGCCAAGCCTTCCGGGGTTTGCTTTTTTCAGGCCAGAATAAAACGCAGAGCGCACAGAGAACACAGAGAGGAGAAAGAGGATGCTTCAGGTTTTTAGACTTTGAACTTCAGGCTTTTTCTCCGTGATCTCTGTGGTCTCTGCGTTTAACTCCGGAAAAAATAATGACGGGCACGTCGGGGGCCGTGCCCGTCAGTATAAGGGACAGACTGCGTATCCGCCGCCGGGAGAGGAATGTTAACGAAGTTGGATTAATGGTGAGGGATCCAACTCCCCTCTCCCTCAGTTAGTTATCTCTTTTTCTTTTTGGCAGCTTTTTTGGCCGGTTTCTTTTTGGCTTTCTTCGCCATCAGCTTCTCCTTTCTTGGAATGGGATTGCCCGTTCGGGCGTGAAAGTAAATCTCCGGCGGCGGCCGGAGTCTGCCGCAGAAATGAAAAAGCCAGAGAAACTTCTCCTGCTCGAAAATCCTTCGTAGGTTTTCGTCGGGAGTTTCTCTGGCTGCGAGACCAAGCGTTTCGATCTAAAACTTTTTAGTTCCATCAGCTCCACAACCTGTGTCGCTTACCACCACCCTATGGAACCGAGAGCTATTGTGGCACACTTCAAAAAATTTGTAAAGAAAAAAATGCACAAAATGAAAATTTTTTTCGGGCCGATTTTTTCCCTCCGACGGGCTTTTTTCCGAGCAGGAGGGCCGGGCGGCTCCCGCCCGTAAACGAGCCCGGAAGGAATCAGGACCAGGAGAAAGAAAAATGGAGGGCGATACTGGATTCGAACCCGTCCGGGCCGATTCACAAAAGCATAGCAACTCCGATACAGAAACCCCGCAAAACCGCGATAAATCAAGCCCCTGCCCCGACCCGGCCAAAGCCTGCTTGTGCAAAAGTGCAACACTCCCCGAACATAAAAAACACACTCTTTTGCACGAAAAATGTGCTACCAGCGTGCAACAGAATCTTGACCCCGACCTGGCCCAACTGGCGTCCGCCCCGGAGCACGTCCAGCGCGAAGCCTGGGGGTTGGCCTGGCCTGAGCTTCCGGTTGCGGTCCGGGACGGGATCGTGCGGATGGTGAAGGCCGCAAGGAAGGTCAAATGAGCGGGGGCCACGCGCAAGTTTCGGCCTGTAAAGGCACGGAAGCGACTGGGGAAGGGTTGACTAAGGCCAGGCCGATTTCGCAAGCCTACGGCGGCCTGGGGCGGCCTGGGGGTTATTCTTTTGAGTATCCTGGCCGATGCTAGACCGTATGAGGTAAAACATGGAGAACGGTGGACTATCGAAAACCAAAGAACCGATTGCCACCTGACCTTCAGGCCGTGGTGGACGCTTGGCCAAAGCTCCCCAAAGCGGTTCGGGCCGGAATCTTGGCGATGGTCAAAGCCAGCTGCTGACCCCGAACCATTTTTGAAAAGCCACCTATGGCGCAACGTGGGCCGAACAGAGGGGAAGTTTAGGGGCAGTATTAAAGGGTCCCCCCTTTGTTGACTCCCCCAGTAACCTTCTTAGGGCCATGAAAGTAAAGTAATCCCGAGCCAACTTCTTGGGCTAAAATTGGAACCGTAGTAACTAACTTCAGGTTCTTGCGATCCCACCATCGTTAACCGTTGACTTTATCCCGCCTCCCTCACTTGACGAACTCCTCAAACTTAGATATACCTTAGCCATTCAAAATCAAGCGGAATAGAAAGGCGGACTTGTAAGGAATACAGAAGATTCCCTGCTGCCCTGCCTGAAGTTGGATTCCGGGTGCGCATGCGTCCAGGGGGCCTTAGCAGGCACTAACGGAGGCGGAAAAAGGGCAAGGAGTCGAATCCGGCAGAGGTTAAAGCCAATGGCATCTCCGGAGTTCACATTCCCTCTCGGCCAGCGCATCTCATTGCCCGGCCACTTTGATTTCCCCGTGACCCTGGAAGAGGTGCGCACCCTGGGCAACGGCTACGAATGCCGCGTCCGCCTTTCCGATGGTTCCCTAGATGAGGTCGTAATCTCCGTCGAAGAGGCCAAGACTCTCGCGGGTGAAGCCGCCGCGCCATCCCCTGTCATCAAGCCGGTTGACGCCGAAAAACTCCGCCTCCTCATCGAGTCCACCCACATCCGCCTGGCCTATGCCCACGACCAGCAGTTCGCCGTCAGCCTCTCCGGCATCCGCACCCTGCCCCACCAGATTGAAGCCGTCTATCAGAAGATGCTCCCCCAGCCCCGCCTCCGTTTCCTCCTGGCCGACGACCCTGGTGCGGGCAAGACCATCATGGCTGGCCTCCTCATCAAGGAGATGAAACTCCGCGAGGCTATCGAGCGCATCCTCATCCTCTGTCCGGCCCCTCTCACCATCCAGTGGCAAGACGAAATGCTCCAGTGGTTCAACGAGTCCTTTGACATTATCAATGCCGCTGTGGACCAGCAACAGCTCACCGACCAATGGCAACGATGCTCCCAGGTGATCGCCTCGATTGACTACGCCAAGCAGGACGATGTCCGCGAGCGCGTTTGGCAACAACGCTGGGACTTTATCATTATTGACGAGGCCCACAAGTGTTCCGCCTACACCAAGTCCGGCGGTCGGGGCCGCGACCTGAAAGTTGCCACCACCAAGCGCTACGACCTCGCCTGGCGGCTCACTCCCAAGGCCGACCACGTCCTCCTCCTCACCGCCACCCCGCATCACGGTGATGACGAAAGGTTCTCCCACTTCCTCCGGCTCCTCGACCCGGACCTCTTCCCCGAGCCGCACCGCCTCGGCAAACAGGCCAAAGAAGTCCGCAAAGCCATCTTCAAGCTCGGTCAAGATTGCCTCTGGGCGCTCCGTCGCCTCAAGGAAGACCTCAAAGACACCGATGGCCGCCGTCTCTTCCCGGATCGGCACGCTTTGACCGTGTCCTTCACCCTGAACGGCGATGAGTTCGCCCTTTACAAAGCCGTAACCAACTACATCAATGAGTTTATCCCCCAGCAGGTGGGCAAGCGCCGCGCTTCTGCGGCCCTGGCCCGCACCGTAATCCAGCGCCGGCTCGCCAGTTCCACCTGCGCCATCCACGAGTCCCTCAAGCGCCGGCTCCAGAAACAGCAGGATCTGCTGGATGAGCTGGCATCTTTGCCTCTGGCGGCAAGGGCCAAACGCCTGGGACAGCTCCAGGGCAACCTCCCGGACAGCGAGCAGGAGGACGACGACCTCGACGAGACGGCCACTGACCAGCTCATTGATGAGTTCACCGCCGCCGAGGAGTTGGACCAGCTCCGCACTGAAATCGCCGTCATCAAAGACCTCACCGCCCAGGCTGGCCGCGTCCGCGAGCAGGCCAACGACTCTAAGCTCTCCGCCCTCAAAGAATGCCTGGCCCGGGCCGAGTTCGCCGAGCTCAAAGACGGGCGCGGCAAGCTCCTCGTCTTCACCGAGCACCGCGACACCATGAACTACCTCCGCGACCACATCCAGCGATGGGGTTATTCCACTTGCGAAATCCACGGCGGCATGAACCCTCACCAGCGTAAAAAGGCCCAGGACGACTTCCGCACCCAATCCCAGGTCTGCGTTGCCACCGAGGCCGCCGGCGAGGGCATCAACCTCCAGTTCTGCCACCTCATGGTCAACTACGACCTGCCCTGGAACCCGACCCGCCTCGAACAGCGCATGGGCCGCATCCACCGCATCGGCCAGGAGCGCGATGTTTACGTCTTCAACTTTGTCGCAGTCTCTTCCGATAGCGGCGACCCGGTGATCGAGGGCCGCATCCTGAGCCGCCTCCTCGAAAAGATGGACGCCATGCGCGAGGCCCTTGCCGGTCGCGTCTTTGATGTTATCGGCGAGATCCTGGCCCTCAATGACATCAACCTCCCGGAAATGCTCCGTGAGGCCGCCTACGACCCGCGCCGCCTGGAAGAGTATGAGGACCAGATCGAAAAGATTGATCCCAAGAAGCTCAAGGAATATGAGGAAGCCACCGGCCTCGCGCTCGCCCGCAGCCACGTGGACTTCTCCGCCTTCCAGCACCGCAACCTCGAAATCGAGGAAAAGCGCCTCATGCCCCGCTACGTGGAAGAGCAGTTCCTGGCCGCCGCCAAAGAGGTCGGCCTCCGCGTCGAAACGCGCGCCGACGGCCTCTACCGCATCGAGCACGTCCTGGCCGACCTCCGCTCCGAACGGCTGGCAGCCGTGGGCAAACTTGGCAAAGCTGAGCCATCCTATCGGAAGATCACCTTCCACAAGCATCACCTGGAACAGGACCAACACCTGGACGCCGTCCTCCTCGGCCCCGGCCATGCCCTTTACGCCGCCGTGGACGAGAAACTCAACTCGAACCTCGAACCCTTGAACGGCGGCATGGCCCTCTACCTCGACCCCCTTGCCGAATCTCCCTATCGCCTCCACTTTTTTGAAATCGCCATCAAGGGCAAAAAGTCCAATGGCAACGATACCGACCTCTATCGAGAATTGGTGGCAGTCAGAGAAGAAGCGGGGGAAGGAGGGAGGACAGGCGTCACGCCTGCGGTTTTTGAACAAGTCCCCGCTGACCATATCCTCAACCTCCCTCCTTATCCCAATCCGCCCTCTCAGATAGACCCGGCGGATGCCCAACCCGCCTGTGATTTTCTAAAAAGCACTTACCAGCTTGAGCGCCGATCCCTCTGCCAGGAAGAGCGAAAGAAACACACGACCATTGTCCGGGACTACCTGGAAAAGTCCTTCCGCGTCCGCACCGACCGCGCTCAGGTCCAGGCTATGAAATGGTCCGCCGAGGCCGCCAGGAACCCCAACTATCAACTGGTCGCGGACGAGGCCCACAAAGAAGTGGAAGAACTGACCAGGGCAAGAGAGGAGCGCCTCTCCGGCCTCTCCCGCCTGGAGATCGCCCGCACCGGCCCGGTCCGCCACGTGGCCAGTGCCATCGTCCTGCCTCCGGGTGCTGATGCTCAGCTTCTGGCTTTGGCGGAAGAGGGCGACATTGCCCTCCAGCGCAAGAGCGAGCTTGCCGCTGAGGATCAGGTCATTGCCGCCCTGGTCAAGGAGGGCTTCGCCCAGGATTGCATCCAGCGCGTGGGCCACCTCAAGCTCGGCTTTGACATCCGCGCTCACCGCGTGATAGATTCTGCTACTGGAGAGATCGAGGTGCGCCGCATCGAGGTCAAAGGCCGCTCCAAGTGCCTGCCCATCCGCCTCACCGTGAACGAATGGTTCAAGGCCCAGCAACTTGCCCATACTTACTGGCTGGCCGTGGTCTGGGACCCCTTGACCGACAACTCCGAACTCATCACCATCCAGAACCCTGCGGAAAAGCTTGACCACGCCAAGAAGGAAATAGTGGCGGCGAGGTTCTTTGAGATACCAGCAGAGGCAGTGAGAGGGAACTAACATATGCCAATTTCTGAAAAATCTCTGGAACTGAATGTAGGTGCGGAGTTGCTTTGGTTAATAAGAGATGTATGGGGATATAGGAGAGTCTATTTGAGAGGCTTAACTCAACAAGAGGAACATGACGAAGGTCCTGATTTTGAAGCTCTCTTAGACTCAGGTGCACGGCTTTTCGCATTCCAATTTAAAGCTCCAAGAGGTAACTCTGATTCATCGCCTTATTATTTTAAACTTGTGCGTTATCAACATGAGGCTTTATTTGATTTATCGCTATCGGAGCCGAATAGTGTTTTTTATGTGTTTCCATTCTATACTACAGTCGGTAAACTTAGAAGGAACATCCCGACTCTTCTTCAAGATACCTGGTTTCTCAGAGTCAATGATATGCCAACTCACAGGGCATTTAATGGCTTCAAAACCCGAACAATCGAATGTGAGCCAGGATTGGCGCATATAAATCCTACTTTCAAAATCACTAAATTTGTCTTTGATGTAGATCATAAACTTACAATTCCTGATGGTATTTCGATGGAGAAGTTTAAGCAGTGGTATAGTAAATTTAAAGAATTGCAAGAGCCTGATATGCCAAGAAGAAGTCCTTGGTTTGCGAGAGGACTGAGGGTAGCAATAATGGTGCCGGGCTAATTGACTCAAGGAGACGGCTTACGTGTCGAATTTATTTGAAAATAGGAACTTTGTGGGAGAAGGCGATGCGTAAGGATTGTACCTTGAAACCTTCTCTCAGGCAAGCAAAGGAACAACAGCATGTCTGATCGAATAAAGTTTAATCTCCTCGAAAATGCTTTTGATTACCTCTTGAGCGCGGCAGAGTGCGTTAAGAAGGGAACGCCAAGGGATAACAAGTATGCTTTGCTTCATCTGGTCGCAGGAATCGAACTGCTTTTTAAGGAGAGACTTGCTCAGGAGCATTGGTCTCTGATTTTTAATGATATAGATAATGCGAATCGTGTAGCTCTTGAGACTGGCGATTTTAAGGGCATAGATTTAGATAAAACAATAAAAAGGCTTGAAGGAATAGTAGGGGTAAAATTGAGTAAATTAGCGATTGATAATATTAGAAAAATTAGAGATTTAAGAAATCGGATTCAACATTTCGCTGTTAATGTTGAACTTGAACAGGCTCAATCAATGATGGCTATTGGCTTTAATATTCTTTTGGAATTTTATCATGAAAATATTAAAGATCAATCTATTGGAGAGAGTATTATAGGAGATATATATTTAGACTTACGACATTTCCAAAGTTTCGTAGATGAAAGATTAAAGGCTATTAAGCCACAAATAGAAATAGAGAAATATCTATTCGATTGTAATAGATGCTTGAATAGAACCATAGCATTACAAAATGGCAAGCCTTATTGCCTATTTTGTAGATATGAACTTGATTCAGAATCATTAGCGATGGATATTTCAGAAGATGGTATTCTACAAAATTGTCCCCACTGTGAACAAATGACGTGTACCTGGGTTCTTTATAATAATGATTATGGTGAGTATGTTTGTACCTCGTGCGGAGAAAGAGGAGACTATTCAATCTGTTCGAGGTGCCAAAATTTGAAGTTGGAGGAAGAAGATCCTTGCCCAGATTGTTGGGAACAAATTATGAGCAAGGATTAGTTTTTGAATGACAAAAGAAAATAAAAGACTCATCGAAGACTACCTCCCCATCGAGGCGATCTCCAAGGAGGCTTCGCGGGAAAAGTCGGTTCGGAAGGGGCATATCTCGACCCTGCATTTGTGGTGGGCGCGGAGGCCGCTGGTGGCGTGTCGGGCGGCGGTGTATGGGGCGCTGGTGCCGGCGTCGAGGTTTGTGCCGCCTGCCTGCCGCGACGAGGAACGCGGCGCAGGCAGGGAGAACGGTCTTCACAGTAATGGAAAATCTCTGGGCCGAGCCAATGCCGCCAAGTTCATTACCGAGCTGTGCAAGTATCCGGGCGACCCCCAGGTCATTGCCGAGGCACAAAAGCACATCCTGGAAGCTCATGCGGAAAGACTAACTGAAGAAATCAAGGAATGTAAGACAGGCAAGAATGCCTGTCCCCCTTGGATAGAGGAATTTCAATTCAAGGGGGAGAAGGTAACAATTAAAGACATCGAGGCGGGCCGCGCTCCCCGGCCCCGCGTGCTCGACATGTTTGCCGGGGGCGGGGCCATCCCGCTGGAAGCTTTGCGCCTGGGCTGTGAGGCCTATGCCCTGGACTTGAACCCGGTGGCGCACATCATCGAACTCTGCACCCTGGTCTATCCGCAAAAATATGGCAAGCCCGACCCGAATGAACGGGGTATGACCGGCTTGCCTGCGCCGCGACGCTTCTGGGCTTACGTCATCCGATGCGAGGATGATTCTTTCTACATCGGCCAAACCGATAATATCGTTCGGCGTTACCAAGATCACCTGAACGGGAAAGCGGAGTGGACCGCCACTCATAAGCCTGTCGAACTGATCCACTGGGAGGAGTTTCAAAATCGTGAGGAAGCGGTTGCACGCGAAAAAGAATTAAAAACCGGGTTTGGCCGAAAATGGCTTAAACGCGAATGGGAGGCTGGCCGTCTCGCGTCGCGGCAGGCAGGGCCGGCGAATGGAAAGGGGCTGCCTGCCTGTCTAGAAGGACAGGCGCAGCCAGGCGAAAAGACCTGGGGCGGACTGGCCGAAGAAGTCCGATTTTGGGGCATCTGTGTTTTGGAGAAGGTCAAGGCCGAGATCGGCGATCTTTACCCTTTGATCCCAGATCCGGAATATGACCACCAAGACGCCAAGGGCACCAAGGGCAGAAAGAAGCAGAAGAAATTATTTGAAGAATCTGCGAAATCTGCGTCATCTGCGGATCAAGAAGGTTTCTTAACTCCTGTCGCATACCTCTGGACCCGGACCGTTCGGTGCAAGAACCCCAAATGCGGAGCCACTGTGCCGCTGGTCAGGCAGACCTGGCTTTGTAAAAAGAAAGACCGCTACGTGGCCATGAAAATGGTCCCGGATAAAAAGCATAAACATGTCCGGTTTGAGGTGGTCGAAGCGAAAACGGAAAAGGGATTGGGGTTTGATCCAGCGGCGGGATCAAAAGGCGGAAACGCAACGTGCCCGTTCTGCGGTACCGTGGCGGACACCGAATATGTTATGCTTGAAGGTATCCAGCATGGTTTTCGAGAGCAATTGATGGCTGTTGCATATCGCAGTCAATCACCAGGAGAAATTAAGTACTTGCAACCAGAAAGCGACGTATTTCCGAGAATCGATCCAGGGATGATCGATGCGCGTTTAAAATGTCTCCTGGCCGAATCAGGCGTTACAGTTCCTGATGTCGACATCGATCCAACCCGACCGTCTCCAAATGCTCGCGGCTTAACTGCAGTAACGCGCTATGGCCTCTCGCGCTTTTCGGATTTGTTCACGCGGCGACAACTACTATTTCTCCTTAGCTGTGTTAAGACGATTCGATCTGCTGAAACGGTCCTTGAGGCACAAAGCATAGACCAAGAACGTGTCGACGCGTTACTGGCGTATCTTGGTGTGTTCCTTGACCGCAATGCATTGATAAGCACGACGATGGCCAGATGGCGTGGCGATAAAGCTGGTCGCGTCGAAGGTGCATTTGGTCGTCATGCGCTAACAATGGTTTGGGACTTTCCTGAGATCAACCCTTTCGGGGGACTGTCCAATGATGCCTGGAATAACTTCCTTCCTGTCTTGGAGGTGATTCATGACAGTTGTGTAACAGAGCCAGGCAAGGTTTCACGGGGAACGGCCACTGCAACCGGATTTGCAGGCAAAGCCTTGGATGCAATTATCACCGATCCTCCATATTACGACAATATACCGTATGCCGATATCTCGGATTTCTTCTATATTTGGTTGCGCCAAGCGATAGGGCCGAGGTTTTCTGAGCATTTCGCCGGTGCATTGACACCAAAGAAGGGCGAAGCTACGGCGCTTGCCAGCAGATATGGCGGGAACATGCAGAATGCCAAGCTGGCCTATGAAAATATGATGGCTCAATCTTTCCGAGAGGCATTCCGATCCATGAAAGACGAAGCCCCGCTCATGATCGTCTATGCTCATAAGACGACACTTGGTTGGGCGACTCTCGTTGACGCACTAAGAAATGCTGGCTTCGTAGTCACAGAAGCTTGGCCACTTGACACCGAGATGGACACTCGTCTGATTGCGATGGAGGCGGCCTCTCTCTCCTCCAGCATCTTCCTGATCGCCCGAAAGCGGGAAGGCTCCTTGACCGGCTCCTACGAAGACGACGTCCGCCCTGATCTGGAAAAGATCGTCCGCGAGCGGGTGGACACGCTCTGGAAGATGGGCATCACCGGCGCGGATCTGGTGATCGCGGCCGTGGGCGCGGGACTGCGCGCCTTCACCCGCTTTTCTCGCGTGGAATACGCCAACGGCGAGGAGGTCCCGGCCAAGAAGTTCCTGGCTGAGGTGGAAGGAGTCGTGCTGGAGACGCTCCTGGAGAAAATCTTTGGCGTGGCCGGCCGGCCTGCCACGACGCGGGGCTCTGCGGCGCAGGCAGGAAGCCGCATGGCGGCAGTGGACGGGCCGAGCCGGTTCTACGTGCTCTGGCGCTACACCTACAAGGCGGCGGAGATGGACGCTGGCGAGGCCATCGTGTTCACCTATGGCCAAAACGTGGAGCTGGACGGCCAGCACGGACTCTCGGCTGGCAGCCGCGCCCTGATCGCCAAGAAGAAAGGCAAATATCGCCTGTTGGATTTTGAGGAGCGAGGAGATAATGACAATCTGGGCCTGCCCGACTCGCAGACAGGAATGTCTGCGCCGCTGATTGACACCCTGCACCGCATCCTCTGGCTCATCGAGAACCAGCCCCGAAAACTGAACAAGTTTCTGGACGAGGCCCGGCCTGACTCCGAGCGTCTGCGGATGGTGGCCCAGGCCCTGGCCGGCACCGCCCTTTCCGGCAAAAGCGCCGAAGACGCGGCCCGCTTGATCCATACCACCGCGCCCGAACAATCCGCGCTCCAAAAGCTCCTGGCCAACTGGAAGTCCCTGATCGAAGGCCGCCTGGCCGGGCCAGGGCCTTTGTTTGAGGAGAGGAAGAAATAAACCACCAAGACACCAAGAGCATGAAGAAGGAGTTACAGGGATGAGCAATTGGGCAAACAGTTTGGAAACCGTTGACCGGTTGATCGCCGATGGCCATTATAAACAGTCCATTCAAGAGGCTGGTGGTGTATTGGAGGAATTATTAAGAGAGTTATACAACCAAGCCACAGGCCATTTATCAACCGATGATCAAAAGAAAGTTACAGAGAAGGCAGAAGCTATTGGTAAGGGCAAAGCTGTACATGACTTTACCCTTGGACAGTTGGTAGGTTTATTTCGCGAGGCAAAGCTTTTTGAACATGTTGAAAAAGTGCTTGACAAGAAGCTCACTCATATGAAGACGGCCAATTACAATGCCTTCGTTGATATTCGGAACAAAGCAACCCACGAAAGGGAAGAGGTAAGTCAAGAGGAAGCGAAATTCTTTGCAGCGCAGCTTAGGTTATTCGTCAAGGAAGCAGGATTCATAACCGAGCCTGCCAAGAAAGGGAAAGCGGTGGTTTCAATAGCTCAAAAAGGCATCAGGCCCTGGACCGAGTTGGTGAAGCTCCACCCGGATGTGGAAGCGGGAGCGCTCACCGAGGCGGTATTTGCCATTGACCTGGGAGCGATTGCGGAGAAGGACCCGAACGTGCCGGTGGTGTATCGGGACCCGGAGGCGTTCTTCAAGGCCACTTATCTCACGGCAGACATGCGGCGGCTTCTAGAAGAAGTGCTGGCATCGCTGGCCGGCAAGGCGGGGTATAATCGGGTGCTCAAGCTCCGGACCCCTTTCGGCGGCGGCAAGTCGCACACCCTGGCCGCGCTTCTTCATGCGGCTTGCTCCAGGAAGGCGTTAAAAACCATCCCGGAGGCCAAGGGCTTTGCCGACCCTGGAACTGTCAAGGTGGCGGTATTTGACGGGGAAAAGTTCAGCGCCACCGGCAAGAAGGTTAAGACCTCGTCGGGCGATGAGAAAACCATTCAGACCATGTGGGGCTGGATTGCGTGGCAGTTTGGCGAGGAAAAATTCAAGCTGGTCGAGGATCATGACCGGAAGCGGGTGTCGCTGGGTGGAGACGAAATCAAGGAGTTGCTCAAGGGGGGTCCCAAGCTGATCCTGCTGGACGAGGTTTTGAAATACATGGAGCGGTCGGCGGCCGTGGCGGTTTTGGATTCGACCCTGCAGCGCCAGACCAAGGACTTTTTCCAGAACCTGACCGTGGAGGTTTCGGGGAGCAAGAATTGCGCCCTGGTTTACTCTCTGACCTGGAGTTCGCGGGAGGCGCTGGGCAACGTGGCCCTGCTGCAGGAGATAGACCACCTGGCCTCGCGGGTGGACCAATCGCGCGAGCCGGTGAGCGGGGACGAGATTCTTTACGTTCTCCAAAAGCGGCTCCTGAGCGCGGCCCCGCCGGAGGACGCTTGCAGGGAAGTGAGCGAAGCCTATTCCGAGATCGTGACTAATATGATGTGCGCTCTGGCCGAGACCTCGTCCGCCCGTAAACAGGCGGATGAGGACGGGCTGGCGCTTCGGAACCGGATGAGGGTTGCTTATCCATTCCATCCAGCGCTGATTGACGCGATGAAGGAGCGGTGGTGTTCGCTGGATGAGTTCCAGCGGACCCGGGGCGCGCTCCGGTTCCTGGCCTCATGCCTTCATGCCTTGAAAAAGGAGGGAGGGGCCAGGGCGCTCTTGGGGCCGGGCGAGGTGCCGCTCAAGAATGCGGAAGTGCGCGTGAAGATGCTCAAGGAGCTGGGGGCGCAGAACGACTTTGATGCGGTGATCTTGGCGGACGTGGTGGGGCCGAATGCGAGGGCCAAGCGGATTGACGACCGGATGGCGCAGGAGACGCCGGCTATGTCCGGGGTGAAGCCTGCGACCCGGCTGGCCACGGCCATCTTCATTTTCTCGTTCGGCGGACTCAAGCGCGGGGGAGACAAGGACAGCGAAACTCTGCCGCCAGGTGTAACCGAAGGCGAACTTCTGGCGGCGTGTGTTGGCCCGGACCTGGATAGCACCACAGCCCGGGCGGTGCTGGGGGAACTCAAGAACGCGTGCTTATATCTCCACTATGACGGGGTGCACTATTGCTTCAAGAAAGACCCCAACGTGACCAAGCTGATCGAGGACGCGGAGAAAGAAGTGGCGCGACATCAAGAGGAGGTCACGGTCAGGATCAAGGAGATGCTAACTCAGCGCTTGGCGGGCCATCACGACGCGGTGGTATGGCCAACGGACTCGCGCGCGGTATCGGACGAGGAGCCGCGCTTTCTGGTGGGGTATCTGCCGCTGGAATTTGCCAGGGGGACCAGGGCCGATCAGGAAAAGCAGGCGGTCGAGATTTTTTCCAACTACGGGAACAAGCCCCGGAAGTTCAGGAATGGGATTGGCCTGGCGATTCCCGATAAAAAGCAGATCGAAAGCCTGCGGCGGGCGGTGCGCTACATCATGGCCGTGGAGAGGGTGGACAGCAAGAAGAGCCAGCACCGATTGTCCAAGGAGCAGCAGGACCAGCTCAAGGAACAGCGGCGGACCTGGGAGGCGGCAGCGGAGTCGGGGTTTCGGAGTTTGTATAACGCGGTGTGGTTGCCGAGGGTTGAGAACGGCGGCCTGGGTATCGAGGCGGTGGAGGTCGGGGGGAGGCCGCTGCAGGCGACCGGGGTGCATGAGCGGATCATGGAATTGTTGACCAAGGCGGGGACGCCCAAGGTGCACAGCACGGTGACGGCGAGGAAGGTGGCGGACAGGGTGAGGCTGGGAGAGGGGGGGGTGGTGTGCATCAAGACGGCGGAGGTGGTGGAGGCGTTTTACCGGGACATTGCGCCGCCGAGGCTGGAGTCGATGAAGGCTATCTGCTCTGCTATTGCCAAAGGTGTTGGCGAGGGGATGTTTGGATACGGCAGTGGAAATGTTCCCGCCGTCATGGGGGACGGCAAGGCCCAGGTGAGCCGGGAGAAGGTGGTAATTGGGCGGCAGGTCTCGGAGGATGAGATTGACTTGGAAGCGGGGTGGTTGATCTGGCCGAGTGCGCTGCCGGAACCGCTCGTCTCAGGACAGCCTGGGAAGCCATTTGAAGAGCCGGGGATGCCTCCGGCAGGGCCTGTGCCTGGAGCTCCTGATGAGCCTGCCAGGCCGATAGGCGGTTTTCGGAACTCGGTCAGTATCCGGTTTCGGGCAACCAGGGATCAAGTCTTTAAGGCTTTCCAGGCCATTGCCAATTTGGCGGATAGGTCGGATGAGGGGAAGGTGACGATTCAGGTTGACGGAATCTCAGAAAAGGGCTACGATTCTGCTTGGCTCCGAAATGCGGTGGAGGAGCCGTTGGATGAGGCGGATGTTGAAAAGGAATAGTGAGAGGTCAATAAACCGGCCCGGTGATGCTCTTGAGCGCCCCCGTAATTGTTCAGTTCCGCCACCATGTGGGCCAACTCGCGTACCTACCGCGAGAGTCGGTCACCCCGAACACCAGCAGGACATTGAACGCCCCGCAGTTGGCATCGTAGAGCATCAAAGCACCAGTCGAATCCAATATCTGTCTGGATTGGCAGGATTCCTAAGGGAGGATTCCAACCTCGGTCTGGTATTGGACAGTTCCAAGATTAGGACATTAGATTATCTATGGTCAGCGCGCCCGCTACTAAAATACTATTACGCTGATGAAGAAACGACAAAGATCATCAATCATAATATCAAGTGGATATCCAATAAGGTAGAGCATCCCCTCTTCCAGTTCGCTTACCTGATGCTTCCGACGCTCTGTAACCAGAGGTGCAGAGGTTGTTTCACCGGCCAGGACAAGAACAGGTTGCCTCCCCATTTGTCCGGTCCATTTTACTCTACTGATGAGCTTCATGAGATTCTCTCCTTCCTTAGAGACCACGGCGTGCAAGCTGTTGTTTACGGCGGGGGTGGGGAATTATTCACTTGGGAGGGAGCTTTTGGGTTTCTTGAGCTAATTGTCGAGCATGGGCTTTCACCCGTTGTGTTTACGAATGGAACTCTATTATCGGCTAGGGATATATCACGGCTCAATTCGCTGGGCACCGTTCTGATCATATCTTTACGCGACACCGTTGAGCAGTACCACAACTCGGAGGTTCAGATTAATGGTTTCCGAAGGACGATTGCAACCATAGAGCGCTGCATGCAGGAGGGCATGCACTATTCAAATCGGCTGGCAGTGGAGGTGCCGGTTACGAAGGAGAATGAAGACCGTATCATCAATGACTTTCTGCCAATTATGCGTGCTTTGCATATCGTGCCAATGATAGAAGAGTATATCCAGATCCTCAGTTCCCATGAGGAGAAAAGCCGTTGCCATACGTTCGCTGAGGCAAGAACCTTTTTTCAGCGAGTACGGAAAGCGGATTACAACCTGGGCCTCGACTATTCACTGAAGTTCGGACAGCGCATGGTTGGCCAGCCCCAGTGTAGGAGACCGTTGTATTCCTTTGCGGTATACCCAAACGGCGACATCATGGACTGCCCCAGCCATAGCACTTGGTACGGGAACTTCAAGAAAATCTCTATACATGATGTTATCTACTCCGCTCTCTTTCGTAAGGCTCTCTTTGATTTCAAGTTGTGCGCTTGCTCTGTATTCTACACCGAAACAGACGCAGAAGTTCCTTCATACTTGCCAGAGCACTTAGAGATTCTGAGATGACTCCTATGTACCCGAACATTCCTAAGGTAGATGTCCTCCATCGGCCTTTAGATAAAGGCAATCTTGTCCAGTACTGGGGTTTCTTCAGCGCCGATGAACTCGCACGGAACCAACACGCGCTGCTTATGATGGATATAGATTTGGGCAGGAAATGCTCTCTCCGTTGTCCCTCTTGCTTCCGAAAGAGCAACCCCGTTGATGATTATAACTACCCTGATCTTAAGTACGAACAGATAATGGCCGTGCTGGAAGAAGCTAAGACTCTTGGTCTTCGTGAGATCAAAATATGCGGTGCAGGGGAACCACTGGAGGACTCCCGCCTCCTACCGTTTGCCAGAGACCTAACGGCAATGGGTCTCGGATTATCTATTTTCACGAAGGGCCATGTTCTGGGAGATGACAATCATGTGACAAGCATTTATGGCAAATACGGTATTGATAATGCAGTTTCGCTATGCGAGGAGTTTTTTCGATTCAAGACGAGCTTCCTGGTTGGCTTCCAGTCTGCGCACCCTGAGATTCAGGACAAGCTTGTTGGTGATGTCAAAGGGTATACTCTGAAACGCAATCGAGCGTTGGAGATACTGGCTGATATCGGGTTTAACAAAACTTCGCCCACTCGTCTCGCTATCTGTGCTAACCCGATCATGTCCATGAACTATGGCGAGCTTTTTAACATTTATGTCTACGCTCGCCGAAGGAACATCCTTCCCGTGAATGCGGCCCTCATGGTCAGTGGAAAGCAGATCGACACTCATTTCTTGGCCGCAAACGACGTCTCTGCCGAAGAAAAGGAGCTATTCTTCATTCGAGTTTATCGTTATAACCTTGAGCACGGTATCCAAAGTAAGGGACAAATGCTCACTGAGGGCATTTCGTGCCTTGTTGGCATCCATCCATGCAACCAAATTGCTGCCGGTGTCTATCTCACCTGCAACGGAACTGTCATCAGATGTCCCGGTGACAGTGGAAATCCATTGGGCAATATTCACGAACAGACAATTACGGAAATCTGGGAGGCTAACAAGCAATGGCGCTTTGCCGGGATGTTCAATTGCCACTGTCCATTCAAGGACGGTGTAACTCTGCCAGAAGGCATCTATAGTCGCGTCCTGGACAGGGTCCTTAATGATCAAACCGCATTGCTTCAATTAGGAAGGAGAGAGTGTCATGGGAATCAGGAAGATTGTGTTAGCTTTGATAGCAATTAGCTTGGTTGTTAGCTGCAACAAGCAGGACCGCCGCGAAATAAAAATTGGCGCAGTTCTTCCCCTGACTGGTGATATTGCCTCTTACGGCAATAACGCCAAGAAAGGTATTGATCTTGCGCTGGAGCAGATCAATGCTTCTAACGATTTCAAGGTTAAGATAGCGGTCGAATATCAGGACAGCAAAGGGAACGCCAAGGAAGCCGTAACGATCATGAATAAGTTCTGCTCTATCAACCGTTACCCTGCTGTAATCGGTGAAGCTGCAAGTTCAGTCTCCCTGGCTATTGCTCCCATCGCCAACCGTTATCAGGTCGTTCAAATTTCACCCATTTCTTCTTCACCTGAACTCACGACCAAGGGCGGCGATTACTTCTTCCGTGTGTGTCCCTCGGATGCCTACCAAGCCGTAATACTCGCCAAGTGGATGCGTGAACTTAACATCAATAATGTCGGCATTCTGTACGTCAATAACAGTTGGGGAGTAAGTCTGAAAGATCAATTCGTCAAGGAATTCGGTGCGCTCGGGGGGCAGATCGCTGGTATCGAGAGTTGTAACGAAGGCGACCGGGACTTCCGCACTCAATTGACCAAGCTTATCGCCGCAAACCCGGACGCTATTTACTCTCCAACTTATGGTAAAGAGGGAGGTCTTATACTTAAGCAAACCAAGGAACTTGGCTATAACAAGAGCGTTTTTGGCTCCGACGTCTGGAGTTCTCCCGAGCTAATCACCTCTGCCGGTGATGCAGCTGAAGGCGTACGCTTGGTCAAACCAGCGATTTTTCAAGGAGCTGACTATAAGACCTTTCGGGATTTCTTTTATGCGAAGTATAATGAGGAACCCGATATTTATGCCGGCTACTCTTACGATATCGCGATGATCCTTGCCAAAGCTTATAATGAAAGCTATAATTCTAATCTAAACCTTCGTGATTACCTTCTCACTATGCCCCTATATTACGGAGCTACTGGTGAGACAAAATTTGACGGGAATGGTGATTGCAATACCAAACCATTTGAAAGACAACAGATTATGGATGGCAAATATAATTCTATAAATAAGTAACTACCTTTAGGAGGCGAGAAGCCAATGAAGCCTTTTGTTAACCCAAAGTTTATGTGGCTGGAAATTGCCTCGGTCGTATTGATATGTATTGGTATATTTCGCCCACTTTTTAGGATTCCTCAAGAATACATTATCATACCATTTTGCTTAGGTTTCATTTTATTTGCCATTTCTTATTTACTTAGCAATAGACCTCACCCCGAACACGCTCTACACCTTCTATGCAAAGGTTATATTAAATATCCGGATGCTATTGGAGAACAAAGCCTATTAAGAAACATTGACACTCTTCGTCTTATAATTGGCAAACTTGGTCCTGCAGTACAAATAGCAGATACTTTGAGAGATTATTGTAGGTTATGCAAGGGAATGCTTGCTTTTACAGAGAAAGATGGAGCAATACTTACTCTTCAGACTCCTGCTGATCCTGCCTCTGAGGATGCTAAAAAGGAATATGATGAGTACATCTCAGCAACAATTGATCGCATTCTGCAAACTGATTCATCTGGATCATATACCCTGACTACATATCAGAGGCTTATAATCGTTGATCCGAGTCCTAATAATATTTCGAAAATTAAAGAAAAACTGGAGGGTTTCATTTTAAAGCTTTTCGAAAAGGTAATTGAGCAAAATAATAAGGGACTTAACCCTACACTAAATTGCCTAGTAATTGGAATGGTGAAAGATGAACAAGCTGCTAAAGTTTTTCACTCAAATATTGATATTCATATAACATCCCGTAGCAATTCTTGCATAGCCTTCCAAGCTCCTACCAACGGCGAAAAATTTGGTGCCAGTATCCACCTAAACGAAAGAATGATTAACCCCAATAGTCCAGATGCATTGAAAAAGAAATTAGAAGACGGGTTTAACGCCCTATGGTCAATAAGTAATAGATTTTACTTTAAGAATGAATATAATCCAGTAGGCATAGCATATATAAATGATCAACAAAAGAAAATTATGAATAAGCTCCTTTTAATGCTCCAAAAGGAATTATATTAAACTATTATGTTTTACCAATTATTGGCTAATTCTTTTATCTCGGCTTCGACTATTCTTTTGGTCGCACTCGGCTTCGCAATTATCTATAGATGTGGGCGTTTCTTCAATTTCAGTCTAGGCGTGATAGTTACGCTAGGCGCTTATTTGACATTTGCCTTCCAGAAATTCAGTGCTACTGCCTTAATTTGGTCTATACTTGCGAGTATTATGGGAATCGCCATAATGGGAGTTGTTATCGAACTAAGTGTATATAAACAACTTAGAATAAAGAGGGCGGACCCCCTAGTCCTATTTCTAGCCTCGCTTGGCGTCTATGTAACACTGCAGAATCTGATTTCTTTGATTTTTGGTGATGATACCAAGTCCATTAGATCAGGGATAGTTACGGATGGGACTAAGATCCTAGGTGCAAGCATAACACCTATTCAGTTAGTAACCATCGGCACGAGTGCTTTGCTGGCAATCTCTACAGCAATTTATCTAAAACGAACGAGGGCTGGACTAGCACTGATTGCCGTAGCTAACGATCCCGAGCTCGCGAACGTGATAGGCTTGGAAAGCGACCGCATATACTTGTGGGCCACTGTCCTGGGCTCGTCGCTAGCGGGTGTTGCAGGAATATTAATCGCGCTCGACACAGACATGACACCGACAATGGGTTTGCAGGCGTTGATGATGGGCATCGTGGCCGTCATTATTGGCGGAGTAAACAGCATCCCCGGGATCGTATTGGGAGCTCTACTTCTGGGCATGGCCCGCCACTTTGGTGTTTGGGAAATAGGCTCACAGTGGCAGGATGCAATCACGTTCCTAATTCTCCTTATCTTTCTTCTTTTCCGCCCTCAAGGCTTTCTGGGCAAGAAGATGAAAAAGGCCACGGTTTGAGGAAAGGCATTCTGCATGAGGCGCGAGGGAAGAGGCTTTTGACCTTTGAGGATTTCCCGATATACTATTTACTGATTCTATGCACTGTGCACCGTGCACGGTCCACTGACTAGAATGGAATACCTACTCCATATTATCATCCTCATCGGTATCTATGTTATCCTGTCGATCTCCCTTAACCTGATCGCCGGATATACCGGCATCCTCTCCATTGCTCACGCGGCCTTCTACGGTGTTGGGGCTTACGTGGCAGCGCTCATGGCGCTCAAGTTGGGCACACCGTTCTTGGCTAATGTCATCTGCGCCATCGTCCTTGCCGGGCTTTTCGGCGCGCTGGTAGGCATGCCGTCGCTACGAATACGGGACGATTACTTTGTCATCGCCACCTTTGCATTCCAGGTAATCACCTTCAGTGTGCTCAATAACTGGGTCTCCTTCACCAGCGGGCCGATGGGCCTGCCGGGCATCCCTCAGCCCAATATATTCGGCTTGCAGGTTTCCTCGCACTGGCAATTCCTGATCCTGGTCGGGATATGCGCGGTCATTGTCTTCCTGGTGGCGCGCCGGATCGTGGAGTCGCCCTTTGGCCGGGTGCTGAAGGCGATCCGGGAGGACGAGGTTTTTGCACTGGCCGCAGGCAAGAATGTGGCGGCTTACAAGGTGCTGGTGTTCGTGATCGGCGCGGCAATGGCCTCGGTCGCCGGCAGCCTCTACGCCAGCTACATCACCTACATTGACCCGACCAGCTTCACGGTCATGGAGTCCATCTTCATTATTTCTATAGTGATCATCGGCGGGGCCGGGAACCTATGGGGCTCGGTCCTAGGCGCAACGGTGCTTGTTATCCTACCGGAGGCGCTCCGCTTCATCGGCCTGCCAAGCTCAGTGGCCGCGAACGTGCGCCAGATCATCTACGGCGCCCTGCTCGTGGCCTTCATGATGTGGCGACCCCAGGGCTTTCTCGGCGAATATGCTTTTAAGAAAGGTGACCAGGGTTGACTTTGCTTTCCTGCGAGGGTCTGACGAAGCGCTTCGACGGGATAAAGGCCCTCTCGGAGTTCTCCTGCGCCGTGAAGGAAGGCGAGACCATCGGCTTGATCGGCCCGAACGGCGCGGGCAAGACCACCCTCTTCAATGTGCTCACCGGCTTCATCCCGGCGGACGGCGGCGCGGTCCATTTCCAGGGCAAGGGTATAACCGGGAAAGCGCCCTACCGGATTGCCCGGATGGGGATTGCCCGGACCTTCCAGATTCTGCGACTCATCAAGCGGCTCAGCGTGCTGGAGAACGCACTCCTCTGTTTCCAGGACCAGCCGGGCGAGCGTCTGGGGAGCATCTTCTTCCGCTCAAGGCAAAGCGCAAAGCAGGAGGCCGCGAACCGGGAAAAGGCGGTGGCGCTTCTTAAACAATACGGCCTGGGCGACAAGCTCCACGACTTGGCCGATGCCCTTTCCTACGGCCAGCAAAAGCTTCTGAGTCTGGTCTGTTGCCTGGCGGCAGGCGCGGACCTGATTCTGCTGGATGAGCCAGTGGCCGGGATCGCGCCGGAGATGATCGAGAAGATTCTGGAGGTGATCAAGGGCTTGCCCGGCCAGGGAAAGACCGTGATCCTGATCGAGCACAACATGGAGGCAATTGGGCGGGTGTGCGACCGGGTGATTTTCATGGACGCGGGGGAAAAGGTGTGCGAGGGGACGATGGAGGAAGTGAAGAACGATCCCCGGGTGATCGAGGCTTATCTTGATTGAGGACGGTGTTCCAGCCCCAGGGCACGGCCCTCAATCCTGGCTGAACAATGGCGACTGAAACAAACCTTCTTCAGGCAAAAGACCTGGAGGCCGGCTACGGGAAGAAGCAAG
>MGQK01000091.1:16983-25360 GCA_001797815.1 Deltaproteobacteria bacterium RBG_13_61_14 | reverse complement strand
GCTCTGGGCGCCCTTTTGGTGGTGCTGATTTGGGGGTGGGCGCGGGGGCGGGGCCGGCAGAGAGTTCAGGATTGGCTGATCGCGGCGTGTCAGAACCTGCGGCTGCTGCTGGCGCTGGGGTGGAGGCGGCCGGCCGCGAGGGCCGTCCAGGCGGTGAAGGGGGCGAAGCAGGGCTTGCTTCGGGCTTTTTCTCGCTCGATTTTGACCCTCGCAAGCTTCTTCATGCGATGTTTCAGCCTCGGACGCGAAATCTTGGTTTTTCCTTCTCTTGCGGTGCCGGAGAACCCGGGATGCCCTGCGGTCTGATTTTTTCGGTCACAAATGGCTTTTGGGCAACAAGCCCTTCACATAATACTTAATGAAGAGGCTTTAGGCATCAGGCTTTAGGCTTCAGACTTTGGAAAGAGAGAATCTGCGGATCAATTCAAGAATTTTACCACAAAGACACCAAGGCACTAAAGTTAAGAAAGTCAGGTTTTTGTGTTTTTCTCCTCTTCGTTACTTTGTGCCTTAGTGGTTAAATATTTTTCTTGTTCTCGGTGCTCTCTGTGTTCTCCGTGTTAAAGAATTCGATTTAATCTGCGGAATCGGCGGAATCGGCGGATGATCTCTTTCTGATGGCCTCAAGCCTCCAGCCTTCTGCGGATCTCGGATACGTTCACGTTCAAGTTGGAAGAGGGTATGTCGTATATCGTATGTCGTATGTCGGGTTAAAGCCTCCAGCCTCTGGCCTCATGCCTTATGCCTCCGGCTTTCAGGCGGCCAGGCGCAGAGGCGGTTTCTCTTCCAGCGCCTGCTGGTAAACCTCCTCGGTCCGCTCGGCGATCGTATCCCAATCGAATTCCCGGACCACGTAGTCCCGGGCCTTCCAGCCGACCCGGACCACCTCTTCCGGCCGCTCGAGCAGTCGGGCCAAGGTCATGGCTAAAACCTCCACGTCGCCCTGGGGGAAGAGGTAACCGTATTCGCGCACAACCTCCCGGTTTTCCGGGATGTCGCTGGCCAGCACGGCCCGGCCATGGCTCATGGCTTCGAGGATGGCGATGGACATGCCCTCGAAATCCGAGGGATGCACGAGCAGGTAGGCGTGACTGAGGAGCTCTTCCAGCAACTCTCCCTGAACAAAGCCGGTGAAGACGATCCGGGGGTCGCCGGCCGCCAGTTGCAAGAGCCAATCGCGGTAAGCCCGGCTGTGCACCGCATCGCCGGCGATGACCAGCTTGAATTCGGTGAGGACGGCGCGGAAGGCCTGGATCAGGTATTCGCAGCCTTTGCCGGGTTCGAGGCGGGAGAGGAAAAGGAGGTATCGAGAGGGCAGCAGGCCCTGCTCCAGGATCAGCCGGGCGGGCCGGGACCGGGGCAGGCTGATGCCGTTGGGGATGTATTCGGAGAGAAAACCATACTTGCGGCGGAAATATTCGCGCAAGGTCTGGCTCACCGTGATCAGGGCGTTGGGGAACCGCGCCGAGGCCCACTCGCCGCCGCGGAGCGCCAGGGAGGCGGCCCGGCCCCATTTGGCCCGCTTCCAGTCCAGGCTGTGCACGGTCACCACCGCGGCCGCGCCGCGCAATCGCGGCAGCAAAGAAAAAACCGCGGGCCCCAAGGCGTGGTAGTGGACGATGTCGTAGCGCTGCCGGAGCGCGTCCAGGGTGGCCAGCGTGGTGCGGGAGAGCGTCTCCAGGTGTTTGCTGGTGATCGCGGGCAGGCGGACCAGCTTCACCCCCAGGAACTCATCGCCCGGCCATTCCACCTCCTGCCGGCAGTAAACCGTGACCTGGTGGCCGCACCCCACCAGGCGGGGGCAGATCTCCTTCAGGTGCGTCTCGATCCCGCTGTAAGTAACCGGGATGCCCCGGGACCCGATCATGGCGATCTTCATCGCTTCTTTTCCTTGTGAAGATGGTTTGCAGTTCCTGGTTCCTGGTTCCTGGTTCATGAAACCAGGCACCAGAAACCAGGCGCCAGAAACCATGTTCAGAGCGGCGCCCGGCCCAGATGACTTTTCAGCTTGTGCTTGACCACCCAGCCCAGGACCCGGTGTGGATGCCGCACCATGGCCGAGCGCGCGCTGCAAACCATCCAGCAGCCGTCCCGGCATTGGCCGGCCTGTCGGCGCGCCCGCCTCGCGGCCGGGCTTAGCCAGAGCTCGGCAAAAGGCTGCTCCACCAGGCTGCCCATGCGGCACGGGAGCATCGGGCAAGGGTAGATCCGGCCAGCAGAGTCCATGAAAAACAGATCGCGGCCGGCCCGGCAGGGAAGCCGGCGTCGGCGCTGTTCGGCGAATTCGATCAAGCCGCTATAAAAATAGGCGCGGGCCCAGCGCTTGGGCGAGAACGACAGGAGTTGCTGCCGGATGACGTGTTCCAGGTCGCGGCGAAGATGCCCGTTTTCCGGAGCCGCCCCGGCCGGGGTGCGGAAATAGAGGGGGGAGTCCTGGGCCGTGGTGGCGGAACATTCGAGCTTAAGCTCCCGGCAGAGGGCATAGACCTGGCCGAGCGCGCCCGGGTTGTGGCGGCTCTGGGTAAAGGAGAGACGGAGGTCGTGGAAGCCCAGGCGGAGCGCGAGGTCCAGCGAGCTGCGCACCCGGTCGTAAGCGCCGGGAACTCCGCGCACCCGGTCATGCACCTCGCCGATGCCGTCCAGGGAAAAGCCGAGCCCGAGCTTGGGGTCGAGCCGGTGGAGGACGGGCAGTAACCTCTGGATCCGCTCGGGCAACAGGCCGTTGGAGATCAGGGTCAGGCGGGCGCGGGGGCAGGCCGCTTTCACCGCGGCCACCAGCTCGGGCAGGTCGTCGCGCAGGAAAGGCTCGCCGCCGGTCAGGTTGATCTCTTGCAGCGAGCCCGGCAGCCGGCGATAGGCTTTTGCCGGGAGCTCGGGCTCCGGCTTCAGCTTCCAGATCTGACAGATCAGGCAGCGTGCGTTGCATCGGTAGCTGACGGCAAGAACGGCGTCGCGGACGGGCATGCGGCTTCATCCTCCTTTCCTGCTTCACTCTTGCCCAGGGCGCGCTGGTAATACGCCAGGAGCCGATCCAGGTGCACGGCCAGGCTGTATTCGTCTTCCGCCACCCGGCGGGCCTGCCGGCCCAGCGCTTCGGTTTCCCGGGGGTGCTCGGCCAGACGGCGGATGCCCGCGGCAAAAGCCTCGGCATCGCCCGGCGGAAACAGGAACCCGGTCTCGCCGTCGCGCACCAGCTCCGGGATGCCGCCGATGCGACTGGCCAGCACCGCCTTGCCCGCGGCAAAAGCTTCCAGCACCGAGAAGGGGCAGTTCTCATAGCACTCGGACGGGACCACCACAAACGAGGCCTGGCGCCGCATCGTCTCGAAGTTGGCCCCGCTCAGGCGCCCCAGGAACCGCACCTGCTTGAGACCCAGGTGATCCGCCCGCCGGCGCAGCTCGAAGGCGAGCGGCCCGGCGCCCAGGATGTAGAAGCGCTGCTCCGGCACCCGGGCCAGAGCGCTGAGCAAGGTATGCAGCCCCTTCTCCGGCGAGAGGCGGCCGGCAAAGAGCCCGTAGCCCTCGCCTCCGAACTGGGCCCGGATCCGGTCGGTATCGGCATAGTTGGGAAGATGCACCAGGCGTGAGGAAGGAAATCCTTCTTCCCGGAGCAGGTTGCGCAGGAACTGGCTGGGGCTCAGGTATAAGGTGACCCAGTGGCGGTAGATGCCCAAGGCCGCATACAAATAGCTCTCCAGCGCGCCGGCCGCGCTGGCCAGGGGCGAGCCTTTGATGCACTCGCGGGAAATGGCCCGGTAATATTTCCTGCCCCGGCAGGCTTCGCAGATCACTTCCTCTTCCGGGTCGAACATCATATGGTTGGGGCAGGCGAGCTGGAGGTCGTGCAAGGTCCAAACCATCGGGACGCGCGCCCGGTGCAGGGCGAACAGGATCGAAGGCGTCAACTGGCGGTGGATGTTGTGCAGGTGGGCCAGGTCCGGTTGAAAGTCGCGGATCAGCCGGGCCAGCCGGCGCCGGGCCTCCCGGGAATAGATCACCTTCCCTCCGGTGCGGACCTGGTCCCAAAAGCTCAACTCCGCCGGTTCCAGGTTCAGCTCCGGCACAAAATAGTCGGAAAACTCGCTCGGGCGATTCTTCGGATGGCGCATGGCGAATTCCGCCACCTGGTGGCCGGCTTTTTTCAAGGCCTCGCGGATTTCGAATAGATAAGTCTCGGTCCCGCCCAGCCCAAAGAAAAACTTGTTGATCAAGAGGATTCGCATCGGTCCCCCTCCTCCGCTTGGGCCAGGCGCGCCATCACCCCGGTCATCAGCCAGAACGTGTAAGCCGGGACCCGGTAATTGAAGGCGTAACCCGGCAGGTTGATGAAGGCCATGACCAGGATGATCCCCGCCACCCCCAGCCCGAGCGCCCGCACCTCCGGGCGAGGACTCTGCTTGACCAGCCGCGAGGCCAGCCGGAACAGGCGGAGCAAGATCCAGCCCAGGCAGGCGGTGCCCAAAAGCCCGAACTGACCGATCATCGCCGCCACGCCCACGTCCGGCAGCCAAGTGATGAAATAGGGTGCGATCCCCAGCTCCCGCGAACGATCCTGCTCCGGAAAAATGCTCAAGGCGTCGCTGGCAATCGTCCCGCTGCCCAGCCCCAAAAGCGGCGAGTGCTGCAACAACGCGGGCAGGATGGTGGTCAGGGTGTGCCAGCGCGTGCTTTGCTCCCTGTATTCCGGAGTGTATATGACGAAGAAACGGTCGCGGGCGCTGGCGCCGGTCTCGCCGCCGGCGAAATCAAGGAGCCGGACCCGGGAAAACTCGAGGGCCAGGGCCAGGACCAACCCGAAAAGGAGCAGCAGCGGCCAGCGCTTTTGACCGCGCAGGAACATCCAGGCTACTCCCAGGCCCAGGCCGAGGATGGACATGCGCGAGGACGTGAGAAAGAGGCCCAGGCCGAGAAAGGCGAGGAGCGCGAAGCGGGTTCGGGTCCGGGCGCCCAGGGCGACCGGGGCGATCCCCAGGCAAAGCGCAAAGGCCAGGTAATTGCCCAGGTAATTGTAGCGTCCCATGGTGCCGAAGGCCTTGGAAAAAGGCGTCTGTTCCACCACCTCCCCGGCGCGCAGCAGGATTCCCCCCACCATCACTTCGCCCGGGCGCAGGAAATCCAAAAGCCGGACTCCGAGAATGGGTTGGAACAAACAAAACAGCGTCTCCGCCGCGGCCACCGCAAAAAGGACCGTTAACAGCCGGCGGAGGTCCCGGGGAAAAAAGTCCAACTGGACCGCCAGGTAAAACAGGAACACGAAACGCAGCAGGTTTTTCACGCCGGCCGCGGCCACCACCCCGGGCACGTGGTTGATGGCCGCGGAAACCGCGACCGTGGCCAGGAAACACAGCAGCGGCAGATCAATCGGCGTCCGGCGGGGCACTTCCCCCCGCAGCGCTTTTCCGGCCACCGTGAGCAAGGCCAAGGCCACGGTGGCGCTTTCCACCGCGTAGCGGATCGGGATCGTGAGCGGCGCCGGCGCGTATTTCAGGATGACCGTCTCCACGGCCAGGAAGATCAGGCCGGCCGGGAGGAAACGCCGCGGGTCCGCGATGAGGATGGCGGCCAGGGGCAAGAGGAGCAGGATTCCTCCCAGCGCGTGATGGTAGAGGATCAAGCACCCGGCCAAGCTCCCGCCCCCGAGCGCCAGGGCCAGGACCCGCCGTCCCTCGCCCCCACTGAGGACATTCCATCGTGAAAGCTCGAGCCCGCTCATCGGCCACCTGCGACGGCGAACGCCCGGGGAGTTGGGGGAAGCTCAGCTTCCCGGCGCCCGGGCTCCCGGACCACGGGATTGCCTTCCCGGAGTCGGGACCAGACATAATCCGGCTTGGCGGCCAGGATCTGGGAGAGCGGAAAAGGGCCGGCGGTCACTGCCGCGGTGATGAGCCCGCGGGCTTTGCCGCTCTGGAGTTCCCAGGGATGACCGGCCACCAACAAGCTGTTCTTGGATTCAGGCGCGGGCGAGCTCCAAAGCCTCGCATCGGGCCAGTGCCACTGGCTGGAAAGCACGATCACCCGAAAAAACGGCCGCAAGCCCAGGGCATCTACCTGCCCGAGCACCTGGTGCAGAGCGCGCCGGCGCGCGACCAGGACCAGGAAGGCGTGCCGGGACCAGGTCGAAAGGACCGAGGGCACCTCCGGCCAGACCCGATCGCCTCCACCTGCCTCCAGTTCTTCCAGGCGCTCTTCCCACTGCTCCATCAACTTCTCCTCCACAGCGGCCGGCCACCTCGCCGGCAGCAAGGCTCGCAGCGAAAGACCCTTTTGAAAGGAGAGGGCAAACTGCGGCCAGGGAGGGCAAGGAAACTCAAATTCCTGCATCAGCTCGCGGAACAGAGCAAAGTAGCCGGCCGACCGGTCCAGGACCGGGCCGTCGAGCGCGATGAAGATCTGGCGGAAGCCCATGGTCTCTTCTTTCAGGCGGCGGCGCGCCAACCCATCGGGATTTGCACGGACTGCCGGGCCACGTCCACGTGCGCGCCGTCGTAGCGGAGCGAGAGGTCCGCGGCCAGGAGCACCCGGAGCAGATCCTCGACCCGGCCGAGGTCGGCCAGGGGCGCTCGGCCCTGGCCGATGCACTCCAGGAAATGCTGGGTTTCTTCCTGGAGCGCAGCCACCGCCTGCAAGCTCAGCCAGCGCGTCTCCAGCGCCCACGGATTGCTCCCGAGCGCCTCCGTTTCCCCTTCCCGGAGGGGAGTGTGCAGGGCCAGGGGCGCCTGGGCGCTCAGCAGGTCCAACCGCGCCGACCGTTTGGAACCCACCACCGAAAAGGAGCGGGACGGTTCCGCACCCAGGCCGCTCACCTCCACCAGGGCGTGGCGGCCGGAAAGGAACTCGAGATGGAGCGACACCGTGTCCGCCCGATGGTTCAAGAAATAAAAACCCGTGGCCCGGACCCGGCGAGGGGTCTCCCCCAGCAGGAACAGGGCCAGGGAAACCTCCTCGTAGGCCAGGCTCCAGGTCACATGTTGATCCACCAGAAACGAAGCCGGCCGGTGATGAATGGCCGAGACATAAAATACCCAGCCCAGGTCGCCCCGCTCGATCAGCTCCTTGGCCCGGACCGCGGCCGGATGAAACAGGAGCGGCAAGCTGATGACCGCCACGCGCTTCCGCTCCCGGCTGAACGCCTGGATTTCTCTCAGCCCCTCGAGCGAGACGGCCGGCGGCCATTCGACCAGGCAATGTTTGCCTGAAGCAATGGCCTGACAAACCAGGGCTGGCTGCTCGGCCGCGGGCAGGGCCACTACTACCGCGTGGATGGCGAGATCCGCCAAGACCCGGTGCAGGTCCGCGACCACCTCGATCTCCGGATAACGCGCCTTGACCCACCGCCGGGCCGTCTCGTCCCGGTCGTAGACCATCTCCACGGCCACCTCCGGCAGGGCGGTGAGCGTTTGCAGCCTCTGCCGGCCTCGTTCTCCCAATCCCAATACGGCCAATCGAATCATCTTTCACCCTCCTCAAGCCGCCAGCCGCTCTTCCCTTGACTCCATCTCCCCGGCCGCCGGCATCACCGCCAGCTCTCGATACCACCGACACATCTTTTCCGCCTGCGCCGACCAGGCACACTCGGCCTCAATGAAGCAGCGCGCAGCCTCGCCCTGCCGCCGCCTTTGGCTCGGTTCCAAGACCAGGCGCGTCAGTTGCCGGCGCAGTCCGTTCCCAGATCCGACCTCCACTCGCGCCTCCGATCCCAGGCTCCTTTCTCTCCACCAGGCCAGCGCGCCTTCGGCCGAAGGCAAGAGCGGAAGCCGGCAGGCCATGGCCGCGGCCATGAGCGCGGGGTCGGCCCCCAAAGCGAAGCCAAGGTCCCCGGCGCTGTAAAGGCCGGGAAGGTCGCGAGAAGGAATCTCCCCCAGGAACTTGACCCGATGGAGGACTCCCAGCCGGCGCGCCTGCTCCCGCACCAGCTCCCGCCAGGTCCACGGCCCATTGCCGACCAGAGCGAGCAAGGCCCGACCCTCCCGCAGCATGTGACCCCCGGCCGCAAAGATCATCTCCACCTCGGCCTGGGAGCGGAAAGGGCCAAGCTGAAGGCAAAGGGTTTCCCAGTGACCCAAACCCAGCCGCTCGCGCCACCACCCCCGCGCCTCGGGATGGAACTGGAAATGCTCGGCATCCACTCCCAGGCTCAAACACAAGACCCGGGAAGGATCGGCGCCGAAGACTTTTTCGATCAGCCGCCGTCCGCTCCGGCTGCGCGCCACGAATCCGGCGATGGCCGGGTTCCGGCCCGGGCCCGACCATCGGCGGGCCGCTCGCCGGCCTAAAACCCGGGACCACCAGGAGGCCTGTGGCCGGGGCAATTCCAGGATCAGGGAAAAAGGCCGGCGCGACTTGAGCGCGACAATCGGTTCGAGGTCGCCGGGCGGCC
>MGQK01000091.1:16662-16875 GCA_001797815.1 Deltaproteobacteria bacterium RBG_13_61_14 | reverse complement strand
CCCGCGCCAGCGGGCTCCACCCTTCCACCGTAGCCGCATCGTGATCCTTTACCAGGTAAACGATCTCCATCTTGCCCTCCGCTTTCACGAATCCGTGGAGGTTTCCTTTCCCGGCCCGGGCGCCAGGCGCAAGTCATCCCACCAGACCGTGCCGCATAAGCCGGGCGCGTGAGCGTCGCTCGGACCGTGCAGGATCACCTGCACCGCCTCCAC
>MGQK01000091.1:16392-16564 GCA_001797815.1 Deltaproteobacteria bacterium RBG_13_61_14 | reverse complement strand
CCGCCAACACCGCCAGATACATCCGGCTGCAGCCGCTTGCCGACCGATCCAGCGCAAACCCGGTGAGCTCATAGTCCTGGCCGGGCCGGAGCAAGACCGCTTGATGCACGTGATCAAAGATGCCGGACCAGATACCGGCAAAGCGGACCCGCAGGCTCGCCTGGCCGGAATG
>MGQK01000091.1:16067-16357 GCA_001797815.1 Deltaproteobacteria bacterium RBG_13_61_14 | reverse complement strand
AGATCGCGGTTGCAGGCCCGGATCAAGTCCGCGTCCCGGGTGCTGCGCCACAGCCAGGCGTTGACCGAACCCTGCTCCGCAGGCAAAAGCGCGAGATAAGCGGATAACCGGCGGATGGCTTGCCCCCGAAATTCCGGGTCGCCGCTCTCCCTAAAGCGCCGGAGCGCGTGGGCGCCGCCGGCTTTCTGCGCGAGCGGAGACCACGGCGCCAGACTGACGGCCTCCTCGAAAGCCCGGTCCGCCCGCTGGTCGTCTCCCTGCTCGGCAGAGGCCAGGGCCAGGCCGATCCA
>MGQK01000091.1:10739-16038 GCA_001797815.1 Deltaproteobacteria bacterium RBG_13_61_14 | reverse complement strand
AGTTCACCGCGAGACCGTGGCCACTGGCCGCGGCCACGAGCAGGCTGAAGCCCAGCCAGGCTTTGCTCACCCGGCCCACAGCGAACCCCGGCGGCGAAACGCCATTTCGACCCGCAGCCACCGGAAAGGAGTTGCGCGCATCAGCAGGCCCCCTTTCGGCCCAGGACCGCGGGAACGGTCCGGAGCAAAATCACCAGGTCGGTATAAAGAGACCAGTTGTCAATGTATTGCAGGTCCAGCTTCATCCATTCGCGGAAGCTCAAGTGGCTGCGGCCGCGGATCTGCCAGAAGCAGGTGAGGCCCGGCCGCACCTGGTGGCGCCTCCGCTGCTCGCGCTCGGCAAAGGCCGCGACCTCCTCGCAGGGCAGGGGCCGGGGCCCGACCAGGCTCATGTCGCCCTTGAGCACGTTCCACAACTGCGGCAGCTCATCCAGGCTTAAGCGCCGGAGCCAGGCGCCGAGCGGCGTGACCCGCGGGTCCTCGGCGATCTTGAAAACCGGGCCGTCCATCTCGTTGTGGTGCGCGCGCAGGTGCGCCTTGATGGATTGGTCGTGCACCACCATGGTCCGGAACTTGTAACAGGAGAAAGGCCGGCCGTTCTGGCCGGTGCGGAGCTGGCGGAACAGGGCCGGGCCCGGGCTTTCCCGCCGGATGGCGAGGGCGAGGGCCGCGAGCAGGGGCGAGAGCAGAACCAGCAGGATGGCGGACGCGGCCAGATCCAGCCCCCGCTTGCAAAAGAGCTCCAGGTTGCGGTCGGGCAGCGAGCTCAAGGTGATGGCGGGCAGCCCGAAGATCTCGTTGGGCAGGATCCGCGCCAGCTTGGGCTGATACCAGTCCGCCCGCAGGTGCACGATCTTGCCTTCCTCTTCGCACACCCACAGCGCCTCCTGGATGGCGGGGGAAAGCGGGTCCGCGGTGGCCACCAGCACTTCATCCACCGCCCGGGTATGCAGAATTGTTTCGAGATCCGCCAGCGTGCCCAGTTTGGCCCCCGCGGCTGGACTTTCCCCCCGGGCCGGCGCCCGGCCGGCCGCGCCCCTACTATCCGGGTTTGCGCCTGCCTCCAGCAGGTAGCCCACGATCTCATAAACCGGCCCGTCCTCTTTCTCCAGCCCGGCCAGGATTTCCCGCAGCCGCTCCACCGAGCCGAGCAGCAGGAGCTGGGGCCGGTCCCATCCCAGCCGGCGCAGCCGGCGCATGGTCCGGCTGGCCAGGAGCCGGTAGCTCCCGAGCAGGACCACCTGCAGCACCGCGTAATGAACCATCACCACCCGGCTGGCCGCGCTGACCTGGAACAGGAAGAGCACGGCCAGGAGCGCGAGGAACGCGGCAAAGGCGGCCCGGACCAGGGTCAGGAACAGCGCTCCGCCCTGGCGGGGCCGGTCGTGGCGGTAGAGTCCCTGCAAATGCAGGGAGACGAGGGAGATGGGCAAGGCCAGGTAGAGGAGCCAGAACTGGTGCTCGAGCGACCCGCTCGGCGAGGGCCAAGGCAGCGACTGGCGGAAGATCAAGGCCAGGTGAAAGCTCAAGGTGAGCATGAGGACGTCGGCCGCGAGGAAAAAGGGGGAGCGCAGGAGTTGCCGGCGGTTTAACATGATGCTCTTACCTCCTGGTGCTGCGGGCTCTTGGCCCGCGGATCGGATACGGCCAGGCCGAGCAGGAGCGCGGCTTCCAAAGCCACCGCTGGAATGTGCAAGCTGAATTCGGCCAGGGCATGGCTGAACAGGATCACCAGCCCGGCCGCGGCAGCGCGGGCGATGGGATCCCATTGCCGGCGGCGCTGGCCCAACTTAAGAAACCCCAGGCCGAAGCCCAGGGCCGCGGCCGCGGAGGCCGGCGCCCCCCACTCGGCGAGCCACTCCAGGTAATCGCAATGCGCGTGCAGGGCGGGCACGGGCAAATGGAGCTGGGAGTAGGCCGGCTCGACGATGCCGAAACTGCCGGCTCCGGCCCCGGTCCAGGGGAAGTCGCCGATCACCAGGAAGGCGGAGTTCCAGATCGGCCAGCGGACGGCCAGGAAATCTTGTTTCAAGCCGATGAGCCAGGCCGAGGGAGCATCCGCAAAGAAGGCGGCCAGGAAGAGGGCCATGGCGGCGGCCGCGGCGATTTTGGCTTTACCGGCCTTGATTGATCCAGAGCTGAATAGGTAGAAGAGAGCCCCGCCCGTGGCCGCGACCAGGCCGGCCCGGGAACCCGAGGCGAGTAGTCCCAGACCCAGGAGCATCAGCGCCGAAATTCTTAAGACCCGCCAGGCCGGGGCGCGGCCCGGGACCAGGCCCAGGCCGAAGAACGCCGGCGCCGCGATAAAGTCCGCGAAGTGGTTGCGGTTGGCAAAGGGTCCGATGGCCGGGCCGACGTGGTGGCGCTCCGGCACCAGCCCGAACAGGAAGCCGCCGGCTTTTTCCGCCAGGCCCAGGACGGCGACCAGGGAGGCGGTGAGCAAGAGCACTGTGGCCAGCGCCAAGCGAAGCCGAGGCTCTGCGGCCACTTGCGCGGTGGCCGCGAAGGCGAGGGCAAGGGTGGAGAGTTTGACCCATTCCTCTTGGGTGAGGGCCGGGGCCAGGCTGAGCGGGAGCCATGCGAGCGGGGAGCCGGTTACGGTCGCGGCCCGGTGGTAAAGCCGAAAGGCGGAAGGGGAAAGCCAGGTCAGCCAGTGGGCGGGCAGGGGGATCATCTGGACCAGGGCCCAGGCGGCGAGCAGGACGAGCGCGGCCAGGAAAGGTAATGCAGTTTTGGGTAAAGGGTTCCGGCCCGGGCCGGAGAGGCCGGCGGCGGCCGCCGCGACCAGGAGGCCGAGCAGGTGGAAGGCCGCGGGCCGGACCGATCCCCCCGGCCAGGGCGCGAGAAAGAGGGCCAGGCCCAGACCGAGAGCGGCCGGCGCCCCGGGCAGGGAAAAAATCAAGCGGCTTTTTTCGACCATGGCCAGACCCGAATTTGCTTTTCGGGTTCGCCCTCCGCGTAGCGATAGCGGTAACCGTAGCCATACCCGTAGCGGCCGTAGTAGTAATAATCCTGGGTGCCGCTTTCCACATGGTTGAGCACGCAGCCGATCAGGTTGCTGCCCACCTGTCGGATCGGCTCGCTGGCGCGGAGCACGGTGGCCGGCCGGGTGCGGCCGACCCAGACCACCAGCAGGGTGGCATCCACTGAGCGGCTCAAGACCACGGAGTCGGTCAGGTTGAAGAGCGGCGCCGAATCAATCACCACCCGGTCGTAGCGCCGGCCGAGTTCCTTAAGCAGGCGGGTCGCGGCCGCGGAGCCGAGCAGCTCGGCCGGGTTCCCCGGGACCGGGCCGCAGGGGATGACGTCCAATTCGTATTCCTCGGCCCGCTGCACCGCCTGCTCGAGGGGGAGATCTTCCACAATCAGCCGCGAAAGCCCGACGGTGTTGGCCAGCCCGAAGATCTTGTGCAGGCGCGGCTTGCGCAGGTCCGCGTCGAGCAAGAGCACCCGCTCGCCCGCCTGGACCATGGAGAGGGCGAGGTTGACCGCGGTCAAGGTCTTGCCCTCGCCGGCCTCGGCCGAGGTGATGAGGAGCGAGCGGGGGGACGAGTTGCTGCGCACGAAGAGCACGGAGGTGCGCACGCCCCGGTAGGCTTCGGCCACCGCCGACTGGGGATGTTTCGCGGCCTCGAGCTCGATCAGGGCTTCTTCGCCCGCGGCCTTCTTTTTCTGCTCGACGTTGGGAATCACGCCCAGGCAGGGCACCGACAAGGTCTGCTCCACGTCTTCCGGCGTCTTCATGGTGTCGTCGAGGTGGGCCAGGAAAACCGCGAGCGAGACGCCGCCGACCAGGCCCACCACCAGGCCCAGGAGCAGGTTGAGCATGGGCTTGGGCGAGAAGGGCCGGGTCGGGACCACCGCCCGGTCAATGATCCGGATGTTGTTGGCCTTGAGGTGCTCGCTCAGGCGCGTCTCCTTCATGCGCTTGAGCATATCGGTGTAGAGCTGACGGTTGGTCTCCACCTCCCGATCCAGCACCTCATATTGGATCGCCTTGGCGTTTAAGTTCAGGGCCTCGGTTTTCAGGCCCTCCAGCGAATCCAAAAGGCTCTGCTCCCGCGCCCGCGCTTCCTCAAAGGCGGTGGCGATACTCGAGGCCAGGTTCTCGATCTCCTGGTCCAGCCGCGCCGCCAGGCTCGCCATCTGGGCGTGCACTTCCAGAAGCCGCGGGTGCTCGTCCCGGTATTTCTGGCGGAGCTCGCTCTCCTGGGACAAGAGGTCCACGTAGCGGATCTTCATCTCCTGGATCAAGGGGTCGCGGAGGATCTCGGCCAGGCTCTGGTAGCGGGCGGCTCCGCCCTCCCGCTTCAGCTCCTGCAAGCGCTGGTAGCGCTTCTCCAGCTTGATCCGGTCCGCCCGCGCCTTGAGCACCATGGTGTTCACTTCCCACAACTTCTGGGCGCCGATCTTCTCCATCTCCTCCAGGTTGGTGACTCCGCTCATCACCTGGTAGTCGTAAAGCGCCTGCTCGGAAGCCTCCACCCGCGCTTTCATCTCCTGCAACTGGTCTCCCAGCCAGGCCGCGGCTTCCTTGGACATGCCGGTCTGCACCTCCAGGTTCTGGCGGATGTAGGCCTCGGCCAACGCATTGGCGATCTCCGCCGCCTGGTAAGGATCAAAAGACTTGGCGCTCACTTCCACCAGCCGGCTGGAGCGGATCGGCGCGACCTCGATCGCCTCGTCCAGGAAGGTGGCAATGGCATCGTCGTCTCCCAGGTAACGGGGGTCCCGGCCCAGGTCGAGCTTTTGGAAGACGGTTTCGGCCAGCGCGCGGCTTTTCAAGATCCGGTATTGGGTCTGGTAGTAGTCGTCCTGGGTGGTGTCGAGGTCCAGCACCTGCTCGAAGAAAAGGATGTTGGGGTTCTCTTTCTCGATCAGGACCTTGGCCGAAGCCCGGTAGCGGGGCGTGGCCAACAGCGACCCGAGCAGGGCCACGGCCAGGCAGGCCCCGGCAAAAGCCAGGACCAGGCCGCGCCGGCGGCGAATTTCCTCCGCGATTTGCCGCAACGGGTGCACAGCGGGCCAGGCACGATCCATGTCCCCACACCCTTTCCGCTTAAAACAGACCTTCGGGCACCTGGATCACGTCCTCGGGCAACACTGGATCGCCCTGCCCCGCGGGCAGGCGCTGATCCGCGCCCTCGACCTTGCGCACAATGCTGGCCCGGTTGCGGGACGCCTTGCCCGTAAACCCGCCGGCAATGGTGATGGCCTTGAGCACGGTCGTGCCCCCCTCCAGGGGGTAGCGCCCCGGCTTGTGCACTTCGCCGAAGACAAAAAAGAAATCGGCCCGCGG
>MGQK01000091.1:9216-10658 GCA_001797815.1 Deltaproteobacteria bacterium RBG_13_61_14 | reverse complement strand
GGCGATCCGGCTCTCCGGTCCCCGGCCGTTGCGGAACAACTCGATCTTCTGCGGGTCCGCTTCCTCGGTCAGCCCGCCGGCCAGGCTGAGCGCCTCCACCAGCGAGGTCTCCTTGACCAGGGGATAGGCCCCGGGATTCTTGACCTCGCCCAGGATAAAGATCTGCTGGCTCTTCACTTCCACCCGGGTCACCCGCACATGGGGCGAGACCAGGTAATGCTGGTTCAGCCGGCCCTCCAGCTCCTGCTCCAGCTCGGTCACGGTCTTGCCCCCGGCTTGCACCGGGCCGAGCAGGGGGAAGGCGAAGGTGCCGTCCGCGTTCACGGTCATGACCCCGGAGAGGTCCGGGTGGTCCCAGACCGCGATCTCGATCCGGTCCTGCGGCCCGATCTGCCCGACTACTCCTTCCGGCTCGGCCGCGATGGCGAGCAGGACGGCCAGGGCCAGGGCCGCCCGGATTACCAGTCGGCCAACCATGCCGAGACTCCCGAGGCCGGGTAAGTCAGTTTGACCGCGGCGAGCACGCTCCGGTCCGCGTAGTCATACGGGTCCTGGCTCGAATCATCCTGGGCGTAGCCGGCGGCCACGCTCAGGGCCAGCCAGTCGCGCGGCGAATACTCGAGCCCGCCGCGGCCGGCGGCGATGTGGTCGCTGCGGTCCCCGGAAAAATCATAGAAGGCGTAACGGCCGGACACCTGGGCCTTGAACTTGGCCGTGATCTGATGGCTGTAGCCGAGCTCGGCGCTGGTGGAGACGTAGTAAAGGCCGGAATCCACGTTTTCGCGGGCGCTGAACTGGGTCTCGATGATGTCCCGCGCCACCCGCAGCGTGATTTCATCAAAGTCCGTGGGCCGGTAGCGGAGGTTGCCGGCCAGCATCCAATCGCCATGGTCGTCGAAGTGGTTGCTCTCATAATTTTTTTGCTCGAAGCCGCTGTGCACTTGCGCTTCCAGTTTCTCGGTGGTCTCCCAGACCGCGCCCAGGGTCGCGCGCCACAGCGTGTTATCGTAAGTGGAGGTGAAGTGGTCAATCCGGTTGTAGTCGCCCTGGGCCAGCAGGGTCGTTTTGGGCAACACCCGGTAGCCGAGCCCGCCGCCGTAGGTATAAGTGCTGAAATCGTCCCGCTCCTCGTCCGCCGCTTCAAAGTGCCGCTCCAGGTAGCCGGCCTTGAGCAGGGCCTGCCAGCGCTCCGCGAACCTGTAGCGGGGCAGGACACTCGCCTGTTCCTCCCGGAAAAGATGGACCGCGTCTTCCTTGCTCAAGGGCGGGTTGCTGTTCCGCTCGTAGCGGTTGCGCAAGCCCAGGTCCAGGCCGCGGACCAGGTCAAAATCGGCCTGGACGTCCAGCCGGAACTCGTTGGAGTCAAAATCCGGAAACTCGGCGTGCCGGGTCAGGAAGCCTTCGCCCTGGAACTGAAGCTCGTGCGTCTGCACCGGCAGGGA
>MGQK01000091.1:0-9141 GCA_001797815.1 Deltaproteobacteria bacterium RBG_13_61_14 | reverse complement strand
GAACTTACGGCGAGACGCTGCCGCTGCCGCTGTCCCCGCCGGTGGGCGGCGCCGGCAGGTTGACCTGGAATTCTCCTTCGCCGGCGCCGGGGCCGAACTTCTCGCCGGGTTCCCTGCCGGTAAAGAGAGGCTCGGGCTGGTCGGGGATGGCATCCGCCGAAAGCTCGACCAGCGGCGGAGGAGGAGGCGTATAGGACTCCGGCGGCTCCGGCGGACCTTCCCCGGTGACCCGGGTGCGCTGGTTGGCCCGCAGCCGGACGCTTAAGCCGGTGGCCTTGCTGGTCACCTGGGCCAGACCCCGGCTCAGGCCCACCACCGAGCCCTGGGAGGCGTTGTGCCCGATCTCCCCGGCCGTGCCCAGGATGCCGCAGACCACGGTGGGCGTTTCCAGCGCCGTCTCCACTCCCGTCTCCGGCCGCACGTCGAACCAGAGCTTGCCCTGGGCCAGGGCCACGGTCCGCCGGGTGAACTCCTGCTGGAACAGGCCCAGCCAGGAGCTGTCCGCGGCATCCTCCCGCACCGTCACCGTGCAAAACTGGGTAAGAGTCAGAAGGCTTCCATCCGTGAACTGCACCTCGGCCCGGCCCTTGCCGGTCATCACCTGGTCCCCCGAGAAAAGGAAGGCGGTGCGATAGGCCGGGATCCATTGGCCGTGCTGCTGGATCCGGACCTCTCCGGTAAACCGGCTGATGGAAGCCACCGCCTGGTTGGCGGGATTTTCCGCCAAAACCATGCTCCCGAGCGCCCATCCTCCCAGGATCAGCGCAGCCAGTCCCATGCCGGTTAAAACTTTGCTTCGAATCACGGTTGCCTCCTTTTCCAAAACACCAAGATGGTTCCTGGTTTATGGTTCAAGGTTCAAGCAATACCCATACCAGGGGCCGGACCGCTCGACCCCGCCGGGAAACCGCAAGGCTTTTCAGAGGTTAAGAAATTGTTTCTTCGGTCCTCTCTCGACCCCAGGACCTGAAAAAGTCAAAGATTTGACTGGACCGGACTCGCCGCTTTGACGGGCTTCCCCCCATATTTCCGCCCGCCCGCCGTATTCCCTATGAAGCTTGGCGGTTGCCTCGGCGGGCCGGGGATGGTATGGTGAGACATCCGTCCTGATCCTGGAGGGCAAAATTGAAACGTCTGGTGATGGCGACTTTGCTCATGGCCGTGGCGCTTTCCGGGGCCATGCCGGCCGCGGATGATTCCGGTCCATTGGAGGAAGGTGTCATCACCGAGGTGAGCGGCGAGGCAGCGGTGCTGAACAGCCGGGGCCGGTCGCGGCCGGCCAAGCCGGGCGAGGTGGTGCGCGGCGGCGAGATCATCGAGACCCAGGCGGACGGCCGGGTGAAAATCACCCTGGTGGACCGCTCGCTTTTGGAAGTGCGGCCCAACTCCCGGGTGCAGATCAACGACAGCCGGCTCAACCCCCGGGGCGTTTCCTCGGTGCTGGTTTACGTCGGCTGGATCTGGGCTAAGGTCACGGCCCGGACGGTCGCCGATTATGCCTTTGAAGTGGAAGCGGCCACCGCGGTGGCGGGCGTGCGCGGCACCGAGCTCTTGGTGGCGGTGGCGGAGGACGGCAGCACCCGGGTGGGGGTGCGCGAAGGCCGGGCAGTGATGGAGAACGAGGCCGGCTCTCTCCGACTGGGCCGGGACGAGACCGGGGAGGCCGGATACGAGCGGGCGCCCGAGGCCACGGGCTCTTATTCCGAGCAGGCCGAGTTCTGGCTGACCTGGCTGGGTCAGCATCACCTGGCGCTGTTCTCCGACCTGGAGGTCTTTGTGATCCGGATGGTGGCCGCGGTCCTGGATGCCCGCGCCAATTTGATCGAGCGGGACCGCGAGTTCCGGGAAGCCTACGAAGGATTCGAGGAACAGCATCCGGTGGCGGAAAAGCCGGCGGCCGAGCCGGAGGAAGAGCCGGCCGCGGAACCCGCGACCGAGGACAAGAAAGACCAGCGGGAACGCGCGGAGGCGGCGACCGAGGTGCACCAGCTTTACCGGAAGGCGCGGCAGGCCCAGAAAGAGGCCCACCGCATGGAAAGCAATTACTACCTGGCCGAGCAGGCCCGGAGCGCGGTGGCCCGCTCGCCGGAAAAATTCAGCCCTAGCCAGGTCCAGGCGGTCAACCGGAGCCTGGCCCAGGCCAAGGACATTCCTCAGATCCAGCAGCAGAGCCGGCTGGCCTTGAATGGTTACGCCGCGGTCCTGGAAACCCAGGTCAGCCGCTACCGCCTGGCTTCTTCCCTGGGCCGGCTGCCCCCGCTCGAGCGCAACCTGCAGATCCAGCAGATATTGAAACAGATCCCCGGGGCCATGCCGCCCATGCCGCCGCCCCAGTCCATGCCCAAACCGGTGATGCCGCCGATGCCCAGGCCGCGGATGCCCTGATCCGGGGTCCAGATATGCGCCGGGTCCAGTTGTTGGAATTTGAGGATTTGGATTGGTTCCCGCAATCCTGGCGCCGCATGATTACGGAGGTCTTGCAGTTTTTTAGTTCCAGGCTGAATCCCTATGGACCGCTAGTCCCCAGGCTGAAACAGGTCTTAGATGAATTGAATTGCCATCACCTCATTGATCTCTGTTCCGGAGGATCGGGGCCGCTCCGGTTGCTTCTGGACCAACTCGAAAACCAAGAGCACTATCCGGTGCAGGCAACCTTGACGGATAAGTTCCCGAACCTGGAAGCCTTCCGCCAGGCCCGGGCGGCCTGCCCCGGGAAGATCCACTTCAGCGAGTCGCCCGTGGACGCGCGGGAGGTGCCTTCGCATTTGAAAGGCTTTCGGACCTTGTTTGCTTCTTTTCATCATTTCCCGCCCGAAGCGGCCAAACAAATCCTGCAGGATGCGGCCAGGAAAAACGAGGGAATCGGAATCTTTGAGTTTACCGATCGAAGTCTCGCGCTCTACCTGGTCATGCTCACTTCTCCCCTCTTCGTCTGGCTGGTCACCCCCCTGATCCGGCCCTTTTCCTGGCAAAGACTACTCTGGACCTATTTGATCCCTGTTCTCCCGCTCCTGATCATCTGGGATGGGATGGTCTCGAATTTTAGAACCTACTCCCCGGTCGAGTTGAAGCGGCTTGTCCAGGATATTAGGTGCGATCACTACCAGTGGGAAATCGGAAAGACCCGCTCGCGCGGAGGATACCGGATCACCTACTTGTTTGGTTATCCCGTCGAGGCGTCCGTTGGTAGATTGTAAAATGGATTACAAAATAATGAATTCCCCGGAGACAAAGATGAAAAAGACCATGATTGAGATAGTGCTGTTGTTGCTGGCCGCTTTCTCGCCGGTGCTGGGTCTGCCGGCCGGGGCGATGGTGGAAGAGGGAATTATTGACCAGGTCCAGGGCCAGGTCCAGATCCAATCGCCCGAGGGCGCCGTCCGTCCGGCCCAGGCCGGGATGCTGGTGCAAGGCGGCGAGATCGTGGAGACGGCAGTCCAGAGCTCGGCCCGGATCCTGCTCCCGGACGAGAGCGTGATCGAGCTCAAGGAGAACAGCCGGATCGAGATCAACGACAGCCGCGCCAATGCCCGCGCGATCTCCTCGGTGCTGCTCTACCTGGGCTGGATCTGGGCCGACATCGCCGTGGGCCAGGACGGCGATACCGCCTTTGAGGTGGTGACGCCTTCGGCCGTGGCCGGAATCCGCGGCACCGTTTTCAGCGCCGGCGTCGGGATAGACGGGTCCACCCGGGTGGGCGTGGAAAAGGGCGTGGTGGAGGTGGAAGGGGAGACCGGGAGCGTCTCGGTCAAGGCGGAGGAAGAGACCTCGGTCGAGTTGGGCTCGGCGCCGGGCCCGGTGTCGCCCTATCGCCGCGGGGAGGACGAGTGGCGGCAATGGGCCGCCGGCCGGCAGCAGGTGCTGATGCGGCGGGCCGATGTTTTCCCCGGGCTGATCGCGAGGAACGTCCGGACCACGCAAGGACGCTTTGCCGCCCAGGCGGCCGAGCTCAAGCGCGAGCAGCGGCGGTGGGATGCGTATGAGCGGCGCCAGCAGCTGCGGGGCCGGGAGGCGCGGGTGACCCCCGCGGTGAAGCGGGAGGTGATCCGCCAGTTCCGCGAGATGTATCGGCTGTCCCGGCAGTTGCAGCGGGCCGACAACCGGATGATGGCCGGTTATTACCTGATTGAGCGGCTGGATCAGGACCTGCAGGCCCATCCCGATCAATACAGTCCTGAATTCCGGGCCAAGATCCGGGAGACCCGGCAAGAGCTGGACGCCCTGGACCTTCCTCGGATCCACCGCCAGAACCTGGCCCTGCTCGACGCCTATGCCACGGGCATGGAAGAGGCGGTAGGCCGGCTGAACTTGAACCCGGAGCTCCGGCGCCGGATCGAAGGCGCGCGCCGCCGGCAGCGGCTGGAGGAACTCCGCCGGCAGCCGCTGCCGCAGAGGCTTAAGCAAAATCAACCTTGATCGGGGCCGGGTGCCGCGGTCCTTTCGCAAACCCTGGAAATCCTGTCCGCCTCGACCGGGGGTTGCATTCGTCAACCCGGGCACCTAGAATGAGGAGGGCATGGCGGCACTGGCATCTAACCCGGGGAGAGGTTGGGGATGGACAAGCTGACCGGTCTGCGCGAAGTGGCGCGGGACGTTTTCAAGGAAGCGCTTCGGGCCGCGGACCCGGTGGAGGCCGTGCTCCGTCACTTCCGCCTCAAGGAAGGCGTCCTCCACGTCGGCGGCGTGGATTACTTCCTCAACCAGTTCGAGCGCATCTACGTGGTCGGCGCGGGCAAGGCTTCGGCCCGCATGGCTCTGGCCCTCGAGCAGGTGCTGAGCGAGCGGGTCACCGCGGGCCTGGTCATTACCAAGACGGGTTACGGCGAGCGCCTGCGCCGCCTCGAGGTGCGGGAGGCCGGCCACCCGCTCCCGGATGAGGCCGGGCTCCGGGCCACCGATGAACTGATCGAGATCGCCAAGCGCGCGGGCGAGCACGACCTGGTGCTCTGCCTGATTTCCGGCGGCGGCTCCGCGCTCCTGGTTTCCCCGGCCGGGAACATCACCCTGGCCGAACTCAACCGGGCCACTCAAGTGCTACTGGCTTCCGGCCTGCCCATCGCCGAGGTCAACACCGTGCGCAAGCACCTTTCCCGGGTCAAGGGCGGCCGGCTGGCGGAATGGGTCTATCCGGCCACGCTCGCCACCCTCATCCTCTCCGACGTGATCGGCGACCGGCTCGACGTGGTCGCCTCCGGCCCCACCGTGCCCGACCCGACCTCGTTCGACGATGCGCTCGCGGTTTTAACGCGCCACGGCCTGCTCGGGCAAATGCCGGCCTCGATCCAGGAGCTTCTGGAAAAAGGGGTGAAGGGCGAATGGGAAGACACGCCCGGCCCGGACTCCGAAATTTTTCAGCGCGTGCAAAACATCGTGGTCGGCTCCAACACCATGTCGCTGGAGGCCGCGGAATACACGGCCCGGAAGAAAGGCATGAACCCGCTCATTCTCTCCACCACGGTGGCCGGCGAAGCCCGGGAGATCGCCCAGTTCTACCTGGCCCTGGCCCGGGAGGTCCGGCGCAAGGGCCGGCCGGTGGCGGCCCCGGCCTGCCTGATCGCCGGAGGGGAACCCACCGTCACCTTGCGCGGCCGCGGCAAGGGCGGCCGCAGCCAGGAGCTGGCGCTGGCGGTGGCGCTGGGGTTGGAGGAGATCCCGGGCACGGTGTTTCTGGCCGCGGGCACCGACGGCGCCGACGGGCCCACCGACGCGGCCGGCGCCATCGCGGCCACCGACACCTTGGCCCGCTCCCGCGAGCGCGGCCTGGACCCGTGCGGCCACCTGCTCAACAACGACGCCTATCCCTTGTTCCAGGCGCTTAATGACCTGATCATCACCGGCCCCACCGGCACCAATGTCATGGACGTGCATCTGCTCCTGGTGGGTTGATCCGGCAAATTGTGATTCAGATTTAAACACCAAGACACAAAGGCTCAAAGGTAAAGAGAAGAGATAAATTTATCCGGGTCTGGAAACGGGAAATGATCTTGCGACGGGGAAATGCGCAAGCAATCTAGCTTTCTTAAACTTAGTGGCTTTGTGTCTTTGTGTTAAGAAAAAGATTTAAGGGGAAGGCTCGGGATTGCCGAAGAGCGCGGTGGAAAGGGGATCGTGCAGCTCGTGCTTGCCCTTGGCCAATTGCTGGTCTTTGGTGGCGTAGCAGTAGGGGCAATGGTGGATACAGGAATCGGTCTCGCCGATATCTTTGCTGACCACGCACCCGCAGGCCGGGCGCTGGCCCCGGTCTTTTTTCCAGGGACGCTTAACGCCCCACAGCTTCTCGATCAGCTCGCCGTCAAGGCAGCGGCCCGGCCGGATTCCCAGCTCGGTGTAGTCCCGCTCCTCGGCGCAAGTGAAAATTTCCAGGCCGGACCGGGTCGCGGTCTTGGCCATAAAGCTCAGGAGCTCATCCAGGTCCAGGTTGGCTTTCAGCCGGCGCTCAAACCGATAGCCTTCCGCTTCCAGGCGCTTGAGGTTGCGTATCGTCTTCCGGTAATAGTCCACCACGCTGACCATGACCCGTTCGGTGTGATCGGCCAATTGCGCGCACAGCCCTTGGAACGATTGGCGGTGGTAGGCGGAGTCGGTGATGTTGGTGAGGATGACGGGGTCGTAGCGCCAGATCACCCGGCCGCGGCCGAGCACCCGGCTCAAGGCGCGGAAGGTCTCGATCCGCTCCGAGAGCGGCGGGACCTTCGGCTCCAGCAAACTGGAATAGTCGTTCAAGGTGAACTGGAAGTAATAACGGAAGCCCATCCGGTCGAGCTCCGCGAGGTGCGGGAGCAGGGGTTTTGGATTCTTGCTCCAGAAGACGATGGCATCCACGTCCTCGGGACGCAGCGAAACCCGGCTGACCCGCTCCGGCCGGAAGGGATGGCGGACCACGCAGAACCCGGCCCGGATCCGGTTCAGCAACCACTCCGAATAAAAAGCCGGGATATCGGTCCGCCGGCTGGCGCTGATGATCACCACTGCCCCTAGGGTTTCCGGCGGAATTCAAAGCCGGAATACTGAAGTTGTTCCTCTCCATTTTTTATAATCACGTGAATCGTCTCTCCCTTGCCCCTCCCCAAACCCATGAAGATGGCCTCGGTATCGGAAACCGGAGCCAACGCGACAATACTCTTCCATTTCGCCTTTACAAAAACTCCCTTGATCTGAGCCATCAGAAAATCGTTTTCCTCTTTTATCTGGAGACTCGGCAGCACCAAGGTATCTTCCCCGGGATTAACGACCTCCCACCGACCCTCCCGTTTTTGCCAGGCTTCGGGAATCGGAACCGGGGCCAGCTTTTCGCCGAAGAGCAAGCGCTGATCCCCTAGATGGACGATCAAGGTCTGATACCCCGCGATTTCCTGAAAGGAGAATTGAAACGGCTCCAACATTTTGATCCGGATCGGAATGAACTCCGCGAGCAGGGGCCGGAGCGAATAATTGCCATTGGCGTGGGGGATAAACTCCGCACTCTCCAGGGATTTTCCCTTCAGCCGGGCGTGCAAGCGACCTCTCCGAACGCTGACGGCCATGAGTCCGACTCCGCCTCCAGCTCCGCTCCCGGTTTCATAATAACCCTCATGTTGGTGAAGGTCATCCGGGGAGAGAGCCATCACCGGCGAGGGTTTTTCCGGCTCCGGTTCTTTGAGCCCGGTCTTGGCCAGAAGAGCCATCTTCAAGGCCTCGACCGCTACTTGACCGGGCAATTCTCCTGCGCCGGAATTGGCCAATACCACCACTCCCAATTTGTGGTCCGGCAAGGTTACCAACATGCTATGATAAGAAAAGATATCCCCGCCATGCTGAGCCACCCGGCCGGCATAGGCCAGAGGTTGCATTCCCCCGACCAGCTCGGTTCTCCACCAGCCCAGACCCATGGTCCAATCCAGGTCCAGGGGCACCTCGCCGTTCTGAACGCGGAGCATCTCGGCAATAGTCTCCGGCTGCAAAATTTGTCGGTCTCCGCTTTTCCCATCCGCAAAGACCATGGCGATTAAACGGCTTAAATCCGCCACATTGCTGTATAAGGAGCCGGCCGGATAATCGCGGATGACAATTAATTCGACGGGTTCATTGCCCCGGATATAACCCTTGGAAAGAAGGGACTGAACCTCCGGCCGGACCCGAAAAGAAGAGTGTGTCATTCCGAGCGGCCGCAAGACCTGGTCCTCGGCGTAAGCCGCGAAATCCTGTCCACTCACTTTTTCCACCATGCGGCCCAAAAGGCCCACGCCCAGGTTGGAATAGGACATGACCAGGTTCGGCGGGAAAGCCACATACTCATCTTTGATCTCTTCCACCAACTCCTGGAGCGAAACCGGCTTGGGCGTGACCCAACCTTTGAATCGGTCCCCGGGTAGGCCGGAGTGATGGGTAATGATAGTTCGTGGCGTAATGGGCCCGGCCTCGGGAAAACGGGTCTTGATCGAGAACTCGGGCAGATAGGTTTGCAAGGGCTGGTCAATGTCAACCAGGTTTTGCTCGGCCAATTGCATGACCGCGGTCGCGGTGAAGAGCTTGGAGATGGACCCGACCCGATACACGGTCTCGACCGTGGCCGGGACTTTGTTTTTCTTATCCGCCCAGCCAAAGCCTTCGGCCCAGATGATCTCCTGGTCATCCACCAGCGCGATGCTCAGCCCGACCACCTTGGCTTTCTTCATCTCCTGGGGAATCCAGGCGGAAAGGTATTCCTTGACCGGGCCATAATCTCCGAGCGCGATGGTTTCCGGTTTCTTGGGGGCGCTGGCGCAAAGGAAAAGCGCCAGGATCGAGAGGGCAATCCCCAGCCAGAGCTTGCTCTTTTTCATCCGTCCCTACCTTTCTCTTGCTAACTCCCTTTGAGCAATTTCGCCTCCAATTCCGTGATCCGCGCCACCAGGGAGTTATGATCGCGGTCCTTCTCCGTTTTCAACTCCTCCAGCCTCCGCTCCAGCTCGGCGATCATCTTCCGCTTGGTCTGGCGCAGCTCTTCCACCTTGTGCCGCTCCTGGATCAATTTCTTTTCCACATAGGCAAACACCACCACCAGGGTCAAGCCGAAAAAGACCAGCCCCATAAACAGAACCTTGAACGCCTCAAAAAACGACCCCAACCATAACATTCCTCTCATCACTGTCCTCCTTGGCGGCGCGCCGCGGCGACGGCCGC
>MGQK01000090.1:48050-60341 GCA_001797815.1 Deltaproteobacteria bacterium RBG_13_61_14 | reverse complement strand
GGTCTTTACCGGACCGGGATTTCGAAGACATCCCTTCCGAAATAGTTTCATCTTACTGATCTTGGTGGTGTTGGTTTGGGAGTTCTCCCCGAGCCCGCTCGTCAACTTCATGGCCGATAACCCATTGTTCAAGCAGGAGATTTATGGCGCTTTAAAATCGGTCTTGACAAGTCAATATCAAGGGGCTAAAATCCCCACTAGTCGGCTTACTAAAGAGTTCTTTAAAGAGTTCTTTGACAATTGGAATAGCCTGAAGAAGGCGAAGAAGCTGTTTGGGCCAAGGCAAGCTCAAGCCGCGGTGTTGCTGAAGGATACTCTTTACTTCCATACGGACCAGCTTGGAAGCACGAGGTTAGTAACCAGGGCAGATGGAACCATTTACCAATACACTAACTATCTCCCCTTTGGAAAGATGCTGGAAGGATGGGTAAGCAGCGATCCGATCCTGCCGCTTCCAGATTATGGCTATGCCCTTTGGAAGAACTCTTATACGGGTCAAGAGGTGGATCGCACCACCGGTTTGTATTTTTATCAATCTAGATTTTATGACCCGGATTTGGGCAGGTTCATCCAAGCCGACACTGTAGTTCCCAGCGCGACTGACTCCCAATCCTTTAACCGCTTCAGCTATGTGAATAACAACCCCTTCAAGTTCACGGATCCTACTGGTCACTGGATGGACATTGGAATGAGCATTGATTTTGCATCTACTTTTACGGACATTGCGAGTTCATTTGAAGGTGTATTTAGCTCCGGTAGCTTTTTAGGAGGCGTAGGGGGATTTCTAACCGGGGTGCTGGCGGGACTTGCCTTTGGCGGCCTACTCGGGATGGCTATCGGTGGAGTAGTGGGAGCAGTGGCCGGAGGCATGGCCGGGCATCAGGTTTCCGCACCCGCGGCGACAAGTGCATCTCCGAGCAATTCGCCGTCTTCCTTAGCTCCTGTCGTTATTCAAGCGGCGCAGGGAGATAAATCAGCTCTTTCGAGCATTGTAACTTCTTCAGCAACAGGCAATACAAATTTACCCAAGGTTGGATCTGATAAGCCAAGAGGCCTTTTCGGTGGTTTCCGCACAATAGAGCAAGCGAATAATTATATTAAGACCGAATGGGCAGCCAAACATCCTGACATTGCAAGATATCTTAAGGAACATAATGTAGGAATAGAGCTTATATCACGTAAAGAGGCACGTCTCCCAGTGCCTTATTCTAATTCTTTTAATAGTAGTGGTCCTTATAGTATTAAAATTCCATTTCATCGTTTTTTATTTACCAAAGGTGAAATTAATTATGATATTCAATATGAGTTGGGCAATTGGATTTATAAATTTGATATTCGTCCTAGCTATTTTTCAGACCTCAATATTCCTGCCATTGAGCATTGGGTTATATCTCACCGTATTGCCTATATTACTTCTTTTGAGGGCATGAATGTTATGAATAGAATTAATAGTGAGGGGTTTATAACAAGTATTAGCAACAAAGCATTATCTCCATATGATTTGTATTGTATATCAGAGTATCAAAAATGGAATCCCAGGGAAGACGCCCTTTTCCAAATGACGGAGAGGGGCTATAAGTGAGGTGAAATAATGAAGATGTTAATCCTGATAGGACTTTTAGCGCTTTGTAATGATAATATTCAGGCTAATACTGCTTGCAAAGAACAAGAACTTATGCAAGCGCCACTAGATACCTATAGTCTATCTATTGCATTTTATTCAGCAAATAATTATAAAAAAATTAGTCATGAACAAATCATCAAAATAGATATTGATAAGCTAAGCGAAACAATGATAATTATCAAATACGATCAAAAATACAATATCAAAAAAAGAAAATTGAAAAATAAAATAAAAAAAAATGACTGCAATAATTATTTTATATTTATTAAGAATCTTCTTGATAATAATATTATGATTCTAACGTCGCCTAAAATGACGGTGATTGGCGGCAATGCTATTGCAATAGAAATTCGGAATAATAAACAATCAAATGCTATAGGGTTGCAACCCGGAGATATGAATGAGAGTATCGAAGTCATTTATAATTTAATAGTTGATTTTTTAAAAATATATCATATCCGACCAATCAGTTGACTAAGTAGTTCTTTGACAATTGGAAGGTGCTGAAGAAAGCCGCCAAACAGGGAAAGCTATGGGGCCCCAGACAGGCGCAAGCTGCGGTGCTGGTCAAGGACACCCTCTACTTCCACACCGATCAGCTTGGTTCAACCCGGTTAACGACAAGGGCGGATGGGACGGTTTACCAATACCTGAACTACCTGCCGTTTGGCAAAATCCTGGAAGGTTTAGCGAATCGGCGAATCGGGGTCAGAGCTTCACTTTACACTTAACGAGAAGCTTAGATTGGGTTCAGATCTAAACATAAAACATTACATTATTGCATGGCGAAGATCGGTGCTTTCGGTTCGTAGTTCGTGGTTTTGTGGTTGACGGACCCACCCTCGCCGGAGCGAGGGATGGGCTACAAGGATGGTTAAAGGCTGACGAGCAGGAGAGACTCCGCCGACCTGCCTATGCCCGCCGGAGCTGGCTTCGCGCAGGCGGGAGCGCTATGTCCTCCGCGAAGGCGGAATGTCTGTGCCCCAGTTTAGCAGTAGGCAGGGAAAAACAAAAATCCTTCGCGCTCATTCGTGTCTTTTCGTGGATAAATCCTTTCTTCCTCTTCATTTGCGTTTATCTGCGTCCATCTGCGGTTTCTAATTCTTCTTTGGTTGCGGCTCGCCGCGCTGGGAAATCTACTCAGAAAATACTTTTAACCGCAGATGAACGCGGATGGACGCGGATCAGGTAGGGGTTTAATTATTTTTCGATTGGCGTTGATCTGCGTGCATCTGCGGTGAAGATTTTCATGTTTCCTGGGTGCTGCAACGCGGCATGAATGACTGCGGATGCCGTTCTTATCCGGTCAGACGCAGGACTTCGCCCACCTTCACCGTCCTCCGCGACCTGGCCGCTTCAATCGCGGCGCAGGTGATTTCCACCGACTTGTGGCCGTCGAGGCCGTCGGCGTGGAATTCCGCGCCTTCGAGCACGTGGGCGCTAAAGGCCTCGATCTCGCGGGCGTAGGGGTTCTGGAGCGCGATCTCGGCCTCGCGGGTGCCCTGGCGGTCGGTGAGGAAGAGCCGGCCCTGGGGCGGGAGCATGGTCATGGCGCCCTCGGCGTGGAGCCTTAGCTTGGAGCCGTAAACGAGCACGTCGTTGCGGCTGTGGGGGATCTCGCTGCCGCAGACCACCGCGGCCTGGGTCCCGTCCCGAAAAGTCATCAGCAAACTGAACAAGGTATTGAGGCTGCGGTTGTCCGTGCCGCCCCGGGCCATGGCCGCCACTTCCACCACCTCCTGGCCCTTGAGCCAAGAGAGCGTGTCCAGGCCATGGACGCCCATGCCCATCAGGCTGGCCGGACCGGCAAAGAGCGGGTTGCTCCACCAGTTGTCCCGCCAGGGGAAGTCCATGGCGAATTGGGCCGAGCAGAAGACAATGTCGCCGACCTCACCGGCCGCGATCATCTCCCGCGCGGCCTGAAGCACGGGATGGTGGCGCAGGTGAAAGCCGATGCCGAGCTTGACCTGGTTCTTCTTCGCGGCCTCCACCAGCTTGTGCGCGCCGTCCACCGAGAGCGCCATCGGCTTTTCCAGGAGCAAGTGCTTTTTCGCCTGGATGGAGAGCACGCCGTGGGGAACATGCAAGTGGTTGGGGGTCGCGATATATACCACCTGCACGTCCGGGTCGGCCGCCAGATCCTCCACCCGGGCGTAGGCCTTGACCCCAGGATGCTCGGCCGCCAGCTCTTCCGCCTTTTCCTGGCTGGAGCCGCAGATGGCTTTGACCCGGGCGCTCTTGGCTTCGGCCAAGGAGGACAACATGTTGGCGCGCACGTGATAGCCGGTGCCGATGATACCCCATCCCAGTTCCATGGCGTTACTCCTTCTCGCTGCTCATACAATTGCTCAGGCTGAAGTGGTAAATTAGCAAATGAATGGCCCTGCCGTCAAGAAGACCTGGAGGCCGGCATGGGAACAAGAAATGGACGGAGCAGTCCCTCAGTTAGAATCAGGGAGGTTGTCCTTGGCCTTGCCCAGTGGTAGGATAGGCGCGTGATCAAGATCCTGGTGATAATTCCAACGTTCAACGAGGTCGAGAACATCGGCCCGCTGACCGAGAAGCTGCTGCGCCACCCGCTGGACCTGGAGGTGCTGGTGGTGGACGACAACTCGCCGGACGGCACCGGCGCGCGGGTCCAGTCCCTGGCCGGCCAGGACCCCCGCATCCACTTGATCGAGCGGTCGGGCAAGCTGGGGATGGGCTCGGCCCATCGCGAGGGCCTGCGCTTTGGCCTGGCCCACGGCTACGACCGGGTCATGATCATGGACGGGGATTTTTCCCATGACCCGGCCCTGGTGCCGGAGATGATCCGCGCCTCGGAAACCGCGGACTTTGTGGCCGGCTCTCGCTATGTGCCGGGCGGCAGCACGCCGGACTGGCCCTGGCACCGCCGCTTCTTGAGCCGCGGGTCGAATGTTCTCTCCCGCCTGGTCCTGGGCCGCCAGCTTCACGACTGGACCTCGTCCTACCGCTGCTTCCGGCGGGAGGCGTTGGCCGCGCTGCCCCTTGACCGGTTCCAGTCCGACGGCTACGCGTTTGTGGAGGAACTGGCCTTTGCCGTGGTGCGCCGAGGTTTCCGGGTGGCGGAGGTGCCCATCACCTTTCTCGACCGGTCCCGGGGCCAGAGCAAGATCAACCGCCACGAGGTCGGGAAAGCAGTGTGGAACCTGCTCCGGCTCGGGCTCCGCCGGCTCTTCCTTAAATCGTGAGTTGGCTTACACGCGACCGATCCGCGGTGATCGGGCTTTTGCTCCTGGCCGGCGCGCTCTATCTCCCTCGCCTCAACGGCGATTGGTATTACCTCTACGGGGAAGAGGCCACCAGCCTCACCCTGGTGATGTCGCTCGGCGCCGGCTAGGGTTATTCCGAGATCTCGCTGCCCGGCGCGCCGCCGCACGTGCGCGAGCCGTTCCTGTTTTTCTTCCTGGTCTCGCTGCTTGACCGCGTCTTCGGGCTCAACCTCTGGGTCTATAAAGGCTTCGTAGTCCTGTCCGCGCTCCTGCTCGGTCCCGCGGCTTTCCTGCTCTTTCGAAGGCTGGCCCCGCCCCAGGTGGCGCTGGCGGCGGCCCTGCTCGTCCCGGCCGTGCCCAGCCTGGTGGATCATGCGGCCCAGTTCCGACCCGATCTCCCAGCCGCCACCCTCTACGTCGCGTCCTTGCTGATCTTGGAAAAATACCGGGAGGATCAATCCAGCTTCACTCGCACCGCGCTGGCCGGGGCGGCCCTCTTGCTGGCGGCTTATCTGGTCCGGTCCACCGCGCTCGCCATCGCGCTGGCCTGGCCGCTGGCGCTCGCCCTTCAGCCGGGAACGGGTTCTCGCCAAAGGCTCCACCTGAAGAAAGCGCTCATCATCCTGGTGCCCTTCGCCCTGGGTTTCGGGCTCTGGGAATACCGCAACTACTCGGCCGCGGTGCGGTTCCTCGAGCCCACCCTCCGAGCCTATCCGGAGAACTTCGAATTGGTTTACCAGGAGTCCCGAAGTCCCGCGGCTATCTTTCGGGTGAAAAAAGCTTTTTAAAGACAAGAACCAGGAAAGCCAGCGACCACGAGAGCAGCATCGGCCAGAGGGACATGTGCACCATGGGCGGGTTGTAACGGAACAGGATATCGTGTTCGCCGGGCGGGAGCGGCAGTCCCCGAAAGGCCACATCCACCGGATAAATCCGGACCTCTTTCCCATCCACCCGCGCTTCCCATCCCGGATAATAGAGATCGGTGAGGACCAACCATCCCGCGCCCTGAGCCCGCACCTTGACCCGCGCCCTGCCGAAATCATGCTCGACCAGTTCCACTTCCGCCGGCCCCGGCTCGGACTCGGGCTCCGGCCAAGGCGGCCGGGCGTGGACCAGGACCAGTTGCCCGGGATCGAAGCCTTCGCCGGTTAAGCGGTCCAATACCTCCTCGTCGCTCGAGAGCCATTCGGCGCGCCTGGCCCAGAAGGCCCGGGGCAAAACGGTCTGGTTTTCATAGATGCGCAAATCGCGATCGTAAACCTCCTTCAGATTCCTCCAAGTGTCGGCCTGCCATAACCCCGGCTCTCCCCAGACCGCGAAATCGCTCTCGCGGTTGTCGCGCGGACCCGGCAAGGAGCCAAAGACAATCTCCCGGCTCCCGAGCGGGAGGTGGGCATCCATCCGGATCCAGTTCCGCTCGGCCGCTTTCTGTTGAGGGTTGAGGAACCGGCCGAAGACCAGGCGCGAGCCGGCCGGGCCGGGTAGAGCCGCGATCAACCAGGCGCCGTCGGCTTTGGGATTCTCCCGTGCCCGGGGCAGGATGCCGACTTCCCAGACCAGGGTCCGGCTCGCGGCCGCGGGCAGAATGAGTTCGGCCCGTGAAGGCGCGTGGGTGAGAAGGGCCGAGCGGCGGACTCCGCCGAGCGTTGCCTCGAGGGCGGCGAGATAGTGAGTCCCTCCTTGGGGCATAAGCCCGCGGGCTAAAGGGTCGGCCAAGGCCAGGGCCAGGCGGTCGCGGGCTTCTTGGGTAAGCAGGTAGCGCACGTTGATCAGGTCCAGCAGACGGGGCGGGAGCTCATGGAGATCGAGGCTCAGGTAAAACCGCCCCTTCTCGAAATAATGGTCCAGAATGGCGCGTTCGGAATTCAGTCCGGCGATCGCGGCGATAAACTTAAGGTAGCGCCGGAAATAGAGGGGAGTTGAATCCCGGACGTCTTCTAAATGAAACAGCCCGGCCAGGTTGGGGTGGAGCGACTCGGGTTCCACGCCCAAGAGGCGAAAACAGCCCGGTTGGGACTGAAGCCAGGCGGCGGCCGGCGGCTCGGCCACGGAGAACGCCCGCGGGCCATAGAGCGGGGTGATCAAGTAAAAATAAAGAATTCCTTCACCCGCCGCGATCGCGAGCAAAGCCAGGCCGAAAAGCGACCGCCCGGAAGTGATTCTGAACCCGAAGCGGGCGGCGGAAAGAAAAAGTCCGGCGAGGGCGAGGACCAGGCCGGCGCCGAGCAGGAATCGGAGCGGCAAGGGAGAAGCGGCCAGGAAGTGGCGGTAGCCGATGAAATGCCAGAGGACCCAAGCCAGGAGCACGGCCAGAATCGCGGTGGTTCGACGGGGAATGGGCGCGGGGGAAGCCAGGAACAGGTGAAGTCCCATTCCGGCGGCCAGGGCCGCGGGGAGCGCGACCAGGGATTGGGCGTAACGGAAATTTTGGAATTCGCGGAGCACGGGCAGCCCTTGGAGGAGGTTGAAGGGAGGGATTCCGAAGACCAGCCCCAGGCTAAAGGGCAAAGCCAGGATAAAGAAGAGGCCCACCCGGGGAAGACGGCCGGGATGAAGGATGGCGATCAGGGCCAGGGCGGAGACGATGATCCCCAGGTAACCGGGCACGAAGTTGAGCAGCGCGAGTCGGGCGTCGTGGGTGGAGGGCAGGGGGGAGAGCCAATAATCGAAGATGGGTGTAACCAAGGCCACCAGGTTGGCAAGGGGAATGCGCAGTTGGCCGATCCCGGGCAGGCGCAGTTTCCAGACCTGCCCGCTCAATTCCACGGCGGCAAAGCCATGGGCGGCCCCGAACCAGCTGAGGGACCAAAGAAAGAGATAGAGGCCAAGGCCAAAGCCCAGGATCAGCAGGGGTCGGGAAGAGCGGCGGGCGGCAAGCGCGGCCAGGAACAGGCTGAAAGCGCCGCCGAGCAGGATTGCATAAACAAATGACATCGGGTTGCCGCTGGCCCACATTTGGATGATGAAGAAAAGGGCGGCGAAGACCCGCCCGAGGGACTGCCGGCGGGCCAGGAGGAGTAAGCTCCAGAGCAGAGCGGGGAAAAAGACCTCGAGGTTGAGGTGCTGAAAATTGAGAAAGATGCGGAAGTAGCCGCAGAGCATGTAGGCCATGCCGGCGAAAAGCGCGGGGAGAAAACGGAGGGGCAGGCTGCGGGCGAGGAGGAAGGTGAAGACCCCGGCCAGGAGCAGCCGAACCAGGAGGTAGGCTTCCCAGGCCCAGGGGGCGTGGCAGAGATAGACGGGGAGCTTGAGGATAAGGAAGTAGGTGAGATAGATGGGGATGAAGTGCTGGGTGCCGAACCCGCGGGTGGGGTCCCAGAGTCCGCCCAGTTGCCCGGCCTGGAGGGTGCGGATCGCCACCAGGTCGCCCGGATACTGGAGGTAGACCGGGGTCGGGTCCCAGATCACCTCGGTCAGGAAGGAATAGCCGGAAAGCCACTTGGGGACAAAGACCGTGCCCAGCAGGACCAGGTAGAGCAAGCCGGCGGCGAGCACTTGCCGGCCGGAGCGGTTTGCGCTGGAACGGAAGGGCTTCATGCTTCAGGAGATCATAGTATCACAGCTCTAGGAATCAGCCCAAGCCCGGAGCCGGGAAGCCTTGTTGAAACGGGAAGCCTGAAATATAATGAAATCAATGCCCCGGATCTTTCTCGGCTCGGTTTTCAGGGCTTTCGGCAGAGATGGCCGGTCCCGCCGGCGCGATTCCAGGCTCGAACTGGCGCGGGTCTTGGGCGCGTTGACAAAGGGGCAGGGTCATGTTACTCCTGGAAAAGATGTTTCCGAAGCCGCCGGGCGCCGGGGGATCTGTTCGGCAAGGAATTTCGGATTGTCTTACCCGGGAGTTAGGCCGAAGGGATCCGGAGCATCCGATGCAAAGAACGAAGGTCAATTTTATCGTTGATGCGGTGGCGTTTGTGGCCTTGGTGTTGCTCACGGCCACCGGCGTTCTGATTCGTTACGTCCTTCCAGCCGGTTCCGGGCGCTTCAGCGCGCTTTGGGGGATGGACCGCCACGGGTGGGGCCAGCTTCACTATTGGTTCTCCGTCGTCCTGATGGCGGCTTTCGGATTCCATCTTTTTCTGCATTGGCGTTGGGTGGTCAACGTCGTTAAGGGTCGCCCTCGCGCCGGGTCGGGCCCGCGGCTGGCTCTGGCGGTGGTCGGAGTGACGGCGCTTGTCGGTCTGGCCGCGGCTCCGTTCTTTGGACGAGTGGAGCAGACGGGGGAGCCGCCGCGCCGGATGCGGGTTACCGCGCCCGGCGAAACTCCGGTTCCGCCGATTGACGGAACCATGACCCTGAAGCAAGTTGAGCAACTAACCGGAGTGCCCGCGGCGGTCATCCTGCGAGAACTCGGTCTGCCGCCCCAATTGCCCGGGGACGCGCGTCTCGGCCGATTGAGCAAGGACCACGGTTTTGAACTGCATGAGGTGCGCGAAATCGTGCGGCGGCGCCTGGAGGAACGATGACGCGGTCTGAACCGGGCGGGCGGGTGCCGTTGCCGCCGGCGGGGGGAGACCGATGCGCATGAAAAGGGGGAATTGAAGCTAATGAAGAAAGCGATGCTAATGGCCGGGATCCTGGTGCTGGTCATGGGATGCCGCAACAAGACCCCCCAAACTTCGTGCGTTTACGGCAATGATATTGCGGAGCCCACCCAGGACGAGATCATGCAGGCGGGCGGCCGCTTGATCCAGGAATGGGAAAACAGCGAATACCCCGCCCTGTATCAGGATGCCAGCCAGATGCTCAAACGCCGGCAGACCCGCGAGCAATTTGCGACCTTGCTTCGCGCGGCGGACGACAGTTTCGGCGCCAAGGAGTTCAGCCGGTTGGAAGAGTTATATTGGATGAGCAGCAAGGCCCGGGAAGAGGAGGCGGTGATCCCGTGCAACCTGGGCGCGCAAGGGGTGCAGGATCTGCATATGGTTCCGGCCAATAACGAGGTCGCCGCGCTGGTTTACAAGAGCCAAGGCGCCGACGAGACGCTCCGGGTGGTCCTGCACTTGCTCAAGGAGGAAGGCGGCTGGAAGTTGCTTTCCCTGGCGATCAATGCTTCCACCGCCAAAGGCCGGGAAGCGGAATCCTATTTCAAGGCGGCACGGAAAAGCCGGGAAAAGAACCTCTTGCACCTGGCCGCGCTGCAATATCGGATGGCCATCCTCCTTTCCGAACTCGGCCCCGGGGTGCAGGAGTTCACCGTCTCCCAGATTGCCACCGAGATGAAGCAGATCAAAGCCGATTATTTGCCCCAGGGGAGTGTCCAGATCTGGAGCATGCCTTCGGGCCATTCCTACAACGTCTCCAACCTGAGCGTGATTTCCGCCAATAACAAAATCTGGGTGGATGTTACCTATCAGGCCAAGTCCTTTACCGATACCGCCGGCCTGGAGGCCGACGGCAAAGAGCTCGCGAAGTTCCTGGATCAGAAATTCCCCGAATACCGCGAGGACTTTGACGGCATCGTGGTCTCCGCCATCGGCACCACCCCGGCGGATGCCTACAAGCTCTACCGGGTGATCGTGCCCTTCGACCAACTGTCCCCTTCCTCCGCGGCCAAACCATGAACTCCCCTCCCGACCCTCCGCTCGGCCCCCTGGCTCGAGCGGTGCGGGCGGCCTACGCCGCCGGCGAGGAAGACGAGGCCCTGAACCCTCGCGTGCTCCTCGATGCCGAGGGCCGGCCCCGCGGCCCGATCCGGCCCGGCGACCCGGTCATCTTTTACGACATCCGGGGCGAGCGGGAGGTCGAGCTCTCGCAAGCCCTGACCGACCCTCGTTTCCCGCATTTTGCCACGGCCGGCCCGGTCCGACTGGCCACCATGATCGAGTATGCGCCCGGCCTGGCCGAGCAGGTGGCCTTCCCGCCCCAAGAATTGCTCCGCGATACCTTGGGCGAGGTCGTGAGCCGGGCCGGGCTCTTTCAGGTCAAGATCGTGGAATCGGAAAAGGCCATCCACCTCGGCTATTTTCTCAGCGGCAAGCGCGAGCCGCGCTTCCCCGGGGAAGAGCGCCGGGTGATCGAGTCGCACAAAGACGCGAAGAATGACGACGCGCGGCCCCAGATGCGGGCCGCGGACGTGGCCGACCAGACCCTGGCCTGCCTCACCAACCCCCGCTGGAGCCTGCTCATCGCCAACTTCGCCAACGTGGACGTGGTCGGCCATATTGAGAACAAGCCGGCGGTGCTCCAGGCGATCGAGACCGTGGACCGCGAAATCGGACGAGTAATCGAAGCAGCCAGGACCGAAGGAGTGACCGTGCTCCTCACCGCGGACCACGGAACCGTGGAGCAGTGGCTCTACCCCGAAGGCGCGGTGGACACCGGCCATACCAAGAATCCGGTCCCCTGCGTGCTCCTCGACGCCGCGCTCGAAGCCGAGGGCGCGCGCCTGCGCCCCGGCGGGAGCCTGATTGACGTCGCGCCCACGGTGCTGGAGCTATTGGCCCTGGAAAAGCCCGCGGCCATGACCGGCGCCTCCCTGATCATAAGAAGTGGGGGCGGGTTTGTAACCCGCCCCCGGCGGGTGCTGCTCCTCATCGCCGACGGCTGGGGCCATCGCGACGACCCGGACGGCAACCTTATCCTTGAGGCCCGCACCCCGGTCATGGACCGGCTGCGCGCCGAACATCCTTTCACCACCCTCTGGGCCAGCGGCGAAGCGGTGGGTCTGCCCAAAAATACGGTGGGCAACTCCGAGGCCGGGCACCTCCACCTCGGCGCCGGCCGCATCCTCTACTCCGACCGCCTCCGCATTGACCGCGCGCTGGAGGACGGCTCCTATTACCGGAACCCGGCCTTCCTCTGGGCCATGGACTTGGCCAAGAAAGAAAACCGGCCCCTGCATCTGCTCGGCATCGTCAGCTTCTTCTCTTCCCACGGCTCCCTCGACCACCTCTTCGCCCTCATGCACATGGCCAAGAACCAGGGCGTGCCCCAAATGTTCATCCACTCGCTCCTCGGCCGGCGCGGCGAGCGACCCGAGGCCGGGGCCCACTACATCGCCAAAGTGGAAGCGGAGTGCGCGAGGCTGGGATTAGGAGAAGTGGTCACGGTGATGGGAAGATTCTGGGCGCTGGACCGGGAATCCAACTGGGACCGGGTGGAGAAAGCCTACCGGGCCTTGGTGGATGGGGTGGGAATGTCAATCGCATGTGCTTAGGTGGTGCCCCAACTTTGTCGTTTCGCTTGGTCCTTGCAATCAAAAATCAGATAATTTACAATTAACCTCAGAAAAGGGAAAAACGCCGATGTCTCAAATCCTGAAAATCGAGATGCCGGAGGCGGCTTTTGCCGCGCTGAAACAGGATCTGGAGAGCGTTGCCCGCGAGCCTCTCCTCTCCATTGCTGAGTAATGAGAGTAAGGATGAATACCGAAGTTTTTCTCCAGGTTGGCCAAAAACTAGATCAGCGCCTTCTGGATGAGTTGGTGCG
>MGQK01000090.1:47535-47989 GCA_001797815.1 Deltaproteobacteria bacterium RBG_13_61_14 | reverse complement strand
AAGCTGGGGCCGCACAGCGATCTCGACCTGTTGGTGGTGATGCCCGACGGCGTCCACCGGCGCCGCACCGCCCGGGCCGTTTATAAGAGCCTGGGCGGGTTAGGATTCGCCAAGGACGTGGTGGTGGTGACCGAAAGCGACCTCCAGCAGTTCGGCCAAAATCCCTCGCTGGTCATTTTTCCGGCTCTTCAGCAAGGCAAAGAGTTGTATCATGCCGGAGGATAGACCTGTCCCCGGCACCGCCCAGGATTGGATGGCCCGGGCCAAAAGCGATTTGGCCTTGGCCCGAGTGCCTTTGCCGCAAGGCGCCTTTTACGAGGACCTTTGTTATCACGCCCAGCAGGCGGCGGAAAAAGCCCTAAAGGCCGTATATCAGCATCGCGGCTGGTTATTCCGCTACATCCACGACCTGAAGGAATTGAGCAACGGCTTGAGGCGCAACGGCCTGGATATC
>MGQK01000090.1:47443-47511 GCA_001797815.1 Deltaproteobacteria bacterium RBG_13_61_14 | reverse complement strand
GTGCTGAGCAGTTTCGCCTGGGAGGCCCGCTATCCGGGACTCAACGAGCCGGTGACGGTCGAGGAATA
>MGQK01000090.1:46344-47402 GCA_001797815.1 Deltaproteobacteria bacterium RBG_13_61_14 | reverse complement strand
AGATAATTTACAATTAACCTCAGAAAAGGGAAAAACGCCGATGTCTCAAATCCTGAAAATCGAGATGCCGGAGGCGGCTTTTGCCGCGCTGAGACAGGACCCGGAGGGCTTTGCGCGCGAACTCCGCCTGGCCGCCGCAGTCAAGTGGTATGAGTTGGGCATGGTCTCGCAAAGCCGGGCCGCAGAAATCTCGGGCTTAAGCCGGGAGGCGTTCATCCAGGCGCTGGCCCGGTTCCAGGTCACCCCCTTCCAGGTGGATGAAGACCAGGTGCAGGAAAAGGCCACGCATGCCTGAACAGGCAGTGGTCAACGCTTCTCCTCTCATTTGCCTGTCCAAGATCAATGCTCTCGAACTCCTCGGATCACTCTACCAGCAGGTGGTCATTCCCGAGGCCGTCCTCCTGGAAGTTCAGGCCGGAGAAAGCGGGATCGAGCTTATTAACAAACTCAAAACCTTTTCCTGGATAAAAATTGTTCGGGTGGAAAGCTTGGACCCTGATTTGATTGAGTGGGATTTAGGGGCAGGAGAAACTTCGGTGCTCGTTTGGGCGCGGCGCTATCCGCGGCATGAGCTGCTGATGGATGACCGCGCCGCCAGCCGGTGCGCTCGCCTCTACGGCCTCTCCACCCGCGGAACTCTCGGGATCCTCCTGCTGGCCAAAGAAAAGCAAAAGCTTTCGGAGATTAAAAGTGCGATCGAGGCTTTGATTCAGGCCGGGTGTTGGATTTCTCCGTCCCTTCGCCAGCGTGTCCTGGCAATGGCCGGCGAAACCGAATAGATCAGGGGCCGCAGGCGCTGGACCGGGAATCCAACTGGGACCGGGTGGAAAAAGCCTACCGGGCCTTGGTGGATGGGGTGGGAGTGTCAATCTCCGGCGCTTCGCTAACGCCCTAATTTTCTTGTCCCGGTTGCCCTTGCCGGAAGGCGCCTTTTACGAGGACTTGTGTTACCATGCCCAGCCGGCGGCGGAGAAAGCCCTAGAGGAGACAAAATCCCGGCATGATATTGGGGACTACTTCCGCTAACTTCCGGACCGAGGGCGAGTGGCAGCGCAAGC
>MGQK01000090.1:19380-46330 GCA_001797815.1 Deltaproteobacteria bacterium RBG_13_61_14 | reverse complement strand
CGCCGCTCGGCCGAGATTTTAGCCCGGGAGCTGAAAGAGGCCTTGGAAAGCGGGGAGTGAGAAAAAATTGTGAATTGTCAGGACCTGACCCCTAACGGCATGAAAGACCGGGCCATGGAGGTGCTCCGGCACGCGGAGTATGGGCTTTACCTGGTGACCGCGGCCCACGCCGGCGAGATCAACGGCATGCCCCTCTCTCTTTTCACCCAGGTCTCGTTCGACCCGCCCCAGGTGGCCATCGGCGTCTCGCCCCGGCGCTACACCCACCACCTGATCATGCAGGCCAAGTCCTTTGCCGTCATCTTCCTCCGTCAGGACCAGAAATCCCTGACCCGCCGCTTCAAATCCAAAGACCCGGACCGGGGCGCCAAGTTCCAGGGCTTGAAGTGGCAGCCGGGCCAGACCGGTGCGCCGCTGCTCCACGATTGCCTGGGCTGGGTGGAATGCAAACTGGTCGGCACTTATGCGCCGGGGGACCATACTCTCTTTGTGGGGGAGGTGGTGGCGGCCAAGCTGGTCCAGCCGGGCAAACTCCTCCTCACCAGCGCTTACGGCAAGAATTCCTACTATGCCGGCTGAGCCCCGGCTTCCCCGCCTCGGAAGAGAGGGGAGCGCCGGCGTCCGCGACCGCGTTCTTTATTCAAATATGAAAACTAAAAACTAAAGACCTGACCCCGGGCGGGCTTGACCGGCGCGGCCCCTGTGCTCGGGTGCCGGCCGGAGCGGTGGAGACCAAGAAGGACCGTCTCCGCGGAGGATATCATGGAAGGGAACATGAGTCGGAGGATCCGCATCGCCGCCTGGCTGGCGGTGGCGGGCTGCGCAGGGTTTACGGTTTACGGGATTTTAGCCGCGGTGTTCAGCGATTCGGTCGCGCTTTACCAGTTTCGGTCCAGCACCGGCGGCGATTTCCGCGCCCTGGCCGCTGAGGTCCAGGCGTTCTCCTCGAGCACGGTCCTGGTGGTGGGGCTGTTGGGGGCCGGCCTGGCCATCTGCTCGGGCGCGCTCTTCTGGCTGGGTTATTCCCGCCGGTTCCGCCTGGCCCTGGTCCTGGCCATTGTCGGAGGCGGCCTGGGGCTGGCCGGCCTGATCACCGTCCATCTCAACCAACGGGCCTGGATCCTGTTTATTGTGGATAACGTCTTTTTGAACTTGATCGGCCTGGGCTTCGCGGTCGGGGGCAAAGAAATCCTGGAGATCATCCGGGGAAAGTCCGCCGACCCGGTTGCAACTTAGTGCTTCGATTCGCAAATACAATGACGTATTTATTTTCTCGCAAAGGCTTATTTGCTTACTCAGCCCTCGGCCGTGAGCTCGGGCCGAACGGCACTAAGTCCTGAGTAAATAAGTTCGTCATCGAACTTATGAATCGAAGGACTTAGCCCGGCGGGCGCGCAAGGGCGAGGAGTCTTTGCCGCCGCGGATGGCCGCGGTCGGTTCCGGCTAGCGCTCTTCCTCGATCCCGAAATCCTTGATCTTGTAGAGCAGGGCGCGGTGGGAGATTTCCAGGAGTTTGGCGGCCTGGGTGCGGTTGCCGCCGGTGCGGCGGAGCGCCCGGCGGATCAGCTCTTCCTCCACCTGGCGGTTTACCTTCTTGATGCTGTATTCGTAGTCGGGAATGGTGAGTTCGCCGCCGGTCTTGACCTCGCGCAGTTGGGGCGGCAGGTTGTGCACCTCGATCCGGTTGCCTTCGGCGAGCGCCATGGCCCGCTCGATCGCGTTCTCCAGCTCGCGGACGTTGCCCTCCCAGTTGTAATCCATGAGGATGCCGAGCGCTTCCTTGCTGATCCCCTTGATCTGGCGCTGGAGCCGGTAGTTGTAGCGCTCGATAAAGGCATCCACCAAGGTCGGGATGTCGTCGCGCCGCTCCCGCAGCGGGGGCAGTTGGAGCGCGAGCACGTTGAGGCGGTAATAGAGGTCGGAGCGGAAGCTGCCCTTCTTGACTTCCTCGGCCAGGTCGCGGATGGTGGCGGCGATGATGCGCACGTTCACCCGGATCGGCTTGGTGTCGCCCACCCGCCGGACCTCCTCTTCCTGCAGCACCCGCAGCAGCTTCACCTGCAACAAGAGCGGCAGTTCCCCGATCTCGTCCAAAAACAAGGTGCCCCCGTCCGCCTCCTCGAACAGCCCCTTCTTGGTGTAGCTCGCGTCGGTGAAAGCGCCCCGCACGTGGCCGAAGAGCTCGCTCTCCAGCAGGTTCTCGGGAATCGCCCCGCAGTTGACCGGGACAAAAGGCCCGTCCCGGCGCAGGCTGCTGTAATGGAGGGCCTTGGCGATCAGCTCCTTGCCGGTGCCGCTCTCGCCCACGATCAGGACGGTGGACTTGTATTCCGCGATCTTGGTGATGGTCTGCAGGATCTCCTGCATCCGCTCGTTCTTGGTGATGATGTTGCCGAAGCCGTATTCCTTGAGCACCTGGCGCCGCAAGAGCAGGTTCTCCTTCTGCAGCCGCTCCCGCTCCTCCGCCTTCTTCAAGGTGAGCACGATCTCCTCGGCCTTGAACGGCTTGGAAATGTAATCGTAGGCCCCGAGCTTCATCGCCTCCAGCGCGGTGTCCTCGGAGCCGTAAGCGCTCATCATGATCACGGTGGCCGGGATCTGGCGCCGCCGCATCTCCCGGAGCAGCTCGGACCCGTCCATCCGGGGCATGCGGATATCGCAGAGCACAAAGTCATAGGGGTCCTGCTCGAACTTCTTCAGCGCCTCCTGGCCGTCGGCCCCGGCCTCGCAGACATAGCCCTCCTTCTCCAGCAGCACCTTGAGCATGTGCCGCATGTTCTCCTCATCGTCCACAATCAAGATCCGGAGTTTGTCCGCCATGGTTTTTGATCACCCGGTCGAGGCCGCCGGCGCCGCGGGCAGGACCACGGTAAAGACACTGCCCCGCCCCGGCTGGCTTTCCACCTCGATCCGGCCGTTCATCGAGTCCACGATCCGGGAGCAGATGCTTAAACCCAGCCCGGTGCCCTGGCCCGGCTCGCGGGTGGTAAAAAAGGGATCGAAGATACGCCGCAGGTTCTCGCGGGGAATGCCCTCGCCGGTGTCTTCCACCCGGATTTCCACCTCGCCCCCGCCTACCTTATGGAGTCCGGTCAGAATTGTCAAGCGGCCTCCCCGGGGCATGGCGTCCACCGCGTTCAGGATCAAATTGACCAGGAGCTGCTGGAACTGGTGCCGGGAACCCCGCACCGCCGGCAGCCCGGGTTCCAGCCGGAGCACGGGCTCGATCGCCGGAAACCCCTTCTGGGCCGAGACCAGATCCACCGCGGCCGAGACCGCCTGGTTCACCAGCACCTCCTCGCCCTCTTCCTTGGCCGGCCGGCTGTAATCCAACAGCTCCCGGATAATGCGGTGGATGCGGGAAAGCTCCTTCTCGATCCGCTGCAACAGATCGTTCTGCTCCGGGCCCAGGCCGGGGTGGCGCTTGAGGATCTCCAGGTAGCCCAGGATAGCGCTGAGGGGGTTGCCGATCTCGTGGGCCACCCCGGCCGCCAGCCGGCCCACCGAGGCGAGCTTCTCGGAGAAGATCAACTGGTTCTGGGTCCGCTCCAGCTCCCGGTTCACCCGCTCCAGGGCGGAGAGGTGCGAGCGGAGGTCCTGCTGCTGGAGTTGGATCTGCTCGGTCATCCGGTTGAAGGCATGGGCCAGCGCGCCCAGTTCGTTTTCCTCCATGGCCTGCACCCGCACCCCCAGATCGCCCTGGGCCAGCCGCTCCGTGGCTAAAAGGATCTGGCGCAAGGGCCGGAGCACCACCCGGGAGAGGAGCACGTATCCGAACCCGGCGATGACCGCGGAAAAGAGCAGGACGTAGACGATCACGATCAGGGGGGTGAACGACTGGAACTCCTCCTGGTAACCCCAGATCCAAAGGACCACCACGCTGATCAGGACCAGGGCGCTGGTCATCAGCACGGAAAAATTGATCACCACTTCGGTGATGATGCTTTTCATCCGGGGTTTCATCCCCAACCTCCCGGTCCACGGAAGATCCACTCCTGAAGCGTCGGCTCGAAGAGGAGCCAAATCCAGGCGCCCAGGGAGAGGAACGGTCCGAAGGGAATTTTGTAAAAGCGGCCTTTTTTCTGGACCAGGATCATGCCCAGGCCCACGATCGTGCCGGTGAAGGAAGCCGCCAGGACCACGAAGGGCAGGGCCTGCCATCCCAGGAAGGCGCCGATGGCGGCGAGCAGCTTGGGATCGCCCATGCCCATGCCCTCGCGCCGGGTGAGGAGCCAGTAGCCGGCGATGACCAGGGAGAGGGAAAGGAACCCGGCGAGCGCGCCGAGCAGCGCCGAGAGGAACGGCACCGGCGCTTTCGGGATCAGGGCGATGAGGAGGCCGGCGGCGGTTCCGGCCAGGCTGATCTCGTCCGGGATGATGCGGTGGACGAGGTCAATGGCGGATGCGGCGAGGAGTCCGGCCGCGAACCCGAAATAGACCAGGTAGTGCCAGGAGGCGCCGAAGCGTTGGAAGAGGAAGAAGCTCAGGAGCGCGCTGAAAAGCTCGACCAGGGGATAGCGGACCGAGATCCCGGCCCGGCACGAGCGGCAGCGGCCGCGCAGCAGAAGCCAGCTTACGATCGGGATATTGTCATACCGCCGGATGGGAGCCCCGCAGGCCGGGCAATGCGAGCCCGGCCGGATCAGCGACTCCTCCCGGGGCAGGCGCCAGATCACCACGTTTAAAAAGCTTCCCACCACCGCCCCGAACACCAGCGCGAACCATTGCAGGATTTCCGGCTCCAACATCTTCATGCGCGCCCGGCCCCGGCGGCCAGCAACTCCTCGTAGAGCGCTTCCAGCGCCGGCACCAGGTGCCGGATATCGAACTCATCCACCCGCGCCCGGCCGGCCTCGCCCAGGCGCCGGCGCTGGGCCGGATCGCACAGCAAGGCGGTTACCGCGGAGGCCATGCCGGCAATGTCCCCCGGCTCGAACAGGTAGCCGTTCTCGCCGTCTTTCACCGCCTCGGCCGCTCCGTCCACCCGGGTCCCCACCACCGGCAGGCCCGCGGAATGAGCCTCAAGGTAAACCCGGGGCAAACCTTCCCAGAGCGAGGTCAGCACCAGCACATCCGAGGCCCACAACAGCTCCGGCACATCCCGGCGCCAGCCGAGCAGATGGAACCGCTCGCGGATGCCCAGCTCGGCCACCAGCCGCTCCAATTCGGGCCGCAGCTCGCCGTCCCCGGCCAGGGCAAACTCCGCGTCCGGCGCCTCCTTTAGGACCCGGGCCGCGAGCCGGGCGAAATCCAGCGGACTCTTCTGCGGCTTGAGACAGGCAACCATGGTCACCAGGGAGGAGTCGGGGCTGACCCCCAGCTCCCGGCGCAGGTTCAACCGGTCAAACGGCCGCGGCCGGAATTCTTGCAGCGCGATGCCGCTCCGGATCACCCGGATCTGCTCTTGCCGGGCCAGGCCCAAGCGCACCGCTTCTTCCAGGTTGGCATAACTCACCGCGACCAGGGCCCGGCTCATCCGGCCGGTCAGCCTTTCCAGGCCGATGTAAAACTGCCGCACCGGCCAGGGCTGGCCGCGGTTGAAACCGAAACCGTGATAGGTGTGGACCACCAACGGCACGCCCGCCAGCCTTGCGGCCAGCCGGCCGAGGATCCCGGCCTTGGAGCTGTGGGTGTGCAGGATCACCGGCGCCGGCGCAAACCGTTTCATCTCTTGCTTGAGCTTGCTCCAGAGGATCACGAGCGCCCGCAGATCCTGCACCGGACTGACCTCTCGCCGGAGCCCCGGGATGACCTCGATATCCAGGTCCGGGATCTGCCGCGCTTCCTCCTCGAGGATGCCGCCATCCCCGGCCCAAAGCGCCACCGAAAAGCGCCGGCGGTCCAAGCCCCGCACGGTATGGAGGGTGTTGCCCTGGGCGCCGCCCAACTCGAGTTTGGTGATCAGGTGCACCACCCGCGCCTTCATCCGCGAACTTCCGCGGCCGCCTCGCGGCCCTGGCTGAGCGCGTCTTCCATGGTCCCGTATTCCCAGCGGGCGTAGCGGCCGGCCGGGTAAATCTCCAGCCCGCGCAGCCAGGCCAGGAGCCTGGGCAGGTGCTTCTTTCGATGCCGGTCATAGATCACGTAGGCATAGGGAAGCGCGAGCGCACTCAGGTGCAGGACCCGGTGCGCGCTCTGAAGAAACCCCGTCTCCCGGAAAGCCGCCAGGCAGGACTCCTGAATTTCCGGGCCGCGCCGAAGAAGTTCCTCGGGCCGCAGCGATAATTCCAGGACCAGGCTGTGGCGGCCGGCCGGCGCCGGATAATAGTTGGAGTAGAAGCCGCAGCGGTAAAAAGGAAACCCCGGTTCCGGGAAATAGATCCAGTGTTGCTTCGAAATCGGCGGGCCGGCCACGCCCAGGTGGATGCAAAGGACCGAAACCTGCTTTAGACCCTGGGCCGCGGCCTGGATCTCCGCGGGCGCGCCCTGAATCCGGCGGATCAATTCCGGCAAGGGCAAGGTGGCAATGACCTTGCGGTAGCGCACCTTCTCGCCATCCTCAAACACCAGCATCTTCTCTTTGGGATGCACCTCCACCAATTCCCGGTTCGTCTCGATCGGGCCGACCGCGGCCGCGAGCGCCCGGGGCAGGCTCTCGATCCCGTCCCGCCGGGGATAGAGGAAGGTCGAGTTGTAGCCCATCGGGCTGGTCTGGAGCCCGATGGCTCCGGCGATCACCTCGGAAAGCGAGGGCCGGGGCACGGACCAACTGACCCAGTCCGCGGTCATCTCCCGCAAATCGCGGCGCCAGAGTTTGTAGTTGAAAGGGAAGAAGAAGTGGCGGGCAAAGCCTTCGCCGAAGGTGTGCAGGAACCATCCGGCCAGGTCGTCGGGAGCCGGGAGGTGCCGCTCGGCCTGGAGGCAGGCCTCGAGGAATCCCTGAACGCAGTCCCGCACGGTTTCCTTGGGCAGGCCGTAGGTATGGGCCTGGAAGGGATAAGGCGTCTCGACCCCCTGGGAGAAGATGGTGGCGCGGCGCTCGTGCGCCAGCCAGTTGTCGCCGAGCAGCTCCTGCACCCAGCCCTTGACCTTCGCGTCCCGGAAATGGAGCAGGTGGCCGGCGCGATCAAAAAGCAAGCCGTCCTGCTTTTCGGTGCGGGCCAGGCCGCCCGGGCGAGCTTCTTTCTCGAAGAGGCGAAACTCTTTCCCCTTGAGATGATAAGCCGCGGACAATCCCGCCAGACCGGCGCCGATAATGGCAATCATGGGCTTGTTCTTAAAATTATAAACTATTTCATTGGGTTTGGGCAAAGATTTTGCTTAGGGCGGTTGGTAGCGAATGCGATATACCGTCTGCCGGTTGGGGAAAACATCGGCGAGGGTGTAATGTTCCGCTACAGCAGAGAAGACCGGCCGGAGCCAGATTGTTTCTGTAAGGCCTATATGTCGAACCCCGGAGCTCTTTGGGTTCGGCGAAAGATCCGGACCCTGGGAAATGCGCCGGCCCTCGGCTTTTCAGAGCCGGGGGCCGGTTGCGGACTTTCCCGGGTCCTCCGGGAGGACCTGTCCTGCCGCCGGGAAAGGAGAGGGCTTCGCTACTTCAGCTTGGTCTCGTATCCGAAGAGCAGCCGCACCTGGGCGGTGCCGGCGCCGGACAGCGAGCCGTCCACGGCCTTGACGCCGGGCCCGGGCGCGTAATCCGCGCCGCCCGGGGAATAATCGAAGAACAGCCAGCCGTAGGTGGCCTCCAGGCGCATGAAGGGCAGGACCTTCACGGTGAGGCCCCCGTAAGGATAGGCCAGGAAGAAGGTCTCGCTCTCGTCCCATTCCTGGTCGGTCAGGTCCGCGCCTCGGGCCGAGAGGCGGATGTTGCCGCCGCCGAGCATGGCCCCGCCGAAAAGGCCCACCTTGGGAAGAAGGTCTCCCTCCAACTCCAGGATCCCTCCGCCCCCGGCGAGGTCAATCGTCGCCTTGCGCTCGTCCCCCGCCACGGTCTTGCGCTGGCTCTGGCTGTCGCCAAAACCCATGCCGCCGATCCGCACCGGTCCGATCCGGCCCACGCCCATGCCGCCGATCAGCCAGGTATCGTGATGAAACTCGTTGAGACCGCGGCCCTCGGTGAGCGGCTCAAACACGTCCAGGTCCAACCCCAGGTAGTTCATGGTCGGCCCGCCCCAGCCGCCCACGGTCTTGCCCTTGAGCCAGGCCGGGGTCTTGCGCTCCTTGGCCGGCTTCGCGTGATGTTCTTTCTTCTCACCCAGGCGGACGTCCACCGGAGGCTTCTCCCGGCCGAACTCCTCTTTGCTCTTCTCGAAATCATCGCTCTTTTCGTAGTTCGGCTCCTCGGCCCGGGCCAGCCTCCACCCAGGCAGCAAGACCAGGCTGAGTGCGAGACCGACGGTCATGATTTGAAATCTACCCACGTGTTTCCACTTCATTATTTTTCCCCTCCTTCTAATTCGGGCTGACTGGATTGCCGGAACAACGCTTCCAGCGCTTGCCGGACCTGGTCGCGGGTGCGCTCCAGCGGTCCCCATTGGCCCGCGAGCAGATGATCGTCGTCATGGGACCGGCGGTTTTCATGAGCGGCCGGATGCTGGTCCCGGGTCCGCGGCGAATCATGGGAGCGCTCGACGGGCCTGCGTTGATCGGGGCTGAAATGATCGTCGTGAAAATAGCCGCTTTGGATGGCGATTAGGTACTGGTCCCGGGTCCACAACAAATCGGCCCTGCCGCTGCAGCGGAAATACCAGTGCGCGCCTTCGCCCAGGCTGGAATGGACCGAGTTGCTCATCTGGTCCTCGGGCAATTCGCGCAAGGAATCCCAAAACCCCTCGGCCGCAGCCGGGTTGATGAATTTGATCACCGTGATCCGGGCGCGGTCGGCGCGGAGCTCCCGGGCGTCGAGCACTTCCCGGAACTCCAGGGGCCTCTTGCCCAGTCTGCCCAGGTCCAGGTAGGCGACTTTCTCCGAGGAGGTCTTCCGCAAGCGCAGCTTGGCCAGGTCCAGGTTAGCCAGTTGCTCCAGGGAAAAGGACGGGCCGGGCACTACTCGGTCCAGCAGCAGGTAGCGGCTGACCAGCGCGATCTTTTGCGGGGTGAGGGAAGCCGACTTTTCCACCACCTGCACTTCGCCCGCGATCTGCGCTCCCTCTTCCAGGTGGGCCCGGCCGGCAAAAATATAAATTCCCTTGTCCACCCTCGCCCCGGCCGAGACCCAGGCGTCGCCGCCGATCACGGTCAGGCTGCCCTGAACCCGGGCGCCGGGCGCAAGCAAGACATCGCCCGCGGCCACGTAAACCGAGCCCAGCACCGTGCCCCCGATCCGCACGTTGCCGTCGGCCACCACCACGTCCCCGACTTCCCGGCCCCGCGGGATGTCCAGGTTGCCCCGCGCTTGCACGCTCTCGGCGGCTGGGGCCGGGGCAGTCGCCAATACCAGGCCGAAGCAAAGGCCGATGACGACCAGCGTCCGGCAGGGAAAGGGATTTTTCATGATCACCTCAGAGCTTCAGGTCCAGGTGGTTTCGCTGCGAAATGCCGTGGCCGTGGAGCACAAAACTTTTGTCCGAGATCGAGGCGTCCAGGTTTTCGCCGGTCACCCGCACCGCCGGTTCTAAAACCACCGTCGGCGGCGTCGAGGACTGGAGGCGGAGATAGACTCCGGCGCCGAGGATAAAGATCAAGGTCGCGGCCAGGGCCAGCCAGCCGACCAGCCGGCGGGAGAAGCGGGTCGGCCGGGCCTCCTCTTCGGGGAGCGCGAAGGCAGGCTCTCCGGGAGCAGGCTCGGCCAAAGCCACGGCCTGGAACACCGCCAGGCTCTTCTCCAGCTTGGCCGCAAGCTCCCGGCAGGCGGCGCAGGCCTGAAGGTGCGAGGCCAGGGCCTCCTGCTCCGCCGGCGTCAGTTCGCCGTCGAAGTAGTCCACCAGTTGCAGCCGCAGTTCTTCACATTTCATGGGGAATGTCCTTTGCTTTGGGGGACGCCGGCCGCTCCCGGGCCGGAAGGAGCAGTTGCATGAGCTTAAACCGGCCGTGATACAAGCGCGAGCGCACCGTGCCGGCCGGGATCTGCAGGATCGCTGCGATCTCCGGGGAGGAGAGGTCCTCCAAATAACGGAGCACCAGGACGATGCGGTGTTCCGGGTCAAGCTGGTCCAGGGCCTTGCGCACCGCCTTTTGCGCTTCCCGGTCCAACACGACTTTCTCGCCGCCTTGACCCCAGGGCACGATCAAGGTATCGGGCGAGGGAAACGCCTCGGCGTAAGCCTGGCGCAGGCGCTGGCGCGCCTGTTCTTTTTCCAGCTCGCGCAGGCTCAGGTTGACCGCGATCCGGTAGATCCAGGTGAGGAAAGAAGAACGGCCCTCGAATTGCGCCAGGTTTTGATAAGCGGAGAAGAAGGTCTCTTGGGTTAAGTCGTCCACCCACTCCGGCCGGCGGGTGATCCGCGCCACCACCCGGGCGACCGTCAGCCGGTGCCGCTCGACCAGCTCCTGGAAGGCGGCGGGTTGCCCCTTCCGGGCTTGCTGCACCAGGGTCGCATCGGAGCAATGGCCGGAAACATCCATCTTTTGACCATTAGATCGGTAGGCCGGCCCAAATGTTCATCCGGAAGGGAAAGGCCTTGTCCCTTGCCGTCGGGCGTGTTATTTTAGCACAGGAAAACGCAAAGGGGGTCGGATCGTGAGTTCGGAGTATCTGCTGTTCATTGACGGTGCCTGGTGCGAGGCGGCCAAGAAGAAGACTCTGGGCATTATTGACCCGGCCGCGGCCGAGGTCTTTGCCGAGGCCGCTTACGGCGACCGCGAAGACGCCCGGCGCGCGATCGCCGCGGCGGAGCGGGCGTTCCCGGCCTGGAGCCGGCTTTTAGTTTACGAGCGCGCGGCCAAGCTGCGCCGGGTGGCGGACCTGATCCGCGAGCGGGTGGATGCAATCGCGCGGCTTCTGACCCGGGAGGCGGGCAAGCCCCTGGCCGAGGCCCGGGGCGAGGTCAAGGGCGCGGCGGACGTGTTTGAGTGGTCGGCGGAGGAAGCCAAGCGCCATTACGGGGAATGGATGCCCACGCACCTGGCCGAGAAGCGGCTGCTCACCTTCCGCAGCCCGGTGGGCGTGGTCGGCGCCATCGCGCCCTGGAACTTTCCGGTGATCCTGATCTCCCGCAAGCTCGGCCCGGCCCTGGCCGTGGGCTGCACCGCGGTGGCCAAGCCCGCCAGCCAGACCCCCCTGGCCACGGTCGAGCTGTTCCGCTGTTTCGAGGACGCCGGGATACCGGCCGGAGTCGCCAACCTGGTCATGGGCCCGCCCGGCGAGGTGGCGGACGAGTTCTTGCAGAACCCGGTGGTGCGCAAGGTCAGCTTTACCGGCTCGGTGGAGGTGGGCAAGGAACTGATGGCCAAGGCCGCGCCGCAGCTTAAGAAGCTGAGCCTGGAGCTGGGCGGCCATTGCCCCCTGATTGTCTGCCCGGACATTGGGATTGAGGAGGCCGCGGAAAGGGCCGTCTCCGCCAAGTTCCGGAACATGGGCCAGGTCTGCATCTCGCCCAGCCGCTGTTATGTGCCCGAGGCCAAGGCCGAGGCCTTTATCGAGGCTGCGGCCCGGTGCGCGAGCGCGCTCAGGATCGGGCCGGGCCTGGAGCCGGGGACGCAAGTCGGTCCGCTCTTTGATGCGACCCGGCTCAAGGCCACGGAAGAGCTGGTGGCGGACATCGAGAAAAAGGACGGCGCCATTGTCTGCGGGGGAAGACGGCCGGCAGGAGAGAAATACCGCAAGGGCTATTACTACGAGCCGACCGTTGCCACCGGCATCACCCGGGAGATGCTGATCATGCAGAAAGAGCCGTTCGCGCCGATCCTGCCCATTATCCCTTACCGCGACCTGGATGAGGCGGTCCGCGAAGCCAACAACACCCCCTATGGTCTTGCTTCCTATATTCTGACCCACGACCTGGCCACCGCGTTTCGGCTGGGCGAGGCGCTTCAGGCCGGCATCATCAGCGTCAACGACCCCAGCCCGGCCGCGGCCCAGATGCCTTTTGGCGGGATGAAAGAATCCGGCCTGGGACGCGAGGGGGGGCACAGCGGGATTGAAGCCTATACCGAAGTGAAATACCTTTCCATCTGGCTCTAGCATAACCTCGGGCCGGAACCGCTTTCTCCAAGAAATGAATTGCCAGGGGCGGACGGATAAGCTATACTGAAACCACCATGCTGGACCCGATTCTGGAAGGCCTGACCGCCCTCCCCCACCGGTCCTCCACCACCGCGGCCGAGAAAAAGGCGGCCGACTTTCTCGCCCAAGAGTTGAAAAAGCTGGGGCTCGCGGTCACGGTCGAGCCCTTTACCGCGGCCACCACTTTCTCCTGGATCTATTTCATCTTGTATGGCGGCTTTGCCCTGGCCATCGGGGTCCACTACTTTTTCCCGCCCTTCGGCTTTTTAATTGCCGTCCTCTTGACCGTGCTCTTTGTGGCCGAGCAGCTCACCTGGTGGAGCCCCCTCTCTTACCTGGTGCCCCGCGGTCCCAGCCAGAACGTGCTCGGCCGGCTCGAGCCCGAGACCGGCGAGAACCTCCTCATCCTGGTGGCCCACTACGACACTTCCAAGACCGCGCTCGCCTTTGCGCCCGGCACCGTCAAATACTTGCGGCCGCTCTTCCTGGTCTCCCTGTTCATGATCGTCACCACCCTTCTCTGCCTCGCCGCCGATTACCTTGCCCTTTTGAACCGCCAAACCTGGACCGCGCTCGATCTCTTCCTGCTCGCGCCGCTCCTTTATTTCCTCTATGGCGCCGGTCTCATGGTCGAACGGGAAGTCCGCGGCCAGCCGGTCCAGGGCGCCGCGGACAACGCTTCCGGCGTGGCCGTGGCGGTGGAGCTGGCCTCTCGAGTCAAGGAAGCCGGCGGGCTCTCCGGCTGGAAGGTCTGGCTGCTCCTCACCGGCTGCGAAGAAGTGGGCATGGCCGGCATGAGCGCCTTTCTCAAAACCCACGGCCGCGAGCTGGATAAAACCAAGACCGTGTTCCTCAACTTCGATAACCTGGGCGACGGCCGGATCACTTACGTGACCGGCGAGGGTATGCTCAAGAAGCTTCCGGCCGACCCGGCGCTGGTGCGCCTGGCCGAGGAAATAGCGAAAGAAGAGCCCTTTGAGGACGTGCAGGGCCGGGCCTTCAACGCCCTCACCCTCGACACCCTGGTGCCCCGGGCCCGGGGCTTTCGGGTGCTTTCCTTCATGAGCCTGAACGAGGACGGCGTGCCCTGGCCCTGGCACTGGCACGACGACGTGCTCACGAACGTGGACCGCGAAGACCTCGACCGCGCCGCCGAGTTCGCCTGGACCCTGATCCAGCGCCTGGCCCAGAAGCCGAGCGCCTGAAGTCAAAAGGAAGGAAATCTTTCTTGCCGGTTGTGAGCGGAGAGGTTTTACTTTTTCTTCGCCAGCTTTAAGAGTTCCGCGGTCATCTCGGCCAAAGTGCCGCGCTTGATTTTACGGCCTTCGACGTAGAGGAGCACGCCCTTGTTGGTGCCGACCAGGCCCAGGTCGGCGAGAGTGGCTTCGCCGGGTCCGTTGACGATGCAGCCCATCACCGCCACCCGGAGCGGCGCCTGGCGGCTGGCCAGCCGCTTTTCAATCTTGCCCGCGACCGCGGCCACGTCGAACGCGGCCCGCGAGCAGGTGGGGCAGGCGATCACTTCCACCCCCCGCCGGCGGAGTCCCAGGCTCTTCAGGATCTCCCATGCCACCCGCACCTCTTCCACCGGGTCCGCGGCCAGCGAGACCCGGATGGTGTCGCCGATGCCTTCGGCCAAGAGGATGCCCAGCCCGATCGCGGACTTGACCGTGCCGGTGAAGGCGGTGCCGGCTTCGGTGATGCCGAGGTGGAAGGGGTAGTCCACCTTTTTGGCGAGCAGGCGGTAAGCCGCCACCGTGGTGGCCACGTCCGTCGCCTTGAGCGAAACCTTGATGTCCGAGAAGTGCTTCTTTTCCAGCAACTCCACGTGGCGCAGGGCCGCCTCCACCAGCGCCGAGGGCGTGGGCTCGCCGAACTTTTTCAGCAGGTCCTGGGGCACCGAGCCGGAGTTGACGCCGACGCGGATGGGGATGCCCTGGTCCTTGGCCGCGCTCGCCACCAGCGCCACCTGCTTGGGCGAACGCAGGTTGCCGGGGTTGAGGCGGAGCCCGGCCACGCCGGCCTCCACGGCCTTGAGCGCGAGCCGGTGATCGAAATGGATGTCCGCGATCAGCGGCACCGGGGAGTGCGCCACCAGCTTGGGCAGGGCTAATGCCGCGGCCTCGTCCGGCACCGAGACCCGCACGATCTCGCAGCCGGCTTCGGCCAGCCTCTCGATCTGGCCGAGGGTGGCCTTGACTTGATGGGTGGGGGTGTTGGTCATGGATTGGACCTTCACCGGGTATTGGCTGCCGATGGCCACGGACCCGACGTGGACGGTCCGGGTCGGTCGGCGGGGAGCGGGAATTCCATTCATGGAGAAACCTCGGGTGGAGAAGGTTGGGGGGCCGGCCGCCGCCATTTCAGCGGATGTTTGCCCAGGGCCGCGCGCACCCGGTTCAAGTTGTTCCAATAGGGTTCGTAACTGGGGTCCAGGTCCACGGCCTTCAAGAAAGCCGCTTCCGCATCTTCCAGCCGGTGCAGTCGCTCGTAGGCCAGGCCGAGGTTGTTCACCACCAGCGGCTGGTCCGGGGCCTGGAGCAAGGCCTCGGTAAAGTAATTCAGCGCCGGCTCGGCACGGCCCTGGATCAGAGAGAGCGTGCCCAGGTTGTTCAGGGCGGTGGCGCTCCGCGGATTTTTCGCATTAGCTTTCTCATACATGACCCGGGCCTCTTCGTATTTCCCTTGATCATAATACCACGAACCCATGCAGTCATAGGGCTTGGCCTCGTCTTCTTGGTTCACCCCCCGGGCATGGGAGTTGCTGAGCGCGAGCAGCCCCGCGAGCAACAGGAGGGGCACGATCTCCCGCCCATAGTGCCCCCGGTTTGAAACCGGGGGTCGCTGCCGCCACTCTTGGATCCCGTAGACCGCGAAGAGAATCAGGACCGGGACCAGGGGCATGCGGAAGCGGGCATTGACGAAAAAGATCGCGATGCCGAAGCCGTAGGTCAAGAGGAAGAGGTAAAGGAGGAGAAATTTTTTCCGCTGGCGCAGGCTGAAAAAGATCCCGACCCCGGCCAGGGGCAACAGCACGCCAAAAGGGAATTGAAGCGGACCGGGCCAGACCCATGCCCGAAACAAGTAACTTTCGTTCCGGTAATAATAAATGCTCTGGCTGCACGGGATCTCGGTGCCGTTGAGCAGGAAGTAGATCTTCTCGCCGAAGAGGGTGAAGGCTGCGGCCGGGTCCTGGCGGATAAACTCCCAGCCTCGTTGATACCAGTAGTCCGAGATCTGCGAGGGCTTGAGCTTGCGGCCCAGGGCCCGCTCCGCGGCGAGCTGGGAAGTCAGCCAGACATTGTCGCGATACGAACCCCGGGGCAGTTCCGGCCCGGCCGCGGTCGCGGTCTTGCCGTCGGCCTGGGGGTTGTTCCCAATCCAGAAGTTGATGCCGCCCTGGGAGGCGATGGGGACAAAGTCATGGCCGACCACGGCGTTGCGGAGGGTGACCGGAGCGATCACCGCCAACATCGCGGCCGCCAGCACGGCCAGGCGGCCGGCCCAGGCTTTCCCGTTGTGGCGGAAGAGGATCAGCAGCATCCAGAGGGCGATCCCGGGAAGGAAGACCAGAATCGAGGGCCGGGCAATGGCGGAGAGGCCGAGGCAGAGGCCCGGAAGGATCCAGGCGCGGAGCGGGTCTTCGGGCTTTAGGCGCGCGAGGCAGAGGAGCAGGGCCAGGTCCAGGGGGACGATGAGAACCGGGATCAGGAATTCGGTATCAAAATACACGGACAAGGGATAAACCGCGGCGATGACCCCGGCGGCCAGGGCGCTCCGCTCGGACAGGCCGAACCCCAGGGCGAGACGGCGGAGCAAGACCGGGGCCAGGCAGCCGACCAGCGCCTGCAGGAGCCGGGGCCAGAAAAAGCCGGAGCCGGCCACGGCCATGACCAGGGCCAGGAAATAGGGGTAAAGCGGGGCCCGGAAGAAAACTTCCTTGCCCCAGAAATCCCCGGCCAGGATCTCCTGGGCCCAGAGCCGGTGCCAATACATATCAATAATCGGATACTGGAAAAGGGGCGAAGAGCGGATCTCCAGGAGGAAAACCATCCGCCAGGCCAGAGCTAAACCAAACAGGAACAGGCCGGGAGCTAAAGCCGAAAGGTTCCGCCTGGGGCCCCGCGTGAAAGAAGGGTCGGGTGGCAAGCTTGGGTTAGATCCCATCTCCTGGAGAGCCCATGGGCGGGGAGGTGTTGGAGGTCGGTGCATCCTGGCGGGCTTCGAAAAAAACAAAGCCGCAATGCTGGCAAGCGGTGCGCTCATAGTTAATCATGGCATGACATTGCGGGCACCGCTTGCCCCGCTTGTGCTTTTTACCGGACGGGCCGCTCTTGGGTTTGGCCTCGGCTTCAGGCTTGGGCACGGTTTGAAAAATATGACCGCAATGCTGGCACACCGTGCGGCGAACGTCAATCAGGTTCTGGCACTGGGGACAACGCCTGCCCGACCGCCGGTGGCGGCGCGAGGATCTCCTTCCCAACAAGCGCCGGGGCCTGATCACGTATTGCCAGAGGATGTAGCCCGCGATCAAAAGCCATATTCCCACCAGGATAAACGCCGTGAGTTTTGCGGGAGACATTATCATCTCGAATGCTTGCCTCTTTCCGGCTTTTCCTCTCCAGGATTGTGCGATGATAACAAAAGTTGCCCCTTGGGCCTCAACTCGAACAACTATCCGACTTGGACCGGTTGAATGCTCTTGACATCCTGGAGATGGAAATTTACACTACGTTGCTATAGACTAGCATCCATGCCTGCAAAAATCAAGTTATTGCCGGAAAAGCTGGCGAACCAGATTGCGGCCGGGGAGGTGGTGGAGCGGCCGGCCTCGGTGGTCAAGGAGTTGATGGAGAATTCCCTGGATGCCGGGGCCCGGCGGGTGATCATCGCGGTCGAGGCCGGCGGAAGACGGCGCCTCCGCATCCAGGACGACGGCGAAGGCATGAGCCGCGACGATGCGCTGCTCGCCTTCGAGCGCCACGCCACCAGCAAGATCAAGAGGGCCGAAGACCTCTTCGCCATCGCCTCGCTCGGCTTTCGGGGCGAGGCGCTGCCCAGCATCGCCTCGGTCTCCCGCCTCGAGCTGTTGACCCGCGATCAGGACTCGCCGGTCGGCGCCCGGGTCCGGATCGAGGCCGGCGTGGTCAAGGAAGTGGCCGAGGTCGGCATGGCCCGCGGCACCACCGTGGAAGTCAAGGACCTCTTCTTCAATCTCCCGGCCCGCCGCAAGTTCCTCAAGACCCAGGAGACCGAGCTCGGCCACTTGAGCGAATGGGTCTCGCGCATCGCCCTCGCCCGGCCCCAAGTCCACTTCGAGCTGATCCACAACGGCCGCACCCTCTGGGAAGCCCCGGCCGCCTCGGACTTGGGCCAGCGGCTCCGCCACGCGCTGGGCGCCGCGGCCATGGAATACCTGGTCCCGCTCGACCGCACCTTTCCCGACCTTTTGCCCGAAGGACCCTTGCGCATCTGGGGCTACGTCTCCCGGCCGGACTACACCCGCGCCGGCGGCCGCGGCATGTTCGTCTATATCAACGGCCGCTTTGTCCGCGACCGCTTTGTCAACCATGCCCTGCTCGAGGCCTATCGGACTCTGGTCCCCAAAGGCCGCTACCCGGTGGTGGCCCTTTTCCTCGACCTGCCCGCCGCGAGCGTGGACGTCAATGTCCACCCCACCAAGCACGAAGTCCGCTTCCGCGAGCAGGTGCCCATCCACCAGGCCGTGCTGGAGTCGGTCCGCGCCGCCCTCGAGCCCCGCTCGTCCCAGCCGCTGGCGGCTCCTTCCCGCCCCCCGGCGCCGGCGTTAGAAGAGGCCATGACCAACCCGGTGACCGATCGCTTCCGCGAACGCGCGGCCGAGGCACTGCGCCGTTACCAGCCCCCGTCCGAGTCCGCTCCTTCCCTCCCGCCCTTGCGGTCTTCGCGGCCCGCGGCCGAACCCTCCCGACCCGCATCGGCCCCTCCTGTCGCCGCCGGCGCCTTGCCCCCTCTGCGCTTCTCCGAGCTGGAAGTGATCGGCCAATTTCACGGCATGTTCATCGTGGCCCAGACCGAGGACGCGCTGATCCTGATTGACCAGCATGCCGCGCACGAGCGGATCGCCTTCGAGCGGCTGCGCCGGGAATACCAGAACGACCGGATCCTGGCCCAGTCCCTGCTCTTCCCGCTCACCCTCGAACTCAACCTGCGGGAGGCCGACCTCTTGCGCCGCCACCTTCCCGAACTCAACCGCATGGGTTTTGAGCTGGAACCCTTTGGCGGTTCCACCTTCGCGGTCAAAGCGGTCCCGGCCTTGCTGGCCGCGGCCGATCCGCAGCGGCTCCTGCTCGACCTCCTCGATGAGATCGCCAGCTTCGGCCGTTCGGCCCGGATCGAGGAGCGCCGGGACGAGGTGCTCTCGGTCATGGCCTGCCACGCCGTGGTCCGCGGCCCCAAGAACCTCTCCGGCGAGGAAATCCGCCGGCTGCTCAACGACATGGACACCGTCCCCTTTTCCTCCCGCTGCCCCCACGGACGCGAGGCCGTCGCCCGCTTCCCCCGCAAAGACCTGGAAAAACTCTTCGGCCGATAACGCCCTTGGGGTCGGTGCTAAACTTTAAATTTAACGCTTGACAGCCCGAAGCCGCCTTGCTAGATTTGCCCCATGTCTCGGCCTTGGCGAATCCAATTCCCGGACGCCCGCTACCACGTCACCTCCCGCGGCAACAACCGGCAACCCATCTTCCTGGGCGAGCCCGACAAACAGCTCTTCCTCGACACGCTCGCCGCCGCGGTGGCGCGCTTTCGTCTCCACCTCTTCGCCTTCTGCCTGATGGACAATCACTTTCACCTCCTGGCGCAAACCCCGGAGGCCAATTTGAGCCAGGCCATGAAATGGCTCAACGCCACTTACACTTGCCGCTTCCATCGCCGGCACCGCCGCTCCGGCCATCTCTTCCAGGGGCGGTATCGGGCGGTGCTGGTCCAGGATGAGGCGCACTGGTCGCACTTGTCCATCTACCTTCACCTCAATCCGGTGCGGGCGGGCGTGGTGGAAGACCCGGCCGAATATGAATGGTCCAGCTTCCGCGACTACACCCGCGGCCGCTCCCGTTTTCCCTGGCTTCGAACCGAAGAGGTACTCTCTGACTACGGCCCGAGCGGGCCGGCCCAACGCAGGCGCTACCGGCGGGAATGCCTGGCGCTGGCCGGCCAGACGCCGGCTGATTGGGAGGAATTCCGCTCGGCCGTGGTGCTGGGCTCGCGCGAGGTCATCGCCGAGCTGGCAGCCAAGTATCGGCCCTCGGGCCAGGCCAAGACCGTTCATTCATTTGTGCAATGCACACGCCGCGATCCGGATTGGCCCCTGGAAGTGGCAAGGGTGGCCAAGGCTTTTCAGGTGCGCTCCGAGGATCTGCTCCGGCGCCGGCGCAACTTCCCTCCCCGCCTGGCCTTGTATTATCACCTGATCGAGCAGGGCGGAATAGGCCCGACCCCAGTCGGCGCGAAGCTGGGGGTCAGCCCCATGGCCGCCTCCCAGGGCGCCAAGCAGTTTCAGAGATTGATGAAACGAGACCCCAAACTTCGAAAAATCATGGGGGCACTTAAATTTAAAATTTAGCACTGACCCCCATTTTGAATGGCGATAACTTCGATACTACGATTGGCAAAGGGAACTTCTTGGAGGGTCCCCGGGAGCTGATACCAGCTTGCCGGGGATTGTTGTTGCAAGGAGATCTGTGAAGGGGGGTCAGTGCTAAATTTTAAACTTAAGGAAATTCCTTTTCTACTTATCGGAAGACCGATCCGCTTGTGATTTGCCACCCGCAGTTTCGCTCTTTGCCATTAAATTTAAAGTTTAGCACTGACCCCAGATGTTTTATTTTAATTGCTCGCGGCCGAAGCCGAGGATGTTGCGGGCGATGATCAGCATTTGGATCTGGTTGGTGCCCTCGAAGATGTCGTTGATCTTGCAGTCCCGCATCCACTTTTCCACCAGCCACCTAGTCGAGTAACCCAGCGGGCCTAAAAGCTCCACGCACTTCTGGGTGACCAGGGTCGCGGCCCGGCCGGCCTTGGCCTTGGCCATGCTCGCCTCCAAAGAATTGCGCAAGCCCTCATCCATCATGGTCGCGGCCCGCCAGGTCAAGAGCCGCGCCACCTCCAGGTTGGCCTCGCACTCGGCGATCTCTTTTTCCACCGCGGTCATCTGGTGCGGGGCGGCGTCGTAGCGGACGCGGATGCCGTCCTTCTCCAGAGTCTCGATGGTGAAGTCGAGCGCGGCCCGGGACACGCCCAGGGCCATGGAGGCCACCAACGGCCGGGTGTTGTCAAAGGTCTTCATCACGCCCTTGAAGCCCTCTTCCGGCTTGATCTCGGCGCTGCCCAGGATGTTGTCGTAGGGGATGCGGCAGTCTTCGAGCACGATGGACGCGGTATCCGAGGCGCGGATGCCCAGCTTGTGCTCGAGCTTGGTCACCTTGATCCCCGGCCGCTCCTTTTCCACCACGAAACTCTTGATCGCGGGCCGGCCCTTGCTCTTGTCCAGGGTGGCCCAGACCACCACCACGTCGCATTGCTTGCCCGAAGTGACGAAAATCTTTTCGCCGTTCAAGATCCACTCGTTGGTCTTCTGGTCCAGCGCCGCGGTCGTGGCCACGGCGCTCGAGTCCGAGCCGAAGCCGGGCTCGGTGATGGCCATGGCGGCGAAGCGGGTGCCGAACCGCTCCTTTTGCTCGGGCGTGGCCACCGCGTTGATAGCCGCGTTGCCCAGGCCCCCGCCGGGCACGGCCAGCATCAGGCCGGCATCGCCCCAGGCCAGCTCTTCCGCGGCCACCACCGCCACCAGGCTGGCCCCGCCGGTGCCTTTCCTCTCCGCTTTCGGCGCCCCGTCCTTGGGCTTTTCCTTCTTCGCGCCGCCGCCCAGGCCGCCGCCACCCCGGATCATCGGGGCCATGGCCTTGAGCTCTTTCACTTCTTCATGCTCGTGCTCGTAAGAGTCGTAGTAGCGCGAGAGTTTGCGGAAGGTGCCTTCGGACAGGCCGTGCACCATCTTCCTGGCTAGTTTCGCCCCAGGGGGTAATTCAAAGTCAATCATCACCATCCTCCTTTTAGTCTAAAGCCTAACGCCTAAAGCCTGACGCCTTCTTCACGCCATCGCCAATCCTTCCAAGGTGGCGAACCCGCGGCCGTTGCGCAGCCACATTTCCACCGGATGCTCGCGGATGTAACCGTGGCCGCCCAGGACCTGGACCCCGTAGTCGGTGATCTTCATGGTCTGGGCCGCGGCGTAGGACCGGGACAGATAAGCTTCCTTGGTGCAGTCCTCGCCCCGGTCCGCTTTCCAGGCCGCCTTCCAGTTGAGGATGCGCATGCCGTCGGTCTCCATGGCCATCTCCGCCAGCATGAAGGCGATGGCCTGCCGGCTGGCGATGGGCTCGCCAAAGGCATAGCGCTCCTTGGCGTAGGTGAGGCAATAATCCAGGGAGGCCCGGCTGACGCCCACGGCCATGGCGGAGAGGATGATCCGGCTCAGGTTAATTAGCCGCATGTAGTTGATGCCCCGGGTGCCGCCCAGGCGGTTCTCCTTGGGCACCTCGCAATCGGCGAAGCTCAGCGGGAACACGGGCAGGGGCCGGATGCCCATATACCATTCCCGCTCGCCCACCTTCATGCCCCGGGTCCCCTTGGGCACGATGAAAGCGTCCACCCCGGCCGGTCCGGCGCCCTTGTTGGAGGCGGCCAAGACCAGGACCCACTCGGCCTGATCGGCCAGGGGCACGCAGCATTTCTCGCCGTTGAGCAGGAACTTGTCCCCGTCGTCCACCGCGGTGGTGCGCAGGTCGCCCACGTGGAATTGGACCCGCGGCTCCATCAGGGCCAGGGTCGCGGCCTGGAAAGAGCCTTTACAAAACGTGGGCAAATATTTATCCTTCTGCTCCTCGGTGCCCATCTCCATCAGCGGCATGACAAAGAGCGCCGGCGAGGTGATGGCCAGGGCCAGGCTCAAATCGCCGTAAGCCAGCTCTTCGGCCATGATGGTGCCGGTCACGATGGAGCGGGCGAAAGCATAGCCGCCGTATTTTTCGGGGACGGCGTTGGTGACCAGCCCGAGCTCCCAGGACTTGGCCAGAAGCTCCTCGGGCACCGCGCCCTTCTCGTCGCAGTCCCGGGCAATCTTGCGCAACTCCTCGGCCGCGAACTTGCGCGTCATGTCCTGGATCTGCCGTTGATCCTCGTCCAGGGTAAATGAAATCATCTTGACCTCCTTTTCCGAAAATACCGCTTCAGTCTGTCCGGCACCGGCAAACGGCGCCAGGAGCTATCGGCCAGAGGATGACACGTCCGGCGAAGTGGGAAAGCCCCTCGCTGCCAGTCTTTCCATAGCAAGCCGCTTGCGCGAAGTCAAGCGAGCCGGCTGGAAATCGGGTCGAAAGGCCGGGAAGGACCCGGGATTTACAGCTCCTTTTATTGAGTTTCGTCAAATTAATGGAACATTTCTCCCCCTCACCCTCCCCTCTCCCCCGCTGGGGGAGAGGGTTTGGGGTGAGGGGGAATCGAGGCCGGTCGTTCCATTCTTAATGCAAGTCTCAATATTAGGGGACTGGAAACTGGAAAAGGCAGGGCAGAAAGTTACTTGCTGACGCGCTCGACGTAGGTGCCGTCGCGGGTGTCCACCTTGATGATCTCGCCTTGGTTGATAAACAGCGGCACCTGCACCACCACCCCGCCCTCCAGGGTCGCCGGTTTGGTCCCGCCGGTGGCGGTGTCGCCGCGCACCCCGGGCTTGGTCTCCACTACTTTCAGCTCGACAAAGGTTGGCAGCTCCACCCCCAGGGAAGCGCCGTTGTGGAAGAGGACCCGGACCACCAGCTCGTCTTTCAGGTAGAGCGCGGCGTCGGCCAGGTGTTCTCGGTCCAGGGTGATCTGCTCGTAGGTTTTCTGGTCCATGAAGTGGAAGCCGTCGCCGTCGGCATACATGAACTGCATGGTCTTCTCTTCCAGGTCCGGCATGTCCACTTTGTCGCCGGACTTGAAGGTTTTCTCCAGCACGTTGCCGGTGGCCAGGCTCTTGAGCCGGGTGCGGACAAAGGCGGAGCCTTTGCCCGGTTTGACGTGCTGGAAGTCCACGATCACGAAGGGCTCCCCTTCCAGCTCGATCTTGAGTCCCTTGCGAAATTCCGAGGTGTCAATAACAGCCATCGTCTCTTTACTCCTTAATGGGGATCAATTCTTCCGAAGTTACTAATGGGAGCACGATATGTTGGACAATCGCCAAAGTTGGCGAACCCCGTAGGGGCACGGCATGCCGTGCCCTTACCATTCGTGCCGATGATCCTTGCTGTCTAATCAATCGTGCTCCCAAGTAAGGCGAGATATGATAGCACAAGAGGAGGGATGAAGGAAGATGGTCGGCTCCGTTAAATCGCGCAGACTCGGAGCGGGCCGGAGGACTGGGTGAGCACGCGGGCGCCGGTGGCGGTAACCGCGACCATGTCCTCGATCCGCACGCCCCCCCAGCCCGGGATGTAGATGCCCGGCTCCACGGTCACCACCATGCCCGCTTCCAGCCGGCCCTTAGCCTGCGAGTTTAAATAAGGTTCCTCGTGCACTTCCAGGCCCACCCCGTGTCCCAGGCCGTGGCCGAAATATTCGCCGAACCCCTGCTCCCGGATGTAATCGCGCGCGCGCGCGTCCACCGCCCGCGGGCTCGCCCCCGGCCGGATCGCGGCGATGGCCCGAGCCTGGGCCTGGCGGACGACCTCGTAGATCCGCTTCTGCTTGGCCGAAGGCTCGCCCAGGCAGAGGGTCAGGGTCTGGTCGGAGTTGTAGCCCCGGTAGCTGCATCCGAAATCGAGGGTGACCAGCTCTCCGGCCTTGAGCTTTTTATTGGAAGCCACGCCATGCGGGAGCGCGCCCCGCCGGCCGGAGGCCACGATGGCGGGAAACGGCACCTGCTCGGCGCCGAGCTGCTTCATCAGGTGCTCGAGCGCGAGCGCGACCTCCCGCTCGCGTACGCCCGGCTTGAGCATGGGCATGACCCGGGTGAGGGCTTGACGGGCGATCTCGCCGGCGCGCTGGATCTTCTGGAGCTCGGAATCGCTCTTCTTGGCCCGCAGCCGCTCGAGCTCCTGGCGGAGCGGCGTGAGCTTGACGCCCCGCAGGTGCCGGCGGTATTCGCGGTAGAGGGCATGGGTGAGGCGGCCCGACTCGAAGCCGGCGCGCTCGACGCCCCGCTTCTTCAGGGCCTGGCAGATCTCCTCCGCCTTGCGGCGGTATTCGATCACCTGGAAATCCGGCGCCTCGGCCCGTGCCTGGGTGGTGTAGCGGGAATCGGTGAAGAGCAGGCGGACGCGCGCCGAAAGCCAGAGGGTGGCGTCGGAGCCGGTGTAGCCGCTCAGGTAGCGGACGTTGGGCAGCCCGGAAACGATAACCCCGTTGAGCTTAAGCTTCTGCAACAGGTTGCGAAGGGCGTGGGCCTGAGTCTGGTCCATGAAGAACCCGGAGCAGTTCCATCTCGAAAAGCAGCGGTCGCAGGTCTAGTGCTCCGTCCATTTTGTAACGATGAATAGGATGGTTGGATGCGGGGTAGGGGCGATCCTGGTGATCGCCCCTTCGATCTTGGGCGAATACGAGATTCGCCCCTACGAACCCATCCGTCAAAACAAAATGGACGGAGCACTAGAAGGGAATATCCTCTTCGCTTCCTCCCCGGGGGGGTTTATCATAGACGATTTCCTCTTCGGCCGCGGCTTCCTTGCCGCCGCCTCCACCCTTGCTGCCGAGAAAGATGACCCGGAACGCCACTACCTCGGTGGTGGAGCGCTTCTGCTGGTTCTTGTCCTCCCATTCCCGGGTTTGGAGCCGGCCTTCAACACAGACCGAGCGACCTTTGGAAAGGTATTCTCCGCAATTTTCGGCCGGCTTTCCAAAGACCACGATCCGATGCCACTCGGTGCGCTCTTCGTTTTTGCCGTCCTTGCCTTGCCAGACCTCGTTGGTGGCGATGCTGAAATTGGCCACGGCCTGACCCGAAGGAAGATACTTTACCTCGGGATCGCGTCCCAGGTTTCCGATCAGAATTACTCGGTTTAACGAGCCCATGCCTGCCTCCTTCTGCTCTGCGCGAGTTTGCTTCCTTTTCGGAGTTATGCCAGACTTTGAAACTAACACACCCTCTTATATAATACAAGAGGGACGGAGAATGCTTTATACCATCTACATGTGGGCCGTGCTCATCTTCTTCACGTTCACCTGCGGCACGCTCCTGGTCTTGACCGTTCCCTTTGACCGGCGCAGTCGCTGCTACCATCCGATCTCCCGGGCCTGGGCCCGGCTGATCATCTGGGCCAGCCGCAACCCGGTGACGATCGCGGGCCTGGACCGCCTCGATCCCGGCCGTCCGGCCATTTACATGACCAACCACCAGAGCTATTTCGACGTGATTTGCCTGGCCGCGCTTTTGCCGGTGCCGGTGCGGTTCGTGGCCAAGAAGATTTTAGTTTACATCCCGGTCTTCGGCCAGGCGATGTGGGCCTCGGGGCATATCATCGTCCAGCGGGAGAACCGCCAGCAGTCGTTCCAGGCCCTGGACCAGGCCGCGGAGAAAATCCAGCGGGGCACCTCGGTGCTGGTCTTTCCCGAGGGCACCCGCTCTCCCGACCATCGGCTGGGGCCGTTCAAGAAAGGCGGGTTTGTCCTGGGGGTCAAGGCCCAGGTGCCGATCATCCCCATCAGCATCGCCGGCACCCGGCCGATGATGCCCAAGGGCTCCTACCGCTTTGCCCGCACCCAGGTGCGGATGGCGGTGGCCGAGCCGGTAAGCACCGCCGGCGTGGATCTGCAGAGCAAGGAGACCCTGATGGACCGGGTCCGCCAGGAGATCATTTGTCACTTCCCGCCGGACTCGAACGAGGCCAAGGTCAACCGGGCCGAGTTGGAGCCTTCTCCTCCCACCGCCGCCTAAGTCCTTCGATTCATAAGTTCGATGACGAACTTATTTACTCAGGACTTAGTGCCGTTCGGCCCGAGCTCACGGCCGAGGGCTGGGCGAGCAAACTCATCAAGCAAGCAGAAATGATATATCATCGTATTTGCGAATCGAAGCACTAAGGACTTCTCCTCCACTCCCGCACCCGGGCCGCGGGTCCGGTGGAAGCCTCTGCTTATTCAATGATGAAATAAGAGTTAGAGCAATTTCATGCCGTCTTCGACGTAGCGCCTTCCCCGCGCCGAGAGCTTGAACCGCTGGAGGCGGCCCTGATCGTGGCGGAGGATGAAGCCGCTGCGGGTGGCGTGGTTGAGCACCTGGGTGAGGTTGGCGGGCGGGTTTTCGTTCGCGGCCTGGTAGCACCCCGTCAATTCTTCGGCGGTGAAGTCCGAGCCCCCGGCCGCGTTTTCCAGGTGAAAGCCCATCAGCATGATCCGGTCGTGGTGGGTGCGGGGCCGTTTTTCCTCCAACAGCGCCTTCAGCGCCCTCGGTTCTACCTTGGGCGTCCGCCGGCGCACCGGAAAGTCGGTGGCGGCCGGCCGCACGTCTTCCAAAGGGGGATGGGTGAAGGCCGGGGCCGCCGGTTCCTCCAAAAGCGCCGGCCCTTCGCTGAAGGGAAGGGTCGCCTCCGGCGCGGCGCCCTCTTTGCGCAACAGAGGCATCGCGCTCACGGGTTGGGGTTCGTGTTCTATTCGTGAAGCCGCGGTCTCCTGACTTTCCCGATGGCGCTTGCCGCGCCGGCCCCGGCCCCGGCGGTGGCGGGATTTCTTTTCGCCGCCGGGCTGGGCGGGGGCAGCTTCGGCTGAAGGAGCGGGCGGGTGGTGAGCTGGAGCCGGAGCCGGGGGGCGGGGAGCCTCCGGCTCGCGGTGCTC
>MGQK01000090.1:12415-19280 GCA_001797815.1 Deltaproteobacteria bacterium RBG_13_61_14 | reverse complement strand
TGGCGCCCTGGCGGGGGCGCCATGAATCAGCCGGCCCCGGTCCTGCGCCGCAGCGAGATCGCGCTCGCGCTCCTGGCCGCGCCGGCGTTGGCACTCCTCTTCTTCCATTTCGCCTTGCGGGAGATGCCTTACTTCCGCGACATCTTCCACGAGTTCTATCCCATGAAAGTGTTTTTGGCCGAGCACCTGCGCCAGGGCCGGATCCCGCTCTGGAACCCATACCCCTTGATGGGGATGCCCTTCCTGGCCGAACTGGCCACCGCTTGCTTCTATCCCCTCAACGTCCTCTTCCTGTTCCTCTCTCCGCTCCAGGGCTTGCGCTACTACCTCTTGTTCCATTACCCCTTGGCCGGCGTGGGGATGTATCTGCTCCTGCGGGACCTCCGCCTGCGACCGGCCGCGGCCGCGCTCGGCGCCATCAGCTTCGCTTTCTCCGGCTACCTGGTGGCTCAGCATACTAACCTGATTTACCTGATCTCGCCCTGTTATTTCCCCTGGGCGCTCTTTTGCTTTCGCCGCTCGGTCCTGGCTTTAGATTTCCGCTGGGCCCTGGCCGCCGGAGTGAGCATCGCCCTCCCTTTCCTGGCCGGAGAACCCCAGGGCGCCGGCCTCGCGGCCGTGATGGGGCTTTTCTATGCGCTCTTCGCGAAGCGGGGCGCGGGAGAGCGCGCCGCGACCACCCCCAAGACCCCCCTCCGGAAAACCCTCTCCCTCCTCGCCGTCTCGCTCCTCTTCGCCTTGGGCCTCTGCATGATCCAGTTCCTCCCTTCCTGGGAGTTCACCCTTCATACCGAACGCGCCCACGGCCTGCTCCTGGAGCAAAGCACCTGCTGGTCGTTTTATCCCCTGCGCCTCCTTGAATTGGTCTGGCCCAACCTCTGGGGCCTGCCCTGGCCCGAAGATCATTTTTGGGGCGGCTTTATGACCGACTGGTGCTTCCCCCTGCCCTGGACCATGGGCCTCTATCTGGGTCTCTGGCCGCTCCTCGCCGCGGCCCTGGCCTTGCGCAGCCGCAACCCCCAGGCTTATTTTTTTGCTCTCCTCGGCCTGGTCTCACTCCTTTTAGCCTTGGGCCGCTACACCCCTTTCTATAGCCTCGCCTATCATCTGGTGCCCGGCCTGCGCCTGTTCCGCTACCCGGAAAAATACCTGGCGCCCTTCAGCTTCGGCCTGGCCGCCCTGGCCGGAATCGGCACCCACTCTTTCCTCGAACACTTCCCTCCCGGCCGGCGCTTTCGCCTGATCGCGCTCGTTTTCCTGGCCCTGCTCATCGCCTTGGGCCTTTTCGGCTGGCTGGGCCAGGACGTCATGGAAAGAGGGTTTGCAACCTTCTTGCGCCAGCCCCGGGTCGGCCACATCCGTTCCGCCGATGCCACCGACGCTTTGCTCTTTGCCCTGGCCCGGACGGCCGCGGTCGCCTTGGTCTTGGCCGGGGCCTTGGAGGTTCTGCGGGCCAAAACCAGCCGGCGAAGAGGGCTTCCCCCGCTGTTGCTGGCGATCACCGCGCTCGACCTCTACACCGCCGGCCGTCCCCTGGTGCCCACGGCCCCGGACTGGCTTTACACCACGCCCTCCAAAGCCGCGGAGTTGATCCGAGAGCACCAAGCCGACCCCTCGGAAAAATTCCGCACGTTCCGCGACCGCCGCGTGGAGTATTCCTACGAGCCCCTGGGTGACACGGCTTTGCCTATCCACATCGCACAGCGGATCTGGCAAAAGGACACACTCAAACCCAACTGGAACCTGGTCTATGGCATTGAAGAGATGACCGGCTATACCCCGGCCATGCTCGAAGGGATCAGTCGGCTCTGGGAAGGGGCCATGACCGTGCCCCTGCTCAAGTCGTTCAACATCAAGTATGCGCTGGTGGCTTACGACTGGTCCATGTTCGACCACCACCCCGAGGCCAAACCCGTGGCCTATGACCAGGCGGACAACTTCCGTCTGTTACTTCTGGAAGGTTATTTTCCCCGCGCTTACCTGGTGCCGCAGGCCCGGGCCGTGCCCACGGAGGAAGAGGCGGTGGCCCGGTTGTTAAACCTGGATTTGAAACAAGAGGTGGTCCTGATCACTTCGGATACCTTGCCAGTGGAAATGGAGGGTGGAAGCTTTGCTCCGGCCGAGGTGGTGCGGTATGAGTCGGGCCGGGTGGAGCTTCGGGTGCGGAGTGAACATCCGGCCTGGCTGGTTCTGGCCGATGCTTATTTCCCGGGCTGGAAGGCCTGGGTGAACGGGAAGCCGACCCAGGTCTATCGCGCCAACTACCTGGTGCGGGCCGTAGCCGTGGGACCGGGAGAGAGCCGGGTGGAGTTTGCTTACCAGCCCGAGAGCTACCGATGGGGCCGGGCCATAACCTTTTTCACCCTGGCGTTGGCGATCAGCGGCATCCTGGGCCAAGCCCTTTTCCGCCGCTTCCACCGGGCACGGGATGAAGGTTAAAGGATGAAGGTGGGAGGTTCACCCTTCACCCTTCATCCTTCAGGCTGTCGGGCTTGCAATCGAGGCTGATTTTGCTAAGATTCGGGAAAGGATCCGCATCATGAATCATCCTCCTTCCCGCCCCCAACGACTGGAATGGCTGATCCAGCACCTGCTGGCCGGGCATCTCAATTACTACGGCACCGAACTCCCCGCCCGCCTCGGCCGGCTTCAAGATTGGCTCTTCGGTCGCTTCTTTAACCGCGTCCGGGTGGACCCGGAGGTTTTGGAGCGGATTCGCGGACTGGCCAACCAAGGGCGGGTGATCTATGCCCTCAAGCACCGCAGCTCGATTGATTTTCTTTTCCTTTACTACCGGTTGCGCGGCCAGGGCCTGCCCTTGCCCGAGATTGCCTATGGCCTTTCCCTCTTCATTTTTCAACCCTTTTTCCGGCAGCTTCGCATCCTGCTCTCCTACCTGATTCATTGGTTGAATTACTTTCAACTGCCGGATCCCTTCCGCAACAATTACTACCGCAACCGCCTGGATGAGGGCGCCGGCTTTGTGACCTTTTTGATCAATCCCAAGAACCTGCTTCAGCAGTTCATTTACCCGGAGGAGGACCCGATCTACAACCTGATCCGGCTTTACCGCAAGCGGGGCGAGACCCTGATCCTGGTCCCGCTGATGATCGTGTTCGAAAAGGCCCCGGACCGGGAAGAGCGGGGGATCCTGGATATCTTCTTCGGCGTCAAGGATCGTCCCGGCCAGCTGCGCAAGATCGCGCAATATCTCCGTTACAGCGGCCGGGCCTTTGTGGAAATGGCGGACCCGCTGACCATCGGGCAATTTCTCGAGCGCGACCAGCGGCCGGGGATCCTGGACGACCAACTGGCTTACGAACTGCGCGAGCACGTGCTCGGGCACATGGAGCGGCAGAAGCGGGTGATCAAGGGTCCAATGGTGCGGGCGCGCAGCCAGGTGTTGGAACAGGTGCTCCGCGACCCGGACCTGGACCGCGAGCTGCGCGGGATCGCCCGGTTGGAGGAGCGGCCGCTCTTGGAGGTCCGGCGGCAAGCGGCCCGCTACCTGGACGAGATGGCCGCGGACTACAGCCAGACCATGATCGAGTTCCTTTACCTGGTCCTGACCTGGGCCTGGAACAACCTCTTCGATGGCGTCCATTTCGACCCGGCCGACCTGAAACGGGTGCGGGAAGCGGCCAAGCGCCATCCCCTGATCTACGTGCCCAGCCACAAAAGCCACGTGGACTACCTGATCCTTTCCTACCTGCTTTTTGCCAACGACATGATCCCGCCCCATATCTGGGCCGGGATCAATCTCAACTTTTGGCCGTTGGGCACCATCTTCCGCAAGGCCGGCGCTTTCTTCATCCGGCGCAGCTTCCGGGGCAACCGGGTCTACGCCGCGGTGGTGGTGCAATACCTGAAGGCCCTGCTCCAGGAGGGGTATAACATCGAGTTTTTTATCGAGGGCGGCCGCTCGCGCACCGGCCGGCTGTTGCTGCCCAAGCTGGGGGTGGTTAAATACCTGGTCCAGGCCTTTCAGAAGGGCGCGGCGGAGGACGTTACCTTCATGCCGGTGGGGATTGTTTACGACCAGATCCTGGAGGAAGGCGAATACCTGAAGGAGATGCACGGGGTCAAGCCGGAACGCAACCGTCTCCTGGAGATGCTGCGCAACCGCAACCTGATCCGGCAGCGCTACGGGCACATGTATCTCCGCTTCGGCGAGCCGATCAGCCTCAAAGAATACCTGCAGAGCCAGGAAGGGGTGGAGCTGAAAAACGGCGACCTCTATGAGGGGCTGGCCAGCCAGATCATCACCGGCATCAACTACCATAGCGTGGTCACGCCCATCAGCCTGGTGGCCGCGGCGCTCTTAAGCGGCACCCGGGCCGGCATCCCCCACTCCCACCTGGTCGAGGCGATTGCGCTCTATTACCAGTATCTGTTGGAGGAGGACGCGCCCCTGGCCGAGACTTTTGAAAACTTGACCCGGGCCATGGACGACGCCGTCGAGCTGCTCTGCCAGCGCAAGCTGATCGAGTGCGAGGAGGAAGAGGAGGGGGAGGAGCGGCTTTACACGGTCGGCTCGGACCAGCGGCTGAGCCTGGAGATTTATAGGAACCATGCCTTCCATTTCTTCCTGCCGGCCGCGCTGCGGGCCACCACTCTCTTAAGCAACGGTCAAGGCCCCATGTCCGAAGCCGAGCTGGAGAGAAAATGCAACTTTTTAAAACACCTCTTGCGCTTCGAGTTCGTCTCCGACCCGCCCGAAGCCGAGGCCAGCCACCACTCCAACGCCATGAGCTTTTTTGACCGCGCCCGCCACTTCGAGGTGGGGGGGGACCTCAACCGAGTGTTCGATCTCACCGCCAAGGGCCGGCAGGAATTGCCCTACTTTGCCGGGATGCTCGCCAACTTCCTGGAAGCCTACGGGCTGGTCTTCAACTATCTCGAGCGGATGGCCGCCGGCTTTTACCCCGACCGCGAGCTTTTCAGCCGCCTGGATAAGTTCGGCCATCGTGAGCTTAAAACCGGCGGGCTCAAGCGCCGGGAAGCCCTGAACCGGCTCCTCTACACAAACGCCTTCCAGTTCCTGGCCGAAGAGGGGATCCTGAAAGAGATCAAAGTCGAGGCCGGCCGGTCCACCTGGCACCGCGTGCCCGAAGCCGAGCCGCGGCGCCAGCAACTCCTCGCCCAGCTCGAACCCTTCCTCAAAGCCACCGCGGGAAGATAGAAAGAGGCCTGAGGCCTGGGGCATGAGGCTTGAAGCCGAAGATTCCACAAGCACGATCTATTTGGCGGCGGTAGATGGGCGCGCCCGGAGATACTCCTGCAGGAACTTGATGATCCCGGGCAGGACCGAGATGATGATAATGGCCATGATCACCAGGGAGAAGTTATTTTTAACCACCGGGATGTTGCCGAAATAATAGCCGCCGAAAATAAAGGTCGCCACCCAGGCGACGCCGCCGATCACGTTGTAGGCTAAAAACTTCCCGTAGGTCATGGCCCCGATCCCGGCCACAAAGGGCGCAAAAGTGCGGATGATCGGCATGAAGCGGGCGATGATGATGGTCTCCGCGCCCCACTTCTCATAAAAGCGGTGGGTCTCGTCCAGGTATTTCTTGTTCAAATACCAGACGTCCTCCCGGGTGAAGACTTTGGGTCCCACCCAGTGCCCGACCCAGTAGTTGACGGTATCTCCCAGAATCGCGGCCGCGCAGAGCAGGCCGAACAGCCACCAGACGTTAAGCGAGCCCAGGCCCGCAAACGTGCCCGCGGCAAAAAGCAGGGAATCGCCGGGCAGGATCGGCGTCACCACCAGCCCGGTCTCGCAGAAAACGATGGCGAAGAGCAGCACGTAGGTCCAGACCCCAAAACTCTGGATGACATCGCCCAGGTGCTGGTCCAGGTGCAAAAAGTAATCGAGAAAAAGCTCGATCAACCTGTGAATCAATTCCATTAAAACCCCTTGAATGTAGATGCGGTCGTGGTCGGGGACAATTTCAATCGTTCACGTTCCCGATCACGTGGACGGAATTGAGGCTAAATCGCCCGCGAGATTTCCGCGACGGCTTCCGGGTTCTCGACCGAGGCCAAATCCCCCGGGGGCTGGCCCAGGTATTGGCGCCGGATCACGCCCCGCACGATCTTGGCCGAGCGGGTCTTGGGCAGGGCCTTGACAAACTTGAGATCTTCCGGCTTCAAGGTCTTGCCCAGGTGCTTGACCACCTGCCCCTTCAACTCCTCCCGCAACTCCTCCGACGGCGCATAACCCGGCCCCAGCACCACGAAGCAGACCACACTCTCGCCCTTGATGTCGTGGGGCGCGCCGATGGCCGCGCTCTCGGTCACCGCCGCGTGCTCGTTGAGCGCCGCCTCGATCTCGGCCGGGCCGGTGCGCTTGCCCGCCACCTTGATGGTGTCGTCACTGCGGCCGTGCAAAAACCAGAAGCCGTCCTCATCTTTCAGCGCCCAGTCCCCGTGATACCAGACATTCGGCCAGCGGGAAAAATACGTGTCCAGGTAGCGCCGTGGGTCCTTGAGGAAACCCTTGGTCATCGAAGGCGCCGGCTTCTTGCAGACCAGGTGCCCGATCCCGCCCTGGATCGGCTTGCCGTCCTCATCAAACACGTCAATGTCCATGCCCAGGCCCGGCCCGCGCAAGGTGCAGGGCTTGAGGCTGGTGATGGGCAGCGGCGAGAGCAGGCAGCCTACGATCTCGGTGCCGCCCGAGATATTGATGATCGGGCAGCGCTTGCCGCCCACCTTTTCGAAAAACCACATGTAAGAATGCGGGTCCCAGGGCTCGCCGGTCGAGCCCAAGATCCGGAGCCGGGACAGGTCATGCTTGGTTACCTCGCTCTCCGGGTAAGTCATCATCAGCCGGATCGCGGTCGGCGAGATCCCGAGGGTG
>MGQK01000090.1:7103-12401 GCA_001797815.1 Deltaproteobacteria bacterium RBG_13_61_14 | reverse complement strand
CTCGACCACCTCCCACAGCCGGTCCTGGCCCGGCCAGTTGGGCACGCCCTCGTAAACTAAGAACCGGCCCCCGTGGAACGGCACCCCGATCATCATCCAGGGGCCCATCATCCAGCCGATATCGGTCACCCAGAAGAAGACGTCCTCCGGCTTCACGTCAAAGTAATAGCCCAACTCCTTGGCCATTTGCGCGAGCGCGCCGGCGTGCGTGTGCACCGTGCCCTTGGGCTTGCCGGTGGTGCCGGAAGTGTAGATGATCATCGAGGTATGCTCGGCCGGAAGCTTGGCCGTGGGGCAGGCGGTCTTCTGCCCGGCCACCAGGTCTTCCCAGAAAATATCCCGGCCCTTCTTCATCGGCACATTGGCCCCGGTCCGGCGATAGACCACCACGTGCTTCACGCACTTGGCCATCGCCAGCGCCTTGTCCGCCTCTTCCTTGGTCGGCACCGCCTTGCCCCGGCGCACCGCGCCGTCCGAGGTAAACAGCACCTTGGCCTCTCCGTCTTCCAGGCGCGTGGCCAGCGCCATGCCGCCAAAACCGGAAAAGACCGGGATCACCGCGGCCCCGATCTTGAGGCAGGCATAGAGCGCGATGCAGATCTCGGGCACCATGGGCATGTAGATCCCGACGGTGTCGCCCTTCTTCACCCCCAGCTTCTTGAGCCCGTTCGCCACCCGGCAGACCTCGGCGTTGACCTCCGCGTAGGTGAGCGAGCGGGTCTTGCCGTCGTCGCCCTCCCAGAGGATCATGGTCTGCCGGCCGCGCTTCTTGAGGTGGCGGTCGAGGATGTTGTGGACGATGTTGATCTTGCCGGCCACGAACCACTTGGCCCAGGGGAAGCCCTTGGACATATCCAGGATCCGGGTGTAGGGCGTGAACCACTCCACCCCCAGGTCCTTGAGCGCGGCCTTCCAGAACCACTCCACGTCCGCGGTCGAGCGCTGGATCAGATGGTTATAGTCCTTGATCTTATGCTTCTTCATGAAGCGGGCAATGTTGCTCTTGGTCAGGTAATCGCCATCGGGTTCCCAGATTACATCCTTCATCGGTTTACCTCCGCGAATCGGGAATGGCAGGCCATACCACCGGCGCCGATCCCGGCCATCATAGCATAGGATCGAGGCTTGTCAATTGCTTCAAAGTTCAGGAAATGCAATTTCCGAAACCGGGGCGCGGGTGAGTCGCAAACAGAGGCGCCAGGTCGCTCGGCTCGCTTTTATGAAAAATGGTAAGATGTAATGACTCAATATCTTGTCATACGAACCTTGGCTTCGGGCAGGTATCCAAACCCTACCCCTCACCCCAACCCTCTCCCCCAGGGAGAGGGCAGGGTGAGGGAAAATTGGTAGGGCACGATTGGATTCGTGCCTGGTGGATTTGTATGACAAGTTCATGAGTCATTACATCTACCATTTACTATTCGTTCACGTCTACATCCACCTTCATCCCGCTCGGACGCGGGGCGGAGGGATCAGGCTTTGGCCACGTAGGCCCGGATTTTTTCGGAGTCTTCGGAGGAGAGGTTGGTGAAGCGGACGCCCATGCCGGAGCGGGCGCCTTCAGGCGCGTGGGAGGGGGGCACGGTGCGGACAACGGTGCCCTTGACCAGGACCGGGGCGCCCTGGCGGGGCAGGGAGAACTTGATGGTGATCTCGGTGCCGAGCGGCAGGGGTTTGAAGGTATCAATGAACATGCCGCTCTGGCTCACGTCCACCGTGTAGTATTGGTAGCTGACTTCGCCTTCCATGCAATCGGCGGAGATGCGGATGGGCGCGCGCGGGTGTCGGCGTTTTTCGAGGTTGATGAACTTCTTGATCTTGTCGAAGAAGTCGCGCTGGGTGACGGGCTTGGTCATGTAATCGTCGCAGCCGGCCTGGTGGCAGCGGTCGCGGCTGAATTCGTCGGCCTTGGTGGTGACCATGACCACGGGGATGTGCTTCAAGTTTTTGTTGGTCTTGATGAAGCGGCAGACGGCGTCGCCGGTCATCTCGGGCATGACCAGGTCGAGGAAGACCAGGCGGGGTTTTTCGGTCTGGACTTTCTTGAGGGCTTCGATGCCGGTGCGGGCGGTGATGATCTCGTAGCCGGAGCGCTCGAGCAGCATTTTCTCCAGTTTGAGGAAGGTCTCCATGTCGTCCACGATCAGGATCTTTTCCTTGGCGACCATGGCGGACCTCAGGTTTTTTTCTTGGGGGCCTCGAAGGGCACGATGTTATCGTCGGGGGGCAACGGCGCGCGGGGCGCGGTCGGCAGGGTCTCGTGGTCGGCGATGATATCGCCCAGGATGCGGTGCTGGAGCTTAAGGGCGCCGATGGCGTGCTCCTTTAGGTAGCCGCGGTCGAGGTCCATGACCACCGGGCGCTTGCGGCGGGTGAGGTAGAGGTAGATGAGGGCGATCTGGGAGTTGTAGAGGAAGATGATGATGAAGTAGAGGAGCGCGTTTTTGAAGAAGACGTCGCGGGGCAGGTTTTTGATATTATGGCTGATGCGGACGAGGCCGTAGGGTTTGCGGTCGGAGTCGCGGGTGAGGAGCGCGTTGATGGCGAGGGTGTCGCCGAATTCCTGGATGCGGTTTCCGGGCGGATGCAGGTAGGCTTCCTTGACCTTGGGGTCGGTGGACTTCTGGATCTCGTCTTCGAGGAGGATGGAGAAGCGGCTGAAGTTGGCCTCGTCCATGCTCCGGTTTTGGCGGGGCCGCATGGGGTCTTCAAACAGGGAGGTGAGGGAGGGGTAGCCGAAGTTGTAGAAGTAACGGCTGTAGGAGGTGAGGTAGGGGTTGGGCTGATAGGAATAGAATTGCACGACCACGCTGGAGTTGAGGATCAACTGGCGTTTTTCGTTGAGGACCTGGAAGCGGAAGAGCGTGCCCAGGGCCGCGGCCAGGATGACCTGGGCCAGGAGGATCACGCCGAGGGTTTTCAGCCGTGCCATTCCCCACCCGTCTCCTAGGCGATGCGCAGGTACTCGCGCAGGTTGGCCTGGATCTCTTCTTCCGGGTAATGCCGGAAGAGCATGGCGATCAACCCGTTAAACTCCCGGCGCGTCTCGAGGTCGAGTTTGCGGTAGAGCTTGAGCAAAGCCCGCTCGGCGGGGCTGAGGGGAGAAAGCTCGTCGCTATTTTGACCGCGCTCGAGCTCGAGGATCGGGCCGAGGCCCACGCGCTCGGCAAAACGCTTGAGCCGCTCCTGCTTGGCCATGGCGTCGAGCTCGCGGGAAGGCACCTTCAAGACCGCGGCCAGTTGCCGGCAACGGCGCTCGGTGGGCGCATCAATCTTGCTGGTTTCCAACTGATGAATATAGGTATTGGAAACTTTGAGTGCCCGCGCCAGGTCTTCTTGGGTCAGGTCGGCTTCCTTGCGCTTTTGCTTGAGGTATTCGCCAAACCGGTTCACGCGCCACCCCCTCGATTAAGTTATTTAGTTAATTTCTTGAAACTTTTTACTTTGTTTATTACACAATATAGGGAGAATGTCAAGTTAAAAGTCGAGATTTAGCTTGACAATTTCGGGTTCTTACTTTAGGATGGAGCTAAAATTAAGTAATTTACTTAAACCGGGTCCGATCACTATGACCATGAATCTAAAAGAGTTTTTCTTCAAATACCTCTGGGTGGTCACCTTGGTCCTGATTTTCGGGGTGTGCTATTTTGCCGCCGGGACCCTGAACGCCTACCTGGCCTCCAAGTATCTCATCGGCTCCATTCCCGCGCCCAGGGTGAGTGTTTCGGCCTCCAGTTTGACGGGCGGGGGCTATATTCCGAACCGGGAGGCGATTGTCCAGCGAAACCTGTTCGCAGTGGTGATCCCTTCCGCCACCCCAGGCGCGGGCGAGAACGTGGCCGCCACTGAAGCCTCGCTCCGGGCCAAACTCCTGGGGATCATTTATTTTGGCCGGGATTCCAGTTGGAACCGGGCGACGATGAAGATGCTGGAGGAAAACCGGAGCGAAGTTTTCAAGGTGGGGGCTGAGGTCAAGCCCGGGGTGGTGATGGCGGCGATTGAAGAGAAGAAGGCGCGAGTGCGCTATGCGAGCGGGCGGGAAGAAGAGTTCTCCTTGGAGGAAGAAGATTTCACCAAGCTGGGGGGAACCCCCGGGGATGCTTACCGGCCCGATATTGCGAAGGTTCCGGAGAGCGAGCGGGAGCGCAAACTGGCGGAGTATCGGAAGGCGATGGGGATTGACAACCGGATCCGGCAGGTTTCGGACCATGAATTCGTGATCGAGCAGGCGGTGATCAACGAGTCGCTGCAGAACCTCAACAGCCTGCTCCAGGACGCCCGGCTGGTCCCGAACCTGGTGGGAGAAGGCGAGCAGAAAGTCGCCGACGGCTTTCGCATTTTCCGGATCCGCGACAACAGCCTCTTCAACAAGCTGGGGATGCGCAACGGGGACGTGATCAAGGCGATCAACGGGGTCAAGATGGATAATATCGAGCGGGGGTTCGAGCTGCTGCAGCAGCTTCGCTTTGAAAAGCATTTCACCATTGATATTGACCGCCAAGAGCAAAGCGTGAACTTCGTTTACAACGTGCAATAGCACGGGTCAGGACTAAAGGAGGCAACAATCGGTGGAAACCCGGAGATGGCGGCCAGGAGCCTGGCTGATGGGGGCGGGATTGATCGGCCTGAGCCTGGGGCCGGCGGTGATCGCACAAGAACCCGGAGCGGAGCCCGTGCCCTTCGGGTCTGAGCCTCAGGGTCGAAGACCGCCGGCGGCAGCGCCAGCCCAGACCGTCGCGCCAGTGCCGGCCGAAGTTCCGCCCCCGCCACCGCCCCCCCCGGCGCCAGCACCCTCGGCCGAAGCGCCGGCCGCGCCTCCCAGCCAGCCGGAAGCCGCCGCCCCGCGCCGGCCGGCCGGGAAAGAGACCAAACCGGAGGCGGCCGAGGAAGGCTTGAGCATTAACTTTCAGGACGTGGAGTTGCAGGAAGTCATCAAGAACTTCAGTGAAATCCTGGGCAAGAACTTTATCCTGGAAGATGTGCCCAAGGGCAAGATCACCATTATTTCGCCGACCAAGATTCCCCAGAGCCAGGCGGAAAAAATCTTCCTGGTCATTCTCAACTTGAACGGTTACAACATCGTCCAGACCGCGGTGCCCAACCTGTATCGGGTGGTGCGTAACGCCGAAGTTCTGCGCTCGAATATCCCGACCTATTTCGGGGGAACCCGGCCATCAGTCACCGACAGTTTCGTCACCCGGTTCATCCCGCTGGAATACATCAGCGCCAAGGACGTGACCGGGACCATCCAGCCCCTGCTCTCCAAGGAAGGGGCCAGCGCCATCGGCTATGAACCCA
>MGQK01000090.1:2217-7017 GCA_001797815.1 Deltaproteobacteria bacterium RBG_13_61_14 | reverse complement strand
GCCCCAGACCCAGGAGGCGGCCGGGCCGCCCATCAAGATTATTGCCGAGACCCGGATCAACGCCCTGATCGTGATTGCCGACTATGACTCCCTGCAAGAAGTCAAACGGGTGATCGAACTGCTCGACATTGATATCGGCGAGACCGGCACCATCCACGTCTATTACCTGGAGAACGCGGACGCCATGGAGCTGGCCTCCACCCTGGGCTCGCTCAGCGGCACTGCCCGGGCTCCGACCGCCGGCGGACAACCGAGCACCCGGTCGCTGACGGGGCGGGCGGCCCAGCCGAGTACCCCTGCCCGGCCCACTGCTGCCGGCGCCATCAGCGCCACCATCACGGGCGCGTTCGAGGGCGAAATCAAGATCACCGCGGACGAGGCCACCAACTCGCTGATCATCGTGGCCTCGCCCAAGGACTACGAGCTGATCAAGCAGGTGATCGCCAAGCTCGACATCCCCCGGCGCCAGGTGTTTGTCGAGGCCGTGCTCATGGAAGTCACCCTGACCAAGGGCCGGGACACCGGCGTCAGCCTCCACGCCGCCTCGCCGCTGCCCGAGGAAGGGGCTGTGTTCGGGGGATCGTCTCTGGGCTCCTTGAGCTCGATGGCCTTGCTTTCCCTGCTCAGCCAGGGCGTGACCCAACTCCCCTCGGGCATGACCGTGGGCGCGTTCGGCCATCCCATCACCATCGGCGGGACCTCGGTCCAGATTCCCGGGGTAGGCGCCCTGGTGCAGCTTTTGGCCTCCAACTCCGACGTGAACGTGCTCAGCACGCCCACCATCCTGACCACCGACAACAAGGAGGCCGAGATCACGGTGGGCCAGAAGATCCCGGTCCCGACGGGCCAGACCGTGTCCACCGGCGGGCTGTCCTCGATCAGCGTCTCCCGCGAGGAAGTGGGCATCAAGCTCAGGCTCACGCCCCAGATCAACGAGTCCCGGACCATCCGCATGGACATCTACACCGAGATTTCCGGCGCGGTGCAATCCTCGCTGGGCATCAACGTCAACACCTTGGGCGTCACCACCTCGCTGAAGACCGCGACCACCTCGGTCATCGTCAAGGACGGCCAGACCATCGTGATCGGCGGGCTGATGTCGGACCAGACGAATACCTCGGACTCGCGGGTGCCCTTCCTGGGCGATATTCCCGTGTTCGGCTGGCTGTTCAAGAGCAAGAGCAAAGGCAAGCTCAAGTCGAACTTGATCATCCTTTTGACCCCTCACATCGTGCAGAACGACGAGGACATTGCCCGGGTCCGCGCCCAGGTGCGCAAGGATTATAACCAGTTCGTGGAAGAATCGCTGGGCAAGAAGTATCCCAAGTTCGATGAATATTTCGATCCCCGTTATCAGGAGATTTTCGAACGCCAGGAAAGCTCGGTCATTGACCTGACCCAGCCGGAGCCGCAGCTCCAACCCGGGGCCGCGAGCGCCAAAGAGCCACCGCCGCCCGCCGAGGGAACCGACTTGTTCAAGCTCTGGTCCCCGGAGACGCCCCCACCCCAGCCCAGCGCCGCCGCGCCGGAGAAAGCCGCTCCGCCCGAAACGCCGGCGCCGCAGCCGGGGGCTACGGTGGCTCCCGCGCCGGCCCAGCCGCAACCCGGCGGGACTGAAAAGGCGGAGCCGCCTCCGGAGAAACCCTCGCCGCAGCCGGGATCTACGGTCGCCCCGGAACCGGCCCAGCCGCAACCCGGCGGGACTGAAAAGGCGGAGCCGCCTCCGGCGCCACCCTTGCCACAACCTGGGGCTACAGTGACTCCTGCGCCGGCCCAGCCGCAACCCGGCGACACTGAAAAGGCGGAGCCGCCTCCGGCGCCACCCTCGCCACAGCCGGGAGCTACGGTGGCTCCCGCGCCGGCCCAGCCGCAGCCCGGCGACACTGAAAAGGCGGAGCCGCCTCCGGAGAAACCCTCGCCGCAGCCGGGATCTACGGTCGCCCCGGAACCGACGCAGCCGGAGCCCGGCGGGACCGAAGAAGGGGAACCGCCGCAGAAGCCGCTGCCGGAGGAGTGAGAAGAATCGAATGCGCGCGAACTCTAAATATTTGGGCGAGTTGCTCCTGGAAAAGGGCCTGATCACCGAGGAACAGTTGGTGAAGGGCCTGGAGGCGCAGAAAGAGAAGGAAGGCCGGCTGGGCGAGATTCTCTGCCAGCAGAAAGCGCTGGGGGAGGAAGCGTGCTTGCAGGCCTTGAGTGAACAGCTCCAGGTTCCGTTTGAGGCTCACCTCGAGCAACTGGAGCTGGACCTGGAGCTGATCCAGAACGTCCCGATCAATTTTGCCAAGCAATACGAGCTGCTGCCGGTTTCCCGTGAGGGCAACCGGGTGCGGGTGGCCACCAGCGATCCCTTGAATCTCTACCCCTTGCAGGACCTGGGCCGGCTGCTTTCGGCCGAGGTGGAGCCGGTGCTGGCCGCGAGCCGGAGCATCATCGCCGCGATCAACCGGGTGTATGACCGGGCCTCGAGCACCGCCGAGGGAGTGATGGGGGATTTGGAGGAAGGGGTGAGCGGGCTGGATGCCTTGACCCAGGGCCTGGAGGAGCCGGAGGACTTGCTGGACGTTTCGGACGAGGCGCCGATCATCCGGCTGGTGAACTCGCTCCTGTTCCAGGCGGTGAAGGAGCGAGCCTCGGACATCCACATCGAGCCGTTCGAGAAGGACCTGATGGTGCGTTTCCGGATTGACGGGGTGCTCTACGAGGTCATTCGGCCGCCGAAAAGGTTCCAGAACTCGATCGCCTCGCGGATCAAGATCATGGGGGGGTTGAACATCGCGGAGAAGCGGCTGCCCCAGGACGGCCGCATCCAGATCAAGATCGCGGGCAAAGACATTGACATTCGGCTCTCCACCGTGCCCATCGCCCACGGCGAGCGGATCGTGATGCGGCTCTTGGACCGGGAGTCGGTCATGCTCGACCTGGAGCAGATCGGCTTCTCGCCCGATAACCTGGAAGTGTTCAACGAGCTGATCCGTTACACCCACGGCATTATCCTGGTCACCGGACCGACCGGCTCCGGCAAGACCACCACCCTCTATGGGGCGCTCCAGAAGATCAATTCGCCGGACAAGAACATCATCACCATCGAGGACCCGGTCGAATACCAGTTGCACGGCATCGGCCAGATCCAGGTCAACCCCAAGATCAACCTGACTTTTTCCAATGGGTTGCGCTCCATCGTCCGCCAGGACCCGGACGTGATCCTGGTCGGCGAGATCCGGGACAAGGAGACCGCGGAGATCGCGATCCAGGCCTCGCTCACCGGCCACCTGGTCTTTTCCACCCTCCACACCAACGACGCCGCCGGCTCGGTCACCCGCCTGGTGGAAATGGGGGTGGAACCCTTCCTGATTTCCTCCTCCCTGCTCGCCATCCTCGCCCAGCGGCTGGTGCGGGTGCTCTGTCCCGCCTGCCGGCAGCCGGAGGCGCCTGCGCCCGGGTTCTTGAAAGACCTGGGCCTGGAAGAGAAAGCCAAGGGCGCCGCCTTTTACCGTCCGGGGGGCTGTCCCAAGTGCCTGAACACCGGGTTTATGGGCCGGACCGCGATCTACGAGCTCTTGGTGGTGGGCGACGAGATCCGGGAGTTGATCAACCGCAACGCCGACTCGACCGAGATCAAGCGCAAGGCGCGCAGCCAGGGCATGCTCTCCCTGCGGGAGGACGCCGCCCGCAAGGCGATGGCCGGGGTCACCTCCATCTCGGAGATCGTGCGGGTGACCCAGGAAGACATCCTCTGAAGAATTTTGGATTTTAGATTGCGGATTTTGGATTGAAAGAAAAAATCCTTCAGTTAATCTAAAATCCGCAATCCGCAATCCAAAATTGGAAGATGCCGGTATTTCAATACAAGGGGCTTAACGCCCAGGACAAGAAGGTTTCGGGCATCGTTGACGCCGAGAGCTCGAAATCGGCCCGCCAGAAACTGCGCAAGCTCCAGGTCTATCCCACCGAACTGGTGGAGACGACCGAGAGCCAGCGGACCGGGGTCGGGGGCTGGCGCCTTTCCTTGGGCAGCGGGGTCAAGCCGCTCGAGCTCTCGGTGATCACCCGGCAACTTTCCACCCTGGTGGGCGCGGGCCTGCCCCTGGTCCGTTGCATCTCCGCCCTCACCGATCAGGTGGATAACCCCACGCTGCGCAACATCCTGGCCGAGGTGCGGGAGGCGGTGAACGAGGGCAGCTCGCTGGCCGACGCCCTCGGCCGCTACCCCCGGATCTTTTCCGACCTCTACGTGAACATGATCCGGGCCGGCGAGCAGGCGGGCGCGCTCGAGATCGTGCTCAAGCGGCTGGCCGACTTCACCGAGAGCCAGGCCGACCTCCGCAACAAAGTGCTGTATGCCACGCTCTACCCCGCGGTGATCCTGGCGGTCAGCTTTGCCGTGATCTTTGTCATGTTCTGGAAGGTCATCCCCCGGATCGTCATCCTCTTCGAGCAGACCCACCAGGCCCTGCCCCTGCTCACCCGGATCATGATCGCGCTTTCCGGGCTCGTGCAAAACTGGTGGTGGCTGATCCTCATCGTCCTGGTCGGCGCCGGCATCAGCGCCCAGCGCTACCTGCGGACCCCGGCCGGCCGGGAATGGTTTGACGAGAACCTGCTCAAGGTCCCGGTCTTCGGCGACCTGGCCCGGAAGATGGCGGTCTCCCGCTTCGCCAAGACCCTCGGCACCCTGCTGATGAGCGGGATCCCCCTGCTCCGCGGCCTGGAAATCGTGGAGAAGGTGGTCAACAACACCGTGCTCGCCCGGGCCATTGAAACCGCCCGCTCCAATATCACCGAGGGCGCCAACATCGC
>MGQK01000090.1:0-2172 GCA_001797815.1 Deltaproteobacteria bacterium RBG_13_61_14 | reverse complement strand
GATGATCGCCTCCGGCGAGCAGTCGGGCGACCTGGAGTTCATGCTGGAAAAGGCCTCCGAGGCCTTTGACCGGGAGGTGATGGCCGCCATCGCCGGGATCATGGCCTTGGTCGAGCCGGTGATGATCCTGGGCCTGGCCATGGTGGTGGGATTGATCATCCTGTCGTTCCTGGTTCCCATTTTGAACCTGGCGCAAGGTTTGGGCTAGTTAAAGGAGGTTCTGGACTATGGAGGAACGCAAGCGTCGGCGGCAAAGGGAAGAGGCTTTTACCTTGATCGAGATCATGGTGGTGATCATGATCATCGGCTTGCTGGTGGGCGTGGTGGGAATTAACGTCATGAACTCGTATCGCAAAGCCGAGCGCAAGGCCGCCGCGGCCCAGATCAGCAATTTCGAGGCCGCGCTCGACACCTACCGGATGGACTGCGGCCGCTACCCCAGCCCGGACCAGGGCTTGACCGCGCTGGTGCAATCGCCGGGCGGGGGCGCGCCCTGCCGCAACTATCCGCCCGGCGGCTACCTCAAGGGCAAGCTGCCCAATGACCCCTGGGGCAATCCTTACGTGTATATGAGCCCGGGGGTGAACGGGGAGGCTTACAGCGTGGAGTCCTATGGGGCCGACGGCATGGACGGCGGCGAGGGCGAGAACGCCGACATCGAGAGCTGGAACTTGAGTGAGACGCAATGAACCAGCTCGCCGGCCTGCCATCTTTCCGCCTGGTCACGGCTCCATGCGGCGAAGGCGCATTCCGTTCGAACCGACGAGCATGAGTGACCGAACCCGAAAATCCGGCTTTACCCTGCTGGAGCTGCTGGCGGTGATCATGGTGATCGGGGTGATCCTGGGCCTGGCCCTGCCCCGGGTCTCGAGCCTGGGCCGGGCCGAGCTGCGCGCGAGCGCGCGGCGCTTGAGCGGGACCATCCGCCTGGGCTATCACCTGGCCGTGCTCAACAAGAAGAACTACCGGCTGCTCTTGGACCTGGAGCAGCAGACCTACCAGATCGAGGAGCGGATGGGAGACAAGTATGTGCCGGTCCAGAGCGAGCTGTTGCAGCCCCGGGTCTTGCCGGACGGGGTCTGGATCCGGGAGGTCCGGATCGCCGACCGCGAGTGCGAGAACCAGTGCCTCAAAGAATACATCTATTTCAGCCCTTACGGCTACGTGGAAGAGGCCGCGATCTACCTCTGCGACGACGATGAGCAAAACGGCTACACCCTGCTCACCCAGCCCATGATCGGCAAGGTGGTCATCAAGGACGGCTATGTCCCCCTGCCCCGCGAAAAAACCCGCCATTAAGCCCGCTCCGGCCGAGCCCGGGCGCGCGGCAAGATCCGGGTTCACCCTGCTCGAGGTGATGGTGGCCATGGCCATCCTCGCCCTGTGCCTGGTCCCGCTCCTGGGCGCGATCACCCAGGCGATGCGGGCCACCTTCCGGATCGAGCGGATCACCGAGGCGAGCGAGCTTGCCCAGAACAAGCTGGTCCAGATTGAAATGGAGACCTTGGCCGAGGACGAGGGCACGGAAGAAGGCGAGTTCGATCCGCCTTATGAAAACTACTCCTGGCGGGCGGAATACGTGAAGCGGCCGGAAATGCAGCTCTTGGAAGACAACATCCCCGAACTCAAGGCCATGGAGGTGCACCTGTCGGTGATCTGGCCGGAGGGCGAGACCGAGCAGGAGGTCACCTTCACCACCCTGTTGATGCAATGAACGACCGCGGCTTCACCCTGCTGGAAGTGTTGGTGGCGCTGAGCCTGACCGTGCTCGCGCTCAGCCTGGCCGCCATGAGCTTGACCTCGGCGCTCACCGCCTACGAACGGGCCTCGGCCCACCTCGAGCTGATCCAGACCGAGCGCGAGACCCTGAGCCACATCCAGAGGAGCCTGTCGGTCAGTTACCTCTCGCCCTACTCCTTCACCGGGCTGGAAGAGGAGTGGGAAACCTTTGACATTGACAATTCGGCCAAGCCCTATGACGCGCTGACCTTCTCCTCGCTCGCCCACCGCACCCACCGGGTGGACGCCAAGGAGTCGGACCTGGCGGTGATGACTCTCTTCGTCCGCCGGGAAGAAGAAAGCGAGGGCCTGGAGAAACGCTACGTTCTGCTCAAGCGCGAAGGCGGCACCATGAACGACCGCTTCGAGGTGGAGGGAGGAGTGGTCTTCACC
>MGQK01000089.1:41802-41875 GCA_001797815.1 Deltaproteobacteria bacterium RBG_13_61_14 | reverse complement strand
GGGGCGAGAGGGCGAGGACCAGGCGGGCGCCCAGCAGCCCGGCGATGAGGATGAGTTCGGGTCGGTCCCAGGC
>MGQK01000089.1:41566-41790 GCA_001797815.1 Deltaproteobacteria bacterium RBG_13_61_14 | reverse complement strand
GTGCATGACCGAGCGGAGCCAGTAGTCGGGCCAGAGGAAAAGCGCGGCGGAGGCGGCGAGGAGAAAGAAGAGGGAGAGCCAGGCGGTCCGGCGGCGGCCGGCCGGAGCGAGGATGGCGGCCAGGGCCAGGAGCGGGAAAAAGGCGGCGGCGGACTGCTTGAAGAGGAAGGCGAGATAAAAGACTGCGGCGGCGAGCGGGAACAGGCGGGGCCGTGCCCTTGCCC
>MGQK01000089.1:39918-41555 GCA_001797815.1 Deltaproteobacteria bacterium RBG_13_61_14 | reverse complement strand
GCGAGTCCGAGGAGGATCAGGGTATTGAGCGCGGTTTCGATCAGGCCGAGTCGGCCGTAAATGAGCAGGTAAAAGTTGAGCGCGTAGAGGATGGCGGCCAGGGGACCGGCCGCTTGATGGTTGGGCGGAGGGAAGAATCGCCAGAGGATGAGCACGGCGAGGGCGGACCAGAAAATGGAGAAGAGGCGGAGCGAGGGATAGCTTACGCCGAAGAGCTTGAACCACAGCATCAGCGAGTGGGTCCAGGCCGGGCTGAGGGTGTTCCAGTAGCGGTAGTCGTCCGCGGGCGAGGCTCTCCAGCGGCCGAAGAGGGCGCGGTTGCGGGCTTCGTAAGATTTGGCCGCCTCGTCTTTGACCGGGGCGGAGGAAGAGAAGCCGTTGGGGAGGAGGCGGGGGGCGTCGGCGCGGAGGTGGACGAGCTTGAGCCCGGTGCTGAGCAGGACCAGGACGAGCAGGGCCAGCAGCGGCCAGGCCGGGCGGCGGGAGTTCATCAGGCTATGAAGATATCACAGCGGTCGGGAAGAGGAAAGCGGAAAAATCCGGTTTGCCCCGTGAACGTGAACGATTAAGAGTGCATAGTGAAGGGTGAAGAATGAAGGGTGAAGAGTGAAGAGTCGTCCATGCGGGGAAGCGGCAGCCGGAAATCATGAAAATGGGGTAGTAGGGGCGCGATTAATCGCGTCCGCCCCCCGGTCGGCGCTGGGCTATTTTCCAAATAATGGGTTCGAAAAATTTCCGGCCGAGAATTAACGCGGCGGGCGCGGTTCTCGCTTGTTATCCTGGGCGCTGTCCACCCGCAGAGGGCGACCTTTGAGGGGGGTCCCGTTGAGTTCGGCCCTGGCCAGCTCGGCGTTCTCGCTGGTCGAGTACTCGACAAAGCCGAAGCCCCGAGAGCGCTGGGTGTAGCGGTCGCGCACGATGTTGACGCTCTTCAGTTCACCCTTGCTGGAAAAAAGCTGGGTGAGTTCTTCTTCGGTGGCGTCGTAGGGAAGGTTCCCTATATACAATTTCGTGCCAGACATCCAAATCCTCCTGCCCGTTCCTGGGCTTTTCCGATCCGTTCGCTTGCCCAATCCCTTACCTGAAGGCCCGGCGAACGGAGAACACGGCCCAGAAAGGGAGGAGGGGTTTCCAGAACCCTCCCCAAAAAACTTGCATAAAAATAGCACTCCTCCAAGGGAAAGTCAAGTATAATTCAATCTGGTTCTAAGGATGGGTTCATCGCCCCGGGAGGAGGTTCAATGGGAAACGAGCTTTACCTGAAAATGAGGGAGTTTTACGATGTCTCGCCCTTGGCCCAAAAGGTGGCGGCGCCGCTCAAGGAAGGCGCGGTGGCCGAGGTCCAGTTCGAGGGCGATCCGGAGACCTACCTGATGATCAAGGAGGGCGGCAAGAGCGTGGTCCGGCCGGGCAAGCCCAAGCGGCCGGAGATCTACATGAAGTTCAACGCCGGCGCGGTGGATTACCTGCTCGAGCTGGCCCAGGAAGGCAAAGAAGACATCGAGGAATACGTCAGCCGGTTCGGCGAGTGTATCCTCAACCCCACGCCCGAGCGCAAGATCGAGTTCAAGCTCTGCGCCAACATGGTCACCGGCGCGCGCATGGGCTATTTCGGGATGATGCGCCTGGGCGGGAAA
>MGQK01000089.1:35926-39836 GCA_001797815.1 Deltaproteobacteria bacterium RBG_13_61_14 | reverse complement strand
TTTCCTAGGGAATGATGATGCGGTCTTTCGGCTGGTCGGGCTTTTGCTCCTGATCCTCCGCCCGGCGGAAGGGCCGGCGCATCATGGCCGGGAACAGCGGAGGCAGGCTCTCCGGGTGGTCGAGCGCGAGCGCGGCGGCCAAGGCGATCTCGGCCAGTTCCTTCTCGCCCAGCAGGTGCAAGACATAAGCGTTTTCGATCAGTCGCGCTTTCCAAGCTTCCCGTCCCTCCACCTGCAACGCCTCGCCGGCCGCCTCAATCATCACCTGCTCAAGCCGCTCCCGCTTTTGCCGCTCGGGCATGGCGAGCGGGCTTAATTCGGCCTCCTCCAAGCGCAGCGCGCATTTCCGGATCGAATCTTCGTCAAAGAACCATGCCGCAAAGGCCCGATGCGAGAGCAGCCGGGAGCTCTCGTAAACCAAACCGCCCCGGCCGGCCACCGCCGCGGGGGCGATCAGGCCGAACAAGGGGTGCGGCCGCGAGAGGTCGGGCGCCAGCCCCAGCCGGTCCTGGAACTCCAGGAAGTCCTCCGGCAACTTGACCCCTCGCCGGCGGCTCGTTTCCAGCGCCTGGTAGATTAACCGGCGCGCAAAATCCGGCTCGACCCGGATGGCCACCGTGTTGGGTTCTTGGTTAATGGTCCGGAGAATCCGGTCAAAGCGTTTGGCAGAGACCGAATAGGCTTGGAAGCGAGAGAGGCCCTGGGAAAGGGAGGTGATGCCCTGAAACAGCACGCTTTCCGGAATTTGCCGGTAGAGCCACACCAGCCGGCCGCCGGATCCGTCCACCGCGCTCACCGCGGCCTGCTCCGGCTCCTTGGTGACCGGCAAGGTGAAGGTGCGGGCCTCGCCCGGCTCGGCGACTTTCAATCCCTTGGAGCGCAGGCGGTGGAGTGCCCGGGAGACCTCGCGTTTTAGCGCCTGGTCCCGGGCGAGCCGCTTGAGCTTGAGCAGATCCTCGGCCCGGCCCTGGGCGACCAGGCGCTCGAGCTCGGCCTTCTGCTCTTCGGGCGCGAGTTGGAGGAAATCCGGCGGCGAGAAATCGGACACGGGGTCAGGAGCCTCGTTCAGCGGACATGGCAGACTTCAAAGATGCCGCGGTTGGTGAAGCTGGCGTCAAGGCCCTGGCCCGGCATCTGCAGGCGCCAGTCCACGTCGGCTTGCTGGCGTAAAAAGATCGGAATAGTGACAAAGGTGGTAACGACCGGCCGGGCCCAGCCCGGAGTTTCATCCGCCACGTCCAGCACCTCGATCAGCTTCAGCCCCTTGATGATGCCGTGGAGTTGGCAGTCGGGATGGTTGATCGTCACTTCCATCCGGGTGGGGTAAGGGAAGCCGCGGCGAGGATCGGTTTTCACGTCAAATTCCTTAAGCTGGTAGTCGTCGGTGGCGTAGAGGATCTTGCCTTTCTGCATAACCAGAATCCAGGTGGTGCGGGCGCTGCCCAGGTCCGGAGGGGCCAGGTAATCGAGAAAGTGGATGGCATACTCGTCGCCGAAAGAGCGGAGCGCATTGATATGGTTAATCTGGCTGGTGAACAGGACGTTTTGGGTGTTGTGGTCGGAGTAGCCGTTGCCGTGGACCTGCATGGTTTTGTCCCCGATCACGATCGTGCCGGTCACCTCGGCCCAGGGGATCATGGTGATCAGGTCATACCAGGGCCCGTCCGGGGCGCCGTAGTGGACAGGCCCTTGGCCCGGCCGCCAGCCCGGGGTCAGGCAGTGGTAGTGCAGGTCGGCTTTCACGTCCTCGTAGTCGAGGTGCAGGTAGAAGTCTGGGTAAAAGCCCTTCCAGTAATGCTTGCCCATGGTGAGCATGGGCGGGTCGTTCTGCCAGGAGCGCTGGTCGTTATCAATGATATCCTTGCGATAGACCCGCTCGCCGTCCATCGGCGCATAAGAGAAATGGACAAGGTTGTGCTGGAAAAAGGAACCGAGGGCCTTGAAGTAGGTAAACTGGATCATGCCGCTGGCGCGGTCGTCCAGGTAATAAACAAAAGTGTATGTCCAGGTGAAGAGCAGACCCCCGGCCGAGGCGGGCGCGAGCTCGGCCTTGGTAATTCCCTCCTCGGCCCGGGTCTTGACCCCGCCCGGGAAGTTATAGACCCGGCCGGCGGCAAGGGCCACCGCGGCGGCTAACATCACCGCCGGAACGATCGCGACTTTGAACCCTCGTTTCATGATTAACGACGCCTCTCAAACCTTGAGAAAGCAGGGTCGCCGCATGTCAGATCAGAGGAGGCTTTTGACTTTGGCCAGCGCCGGCGGGATCCCTTCCGGGTTGGGTCCGCCGGCCTGGGCCAGGTCGGGCCGGCCGCCGCCCTTGCCGCCGACCAGGGGCGCGAGTTCCTGTGCGATCTTGCCGGCGTGAAAGCGGTCCTGCAGATCCTTGCTCACCGCGACCAGGAGATAAGCCTTGCCCTCGGCCTGGCTGGCCAGGACCAGCACGCCGGAGCGGAGCTTGGCCCGGACCCGGTCGGAAAAGTCGCGGAGCGCCCTGGGGTCGGGGATCGGGACCTCCGCGGCCAGGAGCCGGACCCCGTTCACCTCCTGCACCTGGTCCAGCAATCCCTCCTCGCCGCCCAGGCTCTTCTGCTCCCGCGCGGCTTTCAGCTCTTTCTTGAGGCTCTTCAATTCTTCCTGGAGCCGCTCGATCTTGCTCACAAGCTCGGACGGCGAGCCTTTGAGCAGGCCGGCGGCCTGGCGGATGGTCTGCTCCTGCTCCTGGAGATAGACGACGGCGCCCCGGCCGGTGAGCGCTTCGATCCGGCGCACCCCCGCGGCCACGCCCGTTTCTGATACGATTTTGAATACCCCCACGTCGCCGGCGCGCGCGGTGTGGGTGCCGCCGCACAGCTCCAGCGAAAAATCGCCCATCTCCACCATGCGCACTTCTTCCCCGTATTTTTCGCCGAACAGCGCGATGGCGCCCTTCCACAACGCCTCCTGGTAGGGCTGAACGCTCACCTCGACCGCGGCATTCTCCCGGACCCGGGCATTGACCTTGCGCTCCACCTCCAACAGCTCCTCCGCGCTGATCGGCGAGAAGTGGGTGAAGTCGAAACGGAGCCGGTCCGGGGCCACCAGCGATCCCTTCTGCTGGACGTGCTCGCCCAAGGTGTCGCGCAAGGCCCATTGCAGGAGATGGGTGGCGCTGTGGTTGCGGGCGATGTCCTGGCGCCGCTCCTCGTCCACCGCCATTTCCAGGGTATCGCCCACCCGCAGGGAGCCGGACACCAGCCGGCAATGATGCACGTAGAGGTCTTCCAGCGGCTTCTTGGTGTCGGTCACCACCGCCTGCATTGCCGGCTGGCCGGATGGGGAAGCGGAGATCACGCCCGTGTCTCCCAACTGGCCGCCCTGCTCGCCGTAGAAAGGGGTCCGGTCGGTGATGAGCTGGAACTCGCCGCCCGCCCGGTCAAAGGACTCGATTCGCCGGTCGCCCGCGAGCAGGACCTTGACCTTCGCGCCGGTGCGGGCCTCGTGGTAGCCGGTGAAGACGGTGCGGATCCCGTCGCTGCGGATTTGCTTGTAGATCGCGGCCACGGCTTCGTCGCCCGAGCCTTTCCAGCTCTCCCGGGCCCGCTCGCGCTGCGCGGCCATCGCCCGCTCGAAACCTTCCTTGTCCACCACAAAGCCCTCGTCCTCGCCGATGGTCTCGGTCAGGTCGAGCGGGAAGCCGTAGGTGTCGTAGAGCCGAAAGGCCACCTCGCCGGGCAGGGTCCAGGGTTTTTTCTTCCGGCCGTGTTTTTCGGTTTCCTCCCGGAGCAGCCGCAGCCCCGTGTCCAGGGTTTGCAAAAACCTTTCTTCCTCGGCCCGGATCGCCTCTTGCAGGTAGCGGCGTTTTTCCTGGAGCTGCGGATAGGCCCCGGCCATGAGGTCCACCACCCGGTCGGCGACCTGAAAGAGGACC
>MGQK01000089.1:21849-35867 GCA_001797815.1 Deltaproteobacteria bacterium RBG_13_61_14 | reverse complement strand
CACGTAGCCGCGGCCTTCGTTGGCCGGGAGCACGCCGTCGGCGATGAGGAAGGCCATGGCCCGGGAGTGCTCGGCGATGATGCGCATGGACACGTTTTGTTGTTGCGCGGTTTGCGTGGATCGCGCGGGTGAGGGCACCCGCGCCCCTAAAGTCTTTGACTCGCCATATTTTTTACCTGAAAGTTCTTCGATGCGATGGATGATGGAGCGGAACAGGTCGGTGTCGTAGTTGGAGTGCACGCCCTGGAGCACCGCGGTGATGCGCTCGAGGCCCATGCCGGTGTCAATCGAGGGGTGGGGCAGGGGGGTCATTTTGCCTTCGGCGTCGCGGTTGAACTGCATGAAGACCAGGTTCCACAGCTCCAGGAAGCGGCCGCAATCGCAGTGGATGTCGCAGGTTTCTCGGCCGCAGCCCACGCCCGGGCCCTGGTCCATGATGATCTCGGAGCAGGGACCGCAGGGGCCGACCTCCCCCATGGCCCAGAAGTTGTCCTTCTCGCCCATGCGCACGATGCGGGCGGTGTCCACGTCGGTGACCTCGCGCCAGACCTTTTCCGCCTCGTCATCGTGTTCGAAGACGGTGACCCAGAGCCGCTGTTTCGGGAGGCCGTATTCAGAAGTGAGCAGCTCCCAGGCAAAGCCGATGGCTTCCTGCTTGAAGTAGTCGCCGAAGCTGAAGTTGCCGAGCATCTCGAAGAAGGTGTGGTGGCGGGCGGTGCGGCCCACGTTTTCCAGGTCGTTGTGCTTGCCCGAGGCGCGGAAGCATTTTTGGGAGGAGGTGGCGCGCGCGTAGTCGCGCTTTTCCTGGCCCAGGAACATGTCCTTGAACTGGTTCATGCCGGCGTTGGTGAAGAGGAGGGTGGGATCGTTCTGGGGAACCAGCGAGGAACTCGGCACCACGCGATGACCGTGGGCTTCGAAGTAGTCTAAAAATTTTTTTCGGATATCGTCTAACTTCATGCCCATCTCTTGATGGGTAGGGGCACGGCATGCCGTGCCCCTACCCTTGGGTTTTGATGCCCGGTCGGGACCGCGAAGTCCTAGAACCTCTCGATCATCAGGTCGTCCGGAGGCGGAGGCGCCCCGCCGCCGCCCTTGGGCCCGCGGCCGCCCTTGTCCGGCGCCGGCGCGGTTTCCTTGTCGAAGTCTTCCCAGAGCGCCGCGTCTTTGGCGCCGGAAACGCCCGAGATCTTGAGCTTGAAGTCATCCGGGTTGCTGCATTGGCGGAGCGCTTCTTCCAGGCTGATCAGCTTTTTGCGGTAGAGCATCATCAGGGACTGGTCAAAGGTCTGCATCCCGTAGGTGGTGTAACCCACCGCAATGGCATCGTGGATTTCCTTGGTTCGGTCCTTGTCCTCGACGCACTCGCGGATGCGGGCGGTGCTGATCAACACCTCGATCGCCGGCACCCGGCCCTTGCCGTCGGCCATGGGCACCAGCCGCTGGGAGATGATGCCCTTGAGGATCGCGGCCAGTTGGAGCCGCACCTGCTTTTGCTGGTATGGCGGGAAGACCATGACGATGCGGTTGATGGTTTCGGTGGCGTCGAGGGTGTGCAGGGTGGAGAGCACCAGGTGGCCGGTCTCCGCGGCCAGGAGCGCGGTCTCGATGGTCTCGAAGTCGCGCATTTCGCCGACCAGGATCACGTCCGGGTCCTGGCGCAGGGCCGAGCGCAGCGCGCCGGCAAAGGTGTTGGTGTCGAAGCCGACTTCCCGCTGGTTGACGATGCTCTTCTTGTCGCGGTGGAGGAACTCGATGGGGTCTTCGATGGTGACGACGTGGCAGGTGCGGCTGGAGTTGATCAGGTCAATCATGGCGGCCAGGGTGGTGGACTTGCCGGAGCCGGTGGTGCCGGTGACCAGGATCAGGCCCCGCTGCTCCATGGCGATCTTGCCGATGGCCGGGGGCAGGTTGAGCTGCTCGATGCTCATGATCCCGAAGGGAATCACCCGCAACACGACTCCGATGGTGCCGCGCTGCTGGAAGACGTTGACCCGGAACCTTCCCAGCCCGGGCACGCCGTAGGCCAGGTCCACCTCGTTGTTCTTCTTGAACTTTTCCTGCTGGCCCTTGTTCATGATGCCGAAGGCCATCTTGTTCACCATGTCCGGGCTTAAGCGCGGCGCCTCCTTGTAGGGATAGAGGGAGCCGTCAATCCGGAAGATGGGGGGCAGGCCGGCCTTGAGGTGGATATCCGAAGCCCCGGCCTTGATCGCCACCTTGAGGGTATCGTTGAGTTCCATCCCGCCGCCGGCCGGCGGCGCGGCGGCCCGGGAGGGCGCCGGCGCCGGCGTTGCCTGTGGCCCAATGGGTTGCTCAGCCATGATTGAAAATCCTTTCTCTCAATTACTCGGTTTCCTCGCCCGGGGCCGGCGTCAGGCTCTGGCCGCGATACTGTTCCACGATCTGGGCCTCGATCTTCTTGGTCACCTCCGGGTGGGCGCGCAAAAACTCCTTGGTGTTCTCCCGGCCCTGGCCGATGCGCTCGCCGTCAAACGCATACCAGGCCCCGGTCTTTTCCACCACCCCCAGGGCATGGCCCAAATCCAACACGTCGCCTTCCCGGGAAATGCCCTGGCCGTACATAATATCGAACTCCACCTGCCGGAACGGCGGCGCCAGCTTGTTCTTGACCACCTTGACCCGGGTGCGACTGCCGGTCACCTCGGCGCCCTGCTTGATCTGGCCCACCCGCCGGATATCGAGCCGGACCGAGGCGTAGAACTTCAGCGCGTTGCCGCCGGTGGTGGTCTCGGGGTTACCGTAAACGATCCCGATCTTCTGGCGGATCTGGTTGATGAAGACCACGGTGGTCTTGGAGCGGGCGATGGAGGAAGTCAGCTTGCGCAGGGCCTGGCTCATCAGCCGGGCCTGCAGCGCCATGTGGCTATCGCCCATCTCGCCCTCGAGCTCGGCTTTGGGCACGAGCGCGGCCACCGAGTCCACCACCACCACGTCCACCGAGGACGATTTGACCAGCACGTCGGTGATCTCCAGCGCCTGCTCGCCGGTGTCGGGCTGGGAGATGAGCAGGTCCTCGATCTTCACGCCCAGGCGCTGGGCATAGGCGATATCCAGGGCGTGCTCGGCGTCCACAAAGGCGGAAACCCCACCCCGCTTCTGGGCCTCGGCCACCAGGTGCAGCGCCAGGGTGGTCTTGCCCGAAGCCTCGGGGCCGTAGATCTCCACCACCCGGCCGCGGGGAATGCCGCCCACGCCCAGGGCCAGGTCCAGGCTCAAGGAGCCGGTGGGGATGACCTCCACCTGGGGAATGGCCATGTCGGATTCCATCCGCATGATCGCGCCCTTGCCGAACTGCTTCTCGATGGTGCTGATCGCCTGCTTGATCGCCTTTTCCTTGCCGGCGCTTTTGTCTTTGCCGTTGCCGCTGTCTTTCTCCTTGGCTTCCGCCATCGCCCCTCTCCTCAGTGCCACGGGTTTGTAACCCGTGAATAAGTGCCACGGGTTTTCAACCCGTGGAAGCAAAAGGAACTTCTTTCAAAACAGTATAGACCGCGCCTCCCCGCTGGAGCCGGCTTTGAAACAAAGTCAGCCGGTCCGCCCGGATCCGACCGTAAACCTGATCCCCTTCCTCGGCCAGCGCCTTCAGCAACGCGTCCACGCCCTTGGCCGATTGCACCCGGCCCACGGTGAGGTGCGGCTTCCAGGGCTTATCCGCCGGGCCCAAGCCGGCCGCGATCAAATTCTTTTCCAGGGCCTCGGCCACTCCGCCCACTTTTTCTTCGGCGCCGGGCAAGCCCACCCAGATCACCCGGGGCCGCCTGGGGTTGGGGAAGGTGCCCCAGCCCGCGACACTCAGTTCCGCCGGCGCGTGCCCGGCCACGGCCGCGGCCAGGACCGGCTCGAGCTTGGCCAGATCCGCCGCTGAGATGTTGCCGAGAAAGCGCAAGGTCAGGTGGATGCCCTCCGGCCGGACCCAGCGCACGTCCGCCCGGGTGCGCTTCAGCCGCTCCTGGAGCTCGCCCAGGCTTTTGCGCACCTCCGGCCCGATATCCACCGCGATAAACGCGCGGAGGGAAGTTTCTTCGGTCACGGCTTCGGCCCCAACCTTTTCCGCACCATCTGAAGCGCGGCATAAGCCGCGAGCTCCCGCACCCATTCCCGGTCCGGCCGGGGGAAATGGAATTTCTGTTCCCAGGTTCCCTCGCCGTCGCTGACCGCGATGTGGACAGTCCCGACCGGCTTTTGCGCGGAGCCGCCCTTTGGCCCGGCCACGCCGGTCACGGCCAGGGCCAAGTCGGTCCGGCACCTGGCGCGGGCGCCTTCGGCCATGGCCCGGGCCGCCTCGGCGCTGACCGCGCCGTGCTTCTCGATCAGGTCCGCGGGCACTCCCAGAAGCTCGACCTTGGCGCGGTTGGAGTAAGTCACGTAACCGCGCTCGAAGTAGTCCGAGCTGCCGGGAATATCCGTGATCATTTTCGCGATCAGCCCGCCGGTGCAGGACTCGGCCACTGCCAGCCGCTTCTTCTGCTCCCGCAACAAATCCCCGACCACCGCGGCGAGCGGCCGGCCATCCTCGCTGTAGATGAAGGGGCCGACTTTGGCTCGAATCAACGGCGTGATCCGGTCCAGCGCCTGCTCGGCCGCGGCCGGCTCCGCGGCCCAGGCCAAGAGCTTGACCTGGATCTCGGGAAAGACCGCCCGATAACCCAGCCGGACCTCGGGCGGGAGCGGCACCTCGGAGAGCAGCTCGCCCAACTGCGACTCGGTCAGGCCGAAGGTGCGGAACCTGCGCCGGCTGACCGCCCGCTTTTCCCGGCGCAGGCGGAGGAGGATGGGGAACGCCTCGTGTTCCATCATCCGCATCATCTCCCGGGGCACGCCGGGCAGGAAAAAGTAATGGGCGCCGTCCTTGGCCAGGTGATAGCCGGCCGCGGTGCCGATGGGATTCGGGAGGAGGTCGGCGCCCTCGGGCAACAGGGCCTGCCGGCGGTTGCTGGGACTCATCTCCCGGCCGATCAAGCGGAAGCGGTCCTCGATCATGCCCAGCGCCCGCTCGTTCAGGACCGTGCCTTTGCCGGCAAAGCGGCAGACCGCCTCGGTGGTGAGGTCGTCGGAAGTCGGCCCTAAGCCGCCGGTAACTACGGCAGCCTCGGCGCGAGCCTGGACCAGGCTCAAGGCATCCACGATCTTAAGGAGGTCGTCGCCGACGGCCAGGTGCAGGGCCGGCTCGAATCCGTGGTCGAGAAGGAAGTCCGCGAGCCAGGCGGCATTGGTGTCCGCGATCTGTCCGAACAGGACTTCATCGCCGGTGGAGAGGATGGCGACCTTCATCCGAGCGTCCCCAAGAGGAACCGGCCGGCCTGGAGGCAGAGGTTGGCATAAACCCCGGCCACGACATCGTCCAGCACCACGTCGTAGCCGCTGAGGCTGCGCCGGTTAAAGAAGCTGGCCGGATAAGGTTTGAGGATGTCAAAGAGCCGGAAAAGGAGAAAGGCCCCGAGTAAATAGCGCCAGGTGGGAGGAAAGGTAAAAACGGCGATGAGAAAGCCGACGACCTCATCCACGACCACCACCTGGGGATCCCGCGCCGCCAGCAAAGACTCGGTTTGGCCGGCGAGCCACGAGGCCATGAAAAAAAAGGCCAACACCGTGACCACAAACAGCCCCGCCGGGAAACGGCAAAAGCCCAGGCTTAAACCCACTCCCGCAAGAGTTCCCCACGTCCCCGGGGCCCAGGGCAAATATCCCAATCCCCCGGCCGAGGCAAGGAACAGGATCAGCTTTCGGTATCCCTTCGCTTCTGCCAATGAACCGCGCGCCCCGCCCTTTCCTCTGAAAATAGAGTCTAGTCCGTTACGAGAAGGGTGTCAAGCTGGAACTGCACCCAGCCAAAAGAAAAAACTTGACTTGCTCTTCGAAAAGCATTAAGGTAAATTTAATGCTATTATAATTTAGTCGCAAGGGTTCATGAGCACCGTTGAGGCAACGGAAGAAAAGGAGCAACCAAGATGTCGGCAAAGAAGAAAGTCCTCTTGACCGCGAGTTACGGTCCCAACGAGCTGGCCTGGGGCGAAGACATGTATGATCTGCTCAACAGCCGGCTGGGCCGGGGCCACGGCGCGTTCCGCTGGGCCTCGCACATGCACTACTACGGTCTTTATATCATTGCCGAGAACTTGAACCTCCCGGTGACGGTGCTGGAAAATCCGCACTGGGACGAGTTCGACGCCGAGCTGGACCAAGGTTACGATGTGGTGGGAATCCAGCTCAAGAGCGTGCACACCGACAAGGTGGCGCGGATGGTCGGCCGGATCCGGGAGAAATGCCCCCAAACCGAAATTGTCATCGGCGGCTACGGAGTGAGCGCCGTCTTCAACCCGATCCCCGGGGACAGCAAGGGGAGCGCCCAGTTCATCCGGGAGAACGCGCACCATTTTTGCCGGGAGGAAGGCGTGCGTTTTATGCGCAAGCTTTTGAACGACCAGCCGGTGGAGCGGGAGATCACCCAGTATCATCTGCCCATGTGCGGTTTCTCGCTGACCGGCCTGACCTTTGCTCACGCCCGAACGCCGATCATCCTGGTCGCACTGGGCTGTCCCAATGCCTGCGATTTCTGCAACACCTCCGCCTTTTTCAAGCACGAAAAGATTTACGTGGCCGAGCCGGCGCAGGTTTACCGCTATATGAAACATTACCAGCAGCGGCTCTCCACCGAGGATATCTTTGTCCTGCTCTTTGACGAGGACTTTTTCCTGAACCCAGACTACGTGCGCGAGCTGGGCCGGCTGATCCGGAGCGACAAGAAGACCTGGGGCATCCGCTGGTTCACTTTCGGGAGCATGCGCTCCATGTCCCAGTTCAGCCCGGAGGAGTTGCGCGAGTGCGGGCTGGGCATCGTCTGGATCGGGGTGGAGTCGTTCCTGGCCGAGGCCGGGACCACCGAGGACACTTATCAGAAGCGCAAAGGCGTTGAGATCAAGAAGATGTTCGACGGTCTGCACCGCCTGGGCATTCAGACCATCGGCTCCATCGTGCTCGGCTTTGATTTCCATAACCGCGAGAACCTGAAGCGGGATCTGGACCTGTTCGTGGATCTCAAGCCCACCCTTTACCAGATCTCGCCGCTCACCCCCTGCCCGGGCACCGCGCTCTACGAGCGGATGACCGAGGAAGGAAGGATCCGCGACACTTACAAATGGAGCGATTTCCACCTCTGGAAAGACGACGTGTTCGTGCTCAAGAACTTCGAGCAGAACGAGATGAGGAAATTCTTCGATTACGCCCACGAACAACTGGCCACCCGCATCGGCCCGCCCATGCTCCAGGCCCTGGAAGGCCAGCTCGACGCTTACCAGAACCTCAAGGACTCTCCCAGCGAATACCTCCGCTACCAGGCGGATCGGGCCCGGCTGATGGCCGTCGGCGCCCGGATTTTTGCCCGGGCCTGCAAGCTTTACGGCAATTCCGAGCAGGTGAAACAGCGGGCGGCGCACCTGGAGGCGCGCTTTCACTCCGAGATCGGCGGGATCAATCCCATCACCGGGGCGCTTTCCCGCCTGATTGCACATCGAATCAAGCAGGCCCAGAACAGCCCGCCGGCGGTGATCGTTTCCGACCCGCCTCCGCGCTGGACCTATTACCAGCGCCACAACGGCTCGCTCAAGATCCTGGTGCGCAAGGGCCGCGAAGCCAAAAAGGCCGTGCCTTACCGCGAGCGGCGCATCATCAGCCTGGGCGGGGTGGGGTCTCTCGGCGGCAAGAGAATGATTGGACGTTGACCCCCAGCCGGTCTGCCGGTCTTTTCCCCCGGCTTAACCCCAGCCCCACCAGCGCGGCCAGCGCGTAGAGAACTGCTGCGGCCAGGTGCAGGGCATGGAGACCGGCCACCGGCGCCAGCCGGGTGAAGAGCGCCACCGCCAGGGCCGAGCCGAAGCCGTTGATGGCGAACATCAGGGCGGCCGCGGAATTTCCCAGCCTTCCTTTCACCCACTCCATCCCCAGCGGGAAGGGGAACCCCAAGGCAAAGCAAAGCGGGGCGAGCAGCGCGATGGTGATGCCAATCCGGGCGCTGAGAGAGGGGACGAGCGCCCGCTCCAAAAAGGGCCCGAGCCTGAGGTGGTAAGCCAAGATCACCAGGGGCACGAGCAGGAGGAACCCGCGTCCGGCCCGGCCGAGCCGCTCGCTCACCAGGCTGCCGAGGCTGGCGAAGAGGAGGAAGCTGGTGACCACCACCGCCAGGGAGAGGATGGGGCTTCCCAAAAACAGGTTCCAGCGCTGGATCGCGGTCGTCTGTAAAAACATGTAGCCGGCCGCGATCAGGCAGAAGAACAGACCCCCGCTCCAGAACGAAGGCCGAAAAGCAAGCCGGCTCGAGCCGGCGAGGAAAAGGAGCGGGAGCAAACCCAGGGGGATCAGAACGGCCAGGAAGAGCTGGAACTCGGCGCGGTGGAGAATGCGGCCGCGGTCGAAGAGGTAGAAGAAGGGCCGGTCGTCGGTGGTGGGGCTGATATCGAAAGTTTGGGCCGCCAGGTATTGGTCCAGGTTGGGCGCGCGGATCATTTCGGAAAAGGGATTGCCCGCGATTTGGCGGAAGGGGGACTGGAACACCTGGAAGGGCGGAGCTACGGTCGCTTCCAGGGTCTGGACCTCGGCCGCGGTGAAGGGGGATTTCTTGATCAGGAGGTAGCCGTAATACTGGTCGGGCCGGCCTTCGCCCCCGGCCATGAACAGGTGGCGGGCCGGGTCGGCCACGCCTTGGGCCTGAAGCATGGCCCGGGCCGTGCTGGCGATGCGGAAGAGGTCGCGGTTCCAGCTCGCGCTTTTGACCCACTTGTGCACCGCGATGATGCCGTTTTCATTGAGGTGGTCGAAATAGTCGTCAAAGGCTTCCAGGGTGTAAAGGTAGTTTTCCAGGAAGATGTCGGAGTGGAGGAACGGCACATAGAGGTCGGCAAAGGCGAGGTGGATGAGGTCAAAGCTCTCGCGCGAGAGCTTCACGTAGGTGCGGCCGTCCATGACCGCGATCTCGGCCTGGCCGTAAACGTTGCCGCTCATCTCCCGGAGCGGGCCCTGCATCAGCTCAACCACCCCGGGATTGATTTCCACCGCCACGATCCGGCGGGCCGAGTTCGAGGCGGCCTTGGCAATGTCCACCCCGCCGCCCGGGCCGATGATCAGCACCGAGGGATGGTGGAGGATCGGGTAAGGCGGCATCCGGGCAAACAGCTTGGCCGCGGGCGCCACCTGCGACCAGAGGTGGTCCAGGAAGTAGAGCTTGACCGGGCCGCCGAGCGCCTCGGCATACTCGCGCCGCGCCTCCGGGTTTTGGATGTCCTCGAGGCCGTTCGGGAAGAAGCGGCGGGAGATGTCATAATCCGGCGCCCAGACGGCATCCACCCGCGCCACCAGGGAACGCGCCGAGGCCAGGAGCCGGGTGCCGGGTTCTTTCAGGATGCGAAATCCATAACTGAGCGCGTCGTCCTGCCGCGCCGGCGGCACCCGGGAGCCCGGCAGCAGGCGGACGAGGTTGATCGCGTCGGTCTGGAAGTTGACCAGGACCAGGCCGATCGCGGCCAGGGCCAGGAGCGCGCCGCCTTTCCGGGCCCGGCTGAGGGGGTTCGCGCCCAGCGCGGCGCCCAGCCCGGCCAGGGCCGTGGCCAGGAGCAGGCAGTTTTCTTCGCCCAGGCGCGGCAGCAGCCAGAAGACCGAGAGCGCGCCGAGCCCGGAGCCGAGCAGGTTGGCGAAGTAGACCCGGCCGGACCGAGCGAGGACAAAGGCCTGGCTGAGGAAGGCGGATGCCGCGGCAAAGGGAAGAGCCAGGGCCAGGATCAAGGCCGGCCGCCAGGGCAAGGCCACGGCCGCGAAAAAGGCCAGGGGAATGGAGAGGCCGAAGGCCAGGAGAGAGGCGTCCATCCACGCGCGGACGCCGGGGCCGCGGGAGACAAGATAGGAGATTAACCCGCCCCATCCCAGGCCGAGCATGGCCACGGCGATGATGGTGGTGACGCCCCGGCGCTCGGGCAGAAAGAGGAGCACGGCGGGAAAGACCAGCTCCACCAAGAGCATGGCCGCGGAGACGATCAGGACCGCGGCCAGGAGCCGGGCCGGTGAGGGAGGAGCAGTCACGCGGCCGAGCTTACCTTTCGTCCCGGTTTATTCTTCGCCGCGATGGCCAGGAGCCTTTTCATCGCCGGTTCTCCGCCCTTACTGATAGCCTAAAAGGCGGTTCCGGTCAATCTTGCAGGGAAGCATCGGGTCTGTTATGCTTTTGCCTGGCCATGGAGAAGGTTCGCGCGATCCGGATCACGCGTTGGCGGGAAGACGAGGCCGAGGAACTGGAAGACCTGGTGGTGCGGGAGGCTCCGCTTACCATCCAGGTCAACGGCCAGGAGTTAGCCACCTTGCTCTGCTCGCCTTATGACTTGCGGGAATTGACCCTGGGGTTTCTTCTCTCCGAGGGCATCCTGAAGCCCAGCGACCCGGTTCCCGAGGTGGAAGTCAATGAGTCGGGCGGCTACGCCCAGGTCACCCTGGCCCGGGATCTGGGGCCGGAGTTGAGCCGCACTTTGTCCCGCCTGGTCGGGTCCGGGTGCGCGGCATTGGCCGCCTTTTACCGCGGCGCCGACGCCCGCGATGCCCGGCCGATCCAGAGCCGGCTTCTGGTCACGCGCCCGGCGATCTGGGCCTTAATGAAGGCGTTCCAGGCCAAGAGCGAGATTTACCGCCGGACCGGGGGTCTGCATGCGGTGGCGCTGGCGACCGCCGGGGGCGAGATGACGGCGTTCCATGAAGATATCGGCCGGCATAACGCCTTGGACCGGATCATCGGCCGGGCCTATCTCCAGGGGCAAAGCCTCCGCGACCGGATCGCGCTGACCAGCGGCCGGCTGACCAGCGAGATCGTGGTCAAGGCGGCCAAGGCGGAGATCCCCATCCTGATCTCCCGCTCGGCGCCGACCGACCTGGCCGTGGGCTTGGCGGAAAAACTTTCGCTCACCCTGGTCGGCTTTGTGCGGGGCAAGCGGCTCAATATTTATTCAGGCGCGGAAAGGGTCCAATGAAGAATCCCGGCAGCCGGGCGGGGATGCTGATCGGCCTGGCCGCCTTTCTCGGCGGCTGCGCCTCGGTGATTTCCCGGCCGCTGCTCCTGCCGGAGGAACCGCTCTTTCCGGCGGAAGCGATCGTGGTGCTGGGCTATGGCCCGCCCGTGGAAAAAGACGGGAGCCCGAAGCCGGAGCTTAAGCGCCGGGTGGCGCAAGGGGTCAAGCTCTATGAGCAGGGTCTGGCGCCGGTGCTGGTGATGACCGGCGGCAACACTTATCTCGATTACTACGAGGCCGACGTGATGCGGGACCTGGCGGCGGCCCTGGGTGTGCCGGAGGCCGCGATCCTCCGGGAGCGGGAGGCCATGGATACCATTACCAACGCCCGCGACACGGTTGCCTTGCTTTGCCAGGGCCGGGAGCCGGAGACTTGCGCGCCGGAACTGATCCTGGTCAGTTCCCCTTATCATCTGAAACGGGGTAAAATGCTGTTCGAGTGCGCCGGAGCCAGGGTGCAGACCTCGGGTTGCGCGGTCCCCGCGGGCCGGGGCTACCGGATCGGGTTCTCGCTTTACGAATCCAACGTGCGCTTGCAGTATCTGTTTGTGGATGAATGCGCCCTGGCCCGGGGCGAGAAAGGCGAAGCCTGGGCCCGGAAGATCCAGGGTCTGGTGCGGGCGCGCTCGCGGGTGGTGGAGCCGTAAAGAATAAGCCAGCCCTCCTCCGGGCAAGCGGAGGGTCTGGAACCGAGAGAGACAAAAAGGAGGCAGAGATGAAGATAAAGCTTTTTGGGATCGGAGCCATGGTGGTCTTGATGCTGCTGAGTTCTCCGGCCCTGGCCGCCAAGGGAATTCACCTGGGGTTAGGGGCCGGGATTGCTTTCCCGGTCATGAACGGGGATGCGATCCAAGACATCAAACCCCAGCCCGGCCCGGCCGCGGAGATCAACGCGGGCTACGGGTTCACCGAACAGATCTACGCCGGGCTTTACTACGGCATGGCCGCGGGATGGGCCTCGGAAGATTGGGACGAGAACGCGCAGTGGGGCACCGGCTACCTGGGGCTCCTGGGAAAATATTCCCTTTTGAAGAAATCCGACTATACTCCTTACCTGGAATTGGGCCTGCACAACTCGGTGTTTTCCACTGCCGGCGACAACCATGTCTTCGTCTCCGACGGTGCCATCGGCGTGCTCGCCGGCGGCGGCGTGGATTTCTTCCTGGGGACGCGCAAGCGAATCATGCTCTCGGCCGACCTGTCCTACCGTAGCGCCCAACATTCCCGGGGCGTGGTGGATCTGGATCCCGGCCCCACCGTGGATGTGGATTTCAATGCGGACACGGATGTGGTCTTGTTGCTCTTCAAGCTCGGCTATGTTTGGCGGCCCCGGCCTCTGCCGGGATATTAAAAAGGAGCGGGTCGCAACCCGTTCCGCCAAGTGCTTGAGAAGGAGGGGGAGTGGTATGGGAATGTTGGAAGGCAAGGTCGCAGTGGTGACCGGGTCCGGCCGCGGCATCGGCCGGGAAATTGCTCTGCTCATGGCCGGGCAGGGCGCCAAGGTGGTGGTCAATGACCTGGGCGGGAGCGAGGCCGGCGCCGGCGCGGACCAGAAAATCGCGGACCAGGTGGTGGCTGTGATCAAAGGGAAGGGCGGCGAAGCCGCGGCCAATTACGATTCCGTGTCCACCTGGTCCGGCGCGGAAAAAATCATCCAGTGCGCCCTGGATCATTTCCAGCGGATTGACATCCTGGTCAACAATGCCGGGATTTTGCGGGACCGGATCCTGTTCAAGATGAGCGAGGAAGAATGGGACGGGGTGCTCAAGACCCACCTCTATGGCTCGTTCTATTGCACCCGGGCCGCGGCCGTGCATTTCCGGGAGCAGAAGTCGGGCCGGCTGATCCACTTCACCAGCACCGCCGGCCTGATCGGGAACGTGGGCCAGGCCAACTACGCCTCGGCCAAGCTGGGCATCGTGGCCCTGTCCCGCTCCTGCGCCCTGGACCTGCAACGCTACAACGTGACCTCCAACTGCATCGCGCCCTTCGCCTGGACCCGGCTCATCGCCACCATCCCCACCGACGACCCGGCGCAGAAGGCCAAGGTGGAAAAACTGGCCAAGATGAGCCCGGCCGACGTGGCCCCGCTCGCCGGTTTCCTGGCCTCGGATGCGGCCCAGAACATCACTTCCCAGGTCTTTGGCGTCCGGGGCAAGGAGATCTTCCTGTTCTCCCAGCCCCGGATCGTGCGCTCGATCCATGACTCCACCGGCTGGACGCCGGAGAAGCTCGCGGCCATGCTCGAGCCCACCCTGAAATCACACTTCCACCCGCTGGACGTCTCCGGCCAATACATCTCCTGGGATCCCTTGATTTGAGCGCGATCACATTTGCACCCTGAAGCCATCATGCTATACTAGTTGGAGGGGCAAACTGATTTAGGTTTGCCGGGAAATCGTGTCAGCAGAAGACAGCCTGGGTTCGCAGCGACGGATTCAACCGAAACCAAGGGCAGGAGGCGGAGCAACGCTCGAGCCGAATAAAGGAGGTTAAGCCATGAGCTACAAAATCTTCATCCTCGACGATGATGAACACGCCTGCAAGCTGGCGGAGCGGGTGTTGACCGAAGCCGGCTACAAGGTGATGACCCGCACCCACCCCATCGGCACCACGGTTCAGGTCAGCGCCTTTCAGCCGGATCTGGTGCTGCTGGACGTGATGATGCCGGCGCTGCCCGGAGACGCGGTGATCGAAATCCTGGACCAGCACATGCAGCCCCGGCCCAAGATTCTGCTCTACTCCAATAAATCCGCGGATGAACTGCGGGCGCTGGTGGAGAAAAAGAAGGTGGAAGGTTTTGTCTGCAAGAGCGACGGCCCCTCCGCCTTGCTCAAAAGCGTCAAGCGAATCTTACCCTCCGCCTGATCCGGCCCTTCCGCCAGGAAGCCTTGTGCCCGGCCGGGAACGGGAATTCAGTAGGCCGGAGTCGGTAGTCAGGTCAAGAAAGAATCA
>MGQK01000089.1:15743-21832 GCA_001797815.1 Deltaproteobacteria bacterium RBG_13_61_14 | reverse complement strand
AGGGAAACCTGGTTTAATTTTAGATTGGGGATTTCAGATTTACAGCGGTTTATCAATCCAAAATCAAAAATCTAAAATCTAAAATTCCTCAAAAACTGCAACATTTCTCCATATAATAGAGAGATGAAATGAATCTGGCGAGGCCAAAACCAGGAACCGACTACCTTTGTGTAACCAGTTGTTTTTACATGCTTTTTGCTGCCATTCTCTTGATCCTCTTCACCACGGCCCCTGGCTCAGCAAGCATAACAATACCGCTTTTCAGATCAAAATTTCCAATCCCTGTCAAGCACCGCTTAACAATTTTTTCCTTTCCTTCCAGTTTCTCTCGCTTCCTCAATCTTTTCCACCAGTTCTTCCCCCGATATACAACATACGACATGCGATATACCCTCCTCAAACTTCCCCCCATCCTGCGCGCCAATCCCCCCATCTTGCACAACAACCACCCCATTCTGCACGGCAACCACCCCAGGCTGAAGCCGGTTGGCCGTTGGCGGTTGGCGGTTGACAGTTGGCGGAAAGCAAGAGGTAGCCGCGACCGCCACGGTCGCGGATTAGTTTTAATCTTGGAGGGGGACAGGCATTCCTGCCGGTCAACCATTTGAATCACTGTGCACCGTGCACTGTTCACTGTCCACTTTGGAAAGTGTCAGGGTGGCTAGGTAAATATGAAAGACCCGTAAACGTGAACTTTTCCGTGAACGTGAAATAATTCTTCTTTTAGTTAGAGGGGGTTGGCTGGCACCGTGAAAAAGATTTTTCAAAAAGAAAAGATGTTGCCAGATTGCAATGCAGATTTTATCAGCAAGACTTTAGGGGCGCGGCTGACCGTTCGGCGGTCTTCGACCCTGAGTCTCCGTTCGGCCTGAGCTCACGGCCGAAGGCAGACCGAAGGGAGCTCACGGCCGAAGCCTCAGCCGCGCATCCGCTAAGACTGTCCACTGTGCACCGTGCACTGCTTACTGCTCATGCATGTGAAGCGTTGCCCCCAATTCCTCGACCCCCAATCTCCCTAAAGTCTTCGCCTGAAGGCGATGGATTTTCTCCCAATCCCCGAAGACGGGCATTAAAATTAGTATGGTGTCCCCGATTTATTGCGGCATGAACTCGGATACGTTCACGATAAGAAATAGGAATCTGTGTAATCTGCGAAATCTGTGGATGCTTTCTTTCTTAACCTGACTACCGACTACGCACCGCCGCCAAAGCGCTCTGGCGCGCCGGTGGCTGACTACGTTCTATTCACCGATGGTCTGAAAACCGCGTCGGCGGAGATCCCAGTAGATGAAGCCGCCGGCGAGGAGGGCGAGGAGGAGGAGGAGCAGGCCGAGCGCGGTTTGGCCGAGGATGAGTTTGCCGATGCCGAAGAGGGCCGCATAGATCAAGGCGCAGCCGGCGATCCAGTCCAGGAACGAATAGAAGAGGTTATCGGTTACTTGGACGGAATTTCCCAGTCGTTTGCGCACCGGAGCCCAGCCGGGTCCGGCCGGCCGCGCCCGGCGGAAGAATTTCTCCAGCACGGCCTCGGATTCGGGCCGGGTCAGGAAGGTTGCCGCCAGCCAGACCGCGGTGGTAAAGGCCACGGTGATGGTCAGCTCATAGGCGAAGGCCGTCTCGGGCGGCAGGGTCAGCCAGCCCAGGGCTTGCAGGGCCTTGAGGCCCAGCGATCCGACCAGGGCCGCGAGCATGGCGGAGATTTCGGACCAGGCGTTGATCCGCCACCAGAACCAGCGCAGGATATAGACCAGGCCGGTGCCGGCACCGATGGTGAGCAAGAGTTCCCACCCGCCCACCTGGGACTGCATGAGGTATCCGACCAGGCCGCCCACCACCATCAAGACCACGGAAAAGAGCCGCGAGACCCGGATGTAGTGGGCCTCGGGGGCGTCGGGTTTGAGGAACCGCTGGTAAAAGTCCTTGACCAGGTAGGAACAACCCCAGTTGATATGGGTGGAGATGGTGGACATGAAGGCCGCGGCCAGGGAGGCGAGCATCAGCCCCAGAATTCCAGGCGGGAGATGATGGGTCATCATCAGGACATAGCCTTCGCGCGGGCTTTTCAAGTCCGGGTAGAGCACCACGGCGACCAGGGCGGTGATGATCCAGGGCCAGGGCCGGAGCGCGTAGTGGGCGATGTTGAACCACAGGGTGGCCAAGAGCGAGTGCTTCTCGTCCTTGGCGCTGAACATGCGCTGGGCCACGTAACCCCCGCCGCCCGGTTCCGCGCCCGGATACCAGGACGCCCACCACTGCATCCCGATGTAGGTGAAGAAGAGCAGGGGCGGCAGCCAGGCCGCGGAGCCGACCGGGGGGAGCATGGACAAGAAGGAGTCAACTTTTTCAGGGGACCCGGCGTGCTCGATCAGGCGCTCTTTGAGCCCGGCCATGCCGCCGACCTCGCGGAGGCCGAAGATGGCGAGCAGGATCGAGCCGGTCATGGCGATGGCGAACTGGAAGAAGTCGGTGACCACCACGCCCCAGAGCCCGGAGAGCCCGGAGTAGAGGACGGTGATGATGAGGCAGACGCTGACCGCGATCCAGCGGTCAATGCCCAGGGACACTTCCACGATGGTGCCCATGGCCGAGATCACCCAGCCCATGATCACCGAGTTGATGATCACGCCCAGGTAGAGGGCGCGGAAGCCGCGGAGAGCCGCGGCCGGTCGGCCGCCGTAGCGCAGCTCGGTGAACTCGATGTCGGTGAGCACGCCCACCCGGCGCCAGAGGCGGGCGTAGAAGAAGACGGTAAGGATGCCGGAGAGCACGAAGTTCCACCACAGCCAGTTGCCGGCCACCCCGTGCCGGTAAACCATCTCGGTCACGGCCAGCGGAGTGTCCGCGGAAAAAGTGGTGGCCACCATGGAGGTGCCGGCCAGCCACCAGGGCATGGCCCGGCCGGAAACAAAGAAATCCGCCACGCTCTTGCCGGCCCGGCGGGAGAAAAAGAGGCCGACGGCCAGGGAAAAGGCGAAGTAGGCGAAGATCAGGGTCCAGTCGAGAGTGGCCATGGCGGTTAGACCTTTTGCAGATAGGAGCGGATGTAGGCTTCCACTTTCGCCCGCGGCTGAAAGATCCCGAAGTGGCCCTCGCACAGGACGTCGGCCTGGAGGGCGAGCAGCTTCTCCATGCTTTTCCGCCACAGGGCGACGTCCGAGCCCAGGGCCGGGTGGAAAGGCCCGTGGATGTCCTGGCCGAAGAGGACTCGTTTTCCGCCGCGGTCCAGGTAGGCGGAGATGGAATCGGGCGAGTGGCCGGGGGTGTGCAGGCAGACGATTTCCTGGTCGCCGACCTGGAGGCGGAATTCAGAATTGGAAAAGGTTTGGTCCACCGTGATCTCGGGGACTTCCAGGTTATACCAGATGGCCGCGGTGCGGAGCGCGTCGCGGCTGGCCAGGATCTCGGCTGCGGCCTGGTGGGCCTTCACCTTGACCCCGAAGCGGCGGACGAAATCCGGGATGCCGGCGCTATGGTCAATGTGGCAGTGAGTGAGGATCAGGGTGGTGAGCTTGTGGGGGTCGCACCCGGCCTTTTCGATGTTGTCCACGATCCGCGCGAAGCCGTCGCCGGCGCCGGCGTCAATCAGGGCCAGCTCTTCTCCGCCGTCCACCAGGTAAACGCAGCAGTCCTTGGGGTCGGAGAGGTCCGCGGAGCCGACCAGGTGGATGCCTTCGGCAACCTTCACTTCAAGCGCTCCAGGTTCTTGTTGTTGCCGACCACGATCAAGAGGTGGCTCTGCTTGATCCGGGTCTCGGCTTCGGGAATGAAGGTTACTTCTTCCGGGATCTTGTCCTTGACGGCGATGATCTGGCAGTTGTAGCGCTTGCGGAAGTTCAACTCTCCCAGGGTCTTGCCCACCATCTCTTTGAGGGGCATCAGCTCCATCACGCTCAGGTCCTTGCCCAGGGGCACGTAATCGGCCACGTTGGTGCCCTGGAGGCTCATGGCCACCCGCTCGGCCATGTCCTTTTCCGGGAAGATGATCCGGTCCACCCCGATCTTTTCAAGAATCCGGGCGTGGTCTTCGGTCAGGGCCTTGGCCATGATTTTCTTCACGCCCAGGTCCTTCAGGTGCATGGCGGCCAGGATGGAGGACGCGAAGCTATCGCCCAGACTGAGCACGACCGCGTCCATCTGGGTCAGCCCCAGGGAGGACAGCACGTCCTTGTCGGTGGCGTCGGCGATCACCGCCTTGTCCACATACTCCTTGATGTCTTCCACCCGGGTGTCCTTCTGGTCTACGGCCAAGACCTGGGTGCCCAGGCTGGAGAGCTTCTTGGCCAGGTAGAACCCGAAACTGGAAAGTCCGATCACGGCGATCTGAGGCATGGCTGGCTCCTATCCAATCAATACGCTTTCTTCCGGGTAAGTGAAGGCGAGCTTGCGGCGATGACGCTCCAAAGCGTAGGCCAGGGTCAAGGGACCCAGCCGGCCGATGAACATCATGGCCGAAATCAGCAGCATCCCGGCCCGGCTCAAGTCGGGGGTCACCCCGGTGCTCAAGCCGACCGTGCCGAAAGCGGAAACCGTCTCGAAGATCAGTTCCATGAAATAGCTGCCGCGCTGCAAAGCCGCCGGATGATGTCCTTCCTCGGCAATCAGGAGCAATAAAATAAACAACGCCAGGAAGACCGCGGCCAGGACTACCAGGGTGAGAGCCTGCTCGATGGTGGCCCGGGGCAGAGACCGGCCGAACAGGCTGGGCCGGCTGAATCCGCGCAGCCGGGAGAGGACCACGATCAGGAGCACGCCGGCGGTGGTGACCTTGACTCCTCCGGCGCAGGAGCCCGGGCCGGCGCCCACAAACATGACTCCCAACAGCAGGTAGAGGTTGACGTGAGTGAGGTTTTCGATGGGCAGGGTGTTGAAGCCGGCGGTGCGCGCGGTCACGACCTGAAAGAGCGACCGGAGCAGGCCCTGGCCGAAGCCGAGGGGTTTCAAGGTGAGCGGGTTGCCCATTTCCAGGAAGTAAAAGCAGGCCGTGCCCAGGAGGATGATGAGGACGGTCATGCTCAGCACCAGCTTGGTGTGAAAGCTGAAGCGGAGATGAAAGGGACGGCGCGAGGGGGCCAAGGCATTCCAGATTTCGATCAGGACAAAGAAGCCCAGACCGCCGAGGATGATCAGGGCCATGATCGTGCCGTTGGTGGTCAAGTCCGAAGCCCAGGGGATCAAGCTGTCGCGGTTCAAGGAGAAGCCGGCGTTGCAAAAAGCGGAGATGGCGTGGAAGACCGCCTGGTAAGCGGTCTGGCCCGCGGAGGGGTAGGAGCGCAGCCATCGGGCGAAGAGCAGGAGGGCGCCGGCCGCCTCGAACAGGAAGGTCAGGAGCACGATCGCGACCAGGAGGCGGGAGAAGGTGAACTTTTCCAGGCGGGGGAAGTATCCGCTCACGGTTTCCCGGGCCTGGAGGGAGGGGCGTTTTCCGATGAGGAGCAGGATGAAGGAGGACATGGTCATGATCCCGATCCCGCCCAGTTGGATGGAAGCGAGGATGACCAGTTGCCCGAAGAGAGTGAACTTGGCGCCGGTGTCCACCACGATCAGCCCGGTCACGCAGGTGGCGGAGGTCGCGGTGAACAGGGCTTGCACCCAACTGATCGGCTTTCCGAGGACAGCCCCGGGCAGACAAAGGACCAGGGAGATGAAAAGGATATAGGCGGCGAAGCTGAGGATCAAAAGCTGCGCCGGGTTCAGCCGGCGAAGGATTTTCCAGAGGGGTTGGGCCATCAACGCTTACGGCCCCGGGTTCGAGGCCCGGGCCCGTTTCTCCACTTCTTCTTTGACCGCCTTGACCACCAGCAGCCCGGTGGTGACGTTGACCGCGGTCATGAAGTCCGGCTCGGCTTTGAGGATCGCCCCCACCGGCCAGGGCAGGGCCATCAGGTTGGAATACAAGGTGTAAAAGATCATGGTCTGCCGGCCGGCGCCGGCCGGGACCAGGTCCCAGCCTCCGAAGGTGCCGGAGAGATCGCCGCTCACGTGCCGGAAGCGGATCTGGTTCGGGGGTTCCAGGGTCTGCTGGTGTTGGTAAGTCAGCTTGACCTTGAACACCGAGATGATGACTTCCACCGTCTGCTCGGTGATCCATT
>MGQK01000089.1:8992-15728 GCA_001797815.1 Deltaproteobacteria bacterium RBG_13_61_14 | reverse complement strand
CCGCGTCCAGCTCGGCGAAGCTGAGCTCTTTCCCCGCGGTGTCGGCCGGCGTGGCATCAGCCCGCGGCGGCAAGCAAAGCCAGCCCAGGGCCAGCAAGAGAACGGCCGCCCGGCTCCAGGGAGCCTTTCGCATCATGGCACTACCGCGCAATTCAAGCGGATATGATAGCACACTCGGATCGCCTGTCCAGCATCAGGGAAGCCTTTTTCCTGCTTGTTCCAAAATTCCGGCTTCTTTGCCCGCCAACAGGCCTCTTTTCGTTGTTTCCATCGAGATTCTATGTTAAATTTATGATCGAGAAGCGGTTTTGATCATGCGGAAGCCTTTCCCTCTGCGAGTGGGCCTGCTTTTCGGCCTGAGTCTGGCCGGCCTTTTGTCAGTGGCGCCGGCCGAAAGGCCCGGGCCCAACTTGATTTTCATCTCGGTGGACACCTTGCGCGCCGACCACCTGGGAATCTACGGCTACTCCCGCAACACCTCGCCCCGCCTCGACCAACTGCTCCGCCGCGGCACGCTCTTCCTCGACGCCTCCGCCAACGTCCCCCTGACCAACCCCAGCTTCTGCTCCATGCTCACCTCCCGTTATGCCCACCAGACCGGCGCCACCCGCAACGGCATCCCCATGATCGCCGGCAATGAAACCCTGGCTCAACTCCTCAAGGCCCAGGGCTACCACACCGCCGCCATCCTCTCCAACTGGCCGCTCAAGGCCCACCTCTCCGGGCTCCAGCCCGGCTTCGACCTTTACGACGACGAATTCTCCGAAAAGCGCTGGCTCTTCTTCAACAGCGAGCGCGATGCCCAGGGGGTGACCGAACACGCCCTGGCCTGGCTCCAGGGACAGCCGGCCGAGCCGTTTTTCCTCTGGGTCCACTACTCCGACCCGCACGCCCCTTACTTGAACCATGAGGAATTTTCATTCCGGTCCGGCATCCCCCTTTCCCCCGAGCAGCGCAACCTGGACGACTACGACAGCGAGGTCGCCTACACCGACCATTGGATCGGACAACTGTTCGAGACCATCGAGGCCCTGGGCCTGCCCTCGCGCAGCCTGATCGTGTTCGTGGCCGACCATGGCGAGAGCCTGGGCGAGCACTCCTACACCGGGCACGGCCGCAACCTCTATCAGCAAAGCCTGCAAGTCCCCTTCGCCCTGATCGGGCGCGGCATCCCCCAGGATCAGCGCCTGGACTTTCCGGTCGAGCTTCTGGACCTGGCGCCCACCCTGCTCGCCTACCTCAACCTGCCCGCCGGAGACAAGATGCTCGGCCTCAATCTGCTCCCCGCGGTCCAGGGCCGGACCCAGCCGGCCGAGCGCTTGATCTATTTTGAGACTTATCCTGGCGCCGTGCGCCAGGTGAAAGGCGCGAAAGAAATCATCCATACCAAGAAACCCATCTGGATCGGCTTTCGCGAGGGTCCGGTCAAGATCAGCTACTCCCTGCGGAATTCCCACTGGGAGTTGTATCGCCTCAACGCCGATCCCCAGGAACTCCATAACCTGGCCAAGGTCACGGACCCGGTCTTTATCGCTATTTCCGAACGGCTGCTCGCCTGGTTCAACCGGGAGGAGAAAGAAGGGTGGGCGGTCGGCGAAACCGACGCCCTGACCGAAGAAGACCGGAAACAATTGGAGAGCCTGGGCTACGTGGATAAATAAGATGCGACCGCTCCGCCTGTGGCTGGTGATGGTCCTCGGCTTCGCCGCGGTCCCCTGCACCCCCTCGCGCGAGCCGGGTCCGCTCCTGATCTGGCTGATCGTGTCTCCCGAGCAAGAAAAAGTCATGCAAGGGGTGGCCAAGGAGTTTGAGAGCCGCCATTCCATCCCCACCCGCCTGGAAGCGAAGAGCCCAGAGCAGATCGAGTCCTGGCTGGCTTCGGGTCAGAAAGGCGAACCCCGGCCCGATCTGGTGGATGTGGACATCTCCCGGCTTCCCGATTTTGCCGCGACGGTCCAGGATCTGGAACCCCTGATGAAAAAATGGAATCCGCCCTCGCTCCTGTATGCCGCCTGGGCCCCGGGCACCTTTTCCGATCGCTTGTTCTTTTTGCCCTGGCACCTCTCCTGGTCGGCCATGATCTGCAATGGCTCGGTCCTTCCCGAACCCCCCCGAACCTGGAACGAGCTTTTGGCCGTGGCCGGCGAGCATCCGGGAGGGGTTGCCCTGCGGGGCTTGCGCCCGGAAAGCCTGGCGCAAGACCTGGTGCCCTTGATCGGGCAGGCTGGGGGAGATCCTTACGACTTCACCGACCCCGGCACCATCAAGGCCTTTGAATTCCTGGGCCGGCTCGGCCCTCTTCTCAATCTCTCCACCCGCAGTTTTACCGAGGAGTCCATCCTCGCGGCGCAAAGCCAAGGCGAGGTCATCCTCCATTTCAATAACCTGAAAAGGGCCCAGATCCTGGCCCATCAGAAACTCCTGCCCTTTCCCAATTACACGGCCATTCTGCCCGAAGGCCCCGAGGGAGTGGCCGGCCGGTTGGAGGGGAATTATCTCGGGATCCCCAAAACCGCGCCCCATCCGAGAGACGCCTACCTTTTCCTTCAGTTCCTCCTCGAGCCGAAGATTCAAACCCGGCTGTTTGATGAACTGGGCTGGCTTTCCCCTCTGGCCGACACCAAGAATCTGCTTGGTGAATTTGACCAGGAGCGCTACCAGGGATTTTTACAAATGGCCTCCGCCGTCAACGCGCTCCCTCCGGCCAAGCACCTGCCCGAAGTCCAGGAGTTGTGGGCCAGGGCTTTTGCCGAGGTGGTTTACCAGGGGGCTCCGGCCCAGGAAGTCCTGGCCCGTCTGGCTCCGGAGATGAAACGCCTGTTGGGGGTCAGAGCTAAACTTTAAACTTAACGCATCTTGGGGGTCAGATCGTTTAGGGCCTGTTGCCCAAACCGGATTGATGATTCCTGGGTAGGGGCGCGGCTTGCCGCGCCCAATCAAATCAGGATGATGGGCAGGGCAAGCCCTGCCCCTACGGACTAAAACACGACAGAAAATGATTTCGGCAACAGGCCCGTTACTTTAAGGTAAAAAAATAGATGGCGCTCCGGGAAGAGAGAGTCGAATTTTTATCCGAGGGCCTCACACTGGAAGGCCGCTGGCTCAAGCCGGCGCGAGGAGGCGGCGCGGCGGTGGTCTGCCACCCTCATCCGCAGCTCGGCGGGACCATGGACAACAACGTGGTGCTGGCGGTGGCCGAGACCCTGGCCGAGCAGGGCCTGGGAACGCTCCGCTTCAACTTTCGCGGCGTGGGCTTGAGCCGGGGCAGCTACGGTTTTATGCGGGGCGAGGTGGAGGACGTGAAGGCGGCGCTGGCCTGGGTGGAGGAACTGCCGGAAGTAGATCAAGGAAAGTTGTTCCTGGTGGGTTACTCGTTCGGGGGATTGATGGCTCTCTACGCGGCGGCGGAGACCGGGGGCCTTTCCGCACTCGCGCTGGTCAGCCCCATGTCCCCGGACAAGGGCTTTGCCAAGGACCCGCGCCTGAAAGCCCTGGCCCATTCCCGTTTGCCCGCCTTTGCCGGCACCGGCTCCCGCGACGCCTTTTGCCCGCCCAAGGCCCTGGAAGGGCTGACCCAGGTCCTGCCTTGCCGCACTCGGATTTTTCCCGACGCCGACCACTTCTGGTGGGGCCGGGAAGAGGAAGTGGCCCAGGCCGTGGCCGAATTTTTATCCGCTTGCGGATAACCTTAGTGCTTCGATTCGCAAATACAATGACGTATTTATTTTCTCGCAAAGGCTTATTTGCTTACTCAGCACTAAGTCCTGAGTAAATAAGTTCGTCATCGAACTTATGAATCGAAGGACTTAGCCGGCTCAGCCAGCGCTCTGTTCCGTGAAAAAATGTTGAAGGTTTACCGGATAGGTCGGGTTTGGATACCTGCCCGAACCTTATTTTTCTGGCAATCAACCGGGAACCGTTAAATACGGAAATGTAATGTGTTATATGGAGTCCTGCCTGAGAAAATCCATTCTTGGCTCGAGATCAAGCTTCGTTTCGACCCACCAATCCTCGAGCGGAGCCGATCTTTCTTCTTGATCCTTTTGCCGGGACAAGCTACAATCATCCCGCCGTGCAAGATCCCCGGATCAATCGGTTAGCCCGGATCCTGGTGCGCGACTCGCTCAAGGTCAAACCCGGCGAGACGGTCTTGATCCAGGCCAACGACCAGGCCAAGCCGCTGGTGCTCTCGGTTTACCGGGAAGTGCTCCAGGCCGGGGCGCACCCGCGGCTGTCTTTGGGTTTGGACGAGGCCAGGGAAATTTTTTTGCGGGAGGCGAGCGAGCGGCAGATCCGAGAGTTCCCCCAGATCAGCCTGTATGAGGCCAAGCACGTGGACGCGCTGGTGGCGATCCACGCGCCCGGCAACCTCAAGGACATGTCCTCGGTCGCGCCGGAGAGATCCGTGGCCCGGGCCCGGGTGCTGAAGCCGATCCAGGAACACTTGACCGAGAAGGTGCGCTGGGTGCTCTGCAACTACCCCACCCCGGCGCTGGCCCAGGAAGCCGAGATGAGCCTGGAAGAATACGAGCGGTTCCTCTTTGGCGCCACCAACCTCGACTGGGCCGGCAAAAAACAGGGCATGACCCGGATCGCCCGCGCCTTTGAGCGCGCTGACACCGTGCGGATCGTAGGCAAGGAAACCGACCTCACCCTGGGCATCCAGGGCCGGCGCTTTGTGGTGGCCAGCGGCGAGTGTAACATGCCCGACGGCGAGATCTTCACCGGCCCGCTCGAGGACGCGACCGAGGGCCGCATTTATTATGAGTTCCCGGCCATCTACGGCGGCCGGGAGGTGTTCGGGGTGCGGCTAAGGTTCGAGAAGGGCAGGGTGGTCAAGGCCCAGGCGGAAAAGAACCATCGGTTCCTCAAGACCATGCTCGCGGCCGACCCCGGCGCCAAAATTCTGGGCGAGCTCGGCATCGGGCTGAACGAGAAGATCCGGCGCTTTACCAAGGATATCCTCCTCGATGAAAAGATCGGCGGCACCGTGCACCTGGCCCTGGGCAAATCCTACCCCGAGACCGGGGGCAAAAACAAAAGCGCCATCCACTGGGACATGATCAAGGATTTGCGCCGGCAGGGCGAGCTTTATCTCGACGGCAAACTGGTCCAGAAAAACGGCAAGTTCCTGATTTAGTGGACAATGCACGGTGCACAACAAAAGTTTAGATTTTGGATTTTTGATTTTGGATTACCTGAAGTCTTCTAATCTAAAATCAGAAATCTAAAATCCAAAATGACTGTTTTCTGCCTCATGCCTCACGCCTCTCGGACAAACGCTTGACCCCTTCCCCGCTATCCTTTATCATGGAATTATGGTCAAGACCCTGCAGCATGAAGACGTGCGCTGGCTGAGCCCGCGTGACATCTACGAATACCTGGACCAATATGTGATCGGGCAAGAGCGGGCCAAGCGGACGGTGGCCATCGCCGCCTACAACCACTTCAAGCGGATCCACGCCGTAGCCAAGGAGCCGCCGGGGAAGAGCCGGTTCAAGAAGCCCTTGCTCAAGAAATCCAACATCCTGATGATCGGGCCGACCGGGTGCGGCAAGACCCACATCGCCCGCAACCTGGCCGAGATCCTGGAGGTGCCCTTCACCGTGTCCGACGCCACCGAGTACACGGAGGCCGGCTACTACGGCAAGGACGTGGAGGTGATGGCGGGCGAGCTGCTCTACGCCGCGGACATGGACGTGGAAAAGGCGCAGCAGGGGATCATCTTCATTGACGAGGTGGACAAGATCGCGCGGCGGGACCACGGCAGCCGCACCGGGGCCGGCTCGCGCGACATCGGGGGCGAGGGGGTGCAGCAGGCGCTGCTCAAGATGCTGGAAGGCTCGCAGGTCTTCGTTCCCTACAACCTGACCCAGCACTGGAACAAGCACGACTTTGTCCAGATGGACACCACCAACATCCTCTTCATCTGCGCCGGCACCTTCACCGACATTCAGCGCGGCGGCCGGGCCCACGTGGCCGGCTTCGGCCAGCAAGAGGACTCTTCGGGGCACAAGCCGCTCGAGCAGCGGGTCACGATCAAGGACCTGATGGACTACGGCATGATCGCCGAGTTCCTGGGCCGGGTGCCGGTGCTCGTGGAGCTGGACGAGCTTTCGGAGCCGGAGTTGCAACGGATCATCACCGAACCGCCCGACTCGGTGCTCAACGAGTATAAGGCGCTCCTGGCCCTGGACGGCATCGAGCTCGATTTCACCCCCGCCGCGTTCCGGGAGATCGTGGCCTTTGCCAAAAAACGCAAGGTCGGCGCCCGGGGCCTGCGCACCATTTTCGAGGAGCTGATGCACGACGTGATGTTCGACGCGCCGGAGAACCGGGGCGAGCGCATTGTCTATGGCGCGCCGGAAGTCCGGGAGAAGCTCTCCCAGGCCTGAAACCGGATCATGCCCAAGGCCAAAGCGCCCCGAACCCGCACCCCGGGAGAAATCACCGCGCTTTCCCTGCCAGACGTGGACGCCGCTCACGCGCTCGACCGGCTCTGCTTCCGGCCCGGCGTCGCCTTCGGCCGCGACGTCTTTGAATATTGCCTGCAAAGCCCGGACTGTTTAAGCCTGGGCGTGAAGACCGCCAAGGGCGAGCTCCTCGCTTTCATCATCCTCCAGGCCCGGGGCCAGCACACCGCCCAGATCGTGACCATTGACGTCCGCCCCAAGCAGCGCCGGCAGGGCCTGGCCGACCGGCTGATGGCGGTGGCCGAGACCATCCTCCGCAATAA
>MGQK01000089.1:5548-8983 GCA_001797815.1 Deltaproteobacteria bacterium RBG_13_61_14 | reverse complement strand
CCGGGTCTATCTGCAAGCGGCCACGGACAACGGGCCCGGCCAATCCCTTTACCGCAAGTGGGGCTACGAGCAGAAGAACCTGCTCCTGGATTATTATGGGCCGGGACTGGACGCAGTGATGATGAGCAAGGGGTTAGGATCCGAAAAGGGTTGAAATCGGGCGCGCCCTCCCCATACCTCGAGGCGAGAATACCGGTGGCGGTGTCTATTGCTCAGTCGCTCTTGATCAGTTGCACGTAGAGGCTGCGGCTGCGGGGTCCGTCGAACTCGCAGAAGAAGACGCCCTGCCAGGTGCCGAGCACGAGTTTGCCGTTCTCCACCAGGAGGGTGACCGAGGACCCGATCCAGGAGGCCTTGACGTGGGCGTCGGCGTTGCCCTCGGTATGGCGGTAGGCGGCGCTATGCGGGACCAGGCGGGCCAGGGTCTCGGAGAGGTCGCGGGCCACGGCCGGGTCGGCGTGCTCGTTGATGGTGATGCCGGCGGTGGTGTGGGGGACATAGGCCACGCACAGCCCGTCCTGGAGACCGCCCTTCTTGACCTCCCGCTGGATTTCCGCGGTGACGTCCACCATCTCTTCCCGGGCCTCGGTCTTGACTTTGATCACGCTCTTCACTTTCTCTCCTGCTCCTGAAATAGGTGCTTTTATTCTAATGGGGCGGCCTGCTTCTGTCAATCTTGAAGAAGGTTCGCGGTTCCTGGTTTATGGTTCGCGGAGAAGAGTGGACAGTGCACGGTGCACCGTCTTTTTCTTTTTGTGGCCTCAAGCCTCTTGCCTCAGGCCTCATGCCTTGTGAGTTGGCGCTATCGGGCCTTGCGGGCCGGCACGGGAGAGGTCCCCGCCGGGGGCCTGCCGTTGTTGAGGAAGACGTAAACCTGGTGATCGTTGTCGGTGAAGGGGATGTAGGAGATGGCGATGTCGGAGAGCCCGTCGGCGTTGAGGTCGGCGACCTGGGGGAAGAGGGGGGCGGGGACGGGAATGATCGCCAGGGGTTGCTGGCTAAAACTGCCCAGGCCGGTTCCCGCCAGCACTTGCAGCTCCTTGACGTTGCGGCCGACCACCACGTCGTTCCGGCCGTCGCCGTCAAAGTCGCCGTCCACATTGGGCACCCCGCTTTCCACGGTCAGCTCGCGGAAGTTGATCTTGATCGAAGCGGATTCCTCCGCGGTGGGCAGGTCCGGGTAGCGCTTTTTGTTGCCCAGGACATACATCCGGAAGCGGACGTCGAGCGAGGTGGTCAGGATCATCTTGGCGATGCTGAGGATATCAATGCTCACGTAGGGAATGATCAGGTCGAGGCTGCCGTCGCCGTCGAGGTCGCGGAGCAGGGGGAAACTCCCGGCCTGCTCGACCACGATGGCCTGGTCCCACTTGTTTTTCTGGAGCGAGCCGGTGTCGCCGTAATAGATAAACGTCTGGCTCTTCAAATCCCCGAAGCCGCCCACCAACTGGCTGGCGATCACGTCCATCCGGCCGTCCCGGTTCACGTCCGCCACCAGGATCATGGGCGGTTGCTGCTCGCCCCGCTGCTTCTTGCCCTCCTTGGGCGGCGCCTCGGGCAGGTTGAGCTGGATTTCCCAGGCCGGATCGCGGGTAAAGGTCCGGTCGGGAAGCTGCCGGAAAATGCTGAGCTCGGCGTGGTAGCTGCCGACCAGGTCCATCAGGCCGTCGCCGTCGTAGTCCGCGGAATTGAGCTGGGGCATCATGTAGAAAGCGCGCAGGCTGTGGTGCTCCTGGAAGATGCGCTCGGGCCCGCCCATGGAAATCATCACCCTGGCCTGGAGCAGGACCTCCTGGCCCTCGGTGGAGAGGCCGTGGTCGCCGGTGGGGAAAATCAAGCTCCGGTGGAATTCGAGAAGAATAAGCTCGTCTTTCCCGTCGCCGTTCCAGTCCTGGAGATAATCGTAATAGGGCAGGGCGTCCTCATCGGCAAAGGCGGTAAAGGGCCGGGCGTTGACGAAGTGCGTGAGCTTGCCATAAGTCCGGCCGACCAGCGGAAAATAATCCACGCTGCCCTTGCAGATGCAGGCAATGTCCAGCCCGGGCTCGCCATCCACCTGGCCCACGTCCACCAGCGCCACTCGGTCCTCCACTTTCCAGGTCTGGCTCTGGCGGGTGGAAAAACCTTCCTGGGTCTGGAAAAAGACGGCAAGGCCCCGCGTGTAGTTGGGGTATTTCCCTTCCACGTAGGTGATGAATAAATCTTTCAGCCCGTCCTGGTCCAGGTCCTGGATGATCAGATCCTGCACCCGGCCCGGCACGTCGAGAGAAAAGGTGCGGAAGGGATCGCCGGCCCAGGCGGGTAAGAAGGCCGGCGCGAAAATCGTCAGAAGCAGGCATGCCCAGGTGCAAACTCTGTTTCGCGACATATTAAATATGGTAGCATAAAGCCCCTTACCCTACAAGCCAGCTCAGGGCCGGTCTCGCCCTTTCCAGCAAGCTAATTTCAGCTTCAGATTTTTTGCCCGAGCAGGAATGTGTGCAAACATTATCACTATGCTTATTAAGGTCCCGAGGCTGATCCAGAGCCCGAGACGGAAGCCCCAGGGCCGGTAAAGGAACCCGAGGCGGGAGGGACCGGCCGGGATGGCCACGGCCCGGACCAGGTCATCGGCCCGGAGAATCCGGGCCGGCGCGCCGTTCACCCGCGCCTGCCATCCGGGAACATAGGAGTCGGCGAGCACGAAATAGCCGGGCAAGTCCTGGTCAACGGTGAATTCGAAGCGCTGGTCTCCGGCCTGGGTGAGTCGGGCCGGGACCAGGAGGTTTCCCGGCTGGCTCTGGCCCGCGCCGAGGAGGATCACCTGTCGGGGAAAGTCGGTATCCTGAAGATCACGGATCGCCGCTGCCGGGTCCCGGGCCCAGCGCACGCCGGTAACCGCGTAGGCACGGGGCAACGCCTCGCGATTGCGGAAGATGACCAGGTTCAAATCCGGAAGCCGGCCCACCTCTTCCAGCCCTTTCAAATCCTCGGGCAGGAGCGGCGAGGCATTTTCAATTCCCCACACCAGGTATTTCACCCCGGTGAGGTTCCAAAACGCGCGGTTGCTGACCTGGGAGATACGCGGGACCCATCCGGGCCGGGCCGGGGTATAGCCGAGCGCGTCAGCCAGGCCGGCGTCGAGGCCCAAGTCGGGAAGGAGCGTCTCGTATTCCCAGGCGCGCGAGCGGACCAGGATCGAGCTTTTCGGGTAGGCGGCAGAGCGGGAGGGAAAGGAGATAAAAGGATCGCGGTGGATGCGGAAGGTCTGGGGATGACCAGACTCGGCCTGGAGAAGGATTTGCGCTGCTTGGGGTTGTCCCTGGAACAGGTCGGCCGGAGCCAAGGCCAGCAGCGGCCGGTGGGCGGTATGCAGGTCCAGCCAGCCGACCAGGATCAGCGCGAGCAAGGTCCAGCGTTCGAGCTTCGGGTAGAATCGCGGCGCCGCGAAAATCA
>MGQK01000089.1:193-5525 GCA_001797815.1 Deltaproteobacteria bacterium RBG_13_61_14 | reverse complement strand
GGGCCGGGTCCAATCGGTCGGCGCCCAAAGCGGCCAGGGCGCAGAGCAGGAAGGTGACCGGCGCGAGGAATTTCTCCGGGAAGCGAAATGCTTTCATGCCGGGGAGGAAGAGGAAGATTTTATAGAAGGGCAGATAGCGGCCGCCGGCGAGGAGGAGGAAGAGGAGAGTGAGCAGGAGCATTAGCCAGACCAGGCGGGAGCGGGGTCTGGAGAGGGCGAGGATGATTCCAAGGAGCGGGACCAGGCCGAGGTAGGTGCTCATGGCCCAGGGGGCATTGGCGCCAAAGACCAGGAAACGGGCCCAGAAGCGGTTGTCCGGCCAGGCATAGCCCCAGATTTGAGGAAAGATCCATTCCAGGATCCGGCCGGGATGGAAGGACCACTGGGTGATCTCGTCAAAACTGTATCCGGAGGCCCGTTCGCTCCAGGGCAGGAGCTCCAGGGTCGGCCAGAACTGCACGGCCAGGAAAAGGCCGCTGAGGATGACCAGCCCGGCGATCAAGGCCAGCCGGCGGGGGGAAGAGCCGGTTGCGGGTTTCTGTCCGAAGAGCAGGGCAAAAAAAAGCAGGAGCCAGACGCCGGTGGTGAGCGGGTCGCCGACCAGGCCGGGCACGGTAAACACCGCGGCCGCGAGCAGGAAGGGGCGCCGGCCGGGCCGGGCGAGGAGACGGTCAAAAGCGAGCAAGGCCAGTGGGAACCAGGGCAGGCAGGCCAAGTAATTGAGGGTGCCTTGCATGCTGACCAGGTAGCCGGACTCCATGAAGGCGAGCGCGCCGAGCAAGGCCGCGGCCGGGGAAAGGGCCAGGCGCTTGAGCCACCAGAACATGAAGATCCCGGCCAGGAGATAGTGGATGGCGACATAGCTTGGAAAACCGAGTGCAGAGGGCAAAACCACTTGTAAAAATGTGAGCGGATAAAAAGCGGCTGGGATCATCTGGGCCAGGAAGGGAAAGCCCAGGTAATAACCAGGGTTCCAGAGCGGGAAATAACCCGAGCGGTAGAGTGCGGCCAGATATCTGCCTTCCGGGGCAAAGAGGTTGAGAGCGTCGCGCAGGATGAAAGTCTGGCCGGGCAAGTCGCGGAAAAAAACGATAAAAGCGGCGAGAAGGACGAGATAGGGGAGAAAGCGCCGGGTCATGGGATCAGCTCGAGCTTGTAAACAATGACGCCCCGGGAATGGAGCAGCACCGGGGTTGGATAGTCCGGGGCATCGAAGCGAGCCAGCTCCTGCAGGCGGTAAAGCTTGCCATCATCCCGCCGCACGCCGGTGATGCCCTCTTCCGGCGGCCGGTCCAGGCCAAAGTAGTAGGTGGCGCGCTCCTTGACCAGAAAAGGCCCGACCCGGCGATCATGGAGATAAGGCCAAACCGCGGGGTCGGTCAGACCGCCCAAGTCAATCACATAACGGCCGGAGAAGAATTTGAGCGAGCCGATGTCAAAGCCGGCGATGCGCGCGTCCTTGGGCAGGTGGATCTTGGCCCATAGCGCCGCGGCCTGGTGGGAAAGCTGCAAATGGTTCACATGATTTTTGCGGATCTCTTGCCATTGATAAAACGAAAAGAGAAAGGGGTAAGCAAGAATGAAACTGACCAGGCTATGAAAAATTTTCCTGCGGATTGAGTAAGCAACAGTTCTGCGCAAAAAAGATAGGCTCCAGACGACACTCAGGGCAAGGGAAGGGAAGATCAGGACTTGATAACGAAGACAATGGTAAGGGGTAATGGCCGCGGTGGAGCGGAACAGAAAGGCATGGAGAAGAAAATTAGCCATACCCCAGCCTAAGATCAAAAATAAAAGAAGAGCCTTTTCTTTATCCGCATCCGAAATCCAAGCAGCATGAGGACGTGACCGACCAAAAAACACGAAACTGGAAAAAAAGAATAAGATCATGCCGCTCACTTCGTAATCCCACTTTACTAGATACACCATATGTCGCCAATAAAAGAGAAGGGGACCGCGCCAGCTTAGCCCGGCGTTAAACAAATTGGAAGCTAGCTTTCCGGCCATGGTCGAAGGCAAAAACAGGTCGAAGCGCCGCCAAATGTAAGCGGTCCAGGCCGCCCAAGCGAGTGGCGCAATTAAGAACCAAAGTGTCGAAGCGAGACCCCGGGCTTGCTCCATTTTAGATAAACGCCAAAGCCACCACCCCAAAATCAAGAAGTAGAGTATCGCCCCTTCAATCCGCGTGAGGATGATTAAGGCGAGGCAGAAGCCGGTAAGGGCTCCAGGTTTTCCGGAAACCATTCCGCGGATTGCCAGCAAGCCCAGCATCAAGAAGACAAGGCTCTCCATGCCGCAAAAAGCGATCCAGAGCAGATTGCCAGAGAATACAAAGAAAAGTGCAGCTGAACAGGCCAGAGCCAGCCGGCTCCAGTGTGAAGGCCATCCTTGGCTCGGAATAATCAAAAAAGCTAAATCGGCTAACAGGACAGCCGAGAGAATGAGGGCTCCCATGGCAAGAACCCTGACTGCCGCCTCCGGCTGGAAGAACGGCAGCAAGCACCGGATCAGGAAGACCCAGAGCGGGCTACTGGTCCCCAGGCTCGGCTCGCCCGCGTTGAAGCACCAGCCGAGGCCCTGGGCCAGGTTCTGCGCATAGACCAGGTGAATGTAGGCGTCATCCACCGGCAGGCCGGCGGGCTGGCCGTGAAGGAAGCGCCAGCCGGCCAGCGCGGCCAGAGCGGCGGCGATCAGCAGGGTTAGGAGGCGGCGGCTGGGAGAGGAAGAACCCATGCAGTCAAATCTATCTTATCCCATCCCAAAACTCAAAACTATGGTATGATGCCGGCCGGCCGGGGAGCAAAGGAGGGGAGGAAGGGAAAAATGTCGGGGATTCGGTTTGACGGGAAGGTGGCGATCATCACCGGCGCCGGGGGCGGGCTCGGCCGCTCGCACGCCTTGCTCCTGGCCTCGCGCGGGGCCAAGGTGGTGGTGAACGACCTGGGCGGGGCCACCGACGGGACCGGCGCGGGCGCAACCATGGCGGAGAAGGTGTGCGCGGAGATCAAGGCCGCGGGCGGCCAGGCGGTGCCGGACTATCACAGCGTGCTCGAGGGGGAGGCGATCGTGAAGACCGCGCTCGAGGCCTTCGGCACTCTGGACATCCTGGTCAACAATGCCGGCATCCTCCGCGATGTGAGCTTCTTGAAACAGAGCGAGCAGGACTGGAAGCTGGTGCTCGACGTGCACCTCTTCGGCAGCCGCAGCGTGACCAAGGCCGCCTTCCCGGTGATGCGGGAGAAAGGCTACGGCCGCATCGTCATGACCACCTCCGCGGCCGGGCTTTACGGCAACTTCGGCCAGACCAATTACAGCGCGGCCAAGATGGGGATCGTCGGCCTGGCCAACACCCTCAAGTTCGAGGGCGCCAAATATAACATCAAGGTCAACACCATCGCTCCCATCGCCGGCTCGCGGCTCACCGCCCAGGTCATGCCGCCCCAGCTTTTGGAGGCGCTCAAGCCCGAGTTCGTCTCGCCGCTGGTGGCCTACCTCTGCTCCGAGGTCTGCTCGGAATCGGGCATGATCTTCTCCGTGGGCGGCGGCTACTTCAGCCGGGTGGCCTACTTCGAGGGCGAGGGGGTGTTCCTGGGCACCGAGAAGCCCATCAGCATCGAGGACGTGCAGGCCCGCCTGCCCCAGATCAAGGACCTGGGCAAGGCGGTGGAACCCACCCAGGCGGTGGACCAGACCATGAAGATCGTGAAGCTGATGAAGCTGGCCTGAACGATGAAAGGGGACAGTGGACAGAGCACGGTGCGCAGAATCCTGAAAACCTTGAACCTGAACGCGAAGGTTCCCGAAATAGGCTTGAGGCTTGAGGCAGGAGGCAATAGCCCAAAAATCTTCTGGTAGCCCATCCCTCGCCCCGGCGAGGGTGGGGCCGCCAAGCGCGAACTGTGAACCGTGAACTTTTTTACGATTAGGCCAGCTAATAATTCTCTTGACAAGGGTGAAAAGATGTGCTAAAAAAGCACACACACACACACACACACACACACCCAATGGGAATTTCTTAAAGATCATAATATGGCCTTCGTTGGGATTAGCCGTAAAGACTTCCAATTCCAATTCAGGCCATATACCGGAGAGAAAAGGCCAAGTTCCATCCAATAACTTCCTCATCTCCTTTTGATTTTCATTAGATTACCCACTCGAAATTCTCTATCTCCCTATTGGGGACTTTCCGAATTGGGGACTTTCCGATAATTGGTCTGTCTGAAGAAAAGGTGGAGGAAAACATGAAGAAGTATCTAATGGGAGTGTTTTTTGTGGTGGCCGGGAGTCTTCCGATCTTGGCTTTCGGCGCCTCAGGTGAGGATGCTATTTTTGACCCCGCATTAGGAGTTCCGCATTGCACGCAAGGCTTGCCAGGTTGCTATGCCAACCCTGCTTTAATTCAATCGCGGGATAACATCCCACCCACCCCAGAGCCCAACTCCCCTAATACTCTCTATAATTCTTGCCCGGATGGGTCTTTAGTTATTGGTGGCTACGGGGTTGATGAGTCAGTTGAAGGTATCTTTATCAATACCGTGGGATCCGAACCACTCTCTTCTGGCTCGGATGTCATTATAAATTTCCAAGTAATCTGCTCTCCATTTTTTTTCCCGGATTGGATCCAAGTTTATTGGGTGCCAGATGTCTCGCACCCGTCCTGGCAATTGATAGGTATTGATTATTGTCCAGCGCCTGGTCCTTATTCTTCTTTTGTTCCCTTCACCCTGCCTGGCGCAGGCACGCAAGCTATTCGCGTTGGAATCGAACCATTCACGGGACAAGACCCTATGTTTTGTTCTTTGGCGGAATTTTCCGACTGGGATGAGGTAGCCTTTGCAGTGGGGGCTGGTGGTTGCCCGGATAATGACGGGGACGGACGTAAAGATTCATCCTGCGGGGGGAATGACTGCGATGACGAAAACATCAACACCTGGAACACCTGCGCCACCTGCGTGGATGGCGACCTCGACACCTATTACCAACTTTGCAACCAGTATATTACCATCAACGGCCCGGACTGCGATGACGACGACGACGCGGTTTATCCGGGCGCTCCGGAAATTTGCGATGGCCAGGATAACCAATGTTTGGGAGATCCCGGCTACGGCCAGGTGGACGAAGACTGCGATGCGGACGGGGACGGTCTGCCGGACAGTTGGGAGAACACCTACGACTGTATGATGGCGAACACGGTGGACAATACAGCGGACTATGATTCCGACGGGCTCGATAATGACGGCGAGTATGCCGAAGACACCGACCCTTGCGACGCGGACACGGACAACGACGGGGCCACGGACGGTTACGAGGTCAACACCTCTCTCACCGACCC
>MGQK01000089.1:0-176 GCA_001797815.1 Deltaproteobacteria bacterium RBG_13_61_14 | reverse complement strand
ACGATGACCTGATGTTTGACGGGTGGGAAATCACCGGCGCGAGCTGCGGCCTGAACCCGCTGGTGGGCGATAGCCTGCTCGACGGCGACACCGACGGGTTGGAGAACATCCACGAATATTTCAACAACAACGGGGACGGCAACGTCAACGACCCCTGCGACCCGGACAAGCCCAGG
>MGQK01000088.1:14293-23496 GCA_001797815.1 Deltaproteobacteria bacterium RBG_13_61_14 | reverse complement strand
TTTTACCTCCAGCCGCCGGTGGGCAACGAGAAAATCCTGGCCTGGCTCACGCCCAACCTCAACGGCTACGGCGAGAACTTTGACCTGGCCATGAAGCCGGACCTGCCGATCAGCGAGACGGCGCTCTCGGAAATCGAGTCGCGGCTGGGGCCTTACCTCAAGTCGCTGGAGACCGAGGGAACGCCTCCCCAGATTGTGCAGGAGCATTTCGATTTCTTCGGCGCGCATTGGGACTATCCTTTTGATATCTACTTCCTGCCTTTTTACCCGGCCCACGCGGTGGACAACGGTCCGCAGGACGCCACCCCCTCGGAGCTGGCGAAGCTCTGGGACCAGCGTTGGGCTTATCCCAAACTGATTATCTCTACGCCCGCGGAGTTTTTCTCGGAGGCGGAGGCCCGTTACGGAAAAGATATCCCCAGCCTGCGCGGGGAACTCCCCGGCTTCTGGGGCGAGCAGATTTTCTTTGCCCTGGCCCAGACCGATCCGGAGCGGACCGCGGTGGAGCGGCATTTTGAAAGCATGATTCCGAGCATTGAGACCAAAGCCGCCTTTGACGTCATGCAAGGAGGAAAGCTACCGGAGATTGCGGCTCCAATTCTTGAAGCTTACAAGCTAATTAGCCTCAACAACGACCACAACCCGGGCCCGGTGCCGTTCGGCAACACCAAATACACCAAGGAAGACACCGCGGAGTGGAAAGAGACTCGAAGGGAGTGGATTGCACGCATTAAAAAGATCGAAAGTCAATTACCCATTTACCCGCCCGTCATCTGTCAAGTCTCCCTCTGCCCGCCGGGCGAGGTGTTGGCCCGCGAGGAGGGCGGGAAGGTCATCATGGAGAACCGGTTTTACCATCTCGAAGTGGACAGGAAAACCGGCGGCGTTTCGAGTCTGTATGACAAAGAGCTTGGTCGGGAATTGGTGGGATCAGGTCCCTATCAGTTGAACCAGTATGTGGTGGTGGCCCGGGGCGAAGATGCGGGCACGCGCGGGAACGTATTTCATCGTCCGGGATTCAAGCAGGTCAAGGTGGAGATTATAGAGGCGGGGCCGCAGAGGGCATGGGTCAAGATCAGCGGCAAGCTCGCCCGCAATCCTGATGGGGTTAAGGCGCTGACCAAGTTTATCAAGGAATCGCTGGGCATCAGGATTCCAGGCTTCCTTATCAAAGGAGTTGCTCACCTTCTCAAGGTGGATCTGGGGCCGGTGGAAGAAGTGAGCCAGGAGATCTGGTTGGATTGCGGAACGAAGGAGGCAACCTTTTTCCAACGAGTCAAAAGCCAAAAGGATCAAATCGTAGACCACACCTTCACTTACCCTCTTGAGGTCCCGGCTGACCGACCTTTGATTGTGGAAGGTCCTTATAATCCGTATCGCTTCGCTCCGAGTTCGCCAATCGGCAGCGGCGACCTGATCCCCGGCGCGCGCATGGCCGACCCAAACTTTCCCGGCATCAATGCGCTGACTCAAGTTTTCGGTTGGATGTATGGAACGCCAGCAGATGCGGTCTTCAACCACTACTTGCTGGCTATGGGCGATGGCTTCGGCATTGCTTTTACTTCTGACAATTCCGGGGTGGTCCTTCCCGGATCGCTGGACAAAGACCCCATCACCGGCCCTTTTGGGGGAGGATTTCAACACTTGGTCCTGGGCTGGACCGCTTACGGTCATTCCTTCCTGGGAGCGCCCCGCGACGGCGAATTCACGTTTTTGAGCCGGCTGACCAGTTTCGCGGCCCAGGACGAAGCCGAGGCTAAAACCCAAGCAGCGCAGTTCAGCCGCGGATTTGGACCTGAGGCGGTGGATATGGTTCAATCGTCGAATGCCTCAGTTCTGGTCAGCATGATCCGGCCCTTGGCCGAGCGGTCGCTGCTGCTTCGCCTCGATGAGTCTTCCGGCGCCGGGGGCGAGACGAAGATCACTCTGCGTGACGCGAAGGCCCTCACCTCCGCGACCCGCGCACGCACCGATGGTGTGCCATTATTTAAAGGCGAGCTTCCGGTTGAAAAAAATACGTTCACGATCAAGCTCAGCCCGGGCGAAGTGGCAACAGTAAGACTAGAGCTGAAGTAGGTCGTCATGGGCAAGCCCTTGCGCAAAGTCGCGATCGTAGGCGGGGCGACCACGCCGATGAAGGCGCGGCATGCGGACAAGACTTGTTTTGAGTTCGAGTTTGGACGTGAGGTGAACCGGTTGAAAACCTGTTTCCCGAGGAGTGAAAGATGTCGGTGTATTTGAATGACGAGCACCGGGCGCTGCGGGCGGCGGTGCGGAAGTTTGTGGATGAGGAGATCATTCCGATTGCCGCGGAACTGGACCGGGAGAACAAGTTTCCGCTGGAAGCTTACCGCCAGATGGGCGAGCTGGGCTTTTTAGCGCCGAGCGTGAGTCCGGAATACGGCGGGGCTGGGGCGGACTTGTTGAGCACGGCGCTGGTCAAGGAAGAGGTGGCGCGGGGCGCGGCCGGACTGGGCATGAGCATCAACGTCTGCTCGCTCAACTTTTGCCACACCCTGGAGATGTATGGCACCGAGGAGCAGAAGCGCAGGTATATTGCCGAGGTGGCGAGCGGGAGGAAGCTGGCGAGCTGGATGCTGACCGAGCCCAACGCCGGCTCGGACGCGCTCGCGCTCCAGACGGTGGCGCGGCCGGACGGGAACAAGTATATCGTCAAGGGCAGCAAGACCTTCATCACCAACGCGCCGCTGGCCGAGTATTTCATCTGCATCGCGCGCTTGCCCGGGACCAAGGGCGCCCGGGGCGGCTTGCAGCTCCTGCTCGAGCGGGGCATGCCCGGGCTTGAGGTGGGCGAGAAGTTCGACAAGCTGGGGATGCGCTGCTCGCCGACTTCGGAGGTGTTCATGGAGGACGTGGAGGTGCCCAAGGCGAACCTGATCGGCGCCGAGGGCCAGGGTTTTCCGGAGATGTTCAAGACCCTGGACGCGGAGCGGAGCATGGGCGCGAGCACCTCGATCGGGGTGATGCAGGCGTGTCTCGAGGCCTCGGTGAAATACGCGAACCAGCGGGTGCAGTTCGAGAAACCGCTGGCCGAGTTCCAATTGGTGCAGGAGATGATCGCGAACATGGCCACGGGCCTGGAGGTGGCGCGGGAGTATTGCTACAAGGTGGTGACCCTGTGCATGCGGGGCCGGAGCATCATCAAGGAGGCCGCGATCGCCAAGCTCTTTGCCTCGCAGATGGCGGTGCGCTCCGCGCTGGACGCGGTGCAGATCCACGGCGGCTACGGGTATATCAAGGAGTATCACGTCGAGCGGTTCCTGCGCGACGCCAAGCTGGGCGAGATCGGGGGCGGCACCAGCCAGATCCAGACCCGGCTGATTGCCAAGGAAGTGCTGCGGGGGCGGTAGGAAGAAGGCTTTAGGCGTTAGTCTTTGGGCGTTAGACGGAAAGAGGAGAAGCAAGTGACCAGGCGGGAGCGGCACTGGACCGAGACTTTTTTCACGGAGACTTATCGCCGGATCGAACTGGAAAGCAAGTGGGAATCCGCGCCGCGGGAAGCCCAGGCGGTGAAGCGGGCCTTGCGCCTGCGCCGGGGCGACCGGGTCCTGGATTTGTGCTGCGGGATCGGCCGGCACTCGATCGTGCTGGCCAGGCTGGGCCTGGAGGTTACCGGCTTCGATTTGAACGAGGGTTACCTGCGGCGGGCTCGGCGCGAGGCAGGGCGGCAAAAAGTGAAGGCGCGTTTTCTCCGGGGCGACATGCGCGAGCCGGCCTTTGCCTCCGAGTTCCACGCGGTGATCAATATCTTTACCAGCTTCGGTTATTACGACGATGGAACCAACCAAGAGGTGCTGGAAAGGATCGCCCGCGCGCTGCGGCCGGGCGGAAAATTTCTGATCGAGACCATGAACCGCAACGGCCTGATGAAGAACTACCGGACCTGGGAGGTCTCGGCGATCGGCCGCGACTTGGTTGTGCGCCGCCATGAGTTTGATCCCTTGACCGCGCGGATGAAGTCAAGCTGGCGGGTGGTTCGGGGAACCCGGGTCCTGGACCTGGGCGGGTTTGATCTCCGGATTTACGCGCCCAACGAGCTGGCGGCAATGATCGAAAGGGCTGGCCTGACCGTCGCCTCCGCCTCCGGCGGGCTGGACCTTTCGCCTCTCCTGCCGGACAGCCGGCGCCAGTTGTTGATCGCGCGCAAGCCGAAGAGATAAGATTGGGCCGGGGAAAAGAGGGCCAGCTGACCTCTCCCCTGAGCGGTCCGCTGGCCCCGGTCCTTAGAGCAAAGATGCCGAGTGATTATTTGCCCATATACTTGAAGGAAACCTTGACCCGGGCGCGGAAGGCGACCACCTTGCCGTTCTCGACCCTCATGTCCATTTGGTTGACCTCGGCAATGCGGAGGTCCTTGAGGGACTTGGACGCGGTCTCGACGGCATTCTTGGCCGCCTCTTCCCAGGACGTTTTGCTGGTCCCCACCAGCTCGATGATCTTGTAGGTGCTGTCCGGCATTTTCATTCCTCCTTCTTAAAATTTAATTCCGGTTCGAAGCCGGCTTGGGTCCGGCTCGCCGGCCTGTTCTGGATCAGAAACTCCCATCTATTTTCAAGGCGTGCTCAGCCGCACGGTCCAGTCCCGCGGAGGCCTGGAAAATGATCGCCCCTTGCTCTCGCCGCCGTCATCCAATCTAGCCGAAACCCGATCATAGTTCAAGATTTTGTGCAATGCAACAAAAAAATAGGAATTATTCCGGGTGGGGAGGTTGGGGGCGAGGGCCGGAGAAGAAGAGGTCGAAGAGGGAATATCCGAGGACGGCGCCGAAGAGACCTGTGAACCACAGGTTGCCGGTCAGGGGTCAAGCCCGGTGGCAGCCGAGGTAGTGGCCGTAAAGCCCGCCGAGCAGGGCGCCGAGGGCCAGGCCCAGCCAGGGCCAGACGCGCCGGGGTCGAGTCGGGGCGTTCATGGGGACGGCTCCTGGGAGGAAGGCGGAGAGGAGCAGGAGGTTTGGCTTGGACGTCGGTCACGGACGTCGCATTCCGGGGCCATTCAGGTCTTGACTCCGAAGCGGGGCAGAATCCAGCGGTTGAGGGCGAACCAAAGAACGAGAATGCCCGTCAAGATCCAAAAACTATTCATGTTCTTAGAATAGCCTCCAAAATCCCGGCTGTCAAGGAAGCGCGTGTGCCCAAAGGGAGGGGCGAGCCGGATTGGCTCAGCGATAAATCTCGGTCCCGATCCCGGCGTCGGTAAAGAGTTCCAGGATCACGGCATGGGGCACCCGGCCGTCAATGATGTGGGCCTTGTTCACCTCGCGCTTGAGCGCGTCCACGCAGCAATCCAGCTTGGGGATCATGCCCGAGCGGACCACGCCGTCGGCGATCAATTTCCCCGCCTGGTCCACGTGCAGGGAGGAGATCAGGCTGCCCTGGAGGTCGAGCACGCCGGCCACGTCGGTGAGCAGGATCAGTTTTTCCGCATGAAGCGCCGCGGCCACCGCGCCGGCGACCAGGTCGGCGTTGATGTTAAAGGTGCGGCCGCTCGCATCCACCCCCACCGGCGCGATGATCGGGATGATCTCCTGTCCGCACAGGCCGATCAGGAATTCGGCATTGACCCGCTCCACCTCGCCGACGTGGCCCAGGTCTATCAGCTCCGGCGGCCGGGGGTCCCCTTCCCGGATCGGCTTTTGGTAAGGCCGGGCCAGGATCAGAGTGCCGTCCTTGCCGGAAAGCCCGACGGCCTTGCCGCCCTCGCGGTTGATCAGGGAGACAATGTCCTTGTTCACCTTGCCGCCCAGCACCATCTCGACCACGTCCATGGTCTCGCTGTCGGTCACGCGCATGCCGTCCACAAACTTGGCCTGGACCCCCATCCGCTCGAGCACCTGGTCAATCTGGGGCCCGCCGCCGTGGACCACGACCGGGTGGATGTCCACCGCCTTGAGCAGCACGATGTCCTGGGCAAAGGCCTGGCGCAGGGTGGGCTCGACCATGGCGTGCCCGCCGTATTTGATGACAATGGTCTTCTTGGCAAACTCCCGGATATAAGGGAGCGCCTCCACCAGGATCCGCGCCCGCTCCAACGCCTTCTCCATTCCGACTTCCTCCTCCTTCCGCGCAGAGGCTTTGCGCAAAGGCATTAGACATTAGGCTTTAGGCTTTAGTCGAAGAAACTGGCGCTGGCGATGGGGGTTCTGAAGCCTAAAGTCTAAAGTCTAATGCCTAATGCCTCTTCTTCAGTGCTTCCAGTTCCTTGGCCTTGAGGTTCAGCTCGTCGTTGGCCCGCTGGAGCATCTGGTTGGTGATAATGACCTCGTCCACGCTCTTTTTCAGTTTCTCATAAAACTGAAGGTTGCGCAGGGCCACGGCCAGGGAGTCGGCAATGTCCTTGAGCAGCCGGCCGTCCTCGGCGGAGAAATTCCCCTCCCGCCGGTTGAGGAGCCGGATCACCCCGATGGTCTGGTCCGATAACATCAAGGGCGCCGCCATCAGGTTGCGGATGACCCCTTTCTCCGGCCACTCCAACTCGTCCACGAAGCGCGGCTCCTTGGCCGGGTTGTTCACGATCAGGATCTTGTTCGACTCGGCCACCAGCCCGGTGATGGACTTGCCCACCGGGATGCGGTGGATTCCGCTGATCTCCTTGCCCGCGTTCAGCCCGATCCGGAGCCAGAGCTCGCCGGAGAGCTCGTCTTTGAGAAAGACGGCGGCGGAGACCACCTCCAGGATTTGCTGGCACTTGATCAGGATCTGGCGGAGCATTTCCTCCGGCTCCAGGTATTGGAAGAGGATGCGCTGGAGCTCGCTCAGGAGTTTGAGCCGGTTGCGCTCCCGGTCCAGGTCGGCCAGGGCCATGGCATGGACAAAGCCGAGCGAGATCTGGTGGGAAAAGGTCTTGAGCAAAACCAGGTCGTCCTCGATGAAGGGCTGGCTGTCCTTCTTGTCGTTGGCGTTGATGGTCCCGATGATCCGGTCGCCTACTTTCAGCGGCGCGATCACGAACGAGCCGGTCCGGTACTGGCTGGCGTATTCCGATTCCTTGAACCGCTCGTCCGAGGCCACGTCGGTCACCAGCACCGCCTCCCCGGTCTCGAGCACGTAGTTGGAAATGCTCTTGCCCGCCTCCTTGGACTCCTGCCGGATCTGGCTTTTGCTCAAGCCGGTGGCCACCGCCACCCGCAGCCTCTTCTCGGCAGGGTCCAAGAGCATCACGCTCACCCGCTCGCACTCCAGCACTCCCGAGACCAGGTTGACCGTGGTCTCCAACATCTCGTATTCGCGCTCCAGGTCCTCGATCCGGAACTTCTGGCCCGCCCAGCCGGCCAACCGCTTGGAGCCTTCCTCCAGGCTGGCCAGCCGCTTCAGCTTGTTCTTGTGATCCTTCGCCAGCTTGCGCGTGGCCAGGGCCCGGTCCACCGCGATCTTGAGCTCCTGCGCCGAGATCGGCTTGCGCTGGTAGTCGAAAGCGCCCTGCCGCAGCGCCCGCAGCACCAGGCGCTGGTCCTCATGGGCGCTGAGCATGATCACCGGCAGGTCCGGGTCGGTGTGCTTGACCTTGCCCAGCACGGTCAGGCCGTCAAAGGAGCCGGGCATGACCACGTCCAGCAGGCAAAGATCGAACTCGTCGCGCTTGAACAGGTCCAGGGCCTCGCGGCCGTCCTTGGCCGCGGTCACCTGGTGGCCTTCCTTGCGGAGGATGTCCGCCGTTAGCTCGCGGTAGAAAAGCTCGTCGTCCACCACCAAAATTTTTCCCATGATGCGCTCCCACCGATTTTAGATTTTAGATTTCCGATTTTGGATTAGCTGTCGGATGGTGATTAAAAATCCAAAATCTAAAATCCAAAATCAAAAATTGCCCCCTTCGAGTTATAGAATATAACGACTAAGATCCTGGTCCTTGGCCAGGCCGGCCAGCCTTTCCCGGACATAGTTCGCGTCTATGATCACCCGCGTGCCCCCCATCTCCGGGGCCAGGAACGAGATTTCCTCCAACAGCTTCTCCATCACCGTGTGCAGCCGGCGCGCCCCGATGTTCTCAGTGCTTTCGTTCACCTGCTCGGCCAGCCGCGCCAGTTCCTCGATCGCCTCCGGCTTCCACTCCAACTGGATGCCCTCGGTCTCCATCAACGCCTGGTATTGCTTGACCAGCGCGTTCTCCGGCTTGGTCAGGATCTTGATGAAATCTTCCCGGGTCAGGGGCTGGAGTTCCACCCGGATCGGGAACCGCCCCTGCAGCTCCGGGATCAGGTCCGAGGGCTTGGTCATGTTGAACGCGCCCGCGGCGATGAACAGGATCTTGTCGGTCTTGACGATCCCGTGCTTGGTCACCACCGTCGAGCCTTCCACGATGGGCAGGATGTCCCGCTGCACCCCCTCCCGGCTCACGTCCGGGCCCGCGTGCTCGTGCCGGCCCGCGATCTTGTCAATCTCGTCAATGAAGATGATCCCCGACTCCTGCACCCGCTGCAGTCCCTCCTGGGTCACCTTCTCCATGTCAATCAGCTTCGCCGCCTCTTCCGCGGCCAGCACCTCCCGCGCCTCGGCCACCCGCATCCGCCGCGGCCGCGTGCGCCGGCCGAAGATGTTGCCGAGCATCTCCGGCAACTGCACGCCCATCTCCTCGATGCCCGAGGCCGAGATGATCTGGGCAAAGGGCATCTGCGGCTTTTGCGAGACCTCCGCCTCGATCAGCTCCTGATCCAGCCGGCCCTCGCGAAAGAGCTTGCGCAGGATTTCCCGGGGCGGCTCGGTCAGCGACTCCACCGCGCGCAGGACCGGGGGCGGGTTCTTCTCCAACTGCTCCAGGATCCGATCCTCCGCCATCTTCTCGGCCCGGGTCTCCACCTGCGCCCGCTCCTCGTCCTGCACCATCTTCACCGCCAGGTCGGTCAGGTCCCGGATCATGCTCTCCACGTCCCGGCCCACGTAACCCACCTCCGTGTATTTGGACGCTTCCACCTTCAGGAACGGCGCGTCGGCCAGCCGGGCCAGCCTCCTTGCGATCTCGGTCTTCCCCACCCCGGTCGGCCCGATCATGATGATGTTCTTGGGCGCGATCTCATCCCGCAGCTCGGCCGGCACCATCGTCCTCCGCCAGCGGTTCCGCATCGCAATCGCCACCGAGCGCTTGGCCTCTTCCTGGCCGATGATGAACTTGTCCAACTCGGCCACGATCTCTTTGGGGGTCAGGTTCTTCATCCGTCTCCAATCCTAGAGTGTCAAGTGTCAGGTGTCAGG
>MGQK01000088.1:6401-14272 GCA_001797815.1 Deltaproteobacteria bacterium RBG_13_61_14 | reverse complement strand
GGGCCGCGGCCTCGGCCACTGGCCCGCCCGAGCCGATGGCCAGCGCGCCCTCGTCCGGCTCGATCACGTCGCCGGCGCCGGAGATGAGGAAGGCTTCGTCCTTATCGGCCACGATCATCAGCGCCTCCAGCCGGCGGAGCACCCGGTCGGTGCGCCAGTCCTTGGCCAGCTCGACCGCGGCGCGGCGGAGGTTGCCGTTGTGCTTTTCCAGCTTGCCCTCGAATTTCTCGAACAAGGTGAAGGCGTCGGCGGTGGCGCCGGCGAACCCGGCGAGCACCTGGTCGCGGAAGAGGCGGCGCACCTTCCTGGCGCGGTGCTTGAGCACGTTGGCGCCGACGGTGACCTGGCCGTCGCCGGCCAGGGCCACTTTGCCGTCCCGCCGGACGAAAAGGATGGTGGTGCCCCTAATCGGGGTTGGCTTTTTTGGCGCGGGGGTGTGCATCGTCATAAACCCTCATCAATTGTTTCAAGTCCACCTGGGTGTAGCGCTGGGTGGTGCTGAGGCTCTCGTGGCCCAAAAGCTCCTGGATGCTGCGGATATCCATTCCCTCCTCCAACAGGTGCGTGGCGAAGGAGTGCCGGAGCTGGTGCGGGCTCACTTTGCGGTTGAAGCCGGCGCGGAGCCGGTGGTGGTCCAGCATTTTCTGGACCCGGCTTACGCTGATCCGTCGGCCCTGCCGGCTCAAAAAGAGCGCGTGCTCGTCGGCCGCGTCGCTGCGCCCTTTCAAAAAGGCGGGCCGGTCCTTAAGGTAATCGGCCAGGACCCGGCCGGCCAGGGTGTGGAACGGCACCTTGCGCTGCTTGCTCCCTTTGCCCATCACCTGGACCATCCGCTCTTTCAAGTCCACGTCTTCCAGGTTCAACCCCACCAGCTCGGAGAGCCGAAGCCCGCTCGCGTAAAATAATTCCAGGATGGCCCGGTCCCTGCGGCCTAAGATAGTGTCATCCCCCGGCTTAAGCAACAACCCAACCACTTCATCCACCGAAAGCACCCCGGGCAAATGCTTTTTCTTCTTGGGAGTCGGGACATTAGCCGCGGGATTCAGGGAAACCGCGCCCTCCCGCTGGCAAAAACGGAAAAAGACGCGGAGCGCGGCCAAGGCCCGCTCGATGCTGGCGGCCTCCAGGTCGCGGTGCAGCCGGCCGACAAAGGCCCGGATCAGCTTGCGGTCCACCGAAGCGGGATCCAGCGGCTTTTGACCGCGGTCGGGATCGCTCTCGGCCAGGAATTTTTGGAACCGCTCCAGGTCGGCCAAGTAGGCCTTGATCGTGGCCGGCGAGGCATTCTTTTCCAGGCGCAGATAGTCTTGAAACCGGGCGATCCAGTCGTCCAAACCCCGTCTCCCCTTGAATAGGAATCAGTGTATCGGATTCGATTCGGCTTTGCAAGCAGAGTTGGGGTCAGGTCTTCACATTTCACATTTCATAATTGTATAATAAGAAAACCTCGCCCACCCTTGGATTCGGGAGCGGTGCGTCTTGACAGGAGCGGCCGGCCTGATTTAAGGTGAAGCATGCCCCCATCCCGCCAACCGGTGCGGCTGTCGCCCTCCGACGTGCGCGAGGGAGTCCGCTCGGCGATCATCCTGGCCGGAGCCTGCGCCGCCGCCGCCTTCCCCATGATGTATTACCAGACCGTCCACCTGATCGCGCCGATGCTGGCCAAGCCTCCCAACCCCGACCAGACCATGGCCCTGACCCTGTTCCATGCGCTCTTGATCTTCGCCGCCTCTTTGCTCTGCGCGCTGGTGGGTTTCCTCTACACCCCCCGCCTGGGCCTGCCCGGGCTAAAGGTCTTGAGTTGGGACCGCAAATTCTTCGCTCTCTATCTGGCCGCGGGTCTGCTGACCGCGCCGGTCGCCTATTTCCTGCTGGACATGGACTTGCGAGCCAGGATCCCGGAATACTTTCCCGGCCAGCCTGGCTGGGCCCTGGCCCAGACCCTGGGCCGGGCCCTGGCGCCGGAGGTCATCGCCCGGTTCGGGCTGGTCACCATCGGGGTCTATCTCTTGCGCTGGCTCCGCTTTGCCGGGCACCCCTGGCCCGCTCCTCTGGCCGTGGCCGGCTTTGGCGTGCTCGAGGCCTGGGTCGGCCTGGAGCGGCTGCAGCAGCAACCCGGGCTCAACCTCTTCACTCTCAGTTGCCTGGGGCTCGCCTTTGTCTCCAACCTGGTCTTCGGCGAAGTTTACCTGCGCCGAGGGTTGATCCCCGCCCTGGCGCTGCGGTTGGGGGTCGAGCTCAAGTATCCCCTCTATGCCCTGTTCCTCTCTTAGCCCAAAATCTTAACGTGAACCTAGACGTAATCATAAACATAAACGAATGGGTAGCTGCGACTCCGCTTTCCAGCGGGGTCGCGGTGAGTGGGCTAAGGAATTAAATATGGTGTCCCAACTTGACTTAGGCCTGGCGAATGATATCCTTGAAAATAGCGAGACCGGAAAGGAGGTATTCGGATGCATAATGAATTCACCGCGATTATCGAAAAGGACGGTGAGTGGTGGATTGCTTACTGCCCCGAAGTTCCGGGGGCCAACGGCCAAGGCCGCACTAAAGCGCAATGCCGCAAGAGTTTGTCCGAGGCTATCCACCTGATTCTGGAAGACCGCCGCAAAGACGCCGCTCAAGGTCTACCCGAAGACGCCATTCAGGAGACCCTCACCGTCCGATGAAGCGGGAGGCTCTGCTCCGGCATTTGCGCCGAAATGGATGCTATCTCAAAAGGGAAGGCCGCTCCCATTCCCTCTGGTGCAACCCCCAAACCGGCCACATCGAAGCCATCCCCCGCCATATCGAGATCCCCAATAAACTAGCCCAGAAAATCTGCCGCAGCCTGGAAATTCCTGAATTCTGATGCAGAATTAAGTATGGTGTCCCCCCAATTAGAGCTTAAGTATCCGCTCTACGCCCTGTTCCTCTCTTAGCTGAATTCCCGCCGCACCTTTCCTGGCCATCAACCGCGAACCAAGAGAGGTGTCAAGGTGTCATGGGTGTCAGGGTCACATGAAACTGTGAACCGTGAACCGCTCAATGTGTCAAGTGTCACGTGTCAAGTGTCCGGTGTAGCCGCGACCGCCCCGGTCGCGGAATCTGTGAAGCGCCGACCACCAACCGTGAACTGTGAACCTTATCCTAGCTGGAGTCTGCCCCAGGCATTTGCTTTCCCCGCAGGGAGAGGATGAAGAGCAGGCCGATGGCGCCGGCCAGGAACAGACACAGGGCCAGCACGCTGAAAATAGCGGAGAGCGAGAGTCTTTGTCCAATGAGGCCGGCGATCCAGCCCATGAACGAGCCGGCGCTGAAGTTGACGAAGAAGAACAGGCCGAAGATGCGTCCCCGCACCGGGGCGGAGGTCAGCCGGACCAGGAGGACATTGCCCACCGGCTGGTTGGCGAAGTAGAGGAAGGCAAAGCCGGCCGCGGCGAAGAGCAGGGGAAGGTTCTGGAGCCGGCTGAGGATGAACAGGATGGGCGAGCTGAGCAGGAACACGCCGGCGAAGATCTTGGCCGGGGACCAGCGGTCGGCGAAATGGCCGCCCAGGAACTGGCCGAACATGCCCAGGAGCAGGACCGCGGTGGAGAGGGATCCGGCCAGGAGCACCTCGCGGCCGGGCAGGGCGGTATGGATGCTTTTGGCGAAGTAGGTAGGGAGGAAGGTGAGGAATCCGCGGTAGCAAAGGCCGTTCATGATGGCCATGGCGAAAAGAATCAGCAGGGGCAAAAGCAGGTAAGGCTTTTCCGGAGCGGCGCCGGGGTTTGGGTCTGGAGTAGCCTCTCGGCGGTGCGCCTCAACCTTGCCCAGCCAGATCAGGAGGGCGAGGATGAAGAAGGGCAGGCTGAGCGCGAAATAGGCGTGGCGCCAGCCGAAGGCCGCGGCCAGGGCCGCGGTGAGGAAGGGCGAGAGGGCCAGCCCCAGGTTGCCGCCCACGCCGTGGATGCCCAAGGCCCGGCCTTGCTCGCGGACGCCGAGGGAAATGAGGGTGGTGCCGGAAGGGTGGTAAAGGCCGGCCAGGGAGCCCAAGAGCCCGAGCGCGAACAGGAACGCCGGATAGCTGGGCGCCAGCCCGGTAAGGATCAGGGCGAGCCCGGTGCCGAGGAGATAGAGGAGCATGACCCGGCGCGAGCCGATCCAGTCCACCAGGCGGCCGGAAGGGAGGTTGGCGACCCCGAAGCAGAACGCGGCCACGAAAGCGGCAAAGCCGATCCGTTCGTAATTTTCTTGTCCGGCGAAAAACTCCTGGCTGATGAGCAGCGCCACTGCGGGGAAGGAAAGCTCGCTCACGTGATCGAGCGCGTGGGCGACCACGGTGGCGGCCAGGATTTTTTTCTCGTTCCGTTCCAACATCAGGGGGCTGCCGGAGGCGCCGAGGCCTCGGGCCGGGGCGCCCACAAGCCGCGGCCGGCTTTCCGGGCCTCCTCTTCGTAGCGAAGGAATTCTTCTTTCCGTGCAAACGGGAAGCGGGTGTAGGCGTAGGCGTAGCCTTGCTTGAGCAGCTCGGCGTTGAGGAAGAACTCGTCGGGCTGGCGAAAGGCGTAGGCCAGGACCCGGCCGTAGCGGTCGCGGGGCGTGCGGTCGAACTCCAGCAGGACCAGGCGTTTTTCGATCTCGCGCTTGGTAAAGGCCGAAGCCTCCGGCCCATAGTACTCGATTGGCTTTTTCGGGTGCTTGGTTTCGGGCGTGTCCACCCCGAGCAGCCGGACCCGCTCGTCATTGTCCAGCCGGAAAGTGTCGCCGTCAACGACCTTTTTCACCCGGAATATCTCGGCGCGGCTTTCCAGCCGGACACGCGGCACATCGGCCGACGATCTTCCCCGGCTTGGCTCGGTGCGGGCGCCGGCGCCACGCTTGACGGAAGCCGGTGCCGCCGACTCCTGGCCCGCGGAAAGGGCGATCGAGCCCAGGACCAGGAAGGCGGCGAAAAGGAGCGCCGGGATCGGAAGGGATCGCTTCACGGCCGGATCGCGCTCGCTACCACCACCCCGCAGGCAATGATTACCGCGGCCATGATGATGGCCATGGGGATGCTCCCTTCCCGAATGAGCTTCCACTCGTCCACCCCGGGCGTGAGCCGGTTAAAGATCATCAAAGAGATGACCAGACCCAGGCCCATGCTGACGCTGCCGACAATGGCCCAGCCAAAGGTGATGAAGTAGGCATAGAGAATATCCATCGGTTACTCCTTTCTTCAGGTCAAAGCCTTTTCGATGCCCAACTGGATTGAAACAAGAAAAAGAAAGCTCCCGGTTAAGGACCGAATAGGGAGGGCTGGGTTGTTTGATGATGAAGTTCCAGAGCTTCGATTAAATTGATGATTTTGGGGTATTCTTTCTCCTTACTGGTTTCGAGGATGCTAAGAGTTGATCCAATCGTCTCTCGGACATCCTCAAAAGGAATTCTCCTGGCAAGTTCCAGGAGATTGATGCGTCGAAGCACGGTTTTCGTGATCGGCCGCTTGGCATCTCGGAAAATGATACTCTGGAGGAAGGTTTGGGCGAGAGAGTGGTTGAGAAGGGCGGCGATAACTGCCGCTTGCAAGGAAGAGTGGCAAGGCAGGAGATAGCAGGTATCGTCACAAAAGACCGGCTTGGAGCCCACGGGTCCAACGGCAATGAATCGTGGAGACTTATGCAAGCCTGACACGATGACTTTATAAGGAGAAAAAGAATAGTTTCCTACGCCAAAAATGGAAAAAGGAGGTTTGTTATTATAAATAGAAGATTTTCGTTTCTGAAAGATTCCCGCATAGTCTGAAAGATAGTGCCATAAACGCGGAGCTTGTTCTTGGAGAACCCTGGTGTTCTGGCCGATTTCTTTTTGCGGGACAATCACTGCTCTGGGGAGAGAGGGTTGCCCGTGAAAGGACTGAACATCGGAGCCTTTGAGAAGGGGGAAAATAAACTCTTCTTCGACTTCGACGCGATCCCCTTTTCCGTTGAACCATTCCCCATCTTTCCGGGTCAATTCCAAGATCGCGGCGGCGTCATGCTTAATTCCTTGCCGCCATTGGAAAGGGCTCGCCCCTTCCAGAAAAGAGACGGTTTGATAAGCTTTTTGATCGGACACTAAATGGCCATTGCAAAATCCGATCGTGAAGCGGCGGGCAGAAGCATCCAGGGGTTCCAAGACCTGAGCATGATAATTAGCCCTCGGCATTCCCGTCTGCAAGGAAAGTAGGCACGCCCCGACTGAAGCCCCAAACCACTTTTTTGCATCCAACGCCCGAATCTTGATCTTCCCGATCGGCCATCGAGCTTGTTGGGCATAGCTGAGTAAATTCCTCACCACGGAGGTCTTGCACAATAAGGCGATGGTGGCCTGTTCGACCGCTAATTCTTGGATAAGTTTGATCCAGATAAATTCAGCAAGATCGAAGTTGGAAGGTCCCATGATCGCTTCGATTCCGCGTAACCGCTTAATATTTTTCTTCCTTGGCAGGTTGTCCCCACCGATTGATCCGATCTCCGCGTTCGTTACCCAGGGAGGATTTCCGATCACCAGCAATGGGCCCGTGGTTTTCCAAGCTAAAGCTCGGGCGAGGTTAAGCTGGAAAATATCGCCGTGGATGATCTGGACCGAAGAGGAAGCCAGGGATTGGGCTTCTTGATAATAAGAATCTTGCATTTCAATCCCAATAATTTCCCTTGGAGGAGAATCCAATTGCAGCAACCCCCGGATGAAATTGCCGCGGCCACAGGTCGGTTCCAAAACGCGATCCCATTGGGGGCCGACTGGCCCGAGCCCTTGGAGGATCTGCCTCGCCAGATCCAAGGGGGTTTGGAAATCACCAAACTGTTTTAGCTTCATGCCTCATGCCCCGCCATCAAGTGGCTAAAAGGTTTTCAATCCCTTCGTTGCCGCCTTTGGCCGCGATCTCAACCGCGCGACCATATTGGAGCCGCCATTGCAAGGCATTGGAAACGGTTAAATAACCTTGGGCCGGCCGTTCGCTCAAAATCTGTTGAGCTAACCGAGTGCGGCCAATGTCGTCCAAAGGCAGGTTGCGTTCTTCGAGGTATGCGGCGACATCATCTTGATTCCCTTCGCGGTCCAAAATCTCAAGCAAACCGCGAGTGGTCTGATAATCGGCAGTATGTCTCAGGTCTATGAAGAGGCCATGGCGAAAATTGAGACGAGCCGTCTTCTTGCGGCTGTTATCGTGTTTCTCATAGACGAAGACCAGCAAATGATAGCCGAGGCCATAAACCTTCTGACTGGCTGATTTGTAAGGACACGAAGATTGCGGCTGACGAATGGAGGTGACCTTTAAATCCACCGTGAGATCGGGAAAATCAATCCCGCTCGCGGAACTGCCCACTTGATAAGCGAAACGCGCAGTTAAGTATTTAAAAAATTGGTGTTCCACATGGGTTCCTACTGCCTTGCCATCCGTAATGCCATAGAGATCGGCGATATCTCGCTTGCCTAAATCGCGAACAAAATCCCTTGCCGATTTCTTGAGCAACGGTAAAGTGAGCTGCGGTTTCATGATCTTTCCTTCTCCCCCAAAGATTATTCTGAGTATTAACATCCAGAATGTCTTTGGGAAATGTATCCATTTACGATACCAATAGGCCTAGAATACTGTCAAACTGGAATCGGCTAGAGGTTAATGGTCCCCTGAAAGACCATCTCGGCCGGGCCGGTCATGAAGACGTGGTTTGATTTTAGCCACTCGATCAAGAGCTCGCCGCCGGGAAGAGCCACCGTGGCTTTGCGCTCGGCCTGGCCCAGCCGGACCATGGCCACCAGGGCGGCGCAGGCGCCGGTGCCGCAGGCCAGGGTTTCCCCGGCCCCGCGTTCCCAGACCCGGACCTTGAGCCGCCGCCGGCCCTGCACCTCCACGAACTCGACGTTGGTGCGCTTGGGAAAAAGGG
>MGQK01000088.1:0-6386 GCA_001797815.1 Deltaproteobacteria bacterium RBG_13_61_14 | reverse complement strand
GCACCATCTCGCCCTTGACCTCGGGCACGATGATCCCGGCCAGGGTCTCGATCCGGAATCGGGACTTGCGGCTGATCCGGCGAATTCGCAGGAACCGGGCCAGACAGCGGATGCCGTTGCCGCACATCTCCACTTCGCCGCCGTCGGCGTTGAGGATGACCAGGCGGAAGTCGGCCTGCCGGGAGCGGAGCAGGACCAGCACCTGGTCGGCGCCGACTCCGAAGCGCCGGCGGCACAGGCGCGCCGCGGTGGCGGCGTCCGGGATGTATCCGCTTTTCCGCGAATCGAGCACCACGAAGTCGTTGCCCAGGCCGTGCATTTTCCAAAAATTGAGTTTCATGGCCGCTCTTTCTCTTCTCCCGCCTTCGGGGATGAGGTCTGCCCCTGCCTCACGAGCCAAACCGGGGGATGGTCTCCGCCCGGATCAGGTCCTCGAAAGTTTCGCGCCGGCGGATGACCTCGAAGCGGCTTCCCGAAACCATCACCTCGGCCGGCCGCGGCCGCGCGTTGTAGTTGGAGGCCATGCTCATGCAATAAGCACCGGCGCTCATCAGGGCCAGGAGGTCGCCGGGTTTGACCCGGGGCATGGGCCGGTCCTTGGCCAGGTAATCGGCCGATTCGCAGATCGGGCCGACCACGTCGGCGACGTAATCCCGCTCCACCGGGATCTGCGCGACCGGCCAGATCTGGTGATAGGCGCCGTAGAAGCTGGGCCGGATGCAGTCGTTCATGCCCGCGTCCACGATGATAAAGTTCTTGGTGTCGGTCTCCTTGGTGTAAAGCACGCGGGTGAGAAGGACCGCGGCATTGCCTACGATCACCCGGCCCGGCTCGAAGATGAAGGTGCAGTCCAGGTCCTGGGCCACGGCCAGGAGCTCGCGCGCGTATTCGTCGGGCAAGGGCGGCGTCTCCCGGTGGTAAGTGATGCCCAGCCCGCCGCCCAGGTCGAGGTAGCGGATGGTGAAATCGAGGGCCCGCAAATGGGCGATCAACTCCACCAGCTTAGTCAGAGCCTCCACCAGGGGAGCCGTGGACGTGAGCTGGGAGCCGATGTGGCAGTCCACCCCTACCACCTCGAGGTTGGGCAAGCGCCGGCTTTTTTGATAGAGATCGCGGCTGCGGCTGATCTCGATCCCGAACTTGTTCTCCCTGAGCCCGGTGGAAATATACGGGTGCGTGCGCGGGTCCACCTCCGGGTTGATCCGGAAGGAGATCCGGGCCTTTTTGCCCAGGGTCCCCGCGATCTCGTTGATCTTTTTCAGCTCCTGCTCGCTCTCCACGTTGAACATGAGGATGTCCTGCTCAAGCGCCGCCTGGATTTCCGCCGGGGTTTTGCCTACCCCGGAATAGACGATCTTTTTCGGATCCGCGCCCGCGGCCAGGCAGCGGAAAAGCTCGCCCCCGCTTACGATGTCGAATCCGGCCCCTTGGCCGACGAGGAGGTTGAGCACGGCCAGCGAATCGCAGGCCTTGACCGAGCAGCAGACCAGGTGGGGGATGCCGAGGAGCGGCGCGTCAAAGGCGCGGAAATGGCGGATCAAGGTGGCCCGGCTATAGATGTAAGTCGGAGTGCCCGCGGCCTGGGCAATCTGGGGCAAAGGCACGTTTTCCGCGCTGAGGATCCCTTTTTGATATTCAAAATGATGCATGCGCGTTCTTCCTGTTGTAAAAACGCGAAGGCTATCCCACCCTGGGTAAGGATAACTTAATCTAATCTACCATAGCGCGGCGCGGACCACAACCCCAAAGAGGGTAAAGTTTCACTCGCAAGCTCCGATAAGAAAGGTCGAAGGAGTGCGGATGACAAGGAATTGGATGGCCCGGCTGGCCTGGGGCCAAGGTTTCATCCTGGTGTTGGCGCTGGCCGCGGCCGGGCTGGGCTCGTGGCGCGCGCGGCTGCAGCAAGAGGAAGCCGAGGCACGGCGGTCCGGGTTGGCGTTGCTGGAGGAGTTGAAAGCAGGGGGGTCGGCGCCCGGTCTGGCCGAGGGCATCTATCACGCCTATGATCGCGTGGCTTACCTTCGCCTCCGCCGCGAGGAAAACCGGGTGGACGTGACCTGGTATCGGTCCCTGGCTTTAGCCGAGGGCGCCGGCTGCCCGCCGCCGAAGCTGACGGGGATAAACTCTCGTTATTGCCGGGAACTCGACGCCCGCCTGGTGGATGTCCAATTGACCGGCCCTGCGCCGGGAGATCTCTTGCAGGCCGGGTTGTGGGTCAGCCGCGGTCCGGCCGCGCTCCGCGAGGGAGGTCTGGGGGAGCTGGGGTCATGGTTACTGGCGGCGGGTTGCGGGTTGGTGCTGGTGATGATCCTGGGCTGGCGGCGGGCGGAATCCTTGCGCCAGCTCTCTCGGCGCGCGCGGGAAGTGTCGGAGGTGATCCCTCCGGTCCATCGGCCCCTGGAGAGCGAGGACGAGTGGGAGACGATTTCCCGGACGCTGGAAGGACTGGCCAAAGAGCTGAAGTGGCACAAGGTGCAGTTGTCCCGGCTGAACAGCGTGTTTCGGCGGCGCGTGTCGGACGGGACGCGCCGCTGGCGGAAGGCGTTTCGGGAAAAAGAGCAAAGGAGCGAGCAAGAGCAAAAGGAATGGGGCCAGGCCCTGTCCGCCTTGAAGCCTCTGATCCGGCATCTGGCGCAGATGTCGCGGGTCCTGGAGCAGCGGGTGGGGGAAAGTCTGGCGCCGGAAGACCAGGGCCGGCTGCGCCGGCTGCTGCGCGAGTCGGAGAAGGCGCTGTCCCAGCTTTTGGAGATCGAAAAAGAATTCAAGCTGGTGGAAGGAGAGGACCCGGTGGAGCAAGTGAACCTGCGGGAGCTGATCTGGAAGATGGCCCCGAGCCTGGAGCAGGAAGGGATCCGGCTGAGCTTTATGAGCCCCTTGCCCACCTTGTGGCTGCCGTCCGCTCCGATGGAGCGGCTCTGGCGCGAGTTGATCCACGCCGCGGCCGGGACCGAGGGAATCCGGGCCGCGGGCACGGTGCAAATCGGGTATGCCAACCTCCGCGACCGCCTGGTGTTTTTTCTCAAGGGCACGAGAGAGGCCGGGGTCAAGAAGCTGTCCGAATCGGTCTCTTCCCGGGCCCAACGGGTTTTGGAACCTTTTCGGGGCAGGCTTTGGCTGGAATACCATCCGCACCAGGGCGGGGTGATCTATTTTACCTTGGCCAAGGAAAGGCTGACCCGGCCGGAAACGCCGGAGGTGGAAGGGCGGGCCGAGGCGGCCTGACATGGAAACCAGCCGGGGTCGAGTTCTGGTCATTGATGACGAGCCGGCGGTGGCGCGGGTGCTCCAGGCTTTTTTGTCCAAGGCCGGCTTTGCGGTCGAGACCGCGGCCTCGGCCGAGGAGGCCGAGGAGCGGCTGGCGCGGGAAGAGTTCGAGGTGATCGTGGCCGACATCTTGCTGCCGGGCCGGAGCGGCATCGAGTTTTTGAAAATGATGCGGGGAATGGGCATCGAGGCGCCGGTGGTGATGATTACCGGTGATCCCTCCCTGGAGTCGGCCATTCACGCGATCCAGGAGGGCGCTTATGATTTTCTGGTGAAGCCGGTCCAGCCCGATCACCTGGTCCATACCGTGGCCCGAGGGGCGGAGAAGAGCAGTTTGCAGCGGGAGAAGCGCCGGCTGGAGGAGGAAAATCGGATTTACCAGCGGGAATTGGAGTCGCAGAACCTGAGCCTGGAAGAAAAGGTCCAGGAGCGCACGCGCGAGCTTTCGGACTACATTGAAGAGCTTCACCGGATGCAGCGGCTTATGATCCAATCGGAAAAGCTGGCTTCGCTGGGGCAGCTTAGCGCGGGGATGGCCCACGAGATCAACAACCCGCTGGCCTTTGCCAAGAGCAACCTGGGCCGGATCAAGGAATACAGTGAGGTGGTCACCAGGTTCTTGGGAGCGGCGCGGGCCGGGATGTCGGCGCTGGGGAAATCTTCGGACTTGCCGGCGCGTGAGGTGGCGGCTTCGCTGGAGGCGGAGGCGCAGGATCTGGACCTGGATTACATCCTGGCGGACTGCGAGATGATCGTCCGGGAAACCACCGAGGGGGTGGAGCGGGCGGTCGCCATTGTCCGGGATTTGCGCCAGTTCAGCCATCCCTGCGCCGAGGAAGAGCAGGAGTGCGACTTGCATGAAATCCTGGAGACGGCGTTGACCCTGACCAGGCCGGCATTAAAAGACCGGGCGCAGGTGATCCGGGAATACGGCGACCTGCCCAAGATCATGGGCTCCCCTCGGCTGCTCAGCCAGGTGTTCATCAACCTGCTCCTCAACGCCGGCCAGGCCCTGGCCGGTCCGGGTTGGATCCGGGTGCGCACCTCGCGCCAAGGCGACCGGGTGGCGGTGGCCATCCAGGACAACGGCCCGGGCATTGCGCCGGAAATATTACCGCGCATCTTTGATCCTTTCTTTACCACCAAGGAGGTGGGCCAGGGCACCGGCCTGGGCCTGAGCATCTCCTACGGCATTGTCCGAGAGCACCAGGGCGCCATCGAGGCGCAAAGCGAGCCCGGGCAGGGCGCGACCTTCACCGTCCGGCTGCCGATCCACCGACTCTCCGTCTCCGCGCAACCTCCAAGCGCATTTCTTGCCGATTCAAACCCTTATCCTCCGGCAGGGAATTCTTGCTGAAACTCACCCCACAGGCACAGAGCGCACAGGGGAGGAAGGGAAGGAATAACCACTAAGGCACTAAGGCTCAAAAAGTGGGAAGACAAAGAAATTATCCACGAAAAGACACGAAGGGACACGAATAAGCACTGTCCACTGTAAACCGGGAACTGTCTTCAAAAACTGCAACATTTATACATATATAGAGAAGGATGAAGGGTGAAGGATGAAGGGTGAAATAAAACTACTGTTCAATATGCTAACCCTTGAATTTCTCAAGGCTTTTTTGGCCCAGCGCCCCCAAAACGCTCCCCCATTCCTGCCATCGGCCCTTCCGAATCCTTTGATTCTCCGCTCCGACTACCCGGGAACCAACTTAACCTGGCGAAATTTCTCTTGGTTTCTTCTTCTTCTCTTTCCCGAAATACTACATACGACATACGAAATACCCTCTTCAAACGTCCCCCCATTCTGCACGCCAACCACCCCATTCTGCACAGCAATCACCCCATTCTGCGCGGCAACCACCCCATCCAACGCGGCAACCACCCCAGGTTTTCCGCCCTGGGGACCACCTCTCCCGGCCGATCAACCGCTAACACACCTGGCTGCCCGGCTCTTAAACTTTATTTGAAGACCTGACCCCATCCTTCGCCTTGGAACGGGTTCAGGTTATTCGGTGCCGCCGTGTTGGCGGAGGAAGTTGGCGATATCGGAGCGGCTGATGTCCAGCGCCAGCCGGAACGGAGTCTGGCCTTCCCGGTTGCGGGCGTTCACCTCGGCGCCCTTGGCCACCAGAATCTCGACCATCTCTTGGCGGCCGAGCCCCGCGGCCCAGTGCAACGGCGTCGCGCCATAGAACTTGTCCTTGAGGTTCGGGTCCGCGCCCCGGTCAATCAGCAGCGCCGCCATTTCTTTTTGGCCCAGGCCCGCGGCCAAATGCAACGGGGTCCAGCCGTCGAGGTTCCGGGCGTTCAGGTCGGCTCCTTTAGCGATCAAGACCTCGGCTGTCTCGGTGCGGCCGAAGGCGGCGGCCGAGTGCAGGGGCGTGTAACCCAGCCGGTTCTTGAGGTTGACGTCCAGGCCCTTTTCAATGAGCAGGGCGCAGACGTCGGGATGGCCTCTCCAGGCGGCGCTGTGCAAGGCGGAATCTCCTACCTTCTTATCTTTAAAATTGAGGTTCGCGCCCCGGTCCAGCAGGAGCCTGGCAATCTGGGCGTCTTTGGCCACGTGCAGAGGGGCGCCGTCCACCAAAGCCACGGCGTTGACGCGGGCGCCCCGATCAAGCAGCAAGGCGACGACCTCCAGATGACCTTCCTCCGCGGCCTTGTGCAGTGGCGTGGCGCTTTGAATGTCTTTGGCCTTGACCAGTTTGGGATTCTTGTCCAGGAACTTCTGGACCGCGGCCAGGTCGCCCCGCTTGGCCGCCTTGTGGATCTCGTGGGCCCTCCCCGGGCCCGGGAGAGTCAGGGCCAGACCCAGCCCCAGGACCAGGAAGGTCCCGGGCGTTTTCAAGAAGGCGCGGGCCATAAAGAAGGTTTTCATCGCGCGGGATACTCCTTGCGAGTCCATTGCTTCCAGCGCTCGCCGGCTTGCTTCTGGGCATAGCGGTTCTGGGCGCGCTCGGAGGGAAAAACCTCGGGCGACGTTTGCAGAACCTTGGCCAAGGTGTCCAAAGCTTGGTTTTTCCGTTTCATAGCATCATACAAATCCGCGAGGTAGAGATAGTTCTCGAGGTAACCGGGATTCGCGGCAATGGCCTGCTCCAGGTTCTCAAAGACCTCTT
>MGQK01000087.1:3693-5456 GCA_001797815.1 Deltaproteobacteria bacterium RBG_13_61_14 | reverse complement strand
CCACCCGCCCAGGTCGCCTCCACAGTCGTGGAACCCGCCGTCGGCGAGTTGATGGTCACCGTGCACTGCCCCGAAGCATTCGTGACACACGAGTTCGAACCCACAAAGGCAGCCGTAGCTCCATCACTGTTGGTGATCGACGCCGTTACCGTCTCACCGTTCAGGGGCGTCCACACACCCGCCACCACCGACTTCTCCAAGGTGATGGTCAGCACGTGATCCGTCCCCACCTCGTTGTCGTACGTCAACGGTGAGATGGCGATCCGGGCGTCGGCGTAGACCTTGGTCGCATCGCCGCTGTTGCTGCCGGTGCCGTCGGTGCAGCGGTGGATAGTGGTGCTGCCAATGCTGATGTCGACGCAGGCGTGGGCGGTGAAGCTGCCAGCAACGTCGCTGTTAACGACGACGTCGCAGTTGCCGCTGGCATCGGTGCCGGCGTCGCAGTCGGAGTCGTTCACGGAGCCCGGCGCGCCATCAGGGAAGGTGACGACCGGAACGACGCCCTGGGCCGGAACGGAGCCGGTGCCCGGATTCTTCTCCACGTGGACCGTGAAGGTGTGTGGGGTGCCGACCTCGTTGGCATCGCTGTCGCCTATGGTGATCGAGGCGTCGCAGGTGTTCATGTCGCCCAGAGCGAAGTCTTTGTCCGTCGCACTGAGTTCCTGGGACGAGCGCGTCTCGGCCATGAACGACCCGAAGCAGGTATTGCCGACCAGGCTGGTGATGTCCAACCCACCCTCAAACAGCTCGGAGGTGTCCAAGGCATTGGCAGAGTTGTCCTTGTCGGGGCCAATCTTGTCCTCAGACGGCCAGGGCGCGACTACCACACCACTATTGACTTTAGCGCAGACGCTGGCACCGGATGGCGCAGAGCTGCAATCTACGCCGGTAACAATCGGAGTGGGGTTCAGTCCGGGGGTCCCCCCTTTCCCGAAACCGGCCTGCCACTGGTAGACATCAAGGGTGGAGATAGACCCGCCATTGGTGAACGCACTCACGACCAGGATGTCGCCTATGGTCTTGGAGCCGAGGAAGGCGCCACTCGCAGGGTCGCAAGAAACGTCGTTCTGGAAGAACCAGAAGCCGACGTTGGCGTCGCCGCTGTTGTCATAGCGTTCGACTGCAAAGTACAGGAGGAGGTGCCCGGCCTTGTTCCCAGAGCTCGGGTTAAAGGCCGCCGCATAGGCGTTGAGGATATTAGTTTTGTCTGTGGGATTAGAGGCAGAGACGCAGCCCCAATCGCCCGGTTCCTTGATGCCGTCACCGTCGCCGTCGATGGGGTCCCCGTCCTTGTTGCTCGGTTCGTGGTAGCTATTGTCGGGGCCGCTGGCGCCAACCACAAAGTCCTTCACGAACGCGGAGTCGATCCCGCCCGAACCTGCCGGAAACGGAAGTTCAGCGCCGGCAGCGCTAAACAGAGCGTCCCAGTCGGTGGGCAGGGTACCGCCATCATCGTGGATGTTGCCGTCCAGCTCGAAGACGCCGGCGTCCCAGACGGCCTGACTGCGGTCAGAACCGATTAAGAACGCTGTGGCCACCATTAGGGCCACTCCAAGTACGGCCAACAGAGCCCTATTGCGTTTCATATCGTCTCTCCTTTACTACAGCTCTACTACAGCGAGTTATTGCCCTTCCACGTTCGTCCAGCCTACCCTACCCTCCCTGGTTTCCAGGCTGGCCTTCGTAGCCGAGCAACCCGGGCGCCTGTTGATGAGTTCCCTGGTTGCCTGGCTGCCCCTCGTAGCCGCGCAGGCCCTTGGGCT
>MGQK01000087.1:3290-3646 GCA_001797815.1 Deltaproteobacteria bacterium RBG_13_61_14 | reverse complement strand
GCCACCAAACTGATGATCAGAATGCGCATTGGGTTCTCCTTTCTGGTGGGATGAGCAATCAGCGGATGCCGGACTCTGCCGACTGAACGAACAGTACAAAAACTTAGCTACACAATGTAATATATTGAGATAATGAGATAATATGCAAGTCGCGTGACATGATTGTGAATTCGTCACAGGTGGATGTGGAGAAAACGTCAACACTTGCTAGCCAGGCGCCAAGAAACAAGGGATGCGGGGGTCTTTTCGTTCGCGGCGGAGGGCCTCCCTACCTCCGCGCTTCGTTGCCACCAGTAACAGGAGTAGTTTTGATCACTAGTAGAGTTCTGTCAAGTACTGTGATGGAGCAAAGCTGA
>MGQK01000087.1:2924-3123 GCA_001797815.1 Deltaproteobacteria bacterium RBG_13_61_14 | reverse complement strand
GAACCGCCCTGGTTCCGCTCCACGCTGGAAGAGAGGTTGGCAGTCGTAAAGGAGACTGCGCGCCGTGGCCTCATCTCGCAGGAGGAGAATAGCGCTTCCGCGTCGGCTTGGCGGCGTACTTGCTGGCGCCGCTCTATCTTGTATCGCCATCGCCACGAGCCTCGTAGCTACATGGCTTGGCCGTGGAGAAAAGGCCGAC
>MGQK01000087.1:1885-2656 GCA_001797815.1 Deltaproteobacteria bacterium RBG_13_61_14 | reverse complement strand
GGCCGCGATGCCGAGAGGGCGCGCGTCAGGAGGCCTCGTCGCCGACTCCTTCGTCGCCAGTCCGTTGAGGAACCACAAATCCCGCAAGCTGAGCCCACCGTGCTGCCGCTCGAGCCAGTGGCGCAGTCGCTTGCAGATGCGTTGGGGAAATCCAACGACCTCATGGCTCATCTTGTCGCGCTTTCGCAGGAACTCGAGCCTCCCATCGAGCGTCTTGAGCGGGTCTCAACCAGCACCGAAGGGGAGCGTGACAAGAGATCCGGAGCATCAGCGCAGGAAGAGATGGATCCCGTCGGCGCTACACAAGAACGAGACACCTCGGAAGCAGTGGCCGCCCTCACGAGTCGCCTAGACGCTCTCGGCGAGCAGCTTGGGTCGTGCGTTGACCGACTCGAACGGTTGGCGGCCGACATTGATGGGCGACTCAAGGCGCAACAGCCTGCCACATCGCGCGAAGAGACTGAACCCCCGCGCCCGCGCAAGAGCGTCAGATCACCTCCCCCAGCCTCCAGTGAAGATGAACTGCTCCTCATCTCGCAGCAGGTGAGCGCCCTTATGGGCAGACTGGATCGCGGGATCCCCGATGGTGACAGCATCAAATCCGAATTCCAGGTCATTCGAATGCTGAGGGAGCAACTCGCCAAATTCCTTCGGGAGTCCGGGCTCGAAAATGGGGGATGACGCGAGGCGGGGGAAGCTGGACTCTCGGCCGTTGCTCGACTATGCGGAATCCCGGACGATGAACATCCCCAGAACGTGTGGGAATATCGG
>MGQK01000087.1:1672-1774 GCA_001797815.1 Deltaproteobacteria bacterium RBG_13_61_14 | reverse complement strand
GCCAAGGGAGGGAGGCTCATGCCAGGTTAACGTTCTTGCTTCTCGCCTCTGCATGAAAGCGCTGCAAGTACAAGGAGGTACAGATGCGGTTCTTGATGAGTA
>MGQK01000087.1:419-1340 GCA_001797815.1 Deltaproteobacteria bacterium RBG_13_61_14 | reverse complement strand
TGAGATCAAGGTGCGCAAGTTCCACGACCTCAACGGGAACGGCGTCTGGGATGCCGACGAGCCGGAGGACGAACCGGAGATTGGCGTCGGTCAGTGTCTCGATGAGAACTGGAATGTCGTTCCCTGCCCCGACGGCGGTTGGCCCTACGAATTCACAGAGCCTGTGGACGGTGGTTCAGTTACCAACACCTACTACACCCCGGGCATCCATGTGGCTGCCTTATCGGGCGACTATCGAATCTGTGAATTGATTGGGGATGACTGGGTTCAGACGGCGCTGTATGTGGATGGCGTCGTCCTGAGCGTCGACCCCTGTACTGATCTAGCCATCGCTGGCACTTCCGGCGAGAAACATGAGGTGATCTTCGGTGACACCCAACTTGGGAAGACAAGCGGCCGTAAGGTCATAGACTTCGACGCCGACGGCGTGAAGGACCCAGAAGACGTATGCCCGTCCGACATCGAAGACTCAGTCAATCACCCGGGCTGTGCCCACGTCGAAGTATGCCTAGAAGGCATCGATAACCTGGGCAGGACCGTTGGGCCCGAGTGCAAACCTACCGACAACAACGGTTACTACGAGTTCACTGGCCTCTACCCAGGCACGTACCGCGTCTGGGTGATTGAGCCTGACGAATTCCACTGCTCCATTCCTGCGCTCAATGACTGCGAGTACCCGGACCTTGCCATCAGTTCGGGCGGCGCAATTGACGACCTAGACTTCGGCGACTTTAGCCTAGGCGAGGTTCACGGCGTCAAGTTCTTTGACCGCAACGGAAACGGCGAGCGTGATGCTGGCGAGGAGGGCATGCCCAACATAGAGATCCGCCTCGACGGCACGCAGAACATCGATCTAGACGACGATGGCTCGCTTGAAGTGAGCCTTGCGACCTACACCTGCGGTGATATTGTGGCCTGCCC
>MGQK01000087.1:215-323 GCA_001797815.1 Deltaproteobacteria bacterium RBG_13_61_14 | reverse complement strand
TCCGGACGATGGCTACCGTGAGAAGCTGACCTCTGACGAGGTCTGCACGGGCAAGGACTTCGCCAACTTCGGCCCCTGCAATGGCCTCACGCCGGGTTACTGGTCAAA
>MGQK01000087.1:0-167 GCA_001797815.1 Deltaproteobacteria bacterium RBG_13_61_14 | reverse complement strand
CGGCTGCAGGCGGCCATTGATGATGGCCTTGCGATCCTGAGTAACGCCAGCGCCTATTCCCGCGAGGATATCCTGGCGGCTAAGAATCGATTGGCAGCGTTCGCGGAGCTGCGCTAGGGTCATCAGAGAAGCGTTTGAGAGAGGGCCGGACCACCGGCCCTCTCCCT
>MGQK01000086.1:3013-5254 GCA_001797815.1 Deltaproteobacteria bacterium RBG_13_61_14 | reverse complement strand
GCTGGACGGGAAAACCCCGGTGGAGAAATTTCGGGAACTATTTCCGCTCCATGCCCGCTGTATGCTAAGTTAGTGAGTCATTACACCTACTGGCTACTCTCTGCTCGATCGGGTTCGGGTGTCAAAGATTGGTCAGGGGTTTTGGCCCTTGACGCTGGAGCGCTTTAGGGTGTTCTTGGGCTGGATAAAAATAGTCTAAGTATATTGGTCAGTTAGATAGCAAATGGTTTGGAATGGATTTGGCACCTGGCTTGCAAACCTAAAAAGAATAAAGATGAAGCAGCTTAACCCAGTATCCGGGATTCCTGTTCCAGATCCGGGCCAATCGGCCTCGGTGGAGCAGGAAGACCGGTCGCAGTGGTTGGCGTGCGGGCTTTTGGAAGAGAAGGCCGGCCGGTTTGAAGCCGCGGCGGAAGCCTACCTGAGCGTGCTCCTCCTGGACTCCCGGCAGGGCCAGGCCCTGCTCGGCCTGGGCCGGGTTTACCTGGTCCTGGGCGAGTGGGATCTGGCCGGCCAGTTCCTCGAGGCCTTGCTGCTTAAACAGCCCGGGCATGCCGAAGGCCGGCTGATGCTGGGGCTGGTCCGCTATGGTCAGGGGAACGATGCGGCCGCGATCCGCTTGCTTTCCCGGCCGGAGGATCCTTGCGCGCTGTTCTGGGAGAGCCGGCCGGCCCGGGAATGCCTGGGCGAATGCCATTACCGGCAGGGCGATTTCGAGCGCGCGATCCTCACCTGGCTGCCGCTGTTGGATCATCCTCCAGCCTCGGAGCGACTCCTTTTAGCCTTGGGCGCCTCGCTGTTTCATCTCGGCCGTTACCAGAGCGCCTACGCTTTTTTCCAGGAAGCGGTCCGGCAGAACCCGGCGAATGCCGGCGCGCTCAACAACTGCGGAGTGGCCTGCTTTCACCTGGGCGATGCCGCCGCCGCGGCGCGCTGGCTGGAAGCGGCGCTGGCCCGGGACCCGGATCTCGGCGAGGCGCGAGATAACTTGCAGCTCTTGGCGCCGGCCGCGGGCGGACAGAGGCGGTGCGGGGGAGGGCTCCATGAGTGAACAGGCCAAGGCGAAGGACCAGGGGCCGGCCGCGGCGGCGCGCTCGGGCCACCGGGTCTTGTTTGTGGATGACGACCGCGATGTGCTGAAGTCATTGCGCCGCCTCTTTCACGGGGAGAGCATGGAGGTGATGACCGCGGAAAATTCCCAGGAGGCCCTGGCGCTTCTCGACCAGCACCCGGTGCAGTTGGTGGTCTCGGATCAACGGATGCCCGGCGAGAGCGGGGTGGAGTTTCTCAACCAGGTGCGGGAGCGTCACCCGGAGGTGGTGCGGATCCTGCTCACCGGTTATGCCGACGTGGATGCCGCGGCCGGGGCGATCAACCAAAGCCAGGTGTTCCGCTTTCTCCAGAAGCCGTGGGACGACTCGGACCTGCGGGACACGGTGCATCGGGCCCTGGCCTACCACGACCTGCTCCTGGAAAACCAGCGGCTGCAGGAACTGACCGGCCGGCAGAACCAGGAGCTGCGCGGGTTGAACCACAACCTGGAAGCGATGGTGAAGGAGCGGACCCGGGAACTGGAAGACACGGTGGTCCGCTATCGGGAGGCCAACGCCCGGCTGCAGGAGGCGCAGGAGCAGTTGGTGCAGTCCCAGAAGATGGCCTCCCTGGGCTTGCTCGCGGCCGGGGTGGCGCACGAGCTGAACAACCCCTTGAGCGCCATCCTCGCCTATATCCAGCTCCTGCTCCAGGAGATCCCGGCGGAGCAGCCGGCCCATGCCGACTTGCACGAGATCGAAGAGGCCGCCCACCGCTGCCGGCGGATTGTGGAAGACCTGCGGCTGTTCAGCCGGCAAAGCCGGTCCGCCGAAAGCCGGCCCCTGGGCCTGAACGAAGTCATCGAAAGCGCGCTCCGGCTGGTCGGCCGCCAGCTTTCTCTCCAGGGGATCCTGTTGGAAAAGGATTTGGAAGACGACCTGCCCCTGATCGGCGGGAACCGGAACCGGCTGCAGTCGGTGTTCCTCAATTTGCTTACCAACGCCCAGGCGGCCATGCCCCAGGGCGGCACGCTCCGCTTAAAAACCCGCGCGCGGCGCAAGGAAAGTCAGGTCGAGGCCGTGGTGGCGGATACCGGCGTCGGCATTCCGCCGGAGAACCTGCCGAAAATTTTTGACCCGTTCTTTACCACCAAGCCGGAGGGCTGCGGCACCGGGCTGGGCCTCTCGGTGAGCTACGGGATTGTCCAGG
>MGQK01000086.1:0-3005 GCA_001797815.1 Deltaproteobacteria bacterium RBG_13_61_14 | reverse complement strand
CGCCGCCAGCCGCTCCCGCAGCTCCTCTTCCAGCCCGGCCCGGTCTTCGCGAGCAGCCGCCTCGGCCCCGGCGACCACCAGGGTGATCTCGCCTTTCAGCGTTTGCCGGCCCGCCTCCACCGCCAGGGCGCGAAGAGAAGAACGGCGGATGTCTTCGTGGAGCTTGGTCAGCTCGCGCAAGAGGGCGGCTTCCCGGTCGCCCAGGATCTCAGCTAAATCGTGCAGCGATTCGGCCAGGCGGTGGGGCGCTTCAAACAAGACCAGACGCTCGGTCCGGTCTTTGAGCTGCTCAAGCTTTTTCCGCCGCGCCGATTTCTTGGCCGGCAGGAAGCCGATGAAAGTGAACTCTTCCCCCACGATGCCGGCCACGCTGACCGCGGCGGCCAGGGCGGAAGGCCCGGGCGCCGGCACCACCCGGATGCCGGCTTCCTGAGCCAGTCGGACCAGCCGCACTCCAGGATCGGACAGGCCGGGCGTGCCGGCGTCGGAGACCAGGGCCACGGCTTTCCCCTGTTGCAGCTCGGCCAAGATGATAGGCGCGCTTTTGGCCTCGTTGTGCTCGTGGTGGCTCTGCAAGGGCTTGCGGATGCCGAGGGCGGAGAGCAACTTCCGGGTCCGGCGGGTGTCTTCCGCCACGACCAGGTCCGCCTCGCGCAGCACCCGCTCGGCCCGGCGGGTGAGGTCCTCCAGGTTGCCGATGGGCGTGGCAACAATGTAAAGGGTGCCGCTCATCAGATCTGGATAGCCCAGGGCGGCGAAGGAGAGTAGGCGTTCATGGACATCTGAACCGCGTAGGGATTGAAAGCGATCAAGTCCGGGTCAAAGCGCTGGATGCGGGGGAACCGCGCCCCCGGCCGGATCAGCATGATCCGTTGGATCTTCATCGTCTTATTATACCACCGCGCGGGGAAATAGGTTCCGATTCCCCTTCGCCCGGCAGGGCCTTCGGCCCGCGCCTGACCATGGACTGGCTCAGTCCCAGAAGAGCCGATGGCGAGTGAGAAATTTTCTCAGGGGGCGGAACCTGGGCTCGAGCTTATAGAGGAAGGGAAACACCCCGCGCAGCGCCCAATAAAGTCCACGGAACATGATGCGGTTTTTGGGGGATCGCCAGAACAGGGTCCAGATCAGACGGGGGCGGAGGTAGAAGCGGCGGTTGGAGTTGCGTTGAATTTTAAAGAGGTCCACGCCGGTGGCCTTGGTGTAAAAAGGAATTTTCGTGCGGTAGTGGAGGTTGGAGAACTCCCATTGGGTAAAGGAAAAGTCCGGATATTCCCGTTGGGCAAGCTCGTAAATCCCGGTTCGCGGATAAGGCATCACCGAAAAGAACCACGCCCGCAACAGCTTGGAATCAACCGCCCAGTCCACGGTCCGCTTCATTTCCTCGAGGGTCTCGCCGGGAAATCCGAGCATGAAGAAGCCGTGGGGGATGACGCCCTCCTCGTAGGTCCAGGCAATGGCCTCCCGCACCTGGTCCAGGTTCAGGTTCTTTTTGATCAACTTTTGCAGCCGGGGCGAGGCCGTCTCCACCGCATAGGTGATGGTGTAACAGCCGGCCTGTTTGAGCTTGCGGATCAACTCGCGGTCCATGCGGTCGCCGCGCAGCGCGTTGGGGAAAGCGATCTTGACCTGGATGCCCCGGGCCACGATCTCGTCGCAGATGCGCTTGGCCCGCTCCAGGTCGAGGTTGAAGATGTCGTCCACGATTTGCAGCTCGCGCACGCCATAGGTCCGGGTGAGGAGCTCGATTTCGGCCATCACGTTGGCGACGCTGCGCTGGCGCGCCTTCTTGCCGAAGAGGTTGTGGCAATAGATGCACTGGTAAGGGCAGCCGCGGCTGGTGAAGATCGCCGCCCAGGGGGGGGAATGACAGGTCGTGTTCATGCTGATCTGGCGGCCATAATGAGCAAAGTCAATCAGGTCCCAGGCGGGAAAGGGAATCGAATCGATATCCGCCAGAGGCGGCCGGGGTGGAGTTTGGACCAATTCTTGCTTTCTCTCCTGACCCTTTCCCCCTGCTCTTCGCATAAAGGCCAGGCCGGGCACCTCTTCCAGCGGCTGATCCTGCCGCAAGGCCCGGATGATCTCGGGGAAAGTGATCTCGCCTTCATTGAGAACCGCAAAGTCCAGATTGGGGTCTTTCAGCGAAAAGTCAAAAAACGAACTGGCATGGGGACCGCCGAAGACAGTGAGGCAGGAGGGTTGGATTTGTTTCGCCAGGGCCGCGACCCGGTGCATCTCCTCGGCTTCTACACTCAGACAGGAAAAAGCAATGAGGTCCGGCCCAAAGTCCCGGATTCGCTCCCCCATCTGGTCCAGGCTCAGGTCGTAAAGGGCCTGCTCGACCAAATCTATTTCTAACTCTCCTGGAAATTCCCGGCGTAGAACCGAGGCCAGATATAAAAGTCCCAGCGGCTGGGTAAAGGCCTGGTCGGAAAAACGCGTGCCCGGTCGAATCAGCATGATCCGTTGGATTTTCATGACCTCATTCACTCGCTGCTTTCAACGGCTTCCTCTCCCTCCCATAGTCTAAGAGCAGAAGCGAATTTCTCTTCATGTTCCCACCTGGCGGCTTAGTTCGCGGCGAAGAGGCGCCGCGAGCGGTTCCATAATTTTCTCAAGGGACGAAAGACCGGTTCGATTTTGAAAAGGGAAATAAAAACCGCCCGCAGTCCCCAGTAAATGCCGCGCAGCAGGAACAGGTTTTTGGGAAAACGCCACAGGAACACGGCCAGGGTTTGGGGTCGAAAGAAAAAGCGGCGGTAGGCGTTGCGCTGGATCTTGAACAGGTCAATGCCGGTGGCCTTGGTATAAAAAGGGGTTTCCGAATAATAGCGCATGTCGAACATATTCCAGCGGGAGAAATCAAAGTGGGGGTATTCTTGCCGGGCCAATTCATAGAGCCCGGTCCGGGGATAGATCACCACGGTGAAGAAGATCGCGCGCAGCAGCTTGGAGTTGACGGTATAGTCCACGGTCATTTTCATTTCTTCCAGGGTTTCGCC
>MGQK01000085.1:9188-11370 GCA_001797815.1 Deltaproteobacteria bacterium RBG_13_61_14 | reverse complement strand
ACAAAGAGGGGCCGGCTTTCCCGGATGGCCTCGAGCAGGGGACGCTCGCGGTCTTCAAAAAGGTGAAAGAGCCGCACCCGGTAGCCGGCCTGGCGCAGCGCCTGGCCCACATAAAGAATGCCGTAGGGAACGTGGGTTCGGCGATTATCCGGCCGGCCTTGGCAGACCAGGTAGATGGCGCCTTTATCCGCCATCGCGGCTCCTTGGCCGGAGGCGAGGCGGAAAAAGGAACGGGGGGAGCAAAAAGAAATTGGCCGGAGCCGCCAAGTCACCCGCTCCCTGGCTGCGGCTGGATGCCGAACTAAGGGTTATAAACATAATGTTGAAATTATCCGTGTCTGACCCTGAAGCCATCTTCTTCATGTTTCAAGTGAAGCTCAGACCCCGAAATCCACCCGGCATAATTTTTCCAAACCCTGCCTTCGCCCATGTCCCGGTCCCTGGGAGCCAGCGGCCCTTTCAGTTTTAGATCAGTGGCGTCGCTCATGGATATTCTCGACGTGGGTTAAACATCGGCCGCGCGCGGATCCTGGCGAGCGCCTGCGCTAGGCGCGGACTTTCCGCCAGAGGGCGACGGCGACATCTTCCAGCGGAAGACGGAAAGAGCCTTCGCGCAACCGCAGTTGCAATAAGCTCCGCGACCAGGTTCCGAAGCGCGGGGCTTCGGCTGGATATCCGTACAGAGCGAGAAACACCCAGGTCAGCCGCCGCCGCCGGGCAGCGCTCCAATCGGAAAAAGGCGCGTAGTATAGGTCCGCGGCGCAAGCCGCCCATTCCTCGTTACTGGCAGGAGGCATCCAGCCCAGTTCCAGGCATCTCTGCCAGAGGGGGGTTCGGGGGTAAGGCCGAAATCTGGTGTGGGTGAAAGAACAATGGGGGTTGAGACGATAGAGTTCCTTCATCAAGGCATAAGAGAGGCGGCGGTCCTGCTCGGTCTCATCCGGCAAGAAGAACATCCAGTTGGCCACCAGGGAAATGCCGGTAGGGGCCAAGCATTCGAAACAATGTCGGGCCTGGTTCAGGTTAAAGCCCTTGCGCATCATCCGCAGGATCCGCTCCGAGCCGCTCTCGATGCCAAAGCCCAGTTGCCAGGCCCCGGCTTGTTTCGCCCAGGCCGCGAACTCCTTCCCGACGGTTTCCACCCGCGTCATTGAAGACCAGCGGAGGCCCAACTCGGCCACGGCCTGGATGGATTCCTGACCCTTTTTGGAATAGGCAAAGGGGTTATCGCCGAGCAAAGTGACGGCCTGTAGCCGCAGGCGCTTCTGGAGATAACCCAATTGCTCCCGGACATAATCCGGCGAATGGATGCGCCAGTGCGATCGTTCCGGATCGGCCTGGTTGTAGCAAAAGGTGCAATGGAAAGGGCATCCCCGGGAGATAAAAAACGCGAAATTGGGGACGTTGGTCCCCGGGATCGGAGGGGCATAAGATTCCAGGTCAATCAAGTCCCAGGCCGGTGCCACGCGGTCGAGTTCCTGGGCGCTCGCCTGATGGGGGGTGATCACCCGTTCGCCCTGCTGCTTGTAGCCGACCCCGACCATGCCCTCGGGCAAGACCCGGTTGCGCAAAGCCTCGGCCAGCAGAGGCGCCGTCGCCTCCCCTTCTCCCATGACAATGTAGTCCACGTAGTCCGCGGCCAGCACCAGCTCCGGGCAGACCGTGGAATAGACTCCGCCCCAGACCACCGGCACCCCCAAGGCGTGGACCTTCTGAGAGAGCCGGATGTCATACTCCAAAAGCGGACTCAGGAAGTTCGAGAACCCCACAAAGAGGGGCCGGCTTTCCCGGATGGCCTCGAGCAGGGGACGCTCGCGGTCTTCAAAAAGGTGAAAGAGCCGCACCCGGTAGCCGGCCTGGCGTAGCGCCTGGCCCACATAAAGAATGCCATAGGGAACATGGGTTCGGCGATTATCCGGCTGGCCTTGGCAGACCAGGTAGATGGTGCCTTTATCCGCCATCGCGGCTCCTTGGCCGGAGGCGAAGCGGAAAAAGGAACGGGGGGAGCAAAAAGAAATTGGCCGGAGCCGCCAAGTCACCCGCTCCCTGGCTACGGCTGGATGCCGAGATAAGGATGATAGACATAATTCGGGGACAAGGGTTCCTCGAATCGGTAGTGCCGGCTCATGGCCCAGGCCGGGTCCAGGCCCCAGGCCCCGCGGGGCTCGCCGCCCGAGTTGGG
>MGQK01000085.1:0-9180 GCA_001797815.1 Deltaproteobacteria bacterium RBG_13_61_14 | reverse complement strand
AGCTCCAGAAAGGCTTGGCCTTGTCTGCCCCGTTGGCCAGCCCGCTCAAGTCGCCGTCAAAGGTGAGCGGAACCGTGCCGGGCGGGTCGTTGCAATCGCTCACTTCGCCGGGCACGCCGGGCCGGCCGGCGGGCGGCTGATAGACCATGCGCTTTTGCAGGTCAAAGGTGTCGCCGCCGCAGCGGTGGTCCCAGATGCCGCCGGGCGCTAAAAAGTCCACGAGCTCATAGCCTACGTCCCGGTCATTCGGGCCTTCGGGCGATTCCGCCCGGCCGGTGAAGCGATAGACCACCCCGGTTTTGCCCTTGAATTCATCGTGCTTGAAGCCGCTCTTTTTCGAGTGCAGCTCGTAGGGCCCGTGGCCGCCCTGCTGGATATAGATCTCCACGTGCGAGCCGTCGCGAAGCTTCGCCGGTTCGAATCCCTTGATCTGGTTCGGCTTGATGCCGTCGCCGTTGGAATAGTAATGAAAGAAGTTATGGGCCAGAGATTCCATGGCCCGGAACTTGCCCCACTGGTCCTGCGGGTCCTTGGCCACCACCACCAGTATGCCTTCCATGTCGTTCTCGTGGCAGGTGCCGGGAAGGAGGCGCATCAGGTAGCGGTCGTAGTCCACCGGGTGGAAGAAACAGTAGAAGATGAAGTAATGGGTCTCGGACTCGATCACCGAGTAATAGACCACGGCCCGAAAGGGCTTGAACTTGGCGGCCATGAAGTGATCGAGATTGTTCTTGCCGATCCAATCGCCGTCCGCGTCAAAGGCGGTGAGGTAATCGGCCTCAGGCAGAAACCACGTGTCCTGGTAGAGGTCCGGCGCCCAGTGGCCGGCAAGCTGGTAGTAGAAATCGCTTTTTTCTTGAGCCGGGGCAAAGCAAGGGAAAACGAGGAAGATGAAAAATAGCAGTGCGCGGGTGAGGCTTTCGGCCGTGAGCTCAGCCGAACGGGCACCCGCGCCCCTAAAGCCATTTGCGCCCCTAAAACCATTTGCGTCGCCAAGGGCAATCAAGTGGAACGGCTCTTCTTCCACCTGACACTTGACACTTGACACCTGACACGTTTCCAGATTTTGGGTAGGTTCATGATTTACCAGGATCATAGCATCACCTTCAATAAGTATTGAGTCAGCAGTTCTTCGAGCGACTCGTCCTTTTCCGCCAGCTCGGCCACATAGCCCTGCTCCAGGTCATAGGGCACGTCGCCGTAAATGCAAGAGTTGAGGTAAACGTCCGCGCCCAAGGTCGCCAGTTCCTCCGCGGTCTTGATCTGGCCGACCAGGCCGTGAGGGTCCGGGTCATCGCCGGAAACGCGGAGAAAACGGTAAGCCGGCTCCAGCTGGTAGGGCCGGGGCCGGTCGGTGCGGATGGTCAGGATGTTGTTCTCGAAAGTGACCTTGGCGTCGTCGCACCAGGCGTTGATGATGTCCTGGGAGAAAAAAAGCTTTTCGGCCATGGCCGGGTCCGGTTCAGGCGCCCTTGTCCATCAGCCCGGAGAGCAGGTCGCGGGAAAAGGTCAAGGTATCGTTGGTCGCGCGCAGCCGCTCGCAGAGGATGCGGACCAGGGCCCGGTAAAGCTTGAGCGCGAGCTCGGGGTCTTCTTCCACCAGCCGGTTAAAGGTCTCCCGCCGGATCCGGATCAGCTCGCTCGCCTCGTTCGCGATCACCGTGGCCGAGCGGCTCTCGTCATCCACCAGGCTGATCTCGCCGAAGCACTCCCCCGGCTGGAGCAGGGCCAGCACTTCCTCCCCGCCGGCCGGGAGCTTGCGCACCACCCGCACCGAGCCGGAGATGATGGCATAGAGCGAGTCGCCCCGCTCCCCTTCCCGAAAAACCACTTGCTCCGGCTTAAGCGTCACCGTCTCGGATTCCTGGTGCACCAGGCCCAGCTCCTGCGGGTCGAGATCCTGGAACAGCCGCATCCCTTCGAGCACGTCGCGGGGGTCCATCTTGCCTTTACTCCTCCGCCGGCGCGGCCGGGGCGGTCGCCGCGTTCGTCTCCAGCATCAGCTGGATCCGCTCCACAATCTCGGTCGGCGAAAGGTCCTTGGTGATGAAACCGGTGGCGCCCATTTTTTTCAAGTTATCCACCTCCTCCGGGTTCTTGAACACATTGGTGATGCACAGCACCGGCAAACTCTGGCCCATTTTGCCCTTGCGCACTTCCCGGAGCACGTCAAAGCCGGTCATCTTGGGCATCAAGAGGTCGAGCAGCACCAGGTCCAGGTCCGGAAGCTCATGCTTGATCATCTGGAAGGCTTCCAGCCCGTCCCGCGCCAGGAGCACCTCGAACCCCTCCCGGACCAAAACCTCTTCCATCAAGCCCCGGAAGAGCTCGGTGTCGTCCGCCACCAGGATCCGGCGTTTTCTCGGCGCCGACTCGTCCATCGCTAAATTCAAAAACTGATCTCCGGCTTCCAGGTCATCAACTCGCTGGAGGTCGCCCGCAGCCGGTCGCACAGCGTCTGGGTGAAGGCCTTGTACACCTTGGCGGCCAGGGCCACGTCCGCCTCCAGCAGGCGCTGAAAGTCCTCCCGCGCAATCACCACGCACTCCACCTCGTTGTGCGCCGACACCCGGGCCGAGGTCTTGGCGCCCTCCAAGAGCGACATCTCCCCGAAATGCTCGCCCGCCACCAGCTTCACCAGCTCCGACACCAACTCCCCGTCCACCTTGCTCACCGCCACTGTCCCCCGCTTGATGATATAGAGCGCGCGGCCCTCGGTGCCCTCCTCGATGATCACCTGCTGGGGGGAATACTTCTGGACCTGGGTCACCTCCCGAAACTTCTCGACCTCCGGCTCGGTCAAATCCTGGAATAACCGGACCTTCTTCAATAGCGCCACGCTTTCCATTCCTCTCCTCCTTGCGGACGGTTGAATGCTCTCGCCCTAAAAAATACTAGCATCCCCAATTACCAGCGTCAACCACTTCTTTCAGTGCGGGTGTGCGACATATAATGGTGGTTAGTGCGGATGTAGGGGCGAATCTTGTATTCGCCCCCCCTTGCCATTACGCAGGATTCAGGGCGATCACAAGGATCGCTCCTACAAAGGCCCACGAAATCCCACCATTTATGTCGTACATCCTTTCAGTGCCCAGGGCTCAGTGCACAGGGGGCAGTGAAGAATTTTAGATTTTAGATTACCGGAAGGTTCCTAATCCAAAATCTAAAATCCAAAATGACTGCCCCCTGCCAACCGCCAACCGTCAACCAATCCTGTCCACACCCTCTCCACAGCCTGTTCACCTGTGCATAACTCAGCCAATCACCTGTTTTTCAAGAACAATTCCTGTGGATTAAATTTTTTAAATTTTTCCCTTGACAGCACAAGATATGGTGGTACTATATTGATTGGCCCACTAAATAATGGCGTTTCCCGGGTTATCTATCTGATTGAAATGAGCTGACTTTGGCGGGGAAGCGGGCCTATTTTCGGCCCGGACGGAAGAGGCTTCCTAAGAGCCGAGGCAGCATAATTTGAGAAGGAGACGGGAATGAAGGCGGAAGATCGAGGGGAGAAAGTGATAAAGGCTGACAGCGAAATCCAGAGCGTAGCCGGAGCGGCAGGGGTCTTGAACCTGGACCGGCTGACCGACACGCTGGTCCGAGAACGCTCGCTGACTCACGCCGACGCTCACCGGGTGGCTCTGGGCGTCCAGGAGGAGATGCTTGCCCAGAAACTCACCAACCCCTCCTCCACCGAGGTCCAAAACCTGGTCGAGTGCAAGATCCAGGAATACCAGATCCAGAGCCCGGAGCCGCTCCCCATCACCCCCAACGCCCTCAAGGTGCTGGAGCGGCGCTACCTGAAAAAGGACGCGCTGGGCCGGCCGACCGAGACGCCCCAGGAGATGTTCCTTCGCGTCGCCCATACCCTGGCCCAGGTGGACCAGCTCTACGACCCCCAGGCCGACCTCCCCGCGGTGGAAGAAGAGTTTTACCGGCTGATGACCCGGTTCGAGTTCATCCCCAACTCTCCCACCCTGATGAACGCCGGCCGCGAGCTCGGGCAACTCAGCGCCTGCTTTGTGCTCCCGGTGGAAGACTCGCTCGACTCGATCTTCGAGGCGATCAAGCACACCGCCTTGATCCACAAGTCCGGCGGCGGCACCGGTTTCTCCTTCTCCCGGCTCCGGCCCAAGAACGACCAGGTCAGCTCCACCCGGGGCGTGGCCTCCGGCCCTATCTCCTTCATGAAGGTGTTCGACGCGGCCACCGAGGAGATCAAGCAGGGCGGCACCCGCCGGGGCGCTAACATGGGCATCCTGCGGGTGGACCACCCCGACGTCAAGGAGTTCATCAAGTGCAAGGAAAAGGACAAGACCCTCTCCAACTTCAACATCTCGGTCGGCCTGACCGAGGCCTTCATGCAGGCGGTGGAGCGGGACGACACCTACTGGACCGTCAGCCCCCGCACCGGCGACAAGGTGGAAGAGCTGCGGGCCCGCGAGGTCTTTGACCAGATCGTGGAAGGCGCCTGGAAAAACGGCGAGCCGGGCGTCATCTTCCTCGACCGCCTCAACAAGGACAACCCCACCCCCGGCGTGGGCGCCATCGAAGCCACCAACCCCTGCGGCGAGCAGCCCTTGCTCCCCTACGAGTCCTGCAACCTCGGCTCGGTCAACCTCGCCAAGGCGGTGGAAAACGGCAAGCTCAACTGGGACCAGCTCGGCCGCGTCGTCCGCACCGCGGTCCACTTCCTCGACAACGTCATTGACGCCAACAAATACCCGCTCTCCCAGATCAAGGACAACACCAAGGCCAACCGCAAGATCGGGCTCGGGGTCATGGGCTTTGCCGACATGCTCATCCTGCTCGGCATCCCCTACAACTCGGAACAGGCCATCGAGACCGCGGAAGAAGTCATGAGCTTCATCCAGGAGCAGGGCCGCATCGCCTCCGCCGAGCTCGCCGAAAAACGCGGGCACTTCCCCAACTTCAAAGGCTCGCTCCACGACCAGCCCGGCCGCGAGCCCATCCGCAACGCCACCGTCACCACCATCGCCCCCACCGGCACCATCTCCATCATCTCCGGCTGCTCCTCCGGCATCGAGCCCCTCTTCGCCATCTCCTATGTGCGCAACGTCATGGACAACGACGAGCTGGCCGAGGTCAACTCCTATTTCGAGGAGGTGGCCCGGAACCTGGGCTTTTACTCCGAAGAGCTGATGAAGGAGATCGCCAAGAAAGGCACGGTCCAGGACGTCCCCCAGGTGCCCGACGAGGTCAAGCGCATCTTTGTCACCGCCCACGACATCGCTCCCGAATGGCACATCCGCATGCAGGCCGCCTTCCAGCGCTTCACCGACAACGCCGTCTCCAAGACCGTCAACTTCCCCCAACACGCCGAGCCCCAGGACATCGCCGAGGTTTACAAGCTCGCCTACAAATTGGGCTGCAAGGGCGTCACCGTTTACCGCGACGGCTCGCGCGAGGCCCAGGTGCTCAACATCGAAAGGGTCAACCGCGCCGCGCCCGCGGAGCTGAAGCCCATGGAAGAGGCCCGCCTGGCCGCGGCCCAGCACCACGCGCTCGAGCCCAAGCCCCGGCCCGACGTGGTGGTCGGCCACACCCGCAAGATGCCCACCGGATGCGGCTCGCTCTACGTCACCATCAACCAGGACGAAGACGGGCTCTTCGAGGTCTTCACCTCCATGGGCAAGGCCGGCGGTTGCGCGTCCTCCCAGGCCGAGGCCAACTCCCGCCTCGTCTCCCTCGCCCTCCGCGCCGGGATCAAGACCGAAGAGATCGTCAAGCAGCTCAAGGGCATCTCCTGCCCGATGATGACCTGGTGGGAGAACGGCGAGAAAATCCTCTCCTGCGCCGACGCCCTCGGCAAGGCCATTGAAATGCACCCCATGTATCACAAGAACGGCTCCACCCACCTCGAATCCAAACCCGCCCCGGCCCCGATCCCCCTGCCCCAGGCCGTCAAAATCAAGCCCGAACTCGAGATCAAAGTGCCCAAGCAGGACCAGTCCGGCATCTCCGGCGTGGCCCTCTGCCCCGACTGCGGAGGCTCGATCGAATACAAAGAAGGCTGTTTGACCTGTCAGCTTTGCGGATACACGAAGTGTCTCTAGACCCGTGAACGTGAACGAATAAGGTGTCAGGTGCCAAGGTGGCAAGTGTCAGGGTGACAGGGTGACAGGGTGACAGAGTGGTGGGACAGACATTCCTGTCTGTCAACCTCTGCCGGGGAGGTGGTCGCAATTTGCGTCTTCATAAACAGGTAACCGTTGGCGATGTTTCAGGCTAATTATCAAGATGTTACAAACTTGATATCGCAAATTGCGATATCAAGTTGCAAGAGGTGGTCACAAATTGTGACCACATAGCTCCCGGAGGTCCAGATTGAAAAAACCCGGCGCTCTGGCCCCGCTCAAGCCCATTGAAAGCCTGATCCTGGTCATCCGCGGCCAGCGGGTGATGCTGGATGCGGACCTGGCTATACTTTATGGCGTGCCGACACGTGTTTTAAACCAGGCGGTTAAGCGTAACCTGGATCGCTTCCCGCCTGAATTCATGTTTAAGATTACCCTCGATCAGGCGAAATCTTTGAGGTCACAATTTGTGACCTCAAATGCGGGTCGCGGAGGGCGACGCTACTCTCCTTATGCCTTCACCGAGCACGGCGCGATCATGGCGGCCAATGTCCTTAACAGCCCGCGCGCCATCCAGGCCAGCGTCCACGTGGTCCGGGCCTTTGTCAAGCTCAGGGAAATGCTGGGCACTCACAAGGAGCTGGCTCACAAGTTTGCCCAATTGGAGCGCCGGCTCGACTCTCACGATGAGAGCATCCAAGTCCTGCTCGCGGCCATCCGCCAATTGATGGATCCGAAGCAACCTCCCCGCCGGAGGATCGGCTTTCACCAGGGAGGAGGAAAGTAACCAGGAATGAGAATCCACAGATTACGCAGATCAAACGGCAGGGGCAAGGCTGGCCTTGCCCTCTGGGGGTGCCGGCTTGCCGCCTTCATCACCCGCCAAGGCCGTGGAGTCCCCGCGGTGCCATTAGTTTTAGTTGGAGTGTTGCCTTGAGGCATAGGAATGAAGTATGGTGTCCTGCTAATTCGTGTCCCCCTAATTCGAAAGGAGAAAGTAAATGCTAAACAGATATAATATAACCTACAATATTAATAAGACCCTTTTTCCCAAAGTATTTTCAATAGTTAAAGCTTTGCCAGGAAATTATCTCTATTTTGAATCTTATGATAAATTAAAACATCCCGGAAGCATTCTAAATCGAGCAACAGATGAAATTGTTCGCAGTTTTAATAAGCTGCTCTTACTGTACCAAAACCTGTTTCTTGTGGAACGCAAAAATGGAAAGGTTTCAGATAAAAACAAATTGCGGGAGTTTTTGGACGAATTACAGATATTGATTGGTCATTTTGATAGTTTTCAAGACGAATGTTATTTGATATTAAAGAGTTTATGTTTGCCACCGGAATTTGATAAGGCGCCTGATGAGAAGTTTGTTCATGAGTGGCTAAAAAGAAATGGGTTTTCATGTTCCAGCGATTTCATTGGATACACAAAGAATATCCAAAAATATATTGATCTATTTTCAAATGGACTAAAGCATGGCAATCAAAGATTTGATTTTATTAGTGCTGAAAGTGAAGGATATCGTATAGATGGAATTTTCATAGAAGAATTAAAAGGAAAAGAGGTAAAAGGGGTTTATCCTTGGCTCCCAAGAATAATGGAGCAAGCGACAGTAGCATTTTCTATAAATTATATTTTAAAAGTATTATTGATATGTTTTTATGAAATATCTGATGGGTTAGAAAAATCTATTAGATATCATATTAATAAAACTCATAATGATGCTAATTTGAAATTTAATATAGTGAAATATAACGATAACTATAAGAAAATGGTATTAGGACTAGCTGATTTACCAAATCTTTATTATCCGTATGAGTATAAGAAACAACCGAAAATATCAAGAAAAGGGGACGAGTTGAAAATCAGCTATCCACATGGGGATAGAATGCCATATAGTCCTAAATTAAAGGTAACATTAATGTTTGTTGCAGATGGATACACAAACAAATTTTCTTTGCCATCTTTAGGTTAGGGATCGGAGATGGGGGGATCGGGGTCAATGGGATCGGGGTCAGAGCTTCACATAATACTTAACTCCTAATTGCATTGGCGGGCCAAGGATGAAAAGAACTTCGCAATTTATCGGCGACTGGCGGATTACGGGAAATTGGGGAAATTGAGGGAAGTCACCTATTTCAATATTGGAAGAAGGATTTAAGTATTATGTCATCCGGAATAAACTAAATGGTAGGAAATTACAATGGATTACAATGATATAACGTGGTTTGAAAATAAGAAGAGATTAGAAATTCTGATTGAATTTAAGCAGTTGCTAACAAAATACCATCAAAACATTAGATATGCAGATATCGGAATATATGTTATTGAAAATAGAGCGGCTTCACGCACAAGAGAGATAATAAACAAGAAGATTGATTGCATCAATAAAGCCATTGAAGGAGCCGGATTAAATACTGTTCTTATTTTTTCAGGCTACGGAATGAATGGTCCCATTGATCTCTTACAAAACATATTTAACCTACATCAATATAATATTCAAATTATTAACTTGGTAGATATCATCAACAGAAGTATTGGAATTTACGAACGTAATAAACTAAGATCCAAAATTAGAACTATTAATCCATTTCATTGGATAGCCAAAATAATTGATAAATTAGCTACCCTACCATTTATTGCTATAGAAAAATTTGGATTCAATAGAACAAAGGCAGAGTCATCAGCTATAGGAAGAATTATTAAATTAATAATATGGCTAGCTACAGTATTTTCTTCTATTATCGTAACAATAGCTGCAGGTTTGACTATATTAGATAAAATTGGATATCTTGATTATTTGAAAACAAAAATAGGAATTAATCACTAAATAGAATACCAGGAAATTAGGGAAATTAGGGACAGTCACCTATTTCAAGAGGGGGAAAGGAATTAAGTATGGTGTCCCCCGAATTCAGGATTTTATCCACGAAGGGCACGAAGGGACACGAAGGAAGCCTATGGCCTAAGGTCCAATTCCTAACCCGGCCGAGCCGGAACCAAAGAGAGGAAAAAAAGAGTTTCTCGCAAAGCCGCCAAGGGGCAAAGACGCCAAGATTAAAAGCAATGAGA
>MGQK01000084.1:15483-21234 GCA_001797815.1 Deltaproteobacteria bacterium RBG_13_61_14 | reverse complement strand
CAACACCGTCGGAAAGGTGGTGCATCATGCTCGGCGGATGCTTCTCCGGCTGGGATCGGAAGTTCACCGGACGTTTTTTGAGCTGGTGCGGGAGAAAATTTTGGCGCTGAGCTATGCTTAGCCGGAGATTTAGGGGATGACCCACCCGAAGCTCTTTTCTTAAGGCGGATCCCTTTGCTCCCTTCATTGACAGCCGCATCCGGGACGAATATGATGAAGCCGTCATGAACGATTTGTTCCAGGGGCTGTGGCTTTCCGGGGTGGGGATGGCGGCCACCGTGGTTATCTGTGCGGCGGTCATCAGCCTGGTCTGGCTTCTGAGCCGGGTGTTGAAAGGCCGCCCTCGTCCGGCCCGGCTGCCTCTCGCCGCGGAGCCTCCAGAAATCCCCATGCCGGTTTTAGTAGCCGCTGCCGTGGCCGCCGTCATGGAGGGTCGTCCTTATCAAGTCACCTGGGTCAAGGAAGGGAATTCCGCCTGGATCCGGGCCGGCCGGGAAGACCTGGCCCGGACCGAAGGCTCGTTCCCGGATGAGTAGAGGAGTAGGTGGTGAAACGAAGGTTCCGGATTACGGTGGAAGGGAAAAGCTGGGAAGTGGAAGTGGAGGAGCTGGCCGGCGAGGCTTCGGCGCCGGCGGTCTCCGCGCCGGCCCCAACGCCGGTTCGCTCCACGCCGGTGGTCGCGATTGCGGGAGAAGTCCGCGCCCCGGCACCGGGGAAAATCCTGCGCGTGGCCGTGAAGCCGGGAGACCGGGTCAATCCGCATGATCTTCTCTTGGTGCTCGAGACCATGAAGATCGAGAGCCGCATCGAAGCTCCCATGGCCGGGACGATCAAGGCGGTCCATGTCTCGGCTGGAGAGACAGTCCAGACCGGGCAAGCCCTGGTTACTTTGGTCTAAACCCCCGGGGTAAAAAAATTTTAATAACCCGCCATTTTTTTCTTGCCTTGGCTTTTCTTTGTTGTTAAAATTGACCTAACCTTAGGTTCATTATGCTATAATTAGACATCAATTGGGAGCAGGAACCGGATCGGATGACACGAACCCTGACCGCGAATCGCCCGCAGCCTCGGGCCCCATGCTACAGCATCCGTTGTGTCCACTGGTGGGTCCTGGTCAGCTTGCTCTGGCTGATGGTGTTGGCCGTGTTCGGTTCCGGGACCGCGTTCGGTTACTGGCTCCAGGCCGCTCAAAACCCGGCCGAATGTCTGACCGTGGTCGGCGACGAACCCGAGGCAGAAGCCGGGGCGGAGCTGGCGCCAGGGGACTCCCTCGAAGCCGGCGACAACCAAGCCTCCTCGCTCCCCGCCCAATCGGTTTACTACTACCTCCGCGAGCGCGACACCATCTTCGAGGCCCTGGCCCAGTTCGGAGTCCCGGCAATCTTGATCCAGGAATGGGAGAAAGTCGCCCAACCTCAATACCGCCTCTCCCGGGTCCATCCCGGGCAATCCTTTGAGCTCATCTACGTCGAGCCCGACCAGTTCCAGAGCTTCATCTTCCACATCTCGCCCGAGCGTCACCTGGTCATCCAAAAAGAGGGCGACGGCTGGCAGGCCGACCTGGAAATTACCGAGCCCATCCCCCAGGAAAAACCGCAGCTGATCGCGGTCAGTTTCCACTACGAAAACGGCATCCCGGTCATTGATGACCTGGGCGGCGAGTCCATCCCCGCCGACGACAAACCCCATGCCTCCGTCACCTCCGCGCCCGGACTCCGCCAGACCCTCCCCACCGGCGAGCAAATCTACGCCGGCATGGTCAGCACCAACTTCTACGAGGCCGCCCAGCGCGCCGGTCTCTCCGCCGGGATGATCATGTCCCTGATCGAGATCTTCACCTGGGAAATTGACTTCCGCCGCGACTTTCGCGCCGGCGACCGCTTCGAGGTCCTCGTCTCTTCCCGTCCCGACCGCCAGCACGGCGCCGGCGAGCGCCGCATCCTGGCGGCCAAGATCGAAACCGGCCGGCAAGAGCATTGGGCTTTCTCTTATAAGGACGGCAAACGCGCCGCCGGCTATTACGATGAGGCCGGCAATTCCCTGGGCCGCTTTACCTTGCGGACCCCGGTCAAATCCGCCCGCGTCACCTCCGGCTACACCCACAGCCGCTTCCATCCCATCCTGCATTACCACCGGCCCCACCTGGCCGTGGATTATTCCGCCCACTCCGGCACTCCCATCCGGGCGCCGGCCGACGGCGTCATCGAGTATGCCGGCTGGAAAGGCGATTACGGCCGCTACCTCAGCCTGCGCCATAACTCGACCTACACCACCACCTACGGCCACCTCTCCCGCTACGGGCCCGGCATCCGCCGGGGCGTGCGGGTCAAGCAAGGCCAGGTCATCGGCTACGTCGGGTCCTCCGGTCTCGCCACCGGCCCGCACCTGTGTTACCGCATCCTCCGTAACGGCAAAAGCTTGGACCCCCTCAAGTTCCGAGGCTCGGCCGGGCCTGGAGCCTCCAACCTCAAAGACTTCCGCACCGCCAAGTCCCGGCTCCAAGCCAAACTGGCCAGCGCCCAAGCCCTGCCCGGCGCCGCCTCAACCCAACTCGCACAGGAGGCCGGCGACTGATTTAATTCGCCTCTTCCGGAGATGCTCCTCGACCTCCACGTCCATTCCATCTTTTCCCTGGACAGCCCCACCCCTCCCGAAGAATACGCCGGCCGCGCCGCCGCCCTCGGGCTCCAGGGCCTGGTCTTCATGGAACACAAGCGCCTGGTCACTGACTTCGATTTCACCGGGCTCGGCCAAAAATACCGGCTCCTCATCCTCCACGGCGTCGAGGCCGAGACCTTTTGGGGACACCTCCTGATTTACGGCGTCACTCCCGCCCTGGCCCAGACCTTCGACTTCTCCCGCCGGCTCGACCCGGTCCCACTTGCCCGCGCCATCGCCGCAGCCGGCGGCCTGGTCGTTCCGGCTCACATCTTCCGGCCCTATATCAGCCTGGGCGCCCGCTCCCTGGATTTGCCCGGGGTCTCTGCGGTCGAGACCTTGAACGGCGCCAACTCCGAGGACGAAAACCGCTTTGCCGTGCAGTGGGCGAGCCAGGTCGGCCTCTTCGCCACCGGCGGCTCCGATGCCCACTTCCTTTCCGAACTCGGCTCCTGCCTGACCCGTTTGGAAAATTCCGTAGAGACCATGGCCGAGCTGATCGCGGAAATCCGCGCCGGCCGCTGCCAGGCCCTTCGCCGCGACCACCAATAAGCCCCCACACCATGGCCCATCTCTCTACCCGCAGTAAATCAGTGGGACAGGCATTCTGGATGGACCCGTAAAAAGTCACGCGGCCATTTTCAGGTCTTGCCCCCAATCTTTTTCATCGGAAGCGGCCATTGGCTTAATCGGAACGAAAATCGTTTCGATGCGAACCCAAAACTCTCTCCAACGCTCTTGGAAAACAGATTTCAACACCCCATCCCAACCGGGAATAGAGGTTTTTCCCAATTCCGGGCCATGCTTCGCCGCCTGGCGCAACTTTCGGACGCGGGTCGCCCGCAAGATATTGATGCCCGCGGACCTGCTCTTGCACGTGGCCGACGCCTCGATTCCAAAATTTGTTCTTCCGTTTCCCGGGCGGTTTTATTGTGGGGCAAACGCGGCCCGCGCGTCCGGTCGCCCCAGTTCACCCGATCCAAACGGCCTTCTCCGGCCCGGACAACCCAGCGTTGCACGACCGAGAGGGCAACTCCAAACCGCCGGGCGACTTGGCGCAACGAGTTGCCCCGACGGACTGCCGCAACCATTTCTCGACGCCGCTGAAGAGAAGTTTTTTTTGTTCATACCGGCCTCCTTGGAAAAAGGGTTTCCGGCATTATAAACGAAACCAACTGACCTCGAATTGCTGGCACTTAAGCGACCTTTTAATGCTGACACTTGGCCCTTTCAGTTATCAGGGTCGAGCTAAAGCGCGGCCGATCCCCAACCTCTGCTCGGGTCCCGTCAACGTGAACGTGGCCGAAATCCTTGTTCCACGACCAGGTCCACCTCTAAGAGCGTGTATGAAAAGGTCTTTGAATTTGGAGTGCGGCGGCTTGCCGCCGCTTTTGTCCCGGGAGCTTGCTCCCGGAAAAGCCCGCCAGCAAGCCGGCGTAACCAAAGCGGAAGCAAGCTTCCGCACTCCCAAGGGCCGCATAAATAATACCGCAAAGCATTCAAACTCTCGACCCTTTTCGTACACGCTCTAAGAAACTATCTCAAAACCGGCAAGGTAGGGGCGGCTCGCGAGCCGCCCCTACGCCGTGCCCTTGATTTTATCGCGGGTAAAAATTGCCATTTTGTATAATTATCCAAAACCAGAGGTTTTGAGATAGTCTCTAAGCGCTTATCCCTCTCCCTAACCCTCTCCCCTGCGCTCGCGAGCCGCCCCTACGCCGTGCCCTTGATTTTATCGCGGGTAAAAATTGCCATTTTGTATAATTATCCAAAACCAGAGGTTTTGAGATAGTCTCTAAGCGCTTATCCCTCTCCCTAACCCTCTCCCCTGCGGGGGAGAGGGGAGGGTGAGGGGGCTCAGAATGGCCGAGCATGAAATTCACGGCGACGTTTCTCATCATCACCGGGAGAAAGCATGACTGCCCCTTAAAACTGAAGGGTTACCAGGGGTTCCTCGATTCCGAGGCGGCGGGAGACCGGAGCCATGCCTGAGAAAATCCATTCTTGGCTCGAGATCAAGCTTGGTTTCGACCCACCAATCCTCGAGAGGAGCCAAAAAGTTCACGGTTCACAGTTGGCGGTTGTTCGCGGGTGAGGCTTTCGGCCGTGAGCTCAGCCGAACGGACACCCGTGTCCTGCCTATTTCGGATACGTTCACGTTCCAGTTCAGGTTCAAGGGTTCAAACGGTGCCCTGTTCACTGGGCACTTTTTTACAGTTGGAAGATGTCCCAGTTGTTTTCTTCATACCAGGCCACGATCTCGGCGAGGGAGGCGTTGATGCTGGGATGGCGGAGCCGGTAGCCGGTGGCTTTGAGCTTATCGTTGGAGAGGGCATGGCCGGCGGCGATGTAGTCAATCGAGTCAATCTCGACCAGGGGATCGGTCTTACGCAGATTTGCATAATTTTCCAGGGCCCAGGCGACCAGGCGGACCGCGGCCACGGGCACGCGGACGGGGATGAAGCCGAGGAGTCCTTTTTTGCGGATGAGCTTGGCGGCGGTGGAGAGGAGTTCCTTGGCGGACATGGGGGTGTCGTCGGCCACGTTGTAGGCGATCTCGGCCGGGTCCTTGGCCTCGGGGCGATAGCTTTGGGGCCGGTCGGCGAGGTGGATGGCGGCGGCGACCATGTCCGCGATGTGGAGGTGGGAGGAGTAGAAGTCGCGGAAGCCGGGGATGACGCAGAGGACGCCGCGCTTGAGGAGGTAGAGGGCCTTGGCGTCGCCGTAGGCCGAGCCGGGGCCATAAACCGCGCCGGGCCGGAGGCTGAGGACTTTCATCTTGGCGCTGTTGTGGGCAAAGGCGGCTTGCTCCGCGGCCCACTTGCTGCGGGTGTATTTGTCGTGGGGCTGAGGCGGGTCGTCTTCAGTTACCAGGCGGTTGCCGTAGGCGGTGCCGTAGAGGGCGCCGGTGGACCAGTTGATGAATTCCTTGACCCCGGCTTGCAGAGCGGCCTTGCCGAAGTGATTGGTGCCCTCGGCGTTGATCTGGTGCAGGAGCTTTTCCTCACGCCAGAAGCTGAAGAGGGCGGCGGTGTGATAGACCCGCTCGACGCCTTCGAGCGCCCGGGCAAAGGTTTGGGGCTGGGCCAGGTG
>MGQK01000084.1:15118-15365 GCA_001797815.1 Deltaproteobacteria bacterium RBG_13_61_14 | reverse complement strand
ATAAAGCCGCCGGGACCGGTAACCATCACTTTCTGGGCCATAATGTTGGACCTCCTTTCCTCTCGGGTTGATCAGGACCGGCTTTTGGGAGGAACCGCCAGCCCGTATAAATGATAACCGAGCATCTCCTCGACCAGCGCCTCGACCGAGACCGACTTGGGGCGGGTGCGGGTCAAGTAGTAGAACACCTCCTTGATGCTGCCGAGCATGTTCCGGGCCGCCAGTTTCAGGTCCGGCCCCTTGCGGA
>MGQK01000084.1:12783-15111 GCA_001797815.1 Deltaproteobacteria bacterium RBG_13_61_14 | reverse complement strand
CATCTCCTGGCCCAGAGCCAGGGCGCCTTCGATGGCCGCGGCAGTGCGGCTGTAAAACTCCTGGATCTTGGCGTCGAACTCTGGGTCCAGGCCCATTCCGTGGTGGTAGAGGATGGTGGTCAACTCGGTCTCTTCCAAGAGGAGCGCGGCCAGCTTGGCGGTGTTGGCGCGGAGCTGATCTTCCCAACTGGGCTGGCCCTGATCCAGGTTGATCCGCTGCAGGCAATTGGCGATGCGGACCGCGAACACGTCCACCAGCTCGGAAAAGATCTCACGCTTGCCCGGGAAGTACAAGTAGAAGGTGCCGCGGGCGATCTTGGCCTCGGCGATAATATCGGCGACCGAGGCGCGGTGATAGCCCTGTTGGGCAAAGACCCGGGAAGCGGCCTTGAGAACCTGCTCCCGCCGGCGTTCGGGTTCCATAGGGATGCCTCCTCCGCTTTAGACTGACATGTCAGTCTAGCCCTTCAATCCAACAATGTCAACTTTCTGTTTGAAGATCAGTTCTGCTTTCCAGTTTGTGATCGGAGGCGGCGTTAGCGGGTAATCAATCGGCGCAGGGATTCGGTGAACTTGGTGAGGTCGCCGAAGGTGCGCTCGATCTCCTTGGCCCCTTCGGCCACCTGTTTAGCCACTTCATTGACCTCGCCGATGGCGTGCGCCATCTGTTCGGAGGCGCTGGTCTGCTGCTGGGTGGAAAGGGAGATCTCGCGGACCGCAGTGGAAGTGTCCTGGGCCTGGGCGCTGATCTGCTCGATGGACTGGGCCACCCCGTCAATCAGGGTGCGGCCGGTTTCAACCGTCGTTTGCCCCCGCTCGACCATTTGCAGCGCCTTGAGGGTGGCGTCCCGCAGCGAGCCGAGCAACTCCCGGATCTCCACGGTGGCTTCCGTGGCCCGGTTGGCCAGGCGCCGAGTGGCCTGGGCCACCACGCCGAAGCGTCGGCCCTGCTCGCCGGCGCCGGCGGCTTCCAGGGCGGCGTTGAGGGCCAGGAGTTCAGTCTGTTCGGCCACGTCTTCTATGATCGCGGTGATCTTGTCCATTTCCCGGAAGCGGTCTTCCAGCCGCTCCATGGCCGCGGTGATTGAATTCATCTGATCGCGGATGTTCTCAAACCCTGCCACCGCGGCCTGCAGTTGCTGCTTGCCGCCCTTGCAGGATTCCAGGGTTCCGGCCGAGACCTCGTCCACCCGGCCGGCCCGCTCCGCAATCTGTTTGGCCGTGCTGACGATTTCCTGGGCGATGGCCGAGGCTTCAGCCACGGCCGAGGCCTGCTCGGTCGCGCCGGAGGACTGCTCGGTAGAAACGCTGAGGATGACGTTGGAGGTGGAATCGAGTTGGCGGACGGCCTGGTGCAGGTTATCGGCCAGCCGTTGCACTTCGCCCCAATGAGATTTGATCCGAAAAGCCATTTGATTGAAGGTTTGCGCCAGTTCCGCGAATTCATCGGTGCTGACCATCTGGACTTCCGCCTCCATCTGGCCTTCGGCCATCCGGCGGGCGTGAAGCGCCATCTGCTGGATCGGCCGATTGAGGTCGTTCGAGGCCAGGTAGGAAAGGATCAGGGCCAGGGCCGCGGCCACTGCCACCAAGAGAGCGAAAACGATGCGCAAGTTGCCCATCTGCTCGGTCAATTGGGTGACGGACTGATGTTGGGCCAGGACCACGTGGCCCTTATCTAAGCGGTCGAGCAGTCCCGAATCTTGCAGTTGAGCCCGATGGGATTCCATCTTCTGGAAGTCGTGGCATTCCTGGCACTGGTTCAACTGGGCCAGGTCAACCTCCAGGGCCTTGGCTGCCTCCAGGAATTGGGAGGACTGGGAATAACCCACGATGGTGGCAAAGAGCAGGGCCGACAGAACCAGGGTGAAGAAGGCAAAGACCATCTTGGTCCGAATGCTGATCGGATATCCCAGCCGGTTGGCTTGGGGAAGAGTGGGAGACTGACGAAAGGTTTCCCGGATCAGAGGCGGCGTGATCAGATTCGTCGAGTAAATGCTGAGCGGCAGGTTGATAATCCCGGCAATGATCCCGGCCAAGGTGACGTAAACGAGCTTGGAAGCTCCCCACCCCAGGTAGAAAGAGCACCAAAGACAAGCGATCGCGGGATAGACGAGGAAATAAAACAGAAAGGAGATGAGAGCGATCTGGTATCCCAAATTGACGACCCGGGTTTGAATTTCCAGGATGGCCGGGTCCGGCCATTTCGCGCCGCGAGCGGTCTGGATCAGGAACCTGAACAGGGGCCAGCCGACCGCTATAATCGCGACGAAAAACACCGCGATCAGAAAGAAAATAATCGGCAAGCCCTGATGGAGGATGAGGGAA
>MGQK01000084.1:9800-12775 GCA_001797815.1 Deltaproteobacteria bacterium RBG_13_61_14 | reverse complement strand
TTACCTTTTCGGGCCAGGCTGAAGGTCAGGGCCAGGGGTGTGACCGGGCAGCCGGGCAGGAAGGTGCCGCGAAGGCGGTGGGGAGCCGCGCAGTCGCCGAACACGATGGTGCGGTTGGCCGGCAGGTCTGCCGGCAGGTCAAGAACCGGCTTGCCTACGATGAAATGGAACCCGGCCAGGCTCTTCAGCCGGCCATACTTCTGCCACGGGTCCAGGCTGTTGCGGATCATGCCCACGCAGCCGGGGCCGCAGGCCAGCTCGGTCCCCACGTGAAAATGGATGTCGCGGGGAAAGTCGTCCAGGTTCACCCGGGGCCGGCGGAGCCGGCGCTTGCGTTCCTGGAGCAGATGACCATTCTCCAGCTCGATCTCTTCCAAATCAATCGGGCCCAGGCCGTCTTCGGCCAGGTAACGCAGGTGCTCGATCTCCAAAGGGTCGAATCCGATCAGGTGGCAGGCCACCGCGTCCACCGCGGGACCATTCTTCCCGGCCAAGAGCACGCCCAAATGAACCGGCTCAGCCATCATCGGCCCTTGCGCTTCGCCCGCCACCACCGCGTCGGCTATGACAAAATCCGGCGGCCGGACTTTGTAAAGGTCCGCGATCTTTTTTTGCAGGTCATAATGATGGTGGAGCAGGCGGTCCTCTTGCAAAAGCAAGCCCAGGTTGTTCTTGACCGAAAGCGTGACCTGGGCATACATGTTCACTTTGATCTTGGGCAGGCTCACAAACAGGTCGGCATCCAGCCAGGGCTTGGGCACTAAAAACTCTTCCTGCACCCGGGGCCCCCGCACCGTGACCTTGATCCGCTCCACCTTTTTCAGATAGAGCGGCTCGGCCAGGCCGCGCAAATGCGGGAGCACGCCGGAGGCGACAAAGGCCACTTCCGAGGGACCGAGCAGGCTGTCTTCCGCCACCATCACCCGGCGGGCGCCCAGATCCTTGAGCGCGCCGGCCACTCCCGCAATCAGCTCGGGCTGGGTGATCACGCCCAGGTTCTTGGGCGCGCGGGCCGGATAAACAAAGCTGGGTTTCACCAACACCGAGCGGGCGCGGGGGTTGAAGGCGCTTTGCTCGAAAACCCGGCGCACCTTGGCCCGGATCTCCTGGGTGTCGTAGGCAGGCTGGTCCACGAGATAGACCTTTTCCGGCATGGGGGCATCATAACAAAGAGGCAGAGGAGATGCAATGCGAGAAAAGTTCACGGTTCACGGCCGGCCCCGCGAGACACGGGGTTCCCGGTTCACCGAATCGAAACCTGAACCTGAACCTGAACGTGAACGGATACTACCCGCACGCGGTAGGCAGCAAGCATCATGCAGAGGCAGTAAGGGCGGACCTGTGTGTCCGCCCAGTCCGGGCAGACCCCGGGGCGTCTCCTCCCGGTCCAGGTTCAGAGTTCGGATGCCGCCCGCAACCGGGGCATTGCCCAGGCGCAAGATTGAGGTCCATCTCTTTCTTTCTTCCCGGCTTCCACGCCCAGTTGCCTTCCCGATCCGCCGGGTAAACCCAGGCAACGTCCGGCTTCTCTATTATCCGAAAATGAAAGATAAGGCAGGGATATCCGCGTCCCTATAGCCTGCCCCGCTTTTTTATGATATCATTTTTCTGAAGAGTATCATGAGCGAGCCTTCTCCTCTCTCCCGGCGTGTGATCCGCGGCGGGTTTTGGGTCTTGGCGTTGCGGGTGGCGAACCGGACGCTGGGGCTGATCCGCATCTTGATCCTCGCCCGCGTCCTGCTCCCGGAAGATTTCGGCCTGGTCGGGATCGCTTTTCTGGCGATGAGCACGATGGAAACTCTTACGGTCAGCGGGTTCAATCAGGCCTTGGTCCAGCGGAGGCAAGCGGGGGAAGAGTTTTGGGATACGACCTGGCTGGTTTCCCTGGTTCGGGGGATCGTGCTGGGAGCCATTCTCTTTGCGGTCGCGCCCTGGGTGGCGGAATTTTTTGGCCGGTCGGACGCGTTATGGATCATCCGGGCCATCGGGCTGAGCCTCCTGTTGCGGGGGCTGACCAACCCCAGCGTGATCGGATACATCAAGGAGATGACCTTCCAGCGGCAATTCGGCTATGAGATCGGGATCACCCTGGTTGACGCGGCGGTGGCGATCCCGCTCGCGTTGATCTATCGCAGCGCCTGGACCCTGGCCGCGGGCTGGCTGGCCGGTCAGGCGGCGGGTGTCGTTCTTTCCTGGCTGATCCATCCGATGTGGGTCCGGCTCCGTTTTGACCGGCGGGCGTTTCGGGAGCTTTACGGATTCGGCCGCTGGATCACGGTCTCGAACATTTTCAATTTTCTGCTCACCCAGGGGGATGACATCCTGGTCGGCCGGATCCTGGGCGCGCCGGCGCTGGGCCTCTACCAGATGGCCTACCGGCTGAGCAATTCACCGGCGACCGAGATCGCCGCAGTGATCTCGCAGGTGACCTTTCCCGCTTATGCCCAACTCCAGGAGTCCCGGGCCCGAGTGGGCGCCGCGTTTTTGCGGGTGATCCGGATGAGCACGCTGCTGTCGTTCCCGATCGGGGCGCTGGTGATTCTGCTGGGTCCGGATTTCATCCGCGTCATCCTGGGGCCGCACTGGGTGCCGATGATTTCCACCATGCAAATCTTGGCGATCTATGGCTTGATCCACTCCCTGGGCGCTTCCTACGGTCCGGTCTTCCTGGGATTAGGTCGGGTGAACCTGACCGCGAAAATCCAATTGGTCAAGCTGGTGATTTTCGCTGCCACCGTTTACCCCTTGACCAAAACCTGGGGACTGCTAGGCACCGCCGGGGCGGTTGCCGGCAATGCCATCTTGGTCAATCCGGTTGCAGACTATCTGGTGATGCGCGAAGTCCGCGGCCGGTTCCTGGATTTCTTGCTCACGTTGTGGCCGCCCTTCCTGATTAGTTTGGGCATGGCCCTCCTGGTGGGCGTGGTCTTGACCTGGATGGAAGGCGGCTGGCCCCGTCTCGTGATGGGAGGAAT
>MGQK01000084.1:4523-9777 GCA_001797815.1 Deltaproteobacteria bacterium RBG_13_61_14 | reverse complement strand
TAATTCCGTCCTGGACTCGGAATTATTGATTTCTTTTCCGGCGAAACGGTCTATGAGGAAGTTCCTACCCCGCGCATGGTTAAAATCGTGGAGGTGACGAAAGAAGAAGGCTGGTATACAGGATTGGGACTCCTGACCCCTTCCGATGAAGTCCAACGCGATTTCGTGGCCGACTTGATCCGGGCCGACTTTCGCTTTTTGCTCCCCCAGGATCCGGAGGCGATCGTGCTCGATCTCGGTTGCGGGCTGGGGACCTTGACCCAGGTCTTTGCCGCGCAATCCCGGTTGGTGATGGCCGTGGATCTGACCTGGGAGCGTCTGCGCTTCGCGCAACTTCGCCTGGAGCAAGAAGGTTTCCACAACGTGATCTTTATCCATGCCGACATTACCCGGTTCCGGTTGAAGCCGGGTTGCCTCTCCCTGGCTTTGCTCAATGGCGTTCTGGAATGGCTGCCCTTATCCTGTTCGGGAGGTCCGAATCAGATCCAGGCGGCGGTCCTGGCGCGGGTTCGAGAATGGCTTGCCCCCCACGGCTGGATTCTGATTGGTATCGAAAATCGCTACGCGCGGTCTCAGCTGAAGGGCCAGAGGGATCCCCATTCCGGCTTACGCGGCACCGCGATCCTGCCCCGAAGTTTGGCCAACGGGGTGGTCCGAGCCGCAGCGCGGTGGTGGCCTCAAGGGATGAAGCAAAGAATGGGCCGACAACGAGAGGGGTATCGAACCTGGACCCACAGCCTTCCTGTTTATTCTCGCATGTTGGAGCAGGCGGGGTTTCGAGCGGTCCAGGCTTATATTCCCATCCATTCTTACAATGTTCCCCATACCATCCTTCCCGTGGCTTCAGAGCCGGCCCTGTGCTGGTACCTGGGGGACTGGTGGAGCGGCCATTCCCTCCGCCGTCGTTTGATCCATACCCAGGGCAAAATCGCGCGCCTCCTGGTCTGGGTCTGGTCCCGAACCGCGGAAGATTTCTTTTTCATTGGAAGGGCAGGGTGAAAACCGAGCCTCCAACCGCGAAGCGGGATCGTCTGGAGAGCCGCCTGGTGGCCTGGTTGATCCAGGAACGGGAGCGGCTGGGTTTGTCCGCGCGGTCGGCTTCGGAAGTCGCGGTGGTCTGGAAAGGCATGAGAGTGCAGCGGTGCAAAACCGCCATCATTTTTGATGGGCCGAGGAGGGATCCCGCCCTCGTGGTCAAACTGAGTCGAGGCCCCCTCACCGATGACTTGCTTGAGGCCGAAGCCCAAAACTTACAGCAACTCGCCTCCCTTCCGATTCCTTCCCGGATCCCGAAGCTGCTGGCGCGGATGGATCTGGAGGGAATCCAGGTTCTGGTGCGGGAGTATGTGAGCGGAATTCCCTGGGATAGCATCCTGGACCATTCCAAACCTTCCCAACGAGTTACCTTGACGGCTCAGTTGGTAGAAAAGATGACCTCGCTCTTAGGGGGAGTCGAGGTGTGCCCGGAAGCGGAGATGGAAGCCGATGCCGCCGAGGTTGTTCGACAACGCCTTCTTGAATACCAAGGGAGTTCGAGGCCAGAGTCCCTGGAACAAGAGGCCATCCGGAGAGCGCTCGCCGTCGTCTCAGGGGCGCGAGGACTTCTGCCCTGGGTAAAATGGCAGAATGGGGACTTGGTCCTCTCCAACCTGTTATCTCTTCCTGAGGGCGGCTTGGCCCTGATTGATTGGGAGCATGCCCGGTCCCCCGGCCTGCCCCTGGTGGATGCGATCATCTTTGCGATCAATCTGGAATGGTATTTCTCCTCCCTGCAGTTTCCGTCGGAGATCCTCGACCGTCTGATCCAAGGAATGATTGCCCAGGTGCGGCGCTCAATCGGCCTGGGCCCCGACGAGGCCAGCGCGCTCTCGGTGTATACCTTTATGGATATCCTCCTCCGCGAAAACAAAGGCCAGAGGGATGACCCCCTGCTCCGGAATTTGCGATCCAATTTTCAGGCCTTTTTACGGAGGGAAAGATTCCGCGGATTGCCCTGGGGATGATGGAGCACAGAAGGTATAGAAAAATTCCCGAGGTGAAGAAAATTTGAGAAACGCCGGCGGAACGCGGCCGAGAGCGGCCCCGGTTGGTCCCCCGCGTTCCCCTCCGCTGCTGCGGTGGCCGTTGCATGAGGGAGATTCCGGTGGAGACGGTCGAGCAGAGAGTGGAAGCATTTGTTTCCCGGCGGGCTTGATTTGGACCGGGGCCGGAAAGCGAAGATAAGGGACGGGCCATGCCCAAGGTTCACCAGGCCAAATTAGCGCCGATCTGGAAACGGGCCTACCGCACCTTCCGGGAGGAGGGCTGGGCCGGTGTCCGCTACAAGAGCTGGCGCCGGCTGGGCGCGGAGGCGCTCCGGGGATGGCTCTATTGGCACAGCCGGGGTCTGCCCGGCCGGGTCGCGGCGCACCGCGAGGTCCCCATCACCCCTGACCAAGTGCGCACCGTGGCTTTCCTCAAGCTCTGGGGTCTGGGAGACACGGTGATGGCCACGCCGGCGCTTAAGATGCTGCGGCGGCATTTTACCGCCGCCCGGATCATTTTGGTGGCGCCCTCTGCGGTCTGCGGGGTGTTGCGGGGCACTCCGGTCCTGGACGAGGTCGTGGAGCTGCCCCAGGACGATTTTCTTTTCCGCCTGGGTCCCTCGCCCGCTCTGTACCGCGCTTTCCGCCGGGTGCAGCTGCTCGCGCCCGAGCTTTTGCTCGTCTCCTACCCGATGAATTTCTGGCGCATCCGCGAGATCCTTGAACGCCTGGGCGCGCGCTGGGTCATCGCCCCGGAGCTGGACCTCAAGCCCGGCCGCGGCACTGTCCGCGTCCCCATTCCCGACGACCGCCACACCGTTCTGGTCAATGCCGACCTGTCCGCGGCCGCGGGCTGCGCGGGCGACGTCCCGCCCATGGATCTCTGGCTGACCGAAGCGGAGCGGGCGGAGGCTGCGGCCTGGCTGGGAAAAACCCATCCGCCCAAGCCCTGGGTCTGCTTTCACGTGGGCTCCACCCCGGGCCTGCCCCAGAAAAAATGGCCGGCCGATTATTTCATCGAGCTAGGCAACCGCCTGCAGCGGAAGAGGGGTGGCGCGATTTTCATTCTGGAAGGGCCGGACGAGACCGAAGAGGTGCGCCGGGTGGCCGCGGGCCTCGAACGGCCGCCCCGGATCGTGGGCCGGGAGCTTTCGCTGCGGGGGGCCATGGCCCTGATCGAGCGCATGGACGCGGTGGTGTCCGGCTCTTCGGTGTGGATGCACGTCGCGGTGGCCACCAAGGCGCCCGTGGTCTGTATCTCCGGGCCGACCCCTCCCTCCTACGGCCCCTGGGGGGACCCGGCCATCCACCGGGAGGTGAGAAGCCCGGTCTCCTGCTCGCCCTGCTGGGACTGGTCCACGCCCATCGCCTGCCAGGACCCCGAATGCATGCGCCAGATCACCGTCCCCATGGTCGAGACCGTGGTGGAAGAACTCCTGCTCCAGGCGCAAACGTGCCAGAAATCACCCGCCGGTCTTCCTGCGGAAAAAGACTGACCCCCGATTCTAAACTTTTGTAAAGGGCAGGCTAACCCACCTTCCGCCCCCGGCTTTTCAATCGGTCCGGATTGTGGCATAATAAGCCCAATTCAGATAAGGAGGCTCGAAGCATGGCCAAGATGTATTACGACAAGGACGCGGACTTGAAGCTACTCAAGGGCAAAACCGTGGCCATCATCGGCTACGGTTCCCAGGGGCATGCCCAGGCCCAGAACCTGCGCGATTCCAAGGTGGAGGTTCTCGTGTCCGAGCTTCCGGGCACCAAGAACTACGAGCTGGCGCGCTCCCAGGGTTTTCATCCCATTCCGGCCGCGGAGGCGGCCAAGAAGGGCGACATTATCCAGATCCTGGTGCCGGACCATGTCCAGCCCGCGGTCTATCAAAAAGAGATCAAGCCCCACCTGAAAAAGGGCAAAACGCTCCTCTTTTCGCATGGGTTCAACATCCACTTCATGCAGATCATCCCGCCCAAGGAGGTGGACGTGATCATGGTCGCGCCCAAGGGACCGGGGCATCTGGTGCGCCGGGAGTTTGAGAAGGGCGCGGGCGTGCCCAGCCTGATCGCCATCCATCAGGACGCCTCGGGCAAAGCCAAGAAGACCGCGCTGGCTTATGCCAAGGGCATCGGCGCCACCCGGGCCGGCGTGATCGAGACCAGCTTCAAGGAGGAAACCGAGACCGACCTGTTCGGCGAGCAGTGCGTGCTTTGCGGCGGGGTTTCCGAGTTGGTCAAGGCCGGTTTCGACACCCTGGTGGCAGCCGGGTATCAGCCGGAGATCGCTTACTTCGAGTGCATGCACGAGTTGAAGCTGATCGTGGACCTGTTCTACGAGGGCGGCATCTCCTGGATGCGCTATTCAGTTTCGGATACAGCCGAGTTCGGGGACCTGACCGTGGGCCCGCGCATCATCAACGCCGCGGTGCGGGCGGAGATGAAGCAGGTGCTGGAAGAGGTCCAGACCGGCCACTTCGCCAAGAAATGGATCCTGGAGAACCAGGCCGGCCGGCCCATGTTCCTGCTCCTGGAAAAGCGCGGCTGGGACCATCCCATCGAAAAGGTGGGCAAGGAACTGCGGAAAATGATGAAGTGGATCGAGGCCAAGGAGGATCCCCGGTCCAAATAGGATAGAACAAAACCACAGAGGCACAGAGGACACAGAGAATTTAAAAACTCTTTTATTTTTTTCCCCTTTCTTTCTCTGCGCTCTCTGTGTCTCTATGGTAAAATTACTCTTATGCAGAACCGCGATACCATTTTTGCCAAAGAGGGATATCTCTGGATTTTGATCCCGTTGGCCCTGTTCATGGTCACCTTGCCGCTGGGCCAGGGGTGGCTGACCTTGCCGCTCGCGCTCTTGACCCTGTTCTCCGCCTATTTCTTCCGCAACCCGGAGCGGCGGATCCCGTCGGACCCGGCCGCTTACCTGAGCCCGGCGGACGGCCGGGTGCTGTCGGTGGGCCGGGTGCAGGAGGACCGCTACCTGCACCGGGAGATGCAGAAGGTCTCGATCTTCATGTCGCCTTTTGACGTGCACGTCAACCGGGTGCCGAGGACCGGGACGGTGGTGGACGTGATTTATCACCCGGGGAAGTTCCTCTCGGCCAACCTGGACAAGGCGAGCCTGGACAACGAGCAGGCCGCGACCATCGTCAAGGACCCGCAAGGCCGCTTCTACATGTTTGTCCAGATCGCCGGCTTCATCGCCCGGCGGATCGTCAACTACGCCCGGG
>MGQK01000084.1:0-4509 GCA_001797815.1 Deltaproteobacteria bacterium RBG_13_61_14 | reverse complement strand
GAGGCCGGCCAGCGGGTGGGGCTGATCCGCTTCGGCTCCCGGCTGGATGTGTATGTGCCGCTCGAGGCCGAGGTCTGGGCTCGGCCCGGCCAACGGGTGCGGGCCGGGGAGACCATTCTGGGGAGATTGCCATGAGCGAGAGCTTGGCTAAAGGCTCGATTCCGCCGCGAAGGCGCAGCGCGATTTTCCTGCCCAATGCCATCACCACCGGCGCCATGCTCGCCGGCTTCTGGGCGATCCTGCAGGCTATCCAATTCAACTTCTGGTATGCCTGCTGGGGCCTGTTCGTGGCCGCGATCCTGGACGGTCTCGACGGCCGCATCGCCCGCCTGGTCAAAGGCACCTCGGCCTTTGGCGAGCAATACGACTCCATGGCCGACCTGATTTCCTTCGGCTTCGCGCCCGCCATCATCGCCTATTTTTGGAGCTTGCAAGTCTTCGGCCGGCTGGGCATGGCGGTGGCCTTTCTCTACATGACCTGCGCCGCCATCCGGCTGGCCCGGTTCAACACCCTGATCGGCGAGGAAAGTTCGCGCAAATACTTCACCGGCATCCCCTCGCCGCCGGCCACCGGCCTGGTCGGGAGCCCGATCATGGTGCACCAGGCCTACTTTAACGGCGGCATGCTGGACAACTCGGTTCTCCAGTGGGTTTACCTGGGCGTGGTCATCGGCACCGGCCTGCTGATGGTCTCGCCGGTCCGCTTCCGCACCTTCAAGGATGTCCGCTTCACCAAGTACGGCCTGCGCCTGGCCTTGCTCAGCGCCGCGGCCATCCTGGCTTTCTTCCTGGCCGAGACCCCGGCGGCCGCTTTCGTTTCCTCGTATGCTTACCTCATGGTGGGCATCATCGAGGGCGGGATCTTCTATAACCAGAACAAGGAGAAACGCGCGGCCCGGCGCGAGGCCAGGCGCCAGCGCCGAATCCGGCGCAAGCTGGCCCGCCGCCAGGCCCGCGAAGAGAAAGCCCAACTGCGGGCGGTGAACGGCAGCAAGCCGGCGGGACCAAGGACAGGAACATGAGCGAGCGGGTTTATATCTTCGATACCACCTTGCGCGACGGCGAGCAGGCGGCCGGAGCCGCCATGACCGTGGAAGAGAAGTTGGTGTTGGCCAGGCAGTTGGAGAAGCTCGGGGTGGACGTGATCGAGGCGGGTTTTCCGGTGTCCTCCGAGGGCGACTTCGAGGCGGTGCGCAAGATCGCGGAGGAAGTGCGGGGCGCCGAGGTCTGCGGGCTCTGCCGGACCACCCTGGCCGACATTGACCGGGCGGGGGAGGCCTTGAAAAAGGCCGCCCACCCCCGCATTCACGTGTTTATCTCCACCTCGGACATTCACTTGCAGAAACAACTGGGTAAATCCCGGGAACAAGTGCACGAGGAAGCGGTGCTGGCCATCCGTCACGCCCGGCGCTACACCGAGAACGTGGAGTTTTCCTGCATGGACGCCACCCGCACCGACCCGGACTTCCTGGTTGCCATGGTCACGGCCGCGTTGGAGGCCGGGGCGCGGGTGATCAATATCCCGGACACCGTCGGCTACACGGTTCCGATGGAATTCACTGGGATCATCACCCGGCTGAAACAAGAGGTCCCCGGCATTGACCGGGTCATTCTCTCGGTCCACTGCCACAACGACCTCGGCCTGGCCGTGGCCAATTCCCTGGCCGGGGTGATGGCCGGCGCGCGCCAGGTCGAGTGCACCGTGAACGGCGTGGGCGAGCGCGCCGGCAACGCGGCCCTGGAAGAGATCGTGATGGCGCTGCGCACCCGCCGCGACAAGCTCCATTTCGAGACCCGGGTCCAGACCGAGCAGATCTACCCGACTTCCCGCCTGGTGCGGAAGCTGACCGGGTTTGTGGTCCAGCCCAACAAGGCGGTGGTGGGGCAGAACGCCTTTTCCCACATGTCCGGCATCCACCAGGACGGCGTGCTCAAGGACAAGGTGACCTACGAGATCATGACCCCCGAGTCGGTGGGCATCCCCGGCAACCGCCTGGTCCTGGGCAAGCTCTCCGGTCGCCACGCCTTCAAGAAGCGGATGGAGGAGTTGGGCTTTGACCTGTCCGACGAGCAGTTCGTCACCGCTTTCCGCCGGTTCAAGGCGCTGGCCGACAAGAAGAAGGAAATCTTTGACGAGGACCTGGAGACCCTGGTCATGGACCAGGTGTTGCAAATCCCGCGCAAGTATCACCTTAAGTATCTGAACGTGACCGCGGGTACCGAGGTGATGCCGGCGGCCTCGGTGCAGCTCGAGATTGACGGCAACCCGGTGCGCGACGCCGAGTTCGGCGACGGCCCGGTGGACGCGACTTTCAAGACCATCACCAAGCTGACCGGGACCCGGGCCAAGCTCCTGCTCTACAGCGTCAACGCCATCACCGGCGGCACCGACGCCCAGGGCGAGGTGCGGGTGCGGATCGAGGAGGACGGGGTGCAGGCGAGCGGGTTCGGGGCGCACACTGACATCATCGTGGCCTCGGCCAAGGCTTACATCGAGGCGCTGAACCGGCTGGAATACCGGAAGCAGAACCTGGTCAAGGTGGTGCCGGAAAGCCTCTGAGCCCAGGCGGCGACCCTGAATAATAGTAACAAATATTACAATTGAAATTTTGCGGCCTTGACAGGGAGCAGGGAATCACTATAATAGTTCGAGCCGGGGCGGGCCATTAGCTCAATGGTAGAGCAACTGACTCTTAATCAGTGGGTTCCCGGTTCGAGTCCGGGATGGCCCTCCAATCCAATCTCCAGCTTAATCCTTCGAGGGATTCGGTTAACTTCAGACTTATATCTTACAACGATCTCCCTTTGGTAAGGTGAGGGTTTCAATCAGCGCCTGGCGGAGGATGAAGTCCGAGAAGCTCGGGTTGCGGCTGCCGGGGAATTCGTGGATCTTGAGCAGGAAGTCCACCGAGCCCACCGAGTAAGTCTGGTCCTGCCGGAGGCGGGGTCCGGCGGAGAAATAGAGGTGCCGGGCATGGAGGAGTTGTTCGAGGTCTCGGCCCTTGATCTCGAAGCGGGCCAGGCGGTCGTTGAAAGGCATCAGCTCGTAAATATCCTCCGGCGTGATGGGTCCGGCCGGCAAGTCTTTCCTGACGCCGCCGGTGTTGATCACCCCGAAGTCCGTGCCCAGGCGTTCCTGGATCACCCCGGCCACCCACGGCCCCAGGTCCTCCCGGTCTTTTCCCCACCAGAGCCGGCAAAGCTCGCGGTCCAGGCCGGCCGGCAGGTTCTGCTCCTCTTTCTCCAGGGCGGCCTTTAGGTCCGGGTCCTCGGGAATACCCGCCTTGACCCGGATCAGCTTCCCTTTCCACTTCACCACCTTTTTCTTATTCACATCGTAATAGAGGTCCACCCGGCCCAGATATTCGCCGGAATCGCCGGCGTGCATGATCCGCACCTCGTCCTTGATGCGCAACCCGTGGATCTCCACCTGCGAGTGTCCGCCCAGGATCAGCCCGATCCCTTCCAGCCGGCGGGTCAGCCGCGAGTCCTCGCCCAGACCCAGGTGCGTGAGCAGGATCACCACGTCCGCCTGGTCGGCCATCGCATCCTGGGCCCGGCGGATGGCCAGTTCGGGCGGGGAAAAGATCAGGCCGCGGATTTTCTCCGGGTTCACCAGGTGCACGGTGTTGGGATTGGCCACGCCGATCACGCCCAGCCGGACCCGGCCGAGCGGGAACACCCGAAAGGCGGCGTCGGCCTTCAGCCGGCCCGACTCATCCTGCACATTAGCGGCGAGATAGGGAAAGCCGGCGAGCTCCCGGTAGCGCGCCACTTGCTCCGGGCCGAGGTCGAACTCGTGGTTCCCGAGCAGGGCCGCGTCGTAGCCGGCCCGGTTCATCAGCCGGACCAGGGCCTCGCCCCGGGATTCGGTGGCCAGGGCGGTGCCCACCACCGCGTCGCCGGCATCGAGGAGGATGGTGCGCGGGTTTTCGGCCAGGGTCTGTTTTTTCAGGGCGGCGATGCGGGCCAGTCCGCCGGAGCCGTCGCGCCGGGTCGCGGCGTGTCCTTCGAGGTCACCGGTGAAGAGGATGGTGAGGTGCTCGACTTCCGGTCCGTAGCTGCAAGAGAAGAGCGAGAGGAGCAGGGGTAGGATGCTGAGGCCAAGTCTTTTCCATCTCGTGCCAAGCTGCATGTTCACTCCTTTGCGGTGCGCCAGGCTCGGGGGAGAGGCAATCGTTTCCGCAGTCACGCTTCGTCAGGGAGTGAAATACAGGAGGTCCTGCGCAGGCGTCAGGTCTCGTGCCCGGGTTCCTGCCGCCAACCTGGTGATCCGATCGCATCTCGCCCGCGGTTCTGATTTTCCATCATAGCAGAATTATCCGGTCAAGCCGAGCCGGACCAAGAAAAGGGGTGTGCGACATAAATGGTGGATAGTGCGGATGTAGGGGCGAATCTTGTATTCGCCCCCCCTTGCCATTACGCAGGATTCAGGGCGATCACAAGGATTGATATGGTGAAAGACGGGCACTTCTGTAAAATAGTATTTGGAAGAACCAAATCACAGAA
>MGQK01000083.1:30508-35451 GCA_001797815.1 Deltaproteobacteria bacterium RBG_13_61_14 | reverse complement strand
GCCGCTCAACCCGGAGTTTGCACTCCTGTATGAGCGCTACCCGGAAGACCACACTGCTTACGCGGTTTACTACCAGAGCAAGCAGCCGAGCCGGGGAGCGATCGTGGTCTCGCACGGCTGGACCGGCGGCGACGTGCGCCAGAGCGCCAACATCAAGGCCAACCGGCTCGAATACCTGCTGACCCTGGGCTACGATGCGGCCCTGATCCAAGAGCCTTACCACGGCCTGCGGGCTCCGAAAGAATCGAAATTTTCCGGCGAGTATTTCCTGAGCGGGGAGGTGAGCCGGCTCAACGAGGCCCTGGCCCAGGCGGTGATGGACGTGCGCAGCCTGGCCGCCTGGCTGCGGCAGGACCACGCGGTGGTGGGGATCATGGGCGGCAGCCTGGGCGGGTTCGTGACCCTGGCTACCGCGGCCGTCGAGCCGAAGCTGGACTTTGCCGTGGCCTGGGTGCCGCTCAGCTCGCCTGCCGACATTGATGAGGACACCAAAGTCGCGCCTTACATGGTCAAGGGCATGAAGCAAAGCGGGTTGGACCGCGAGACGGTCCGGAGAGTTTTTTGGGTTTCGACCCCGGCCAACTACCCGCCGGCCCTTCCCAAAGGCGACATCCTGATCATCGCCGGTATGGGCGACAACTTTGTGCCGCCGGATCAGCCGCTCGCGGTCTGGGAAGCCTGGGGCCAGCCTCCCATCTATTGGTTTGCCGGCGGGCACGTCTTCAACTTCGAGATGAAACAGGCCCAGCAAGTGGCGGCCGACTTTTTAAAAGAGCACTTGCAATCGAAAAGGAATCTCGCGCCGCCGTGACCCCTCCCCTCCTCCAGATGCGCGCGATCGCCAAGGCCTTCCCCGGCGTCCAGGCCCTGGACCGGGTGGACTTCGAGCTTTTGCCCGGCGAGGTGCACGTGCTCCTGGGCGAGAACGGCGCCGGCAAGTCCACCCTGATGAAAGTGCTGGCCGGCATCTACGAGCGCGACCAGGGCGAGATCATCCTCCAGGACCGGCCGGTCTCCATCCGCGGCCTGCCCCAGGCGCAAAAACTGGGCATCCGGATGGTGCTCCAGGAATTCAACCTGATCCCTCACCTCTCCGTGGCCGAAAACATCGTGCTCCTCAACCGCCCCGAAGGACCGCTCTTCGGCCCGGTCCGCTTCCGCGCCATGCGGGCCGAGGCCAAGGCCGCGCTCGAGCGACTGGGCATCCGCCTGAATCCCGCGGCCCTGGTCGCCGACCTCTCGGTGGCCGAGAAGCAGATGGTGGAAATCGCCAAGGCGCTCCTGGATGACGCCCGCATCCTCATCCTCGATGAGCCCACGGCCGCGCTGGCCGAGGCCGAGGTGGAGAGGCTGTTCGCGATCCTCCGCGACCTCAAGACCCGGGGCATGGGCATTATTTATATCTCGCACCGTTTCGAGGAGATCTTCGCCATCGGCGACCGGGTCACCGTGCTGCGCGACGGCAAGTATGTGGCCACCTATCCGGTCCGCGAAGTCACCCGCGAGCGCCTGATCCACGACATGGTCGGCCGCGAGCTTAAGGATTTCTACCCGAAGGCGGCAGCGCCGCTGGGTCCGCCGGTGCTGGAGGCGGAATCGCTTTCCGCGGGCTTTTTGCAGGACATCTCCTTTCAACTGCATGCCGGCGAGGTCCTGGGCCTGGCCGGGCTGATGGGCGCCGGCCGCACCGAGCTGGTCAAGGTGCTTTTCGGCGCGGCCCCTCTCGCGGCCGGGAGCATCAAGATCCATGGCCGGCCGGCGACTCTCCGCCATCCCCGCGAGGCCATGGCCGCGGGCCTGGCGCTTTTGACCGAGGACCGCAAGGAGGAAGGGTTGATCCTGCCCATGAGCCTGACCCACAACGTGACCCTGACCCACCTCAAGCAGATGCTGAGGCGCGGGTTCATCTCCTTCAAAAAGGAGCGGAAGCGGGCGCAGGGCTTTATCGAGAAGCTCCGGATCGTGCCGCCCGACGTTCTGCGGCTGGCCGAGAATTTCTCCGGCGGCAACCAGCAGAAAATCGTGTTCGCCAAGTGGCTGGGGATCGAACCCAAGATCCTGCTCCTGGACGAGCCCACCCGCGGCATTGACGTGGGCGCCAAGGTCGAGATCTTCGAGCTGATCAACCGCTTCGTGGCCCAGGGCGGGGCCGTGCTCTTCATTTCCTCCGAGCTGCCCGAGCTCCTGGCCATGGCCGACCGCATCCTGGTGCTCCACCAAGGCCGGATCACCGGCCAGCTCCCTCGCGCCGAGTTCTCCCAGGAAAAAATCCTGCACTATGCCACCGGGGGCGCGTAACCTTGTCAAAAAAGTCCGGCAAACGGCTCCCAAGCCCCAGAACCCAGAAGCATCCTTTTCCTTTTTCAGCCAGCCGTTGGATCCGCTTGGCGGTGATTCTGATCGTGGCCATCTTATTGAGGACTTATGCCTTCACTTGGGGACTCCCTCATCCGTATCGTTTCAAGTCTCTTCATCCGGACGAGCCGGCCGGGGTGGGGACCATGCTCCAGTTGCAGCAGGACCCTTTGATGCACTCGTCCACCAACCGTTTCGCGTTCATCAAGGGCGCGGGCTACTTCTATTCCGGAATGTTGGCCATCCGCCTGGCCAAAGCCGTTGGCTGGATCCACTTAGATGACGCCGGCTTCCCCCGGGACCTGGACGATTACCGGAAAAGCCATCTCGCCGCGCGATTGGTGGCGATCCTGTATTCGCTGGGCACGGTCGTGCTCGCCTTTGCCTGCGGCAGACTCTGGTTCGGGCCTGCGGCCGGAGAAATCGCCGCCGTCTTGGAAGCCATCTCCCCTCTCTCGGTCCTCAACGCCCACTGGGCGACGCCGGATACCGGCCAGGCGTTCTGGACCATGCTCTGCCTCTGGCTGGTGGCCCGCTCGAGTCAAGACCGCCGTTTCCTGGCCGCGGCCTCGCTTACGGCCGGGATCGCCGGGGCTTTCAAATATCCGGGTGCTTCGGCCCTGCTCATGGTCTGGGCCGGCGCTTGGTTCCTTGATCCGGCACAACGCCGCGCCCGTCTGATTTTAGCCGGGATGAGCTTGCCGCTCTTTGTCCTTGGTTTTTTGCTGGTGTTCCCTGCCGTCCTGATCGAGCCGGACAAATTCCGCGCCGGGCTCGGCGTGGACCAGACCCTTCTGGCCGCCTCGGCCCTTGATCCTCTTTTGAATATCATTCGTTATCCCTGGTATCTAGCCAAGACCGCCGGAGCGCTTCTGCCCCTGCTGGCGCTGGCCGGGGTCGCTTACAGCCTGGCCCGCCCACGCCGCGAAAGCTGGGTTATCCTGCTGTGGTTCTTTCCCTACCTGGCTCTGATGACCTCTTCCTGGTTCATCGTCACCCGCTACGCCGTGCCCTGGATGTCCGTCGTCGGTCTCCTGGTCGCCCGGATGACAAACGATGCCTTCCCGACCGGCTCCGCCTGGCGGCGACGAGGCGCCGGGAGCGCGGCCGTCCTGGCCGGCCTTCTGGTGCTGGCCGTCACGCTCCTGCATCTGCGCACCATGAGCCGGCCCGATCCCCGGGACGTGGCCGGGGCCTGGTTCCGCGACAACTTCCCGCCCGGCACCGCGGTCGCCGTCACCCCTTCCCACGCGGGGGACCAATCTTTTGTGGTGCCGGTGGACCCCGGAAAATACCGGGTTACGGTTTTGAACTTCCGACCCGACCAGGACGCCTCCACCTACCTGGAACAACCGTTCTCGATCCTGGCCGCCAACGAGCGGGCCTGGATTCTCGACAGCCGGGGACGGCCGGAAAGCCAAATCCGGTTCTGGAAAGAGGTAAACAACCCCGAGCGGTGGGAGCAACTGGCAAGCTTCTCCAACCGACCTTCCTGGCCCGGTGTCCTGCTCCGCGGCCGGCTCCCCGAAGACCTCTATTACCTCTACCAGGAGACTCGTATCTACCAGCGCAACCGTTGAACCCCTTGCGGTCACATGGTATGATTATATTGGAATTCTCGAATGCCAACATGGAAGTGGAATGCCCGCACTGCCGGAAGCGGGTGCCCGATGCCGGCAACCCCTTTCGGCCTTTTTGCTCCGAGCGCTGCCGCTTGATTGACCTGGGCGCCTGGATCAAAGAGCAGTATGTGATTCCCGGCGAGGCCCCTGCCAGCCCGGAGAAAGACGCGGATTCCGGCGAGGGGCCTTCATCTCCATCATGAGGATTGCCTTTATCAATGCCTGCCGCTACCTGGGCGGGGCCGAGCTCTGGCACCTGGCCGCGGCCCGGGAATTCCTGGCCCGCGGCCACCGGGTCTGGCTGATGGCCCGGCCCGGGCCTTTGGCCGAGCGCGCCCGGGCCGAAAAGATTCCTACCTTGGTCGTCCCCCTGCGCAACGACCTGGACCTCTTCTCTTTCATTCAACTTTGCAACTTCTTCGTGGAGGAGCGGATTCAGGCCGTGATCTGCAACGACCAGCGCGACCTCCGACTGGCCGGGACCGCGGCCTGGCTCGCGGGGGTTCCCGTGCGCATCCATCGCAAGGGCGCCCTCCATCTCGATCCCGGCCCGGTCAACCGTTTCCTTTACGGCCAAGTCCTGACCCACGTGATCGCCATCTCCCAGGCCGTGGCCCAACCCCTGCGCCAGTTCGGTTTCCCTTCCGACCGGCTCCTGCTCTTCCGCAACGGCGTGGACCTCGACCGCTTCCCGGGCCGCGACAGCCGCCGCGTGCGGGAAGAATGGCGGGTGCCGGTTATGCTCACTCTGCTCGTCTGCGTAGGCCGATTGAGTTCGCTCAAGGGCCAGGACGACCTGCTCCGCGCCGCTGCCATCCTCCGCGACCAGGACGTTCTTTTTCGATTGGCCCTGGTCGGGACCGGCCGCCTGGAAAAGGAATTGCGCGAACTTTGCCGCTCGCTGGACCTGGAAAAGCAGGTGCTCTTTGCCGGCCAGCGCCAGGATATCCCCGACGTCTTGGCCGC
>MGQK01000083.1:30244-30487 GCA_001797815.1 Deltaproteobacteria bacterium RBG_13_61_14 | reverse complement strand
AGCCGAGCGCCTGGGCCAAGCGGCGCGGGCCTGGGTGGAAGAGCATCATGACCAGCGGCGGGTGATGGACGAACTGGAGGATTGCCTGCAAGACCTGGTGATGGACGCGAAGGGCGAGCGCGGGTCATCCCTCGACCAGGCCGAGATGCATATTGCCCGGGGCCAGGGCGAAGCCGCTGAGGCGCTATTGAAAACGGCGCTTCAACACCGGCCCGGCGATGCGGCCGGCCGGATTGCCCGCTA
>MGQK01000083.1:28119-30214 GCA_001797815.1 Deltaproteobacteria bacterium RBG_13_61_14 | reverse complement strand
CCTGAAAATTCCATCCCCGGGTGAAAAGGTCCGGGAAGTCCGGGGCCAGGCGCCGGCCACGGTCACGGTGAGCGTGATTATGCCCACCTTCAACCGGCCGGAGATGATCCGGGAGAGCATTGCCAGCGTGCTCCGGCAGGAGTTTCAGGACTGGGAGCTGATCGTGGTCAATGACGGCGGCAGCCGGGAGGTAGAATCCACCTTGCAGGAATTCCCGGACCCCCGCCTCCGCTACGTCTATGCCGAACACGGGGGCTTAAGCTCGGCGCTCAACGTGGGCCAGTTTCTGGCCGCCGGCCGCTATTTCGCTTACCTGGACGATGACGACATCTATTACCCGGACCACCTCGCCCGGCTGGTGGGCTGCCTGGAGAGCCATCCGGATTGTAAGGTAGCTTACGCCGATGCTTTGCGCGCCCGGCAGGAACCAGGCCCGGACGGCCGCTGGCAGGTGGTCGAGCGCACTCTCGCCTTTTCCCGGGACTTTGACCCGCGGGCTTTTCTTCACCAGACCTATATCCCCATCCTCTGCCTGGTCCATCACCGCGAGTGCGTAGCCGAGGTCGGCGGATTTGACGAGACCATGCTCCACGCCATGGATTGGGAGTTCTACCTGCGGCTCTCCCGGCGCTACCGCTTCCACCATCTGGCCAAAGTGACCGGAGAATACCGGGTGCGGGAAGACCGCGACCAGATGACCACCCGCGCCGGCGTGCCGCGCAACTATTACCGGAACCTGATCCTTTACCAGCACCACCTTTCCCCCTTGGCCGCAGTGCGAAGGGGGCAGAGTTCGGGGCAAGGCTCGGCCCGGAAGTTTTTAGACGAGCTGGGACGATTGCTCGACCTGAAGCCGGAACTGGCGCGAGAGCTGGAGCTGCGCAAGCTCTTCCACGAACCTTACTACGCCCTGTTTTATGCGCTGGGCAAAACCCTGGAACGAGACGGAGAAAAGCTTCTGGCCCACGAGGCCTTTCGCTCGGCCCGCCGGCTGGCCCCGCTCGAGCCCAAGACCCACCTGGCCTGGCTCCGCAGCCGCTGAGCGTTTCTTTCATTCCTTCTGCTCGTTGACAAGCCTTGCCGGGTTTGCTAGGTTTCCAGCCAGATCAAACCTAGGATCGGGGAGGAATGGCGATGAAAAGGATCGTGGCGGTCAAGGCGCGGGAGATTTTGGACTCGCGCGGCAATCCCACCGTGGAGGTGGACGTTACCTTAAGCTGCGGGGCTCGGGGACGGGCCGCGGTGCCTTCGGGCGCCAGCACCGGCGAGCACGAGGCGGTGGAGCTGCGCGACGGCGACGGCCGGCGCTACCTGGGCAAGGGAGTGCTCAAGGCGGTGAAGAACGTGAACACCATCATCGCCAAAAAGGTGGTAGGCATGAGCGCGGATGACCAGGCGGCGCTCGACCGTGCCATGCTCAAGCTGGACGGCACCAGGAACAAGGGCCGGCTGGGGGCCAACGCCATCCTGGGCGTCTCCCTGGCCGCGGCCCGGGCGACCGCGGATTGCCTGGGCCTGCCCCTCTACCGTTACCTGGGCGGGGCGCAGGCGCACCTGCTTCCGGTTCCAATGATGAATATTTTGAACGGCGGCAAGCACGCGGACAACAACGTGGACCTGCAGGAGTTCATGGTCATGCCGGTGGGGGCCAAGTCTTTCCGCGAAGCCATCCGCATGGGCGCCGAGGTCTTCCACGCCCTCAAGGCCGTGCTCAAGAAAAAGAAGCTCAACACCTCGGTGGGTGACGAGGGAGGATTCGCGCCGGACCTGAAGAGCAACGAGGACGCGCTCAAGGCGGTGATGGAGGCGATCCGGGGAGCCGGCTATCGGCCGGGGCAGGACGTGTGCATCGCGCTGGACCCGGCGGCGAGCTCGTTTTATCAGAACGGCAAATACGTGCTCGCCTCCGAGGGCAAGAAGCTCAGCTCCGCGGAGATGGTGGACTACTACGGCCGGCTGAGCAAGCGCTATCCCATTGTCAGCATCGAGGACGGCCTGGCGGAGGACGACTGGAGCGGGTGGAAGCTCTTGACCGAGAAACTGGGCAACAAGATCCAGATCGTGGGCGATGATATCTTTGTTACCAACACCGCGC
>MGQK01000083.1:27959-28087 GCA_001797815.1 Deltaproteobacteria bacterium RBG_13_61_14 | reverse complement strand
CCGCACCGACCGGATCTGCAAATACAACCAGCTCATCCGGATCGAGGAAGAACTGGCCGGCCAGGCGGTCTTTGCCGGGAGAGCGGCGTTGGCGAGAAGTTAAGCCTATTGAAGGTAGGGACATGGCC
>MGQK01000083.1:26991-27910 GCA_001797815.1 Deltaproteobacteria bacterium RBG_13_61_14 | reverse complement strand
CGCCCCCATTCCCCCAAGGGCCAAACTCTCAAGAGCCCAAGGGTTCAAGAGCCGTCCCGCGCGCAACGGATACCGTTTAAACCGTCATACCGAAACCTCGCGTTGCCCGTGATGCGGCCCGACACGCGCAGGCCCGCCGCATCGCCGTCCAAACCGCCCCCGCGCACCACGCCCTTTCCTTCCACCGCTTCTACCAATTCCCATACATTCCCGGCCATGTCCATGGCTCCATAGGGCGAGGCCCCGGCCGGTTTGCTCCCAACTAAAGTAGTTCCACTGGAACAGCCTGAATAATTCGCCAGACTACAGTTTGGCTCCTGATTGCCCCAGGGGTATGTGCGGCCATCGGTCCCCTGGGCCGCTTGTTGCCATTCATGCTCTTTAGGCAGGCGCTTCCCGGCCCATTGGCAATAGGTCCGACCATCCTCTGGCTTAACAAAAGCCACCGGCTGCTGGGGACCGTCATAACCGCTTGTCTTCTTGATTTGCTTGCAGGCTCCGGCGGAAACACATTCCTGAAAGTCCTGGTTGGTCACTTCGTATTTGTCAATGTAGAACTTGAAGTCGGAGACAAAGACCATAGGGCCGCCTTTGGTTCCGGGAGGGTGGAATTCCTGGAAAGTTTTTTGCGTAGCCGATGGCGATGATGTCGTCACCTGCGCCCCTACCTGTGGCGTGGTAGCGGTCACCTGCGCCCCGGAAGCTTGAAGCAAAGCAGGAATCTGCACCGACTCCCCGAAGTGATTTCTTAGCCTAGCCCCGGCCGCGGCAATCAGTTGCTCCAATTGGTCTTCTTTGCAAGCGCATCTTTCTTTGAAGGTGTTTTCCACCGTGCCGGTTTCAACGTCAATCAGGTTGACGGTCAAGATGTAAAGCGAGCCGAGCTTGCTCAAATCCCCCACCACCATTTTTTGGGCCT
>MGQK01000083.1:26297-26965 GCA_001797815.1 Deltaproteobacteria bacterium RBG_13_61_14 | reverse complement strand
CACAGGGTGGAATCGCAGGCATCGGAGATGTTCTGGGCCTGGCGCTTCATCACCTCCTTGAGCATGTCTTCCCGGATGTAGATCAGTTTCGGCGACTGGGAAAGCTCATAACCCAGGAGCGAGGTCATGGTTTGGGCCAGAGACTTGTCCACCGCGCCCACGGCCTTGATCGGATAGACCGCGACACTGGTCTTGCCCGCGGGCTGGGATTGGGCGAGCAAAGTTATGGCAAGGCCAAAAAAACCCAACCGGGTGATGATCCTCTTCATTCGTCTCCTACCTCGATCTGAAGTCAGGCCCACTCTAGCCTACCCTGTAATGGAATTCAAGCTTGTCTGGACCCCGCCTAAGTTTGCTTTTTCGCTTGATTTTCGTTAAACTTATTCACTTAATCGTCCGAGGTGAGCCGTGGCACGCAAGGGAAAAAGCCGTTCCGGTCAGAGGCCGAGTGCGCCCAAAACCGGAATCGAACAACTCCGCGAAAAGATTGACCGGACCGACGATCAAATCCTCCGCCTGCTGAACCGGCGCGCCGGCCTGGCCCAGGAGGTGGGCCGGATCAAGAGCCAATCGCGGCGGGCCTATTACCACCCGGGCCGGGAAGAGGAAATCTTCGAGCGGCTGGCCAAGAAGAATTCAGGCCCCTTCCCTGCCGGCTCGGTGCGGCC
>MGQK01000083.1:7059-26276 GCA_001797815.1 Deltaproteobacteria bacterium RBG_13_61_14 | reverse complement strand
CGCCTGCCGCTCGCTGGAAAAACGGATTTCCGTGGCCTACCTGGGCCCGGAAGCCACCTTCACCCATCTGGCCGCGCGCCGGCAGTTCGGGCACATGGCCGAGTTTTTGCCGGAGCAGAGCATCACCGACGTGTTCGAGGAAGTGGAGCGGGGCCGGGCGGACTACGGGGTGGTGCCGATCGAAAATTCCACCGAGGGCGTGGTCAGCCATACGCTGGACATGTTCCTGGACTCGCCGCTCCAGATCTATGCCGAGATCGTGATGGAAGTGCGGCACAACCTTTTGAGCAAGCAGAGCCGGCTTCAGGCGATCAAACGCTTGTATTCGCACCGGCAGGCGGTTGCCCAATGCCGGCAGTGGCTGCGGAAGCACCTGCCGGCGGCGCCGATCGAGGAGGTTGCGAGCACCGCGGAGGCGGCGCGGCGCGCGGCTGCGGACCCGGAGGCCGGGGCGATTGCCAGCGAGTATGCGGGGGATGTTTATCGGCTGAAGGTGGTGGAGCGGGGGATCGAGGACCAGTCCAACAACTTCACCCGTTTCCTGGTCATAGGGTTTCAGCCGGGGGTGCAGAGCGGCAACGATATCACCTCGATCATGTTTTCGGTCAAGGACCAGCCGGGCATTTTGTGGCGGGCGCTGGGCACCTTTGCCCGGCGGGGGATCAACCTGAGCAAGATCGAGTCGCGGCCACTCAAGGGCAAGGCCTGGGAATACGTGTTCTTCGCGGAGATGGACGGGCACGGGGAAGAGCCGAGGATCCAGAAAGCGCTCTCGGCGCTGGAGAAGTATGCGGTGTTCGTCAAGGTGCTGGGCTCGTTCCCCAAGGCGAGGAAAGCTCACCAGCGGCTGGAGGTCTGAGCATGGATGAGAAAGTCAAGACGGTATTGGCTGAGCTTCGCGGCGAGCTGGAAAAAATTTACGGGGAGCGGCTCAAGGAGCTGATCCTGTTCGGGTCGCAGGCGCGGGGCGAGGCGGATCCGGAGTCGGATCTTGACGTGGCGGTGATCCTGGAAGGGAAACTCGATGCCTGCCAGGAAATCAATCGGACCGGAGAACTGGTTACTGATCTCAGCCTGGAGCATGATCTATTGGTCTCCCTGATTTTTCTCGAAGAGCAACTTTATGAAGAAAATCAGTGGCCGATCACGATGAACCTCCACCGGGAGGGGATCGCAATATGACCTCGAGCATTCAGGAGCTTATCAAGAGGGCGGAAAAAGAGCTCGTGGCGATAAGAGATAACATTAATCTAGGTCATTATATGCTGGCTGTTTCCCGGGGTTATTTTTCGATGTTTTATTTAGCCGAGGCCATCTTGATGAGCGAAGGCAAGAGTTTTTCCAGTCATCAGGCGGTCATTTCCGCACTGGGAAGAAATTTCGTGGCCACGGGAAGATTTCCCATATACAATTCCATTTGACTTCAGCAAAAATGATGCAGAAGAACAGTTGCGGCATGCTCAGGAATTTTTCGCTGCGGCCAAGCAGTTTTTGGAAGGAAGGGAATAATCATGTCCCGGGAGTTAGTCGCCGATTACATTGCCCGGCTGGTGCCGTATGTGCCGGGCAAGCCCATGGAGGAGTTGGAGCGGGAGTTGGGGATCACGGATTCGATCAAGGTGGCCAGCAACGAGAACCCGCTCGGGCCTTCGCCCAAGGCGCTCCGGGCCATCCGGGCCGCGCTGAAGACGCTCAACCGCTACCCGGACGGCAACGCCACCGTGCTCAAGGAGAAGCTGGCCGGGAAGCTCAAGGTGAAGCCGGAGATGATCGTGATGGGCAACGGCTCCAACGAGGTGCTGGAGCTGGCCGCGGCCACATTCATGCGGCCGGGCGATCATGCGGTGATCTCCGAGCACGCCTTCGTGGTCTATGACCTGGCGGTGGACTCCCGGGGCCTGAGCAAGACCGTGGTCCCGCCCGGCAAGAACTACGGCCACGACCTCGCGGCCATGGCCCGGGCGGTGACCGACAAGACGCGGATGCTCTTCATCGCCAATCCCAACAACCCCACCGGCACCATGGCGACGCGCGCCGAGATGGACGCGCTCCTCAAGTCGCTGCCCGAGCCGGTGATCGTGGTTTTGGACGAGGCTTACTTCGAATACGTGGAGGACCCCGCTTACCCGGACGGGGTCGAGCTGGTAAAGAGCGGCGCCCGGTTGATCGCCACCCGCACTTTCTCCAAAATTTACGGCCTGGCCGGCTGCCGGATCGGTTACGGGGTCATGCCCGCGGAGTTTGCCGATTACATGAACCGCGTGCGCCAGCCCTTTAACACCAACAGCCTGGCCCAGGCCGCGGCTTATGCCGCGCTCGACGACGACGCTTTTGTCCGCCGCTCGCGGGCGACCAACCGCAAGGGCTTGAAATACCTCTATCGCGAGTTCAAGCGGCTGAAGCTCGAGTTCATCCCCTCGGTCGCCAATTTCGTGCTGTTTAAGAGCTCGATGGAGGCCAGAGTTCTTTATGAGCGCCTGCTCCACCAAGGCGTCATCGTCCGGCCCATGGGCGGCTACAAGCTCCCACAATGGCTGCGGGTGACCGTGGGCACCCCGGCCGAGAACCGCCGATTTATCTCCGCGCTCGAGGGACTTTTGTGACCGAACCCGTCCGCAAGCTCTGCATCATCGGCGTGGGCCTGATCGGCGGCTCCTTTGCCCGGGCGCTCCGGGCCAAGGGCCTGGTGCACGAGGTGATCGGCTGCGGCCGCTCCCGGAAAAACCTGGAAGAAGCCAAGCGCCTGGGCGTGGTGGATCGTTTCACCCATGACCCGGCCGAGGCGGCTCAAGCCGCGGACCTGATCTTCCTCGCTACCCCGGTCCGGGCCATGCCCGGAATCGTCAAGACCCTTCGCGGTTCCCTGACCGAAGAGACCCTGCTCACCGACGCGGGCAGCACCAAGGCCAACCTGATCCGTTCGCTGGAGCCGCTGCTTCCCCCCGGCGCCCAGTTCGTGCCCGGCCACCCCATTGCCGGCAAAGAGCTCACCGGCGTGACCGCCAGCTCGGCTGACCTCTTTACCGACCGCTGGACCATCCTCACTCCTACCGGCCGCACCGACGGCCGGGCGGTGGACCGGGTGCGATCGCTCTGGGAGCAATGCGGCGCCCAGGTGGAGTTGATGGACCCGGAGTTGCACGACCGGGTGCTGGGCGGGATCAGCCATTTGCCCCACCTGGTCGCTTATGCACTTGTAGATACGCTCGTGCGCTGGGACCGCGAGAGCCCCATGCTCCGCTATTCCGCGGGCGGGTTCAAGGACTTCACCCGCGTCGCCGGCAGCTCGCCCGAGATGTGGCGCGACATCTGCCTGGAGAACCGGGAGGCGATCATCCAGGCCCTGGACCGCTACGGCCGGGCGCTTACGGATCTGCGCCGGCTGGTGGAGGCGGGCGACGCGAAGGGGCTGGAGCGGGTGTTTGCGAGTTGCCGGGAGGTCCGGGCGCGGCTCGAGGATTGAGGCCATGGCCGAGCACCTGGACATTCAAGCCGGCAAGACGCTCCAGGGCGAGCTCACGGTGCCGGGGGACAAAAGCATCTCCCACCGGGCGGTGATGCTGGCCGCGCTGGCCGAGGGGACCAGCATGGTTCGCAATTTAGTCTTGGGTGAAGATGTGCAAAGGACCATCAATGCTTTTGTGGATATGGGAGTAAAAATTCAATCCGAAAAAAAAATATTATCCGGCAATCCCGATACCATCATCGAACATAAAATAAATGGAGTTGGTTTATGGGGTCTAACCAAGCCTCCCCAACCCCTGGATATGGGTAATTCTGGAACCAGCATGAGGCTTCTTGCTGGAATTCTTGCCGGTCAAAAATTTGATTCGATCTTGATCGGCGATCAAAGCCTTTCTTCCCGCCCGATGGGCAGAATTATCGAGCCCCTGTCGCTGATGGGCGCCGCGATTTCCACAAAAGAGAAAATGACCGCCCCGCTTATGATCAAGGGCGGCAGATCTTTACACCCCATCCGCTACGAGCTGCCGGTGGCTTCCGCCCAGGTGAAGTCCGCGGTGTTGCTCGCCGGGCTGTTTGCGCCGGGCCGGACCGAGGTGATCGAGAAAGTGCCGACCCGCGACCACACCGAGCGGATGCTCCAAGGCTTCGGCGCGGATCTCTTCAAGCAAGGCGAGGTGATTGGGGTCGAGGGCCGGCCGCGGCTGCGGGCCTGCACCATCGAGGTGCCGGGCGATTTATCGTCGGCTGCTTTTTTCCTGGTCGCGGCCCTGATCGTGCCCGGCTCGGAGCTCTTGATCCGGGGCGTAGGCGTCAACCCCACCCGCACCGGCATCCTCGAGATTCTGGCGGCCATGGGCGCGGAGATCCGGCGGGAGAACGAGCACGAGGCGGCGGGCGAGCCGGTGGCGGACTTGCGGGTGCGGTCCTCGGCCTTGCGCGGCGCCAGCGTGCGCGGCAACCTGATCCCCCGCGCCATTGACGAGTTCCCCATCCTGTGCGTGGCCGCGGCCTATGCCCGGGGCCGCACCGAAATCCGGGAGGCTCGGGAGCTGCGGGTCAAGGAATCGGACCGGATCGCGACCATGGCCCAGGAGCTTAAGAAGATGGGCGCGCGGGTCGAGGAGTTGGAGGATGGGTTGGTGATCGAGGGCGGCGTCCCGCTCTTGGGCGCGGAGGTCGAAAGCCACGGCGACCACCGGGTGGCCATGGCGCTCGCGGTGGCCGGGCTTGGCGCCCAGGGGGTCACCCGGGTCCGGGACGTGGCCTGTATCGCCACCTCGTTTCCGAATTTCACTTTGGACTTGCATCGGATTTGTAAATAAGGTATGAAAAGGGGGTGCATTATTGCGATTGATGGGCCTTCCGGCGCCGGGAAAAGCACGGTCAGCCAGGAGTTGGCCCGCCGTCTGAATTATTTATACCTGGACACCGGGGCCATGTATCGGGCGGCCGCGCTCCAGGCCAAGCGTCTCGGAGTGTCGTGGGACGACCCCCAAGAGCTGGCGCGGATGTGCGCCAAGCTCGAGATTGACCTGGTGTTGAAAAAAGGGAAGCCCTGCACCCTGCTCTTCGGCGAGGACGTCTCCGAGGCGATCCGGATGCCGGAAATGAGCATGGGTGCGTCCCGCGTTTCCGCCCAGCAGCCGGTGCGGGAAAAGCTGTGGGAGCTGCAGCGCCGCATCGGCCGGGAAGGCGGGATCGTGGCGGAAGGCCGCGATATCGGGACAGTGGTGTTCCCGGAGGCGGAATGCAAGTTTTACCTGGATGCCACGCCCGAGGTTCGGGCGCGGCGCCGGTGTGAGGAGTTGCGCGGCAAGGGTCTGGCCGTGGATTACACCTCCACTTTGGAGGAAGTCCAAAAGCGCGACCGGGACGACCAGCAGCGGGCCTTGGCCCCCTTGAGGCCGGCCCCGGACGCGGTTATCATAGATTCGACGGACCTCACGCCGGATGAGGTGGTGGAAGTGCTCTTGCGAGTCGTGGCCGAGGCCGCGGGCCGCTTGAGATAATTCGTTGGGGGGTAGAGTAGGTTGGTGGACAAAGAGAACAACAATCAGGAAAACCTCGGATCCGAGGGAGAAGCTTCCGAGAACGAACTGGAAGAAAAGGCACGGGAAGAAAACGGAGAGACCGGCGAGAACTTCGGCTCCTTGTTCGAGCAGAGCTTGAAGGAGAAGGAGCGGGCTCGCGAGCAGGGGGAGGAACTGATCCGCGGCACCATCGTCAGCGTCGGCAAGGACGTGGTGATGGTGGATTTCGGGGGCAAGTCCGAGGGCCAGATCCCGATGGCGGAATTTGGCCGGCCCGAGAGCCGGACCGAGCCCCAGGTGGGCGATGCGGTCTGGGTGATCATCGAAGGCCGGGATGAGAACACCGGGGTCCTCATCCTCTCCAAGGAAAAAGCCGAAAAGCGAAAAATCTGGGACGAGCTCGAACACGCCTTTCGCGGCGACCTGCACATGGAAGGGACCATCGCCGAAAAAGTCAAAGGCGGGCTGGCCGTGGACGTGGGCGGGGTGCGGGCCTTCTTGCCGGGTTCGCAGGTGGACGTCCGGCCGGTGCGCAACCTCGAGCAGTTGCTGGGGGTCAAAGACCAGTTCAAGATCATCAAGTTCAACCGCAAGCGGGGCAACGTGGTGGTCAGCCGGCGGGCGCTGATGGAGAAGTTCCGGGAGGAAGCGCGGACGCTGACCCTGGCCACGCTCGAGAAAGACCAGGTGGTCAAGGGCCGGGTGAAGAACATCACCGAGTACGGGGCCTTCATTGACCTGGGCGGGATTGACGGGCTCTTGCACATCACCGACATGTCCTACGGCCGCATCGGTCACCCCAGCGAGGTGCTGATGGTGGGCGATGAGGTCACGGTCAAAGTCCTCAAGTTCAACCGGGAGACCGAGCGGGTCAGCCTCGGGCTCAAGCAGTGCCTGCCCGATCCCTGGGAGAACGTGGACAAGAAATACCCGGTGGGGACCATCGTCAGCGGAAAAGTGGTCAGCATCACCGACTACGGCGCGTTCGTCGAGTTGGAAGAGGGGGTGGAAGGCCTGGTGCACGTCTCTGAGATGTCCTGGAGCCGGAAGCGGGTGCACCCGTCCAAGATCGTGAGCGCGGGCCAGCAGATGGAGGCCAAGGTGCTGGATATTGACCTCTTGAACCACCGCATCTCGCTCGGGCTCAAACAGGCCCTGCCCAACCCCTGGGACGAGTTGATCGAGAAATACCCGCCCGGCTCCCGGATCCGGGGCAAGGTGCGCAACGTCACCAACTTCGGGATCTTCGTGGGGGTGGAGGAAGGGATTGACGGCCTGGTGCACATCTCCGACCTTTCCTGGATCAAGCGGGTCAAGCATTCCTCCGAGCTTTACAAGAAGGGCCAGGAAGTGGAATGCGTGGTGCTCAACATTGACAAGGAGAACGAGCGCTTCTCCCTGGGCATCAAGCAGTTGGAGGCCGATCCCTGGATGGCCGTGCCCACCAAGTACCGGCCGGGCGACGAGGTAACCGGCAAGGTGGTCAACATCACCGATTTCGGGGTGTTTGTCGAGCTGGAAGAAGGGGTGGAAGGACTGATCCACATCACCGAGCTCAGCCGGGAAAAGGTGAAGGACCCGAGCGAGATCGTGCAGACGGGCCAGCAAGTGACCGCGGAAATCCTGAACGTGGACTCGACCGACCGCAAGATCCGGCTCAGCATCCGGGCCCGCGAGCGCAGCGAAGAGGCGCGGGCCTTTCGGGATTTCCAGCGCCAGGAGGGCGACGGGACTTCCAAGCTGGGCGAGTTGATCCAGGATAAGTTGAGCAAACTCAAGACCGCGGCCCTGACCCAGGCCAAGGCCGCATCGGAAGCCGGCGCCGAGAAGGCGACCCCCGCCGCGGAACCGGAAAAGCCGGCCGCTGCTGAAACGGAAAAGCCCGAGGAACCTTGGGAGGAAACATGAGCCAAGCGCCGCCGCTGCCGCCCCACGCTTCGTTCCCGCCGGGGGAGCCGATGCCGGCCAAGGGTTTTCTCGGCCGGCACCCGCTCCTGGTCGGTCTGGCGGTGGTGTTACTGTTCCTGGTCATCCTCATCGTTCTCCTGGCCGTGGGTCTGTCCCAGAGCGGCCGGCCGGAGCGGTTTTCGCTGGGCGACAAGATCGCGGTGGTCAAGCTCGAAGGCGTGATCCTGGATTCGCAGGAAACGATGGAGCAACTGCGCCGCCACCGGAGAAACCGGAGCGTCAAGGCGGTGGTGCTGCGGGTGGATTCTCCGGGCGGCGCGGTCGGTCCTTCCCAGGAAATTTTCCGGCAAGTGCAACGGCTGGTCCAGGAAAAGACGGTGGTGGCGTCGTTCGGGGGAGTGGCGGCCTCCGGCGCCTATTACGCCGCCTGCCCTGCCACCAAGATCATGGCCAACCCCGGCACCCTCACCGGCAGCATCGGGGTGGTGATGGAGATAACCAACCTGGAAGGGCTGATGCAGTGGATCCGGATCCGGCACCAGGTGATCAAGAGCGGCAAGTTCAAGGACGTGGGCAGCCCTTTCCGGGAGATGACCCCGGCGGAGCGTGCCTTTCTGCAAGGGTTTGTGGACGACGTCCACGCCCAGTTCGAGGAAGCGGTGGCCGAAGGCCGGCACCTGGACTCCGCCGCGGTGCATAAGCTGGCCGACGGCCGGATTTTCACCGGCCGGCAGGCCAAGGAGCTGGGCTTGGTGGACGAGATCGGGAATTTGGAGGATGCGATCCGCCTGGCCGCGGACCTGGTAGGGATCAAGGGAGAGCCCGAGGTGATCTGGCCGGAACGGCCGCGGCCCTTCTGGCTCGCCCGGCTGGCCCAGGATATCGCGAAGCAGGTGGTGGAGGAAGCCCGGCCTTCCTCGATCCGCGCACTCTATCTGTTGCCTGGCTATTAGCCCGTCCCTCGCAGAGGGATTTGACGATCGCGAAGAGGGGAAAGGAGACGTCATGACGAAGAGGGATCTGGTCGAGAAACTGGCCGAAAGGGTCAAGAACCTGAGTCAAAAAGATGCCGAGATGATCGTGAACACCATTTTTGAAAGCATGACCGAGGCTCTCGCCGCCGGCGATCGCATCGAGATCCGCGGCTTAGGCAGCTTTTTAGTCAAACAGCGCCGCGCCCGGGAAGGCCGCAACCCCCGGAGCGGAGACAAGGTCTTTGTGGCACAGAAAAAGGTTCCCTTCTTCAAGGTCGGCAAAGAACTGAAAGAGCGGGTGGATAAGTAAGCCCTCGGCCCGCTCTTTCCGAGGTGCAGGCATGAAAACGCTCTGGGCTCCCTGGCGCCTGGAATATATCCTGGACGACACGCCCGACAAGAAAACCGGCTGTATCTTCTGCCCCCGCATCGCCGGCAACGATGACGAGACCAACCTGCTCGTCTATCGCGCCCCCCGGACCGTGGCCATCCTCAACCGCTACCCCTACAGCAACGGGCACCTCCTGGTCATGCCCCAGAAGCATACCGGCGAGCTTGATGACCTCGACGGGAAGGAGCTGCTCGAGCTGATGGAGGTCACCCGGCTCTGCCTGCGCGCGCTCAAGCTGACCATGAAACCCGACGCCTTCAACGTCGGCTTCAACCTGGGCAAAGGCGAAGTGGCCGGCGCCGGGGTCCCCAACCACCTCCACCTCCACATCGTGCCCCGCTGGGCCGGCGACACCAGCTTCATGCCGGTGCTGGCCGACGTAAAAATCATGCCCGAACACCTGACCCAGACCTTCCGCAAGCTCAAGCAAGCCCTGGCCGAAATCTCCGGCCAGGCCCACTAAGCCATGCGCTACCTCAAGACCATCCTCGTCCTCGCCCTCGCCCTCTTCATCATCTTCCAGGTCATTTACAACTACACCGCCCTGGCCGCGCCGGTCTCCCTGGTCCTGCGCCTGCCCCGGATCCTCCTGGGCCAAGTCACCTTCTCCCTGGCCACCGGCCTGATCCTGTTCTTCGCCCTGGGATTCCTCCTCGCCGTCAGCTTCGAAGTCTATTACTGGTTCGGCTACACCCGCACCATCCGCCAGCAGAAAAAGCTCATCCATCTCCTGCAAAAAGAATTGAGCCAGTTCCGCAAGCCCTCGCCCTCAGGCCCGGAAAAGCAACCTCCAGCCTGAGACGCCGCATGCTCGATCCCTTCCGCCACCTCCTGGAACGCGACCTGGTCATCCCGCCGGCCGAAGGACCCGACAAGACCCAGCCGCTTCCCGATGCCATCGCCCGCTTCATCCGGCCCGGGCAGACCCTGCACCTCTGCACCACCCACAACCGCCCCGGCGCCGTCGTGCTCGAACTCATCCGCCAATTCCGGGGCAAGAACCCGGGCTTCACCCTCTCTTCCCTGGGCGTGGTCGGGACCGCGGTCGCGCTGGTCCACGCCGGACTGTGCCGGAAGATCAGCACCACCTTTGCCGGAGACTCCTACCCGACTCCCGGCCCCAACCCGGTGATCCAACGCGCCTGGCTCCAGGGCTCGCTCCAGATCGAAAACTGGACCATCCTCACCTTCCCCCTGCGCCTGCTCGCCGGCGCCATGGGCATCCCCTACATCCCCACCCGCTCGCTGATCGGATCGTCCATGGCCGAGGAAAACAAGGAATGGTTCTCCACCGCCCAGGACCCTCACACCGGCGAGACCATCGGCCTGCTCCGCGCCTTCCGGCCGGACTGGGCCTTGGTCCACGGCGCCGCCGCGGACCCGGCCGGCAACGTGCTCCTGCCCCCGCCCTACGGCGACGAAGTCTACGGCGCCTGGGCCGCCCGCGAGGGCGTGATCGCCACGGTGGACCGCATCGTCTCCACCGAGTTCGTCCGCCGCTACAGCCATATCTGCCGGGTGCCGGCGTTCCTGGTCCAGGCGGTGTGCGAGGTGCCCTTCGGCGCGCACCCGGGGGGCGTAAGCAACCGCGGCTGCCCCGAGTTCGAGGCCTATGCCGACGACTACGACTTTGTCCAGGAGGTCCGCCAGGCGAGCCGCTCGCCCGAGGCCATGGACGCCTGGATCAAGAAGTATGTGGACGACTGCCCGGCCTGGGAGGACTACCTGGAGAAGCTGGGCCGCGACCGGATCTGGGCGCTCAAGGGCAAGGCCGACGGCGACTCCTGGCGCTCGGAGTTGCTGGAGCTGTCACCTGATATCTCGGACCAGCCCGATTCCAGCCCGGTGGAGATGATGGTGGTGGCCGGCGGCCGCAAACTGGCGGCGCGGATCCGGGAGCAAAACTATCGCACCATCCTGGCCGGCGTCGGCGCCAGCAACCTCTCCGCCTGGCTCGCTTACTATGAGCTCCGCAGCGAGCACTTCGATTGTGAGCTGATGGCCGAGCTGGGTTTCTTCGGCTACGCGCCCCGGCCGGCCGACCCTTTCATCTTCAACTACCGCAACCTCCCGACCTGCAAGATGCTCACCGGGATCCCGACCATCATGGGCGTGTTCATGGGCGGGGCGAACAACTCCTGCATCGGCTCGATCGGCGCCGCCCAGGTGGACCGGCACGGCAACGTCAATTCCACCCTGATCCCGGGCAAGTTCTTCATCACCGGCTCGGGCGGGGCCAATGACATCTGCTCGGCCGCCCAGGAGGTCATGGTCACCGCGCTCCAGGACAAGAACCGGTTCCTCCCAAAAGTGTCTTACATCTCCAGCCCGGGCCGGCGCGTGCGCACCGTCGTCTCGGACCTGGGCATTTACGAAAAACAGGGGGAAGAGTTGGTCCTGACTACCTACTTCCCCCGGCCCGAGCTGAAAGGCGAAGAAGCGCACCTCCGCTTCATCCGCGAAAACACCGGCTGGGACCTGAAAATTGCGCCGCAGGTCCAAGTGGAGCCTCCGCCCTCGCGGGACGAGCTTAAGCTCTTGCGCCTGTTCGATCCCCGCCGCCAGTTTCTGGGAAAAAGGTGACCTTTTCATAACGCTGCGAAAGACCCTATTTGATTTTGTAATATAATTCACAATTAACCTTGACAAAAATCGCTTCTGCTATTATCTTCGAAATGAAATTTCAGTCCTCAAGATCACGGCTTCGGCAGTTTTTCCCTTTCCCTGGCTTAGGGTGTTCCCCGGCACCCAGGGTGGTTGAGGGTCAAGCGGAGCTAACCCCTGCACAAGAAACCTTAACCTGTCGAACAAGGCAGAAAGGAAAGTGCCATGAAAGAGCGCAAAGGGATCGTGACCCTGGCCGGTCGGCCAGTGACTCTGATCGGCAATGAAGTCAATGTAGGAGAGCCGGCCCCGGATGTGGAGCTCATTACCCCGGACTTAGAGCCGGTCAAGCTTTCGGCCTTCCGGGGCAAACTTTGCGTGATTTCCTCCGTGCCGTCGCTCGAACATCCGGAGTATGATGAGGAAGTCCGTCATTTCAACCTGGAGGCCCAGGCCCTGGATCCCAAAGTGACGATCCTGACCGTGAGCATGGATCTGCCCTTTGCGCAAAAGAGATGGCGGGATATGGCCCAGGTGGATCGGGTTCATACCCTCTCCGACTACCTCAAAGCCGCTTTCGGCCTGGCCTATGGCGTGTTGATCAAGGAGTTTCGGCTGTTATCGCGGGCGATGTTCGTGGTGGACGAGGAAGGGATCATTCGCTACCGGCAACTGGTGCCGGATAACCGGAAAGTTTCCAGCCCTCATTGGAGCTGGAGTGATCTGCAGCGGCGGAATTCCGCCAGAGCGTGAGGCGGGGCCATTTTCGGAAGAGCCGGCCATTCCGGGAAGGCCCGTCTCATTTCCCTTTTGCTTGATGATTGCCGCGGCTCATTCTCGATAATTTTTTCTTGACAAAACCTGATCCACTCATTACCTTCCCGATTAACGCCCCGTCTCGAGCAGCTCCGGAAAAAACCGTGAGAAGACTGCCTGATCAACTGAAAGAAAGGGAGGGGATGGCTAAGCTTATCACGACCGAAGAGATCCTCAGCTGCGCTTGGAAATCGAATATGACGAACGAGTCCTGAGCGAGAATTGATCCATTCTATTCCAGAGAAAGGAACTGGGAGATGAAAGAACGCAAAGGCCTGGTGACCATGGCCGGCAAGCCGGTGACCCTGGTCGGCAATGAAGTGAAAGTCGGAGACCTGGCCCCGGACCTGGAGTTGATCGCCCCCAACCTCCAGCCGGTCAAGCTGTCATCCTTTCGGGGCAAGGTGCTGGTGCTCTCTTCGGTCCCCTCGCTCGACACCTCGATCTGCGACCTGGAGACCCGCCATTTCAACCTGGAAGCGGACAAGCTCGGCCCGGAGGTGGCCATCGTCACCGTGAGCATGGACCTGCCCTTTGCCCAGAAACGCTGGTGCGCCTCGGCCGGGGTCAGCCGGGTGCAGACCCTCTCCGACTACAAGGAGGCCGCCTTCGGCCTCGCCTACGGCGTGCTGATGAAAGAGTCGCGGCTACTCGCGCGGGTAGTATTCGTGTTGGACAAGAAACACGTGGTCCAATACGTCCAGGTAGTTCCCGAAATCGGCAAAGAACCCGACTACAACGCGGTGCTCGGGACCGTGCGCAAGCTGCTTTAGGAAGGGCGGGCCGGCGGGGGCGGATCTCCTGAGCGAACAAGGAAGCGAGGGCAACCTCCTGGGGATCAAGGCCAGGGGCAAGCTGACCGAGGCCGATTACGAAGGAGTTCCGGCGCCCCGGATGGAGAAAATCATCGAACTCGACGAGGGGGTGTTTTCTTTCTGAACAAAAAAAGACCCTGTCGCAGAAGTCCAGCCTGGACAGGGTCTTAGGGATCGAAGCCGGTTAAGACTTCCTATGACAGTCCATGCACTTGATCGGCGCCTTGGGGTTGGCGGCCTGTTTTTCCTTGTGGCAACCCTGGCACCGGGTGTGGAACGCGGTCTTGGCGTCGGGGGTCTTACCCTCCGCGGCGGCCTTGTGGCAGTTGTAGCAGGAAACGACGGCCTTGGCCGGTTCGGCATCCTTGTGATGGCAGGTCTTGCACTCGATCTTTTGATCCACGGCGTGCTTCTGGTGCGGGAAAACGACCGGCGCCATCTTGTCTTTGACCTTGTCCAGGGGCACGGTGTCCGGAGCCGTGGCCGCCAGGGCCAAGCCCACGGCCACCAGCAAGGCCAGCAGGACTCCCCCTGCCCACCCTTTCCGGTTTTTCATTCGATAACCTCCCTCATTGCATCGGCGATGACTTCCGATGTCATCTCGCCCTTCTACCTAATCCAGGCAAGAGTTAGATTAGCAGCGAGCGGATACCCTGTCAAGTTCATTCCTCCCTCCGGATCCACCTACTCGGGATAAGACACGATTTGATATAAAGCCGGAAAGCCTTCCGGAAAAGAGACCCGAGGCCGGAAACAGCCGGGGCAGCTATCGAACAGGGCCTGGAGTTCCCGGCTGAAGGTATTGACCAGGACATAAGAAACCTGATTACGGCGCAGAAAGTTCCATTGTTCCTTGGCATTCTCGGTAAAGAGGTAGCAGACCGAAGGCCGGTCCGTAAACCAGGAAGTAAGCGTGGGTCTGCGGCTTAAGATCACGCGTCCAGCCGGAACCCGCTGGGCCGCGATGCGATGGATGATCAGAAAACGGGTGTAGAGCCGGACTTCCGCCGGACTGAGCCAATCTCCTTCGTACCGGGCCCAATTCATGACCGGCTCCCGCCAGGTTCCGTAACCTTGGATCTCGACCGGAGCGGCCGGTTCCAGACGCGGGGTGTGTTCCTGAAGAAAAATGCCGGCCACGGCCCAGCCTTGGTGGAGCAGGATCAGCAAACCCAGACCCAGGGTGGAGGCGCGGGCCAGGCTCGAGGAATTAGCCAGCCGGAGTCCGCTCGTGATCCATCCGGCGATGGTTCGTATCCCCAACAGCAGATACAGGCTGGCCAGGGGCAGGAGGGGCACGGCAAAGCGGGCGTCATTCTGCCACCACAGCGATAAAATCATGATGGAAAAGATAAAGAACCACTCCGCGGTGCGCTCCTGGCTGTCCCAGCGTTGGGCAATTCCAACCATGATCACGAAAAGCAACGGCAAGAAATAATAAGGAGGTGCATGTATCGAAAAATGAAAATCACCCAGGGTGACCTGCACCGCTAAAAAGGGAAGGTAATCATAAGCGCGGGAGAAAAAGCGGTGAGCCAGTTCTTGGAAGCCGGCGTAACCGGCCTCCGGCCGATAGGCATCTTTGAGCAAAAATTCCTGGACATAGCCCGGACTCGAACCCCCTGCCCCATAGTTCCGAAGCGACCATCCCAGCCAGGCTAAAACCACCACGGCCGCGAAAAAGGCGGGCCAGGGGATCCGGGCGAGGCGGAGGCGGCGGAGCTCCGGCCGGCGGAGGAGTTCGAGCATCACGGCCGCGACTAGCGCCGCGCCGGCGGTGCGGGTGAAAAGGGCAGCCAGGGTGGCCAGGGTGATGATCAGGAGATCGCGGGCCCCGGATCGGGAATGGGTTCGGGCCATCCCCCAGAGCGTGAAGTAGGAGAAAGCCATGAATGGAACTTCGCTGAGGATGTGGAGCAGAAACTGGTAATAATAAGGGATGGTGGCCGCCAGGAGGAGGACGCCGAGGCTGGCGGTTTCCGAATAGCCCTGCCGTCGGGTCCAGCCGGCCAGGGCAAAAGGCACGGCCAAGGCCAGGAAGGAGATGAACAGATGAACCGCCAGGAGTTGATAAGCGCCGAGCCAGGTGAAGGGAGCCAAGAGCAGCGGGAACAAAGGGGGATACTTGGTATGGGGCGGATGCCAGGGGAGGTAAAGGTCCACGTAGCCCTGCCCCTGGGCCAGCGCTTTGGCCAGGAGCAGGTATTGGGCGTTGTCTCCTCCCAGGTTGCCGCCCAACTCATTCGAGGCCGTGCCGGCATAAAGGACGGCCAGGCCGAGGAACACGCCGATCTGGATTTTCCGGCGCTGGCGCCGGAGAAACGCTTCCAGCCTTTGCTGCCGCCCGGCGAGCATAACCCTATTAAACCATTTTTCCGGGAGGGATGGAAAAAAAATTCTTCTATGCTACTATAATTTCTCAAACGGCAAACTCGTCCCTTAGTCTTGGAAAGGAGTCAAGCATGTCGGAATGGGTCAATGAATTGAACGACCAGAACTTTGAGGCGGAGGTTCTGAAGTCGGAACTGCCCGCGCTGGTGGATTTCTGGGCGCCCTGGTGCGGACCCTGCCGGATGGTGGGGCCGATGGTGGAAGAGCTGGCCAAGGAATATGCCGGAAAGATCAAGGTGGGCAAGCTCAACGTGGATGATAACATCAACACCGCGGCCCAATACGGGGTGCGGAGCATCCCGACCTTGATCCTGTTCAAAGGGGGCAAGGTGGCCTCACAGACCGTGGGCGCTCAGCCCAAGGCCGAGTTGGTTAAATTTATCAATCAAGTGATTTCCACCTGAGGCCCTTTGGGTGCTGGCAACCTTCTTTGGCCCTTGCCGGGCCGCAGGTGGAATTTACTTGACAGCGATAAAAAAGGCGTGTTAGTGTAGAAGCCGCTTAAATCCGATTTACTTCTCAGAAGGAGGGGCGGGAATGCGCGACAACAATTTTTCAATCAAGGGAATAGCGGGGATTCTGGCGGCGTTGCTGGTCCTCAGCCTGGCCGCCGGCTGTATCACGGACGAGCCGAAAGAAGAAGGGGAGACGCACCACTTTATCCCGATCGCGCTGGCCCGGGCGATTGACGAGCAGCTTGGACCCATTGATACCAGCGACCCGGCACCCGGACCGCTCAGCCACCTGGGGAATAATCTCCGGGGCCAGGTCAACATGGACACGGTCCTCGCCTACCTCCGCCTGGTCGAGGACACCTCCCTGAAGGGAATGGCCGCAGCCAACCAGGGCACGATCACCTCGCTCTCTTCAGCGGTTCTCCAGTCCCCCCTGGACCCGGCCTCCGTGGATAATAACCCTTGCACCCAGGACCTGGACAACGACGGCAACTCCGACTATACCGATCTCTGCCTGGCCCGGCGCAACGAGGTCAACTGCGAGATCATCGGGCCCCGGAGCTTCAAGATTATTTACAGCGACTGCCGCTGGCCGGACCCTGAATACCAGCGGTTCCTGGTGGTCACTACCTTCAACAATACCACCCTTGTTACCACCACCCAAACCATCACGACGATAACCGGGACGGTGGGGGGGATTCCGGTGGTCATTACCACTCCCACCACCATCTCCTGGATTTTAAACGTCCTCGGCGAGAGCACCGCCAACTGGAACCTCAATGGCGCCATCACCTACCATTATGGGATCGGGGGGGTGGACGAGCAAGCCATCGAGATCACTTACCAACGCTATCGGCTGGACTTGCAGGATTTTGTCCAGGCCAATTTCGATGAACGCGAAGACCTGGTCAATCCCAGCCTGATGCTGAACGGCCAGCACCTGATCTACCGGGTGGTGAAACCGGATGGGACCCAGGCCGCGGGCAGCACCGGACTGCCCGACGGCATGGACATTTTCGACGTGTCCGTGGAAGTGGACGATGACGGCGAGCTGACCGCAGAGGCTCCGGGCCAATACGATCTGCGCCTGGCCGTGGACTGGGAAGACGGTCATGTCTTGTTGCAGAAGAACAATGCCGTGTTGCCGCGCCTTCCGAACCAGTTGCCCATTCCCTGGGAGTTGCCGATGCCCGCTGCGTGCATCGGCGGCAGCGGCGTCTGCTGGCTGCTGACTTTCTATGATCGAGACCACTTGTGGAACGATGGACTGGGCACCGGCTGCCAGGTCCAGGTCGAAAACGTGGATGCGGCCACCCGGACGTTTGACATCACCAAACCCGACTGGCTGCCCTCTCTTTGCCCGGACATCGAGGCCGGGACCGGGTTCGAGTTCTGAGCCTGGCGGGTAAAAAAATTCCGGGTAGGGGCACGGCAAGCCGTGCCCCTACCTTCATTTAGGCGGAATGAGATGGAAACATGGACCAAAGCCCAAGCCCTCAAAGCCTTTGAAGAGTTCGTCTCCCCCGGCAAGCTGAAAACCTATCAAATGCTGGGCATGGAGATCGTCCCCGCCCGCCGCGAGGGCTCGCGCCTCTGGGACAAGGACGGAAAATCCTATATCAACTGCCGGTCCTCCGGCGGCGTCTTCAATCTCGGACACCGGCCGCCGGAAATCCTGGCCGCGCTCACCCGGGCCCTGGAAACTCTGGACCTCGGCGACCACCTCCTGCTCAGCGAATGGCGCGCCCGCCTGGCCAAACGCCTGGCCGAGCTAACTCCCGGCGACATCCAATACACCACCTTCGGCGTCGGCGGCGGCGAGGCGGTGGACCTGGCCATCAAGCTGGCCCGGGGCTACACCCGCCGGCCCGGGATCATCTCCGCCATCGGCGGCTATCACGGCCACACCGGCTTTGCCCTGGCCACCGGCGAGGACTCCTTCAAGGAATATTTCGGCCCGCTCGCGCCCGGCTTCAGCCAGGTCCCGTTCGGCGACCTCGAGGCGCTGGAAGAAGCGGTCACCGAAGAGACCGCGGCCGTGATTTTCGAGACCATCCCGGCCACCCTGGGCATCGTCATCCCGCCCGACGATTACTTTCCAGCGGTCCGGAAAATCTGCGACGCCCAAGGTGCGGTCCTGATCATTGACGAGGTCCAGGCCGGCCTGGGCCGGACCGGAAGGTTCTGGGCCATTGATGAATACCAGGTGGCGCCGGATATCCTGGTCCTGGGCAAGGGCCTTTCCGGCGCGCTTTACCCCATGTCCGCCACCTGCTACCGGCCGCGCCTGCAATCTTTTTTTGACCAGCACCCCTTTGTCCACGTCTCCACCTACGGAGGCTCGGAGCTGGGCTGCGCGGTCACCCTCGCCGTCCTGGACCGGCTCAGCTCGCCCGAGCTTTTGGGCCACGTCAATACCATGGCGGAAATCTTCGCCAAGGGCCTGATCCGGCTGCAGTTGAATCACCCGCGGCTGCTGATCGAGGTCCGGCAAAAGGGCCTCATGATCGGCCTGAAGATGTGCGAAGACCGGTTGGGCATATTGCTCACCAGTCAATTGGCCCAGAACGGGGTGATCGCCATGTTCGCGCACAATGATCCCTCGGTCATGATCATCATGCCGCCGCTGATCGTGACTGCGGAAGAGGTGGAGGAAGTGTTGGCGGCGCTGGCCAAGTCCTTTCAGGCCCTGGAGGGATTCTTGCGCTGAAGGGTTCGGGGATTATTCTCCCTCCCCTCTCCCCCACTGGGGGAGGAAAAAGGTGAGGGGGGCGGTTTTCAAACCCGCCCCTACCCTTTCGGTCAAATTTTTTATTCCAGCCTGAATTGAAAACATGGTGACCGGTGCAATAACCAGCCCTGCCGAAAGCCTCCGGCTGTCTCTGTTCCGCGAGAACCTGAGCCGGGAGGAATTGCGCGCGCTGAAGGGCGAGCTGTGGCGTCTGGCCTGGCCGGTGTTTATCGCCCAGGGCATGAGCCAGGCGGTGGTCCTGGCCAGCCGGGTGATGGTGAACAGCCTGGGGGAGGAAGTGCTGGCCGCGGTGGGCGTGGGCCAGATGATCTTTTTCGCCCTGATCGTGCTCCTGGGCGCGGTGGGCATGGGCGTGACCGCCCTGGTGGCGCGGCACGTGGGCGCCGGCGAGCGGGAGCAGGCCAGCGAGGTGCTCAAGCAGTCGCTGATCGTGGGCAGCCTCTTCTCCGGCGTGATCGCGGTGGCCGGGATCCTCACCGCCCGGCCCCTGCTCCGGGCTCTGGGCAGTGCGCCCGCGGTGGTGGAATACGGCGCCCAGTATATCATCACCCTCTACTTCGGCCTGATCCCGATGGCGCTGGGCTTCTTCATCGGCGCCGGGCTCCGCGGCGCCGGC
>MGQK01000083.1:4079-7037 GCA_001797815.1 Deltaproteobacteria bacterium RBG_13_61_14 | reverse complement strand
TCTCCATCTTCATGAACGTGATCAACGTCCTCGCCTGCTACACACTGGTGTTTGGAAAGTTCGGGTTTCCCCCAATGGGCGTGACCGGAGCCGCCCTGGCCATGAACCTCGCTTTTATCCTGGCCACCGTGGTCTTATTCCTGCTCTTCCCGCTCAAGCTCTCGGTGCTGCCCATGCGGCTCCGCGGCTGGAAGATCCGCCGGGAGGTGGCCTGGCGGATCTTCCGCATCGGCACGCCCACCGCGGCCGAGTGGGAGCTGCTCCAGGTCGGCCTGGTGCTCTACATCGCCATCGTCAACCACTACGGCACCAGCACCACCGCGGCCTATATCATCGGCATGACCGTACTGTCTTTTGCCCAGCTCCCGGGCTTCGGCTTGCAAGCCGCCGCCACCACCCTGGTCGGCCAAAGCCTGGGCGCCAATAACATCCCTCGGGCCGAAGCCACCTTCCGCCAGTCGCTCCGCTGGTCGCTCTCCTGGATGACCCTGCTGGGCGTGGCTACTTTCTTCCTCTCCGGCTGGCTGGTCCGCACCCTCTTCCCCAACGACAACCCCGAGACCTACCGCCTCGCCACCCTCTACCTCCAGCTCATCGCCGTCACTCAGCCCCTGATGGGGATCGCCTTTGCCATCAGCGGCGGCCTGCGCGGCGCCGGCGACACCACCTGGCCGCTGATCGGCCAGGCCACCGGCATGTATGTGGGCCGGATCGGGCTTTCCTTCGTGGCCATGCGTTACTTCAACGCGCCGGTCGGCTTGATCTGGGCCATGATGTTCCCGGACTTTATCATCCGCATCGTCATCGTGACCAGCCGCTTGCTTTCAGGAAAATGGAAGATCATCCGGGTCTAAAGATGGTCCCACCCTTGAGGACAAGGGTGGGCTACAAGAAGGAGCTTCGCGTCGTTTCCTGGATAAGACTTAGGCCGTTCTCCCGGAAAATCTTGCGGTAGAAACTCTCGCCCAAATTCAGCTTCTTCAGGAAATTAATTTCCGTCTCCCAGGAAAAGAGAAGGTTGGGAAAATCCGAGCCGTAGAGGATGCGGTCCTGGCAGCGGAGCAGGATTTCGGCGTTGATGGGGAAATGGCGGTCCTGGATCGGGAGGAAAGAAAACGAGGTGTCCAAATAAAGGTTGGGGTATTGGTCCAGCATTTCGATAAAGGGCGTGTATTCCCGCGAGCCCATATGCGGCACGTTCACCCTCAGATCCGGGTATCGTTGCATCAAGCGGCGGAAAGCCCTGGAACCCACGAACTCGTTGCCCACCGGCCCGGTGCCCACGTGCATCAGGATGCGCTTGCCGGCCTCGATTACTTTTTCGTAAAGCGGGAATAAACGCTCGTCGTCCGGGAAAAAGCGCTGGACCAGGAGCTGGAGCTTGAAGCCCAGGATGCGGGGGTGGGCGAGGAGCCGCGCGATCTTTTGCTCCTGGTCGGCGTCGTCAGGGTGAAAGGCCGCGAAGCAGTAGAGATTGTCTTCCCGGGCCAGGAGTTCCAGGTTCCACTGGTTTAAAAAATCCGCGACCCCGGGCTTGTGGGCATAGTTGGAATAGACCATGGTCTCGACCCCGCGGCCGCGAAGGAAGCGGAGGATCTCCGGCGTGTAAATCTGGTAAACCACTTCCCAGCGATAGTCGCGGCGGAAGGCTTTCCAGATCGCGTCAAACATCCGGTCCGGGAAGAGGTGGACGTGGAAATCCACGATGGGGAAAGGGAATGACAAAATCATTTTGAATTTAACCACAAAGGCACAAAGACAAAAAAATACTTTTTAGCTCAAAATTCATAACTTCGTGCCTTTGTGTCTTGGTGGTGAAATTCCTCAGCCCCCTACCCTGCCGGCTTAAACCACTTGATGTCCGACAACCGCCCCTTCCGCTCTTCCTCGAACTCCGGGACCAGGCGCAGGCCCACCTTGAGCTTTTTTGGGTCGGACTCGGACAGGAAGTGCTGGAGCCGGGAGTCGCAGCCATCCAACTTGACCAGGCCGTAGCCATAGGGCACCGGCCTGGTCTTGCCGGTCATGGGGTCAAGGAAAGTGAAATAGACCACGGTGAAGGCCTCGAGGGTGCCGGCCGGGCCGACCTCCACCCACTCGCTGGTCGGCGACCAGCACGGCCCGCACACCGGCCGGGGCGGGATATAAACCTTGCCGCACTTCGGGCACTTCCGCCCGAAGATCCGCTTCTCATCCCGCAGCCTCTTGAAAAAATAACTCCCGATCTCGCCGCAGGAATAGCGATAAGGATACTTGGTCTCGACGGTAACATCCAAAAGCTTCGACATCTCGCTCCTCCCAATCCCACCCTTGAAGACAAGGGCGGGCTACAAGACGGACAAAAACCTTTAAATATATTTATTCAAATCTGTTTGCCATCTCAGGTTGGCGGACGAAAATGGATAATCATCCGCCCTGGTCGCTAAACCTTTCTTAACGGGATTTTCATGGAGATAACTCAAGGTCGCGCAAAGCATGTCCTGGTTCCGAATGACCCGGTCATGGAACCTTTTCCACCAGATCGGCGGCTGCCAACCCGCCGCGATCAGCCTTTTCGCCTCTGCCGTTTTCAAGCGATTCATAATCGAAGAAACGCTCAGCCCCTTCTTGGGCGCGATCAATAAATGCCAATGATCCGGCATGATGACAAATCCCAGGAGATCATAATCTCTTTGCTCTCGATAACGATAAATGATTTGGATCGCTGCCTCGGCATGACCCGAATCTCGATATGGAAAACGATTATCCCGGATATTCGTGGTCAGGAAATATGCGGCCCCGCAAATATTCATGCGCCGCATATTCGTCATGATTCTTTCTCCTCCATCTTGTGGCCCACTCTTCGCGTCTGCGCGAAGGGTGGGATCCTTTAAGATTCCAAAATCGTCACCTCACTCCACCAGCTCCCCCCAAACCCGGTGGCCAGCGCGGTCTTGGCACCCTCGACCTGCCTCTCCC
>MGQK01000083.1:3742-3930 GCA_001797815.1 Deltaproteobacteria bacterium RBG_13_61_14 | reverse complement strand
TCGCCCCAGCCGCAAAAGCCGAGCGCCTCATACCAGGACAGCTCGGCAAAAGTGCACGGCTCGTAAAGCTCGGCCACGTCCAGCTCTTTCAAGGGGTTGCTGATCCCGGCCTGGGCATAGGCCTCTTTGGCCGCGTCGGCGAGGGAGCGCATCTGGATGAGGAGCGGCAGGTCGGCGTTGAAAGGCTG
>MGQK01000083.1:0-3692 GCA_001797815.1 Deltaproteobacteria bacterium RBG_13_61_14 | reverse complement strand
TCTTCTTGGCGATTTTTTCCGAGGCCACGATCATGGCGCAGGCGCCGTCGGAGGTGGGGCACATGTCCAGGAGCTTGATCGGGTGGGCGAGCGGGGTGGACCGGAGGACGTCTTCCACCGTGATCGGCTTGCGCAGGTGCGCATGGGGATTTTTGAGGGCGTTGCCCCGGTTCTTGACCGCCACCTTGGCCGCCTGCTCTTCGGTGACGCCGAACTTGTTCATGTATTCGCTGGCGGCCACGGCAAAGGTGCCGATGGCGCCGGCCATGTTGAAGCGCTCCCAGAGCGGGTCGGCCTGGAAGATCAGCCCGGCGGTGGTGTCGCCGTCCGACTGCTTTTCCCAGCCGATGGCCAGCACGCAGTCAAACTGGCCCGAGGCCACGTGGTAATAGGCGGCATGGGCCACGGAGGCACCGGTGGTGCCGCCGGTCGTTACCTTGAACTGGTGCTTGCCGATACTTCCGACCCCGTCCACCGCCCAGAGGTCGGGGTTGTAAATCCCCTCGAAGTGCTCCATGTTGCCGATCACCACCGCGTCCACGTCTTTGGCGGTCAGCTCGGCATCGGCCAGGCAGGCCTTGACCGCCTCGTGGATCATTTCGACAATGTTCACGTCCCGCCGCTTGGACACGTGCTTGGTCTGACCCGTCGCAATAATCGCCGCTTTCTGGGCCATAATTCTAGCCTCCTTCAAACACAAAGACACAAAGGCTCAAAGCTAAGAAAAAGATAGATTGGCTTTTTTCCCCTTCGAGTCTTTGTGCCTTCGTGTTAAAACCTCTTATTCTTCTATCTGGTCCAGGCGCTCCTGGTGGCGGCCGCCTTCAAACCTGGTCTCCAGCCAGGCGGCGACCAACTCCTCGGCCAGCGCCTGCGCGGTGACCCGGCCGCCGAGGACCAGGATGTTGGCGTTGTTGTGGGCTTTGGCCGCGCGGGCGGTGAAGTGATCGTGGACCAGGGCGGCGCGCACCCCGGGGAAACGGTTGGCCGCCATGCTCATGCCGATGCCGCTGCCGCAGAGCAGAATGCCGAGCGGCACCTCGCCCGAGGACACGGCCCGGGCCACCTTCTTGGCATAGACCGGATAATCCACCCGGGTGCGCTTGCGCACGCCCATGTCAATCACGTTGTGCCCTTGCTTGAGCAGGAACTTGACCAGGTGGTTTTTGAGCTCGAGCGCGGCATGGTCACAGGCAATGGCAATGTCTTCTGTCTTGGCCATGTTCATCCCCCCTTAGCGCCCTACCCTACCATATTCGCGGATCAGCGGCCAGCCCTGGATTCGCTTTTTTTCATCAAAGAACGGGCGATGTTTTCAAAACCCCGATAGGTCTCGGGCAAAGACAGGTTCATGGCAAAGTCGGTGAAGGGGCCGGTGGCCGGGATGGCCAGGTCCACGTGGATCTCGAGGATGCCGAGGGTGCGGTCCGGGCCGTAAGGCTCAAGCCGCCAGACGCCGTGGTCCTCCCGGATGTTGCCGGCCAGCCGCTTCCAGCTTTGAATATGGTTCCGGGGGTCGTGGTTCATCTCCAGCAGCACCCAGCGGTCGGAAACCGGCCAGGGAAAGGTGTTGCGCTGGTAAGAGTAAACGATGGCGCGTTCCGGGTTAAAGGGGTCGGGCTTGGAGAAGTTGGGGTCGTTACCGGCAAAGAGCTTTTCCACCGCGTCGGCGTCCTGGAGACCGCCAGCCACCACCTTGTCCTTGGTCTTCTCGTCCAGGAGCACGCTCACGGTGGTGCGTTCGACGAACTCGTCGTAAAGCGGCAGGCTGACCAGCGCTTGCCACATCGTTTCGAGCGGCGCCTGGAACACACCGATCGCATAGCCGGCCGATTGCGTGCCCTGCTCACGCTCGCACTGGCGGATAATCTCGCCTTGATCGAGGCGGGCGCGGTTCTCCGGGGTCAGGGGCTGGTTCATGAATGGAGGCGCCGCCAAGAACAACCATAAGGCAATAAATAGGGTCATAATTACCTCTGCTTAATAACTTTGGAGCCCAGTCTATACCATTTTTGCTTGCTTTTTCAAGGGATTTCACCAGAGAAAATAACCCCCGCCCGCGGATTTTTTTCTTTTTCGGGTTTTCAAAGCCGGTGGAATCCGATATACTGTCCCTCACGGAGAGGCTTTGAAGATCGTCATCATCGGCGCCGGCGAAGAAGGGAGCTATCTGGCCAAGCTCCTGGCTCAAGAGAAGCACGAGATCGTGGTGGTGGACCATAACCCGGCCAAGGTGGAGCGGGTGGAAGAGTTGTTGGACGTCCGGGGGGTGGTGGGCCACGGTTCCAGCGCCGCGGTCCTGGAGCTGGCCGGGGTGTTCTCCTGTGATCTCCTGATCGCGGCTACCAATAACGACGAGGTGAACCTGCTCGCCGCCCGCTTGGGCAAGTGTCAGGGAGCCAAGCGCGCGGTGGTGCGGGTCCAGAGCAGCGACTACCTGGGCTACCACCGTTATTTTTACCAGCGCCACCTGGGTTTCGATGCCCTGCTCATGCCCAGCGAGCTCTGCGCCCAGGAGATTGTCGAGCTGGTCCGGCAGAACCAGGCGGTGGCGGTGGAGAAGTTCGCCGGCGGTCAGATCCAGATGCGGCGGGTGGTGCTCACCGAGGGCTCGGCCCTGGCTAGCAAATCCCTGGCCAAATCCAAGATTCCCAAGCAGTGCCTGGTTACGGCCTTGATCCGTGACCATCAGATCATCATCCCCACCGGCGATACCATCTTGCAAGTAGGCGATGACCTGCTGGTCATCGGCAAGGCGGAAAGCATGGACCATTTGGAGCGCGAAGCCGGTCGGGAAGTTTCCAAGGGCCGTTCGGTGATCCTGGTCGGAGGCGGCGAGATTGGTCTATCGGTGGCGCGTTCGCTGGATTACACCCCGGTCCGGGTGAAGCTGGTTGAAGAGGACAAGCATCGTGCCCGGGAGCTGGCGGAGGAACTGGACCGGGTGGAAGTGATTCAGGGCGACGGCACCGACCTGGAGCTGCTGACCGAACTGGGGGTCAAGGACAGCGACGTTTATGTCTCGGCCTGCGGGGAGGACGAGAAAAATTTGCTCGGCTGCCAACTGGCCAAGAATTACGGGGCCAAGAAAACCATCGCCCTGGTGAAAAAGCCGGACTACATCACGCTCTATCAGAAACTGGGAGTGGACGCGGCCATCTCTCCGCGCGTGCTTCTGGCCCAGCACGTGCTGCGCTATGTTCGGTCCGGCCATGTTTCCTCGATCGCGGTGATCGAGGAAGGCAAGGCCGAGGTGGTGGAGATGCGGGCCGAGGAAGGGAGCAAGATCGTGAGCGCGCCCCTGGCCAAGGTCGGGTTTCCGGCCGGAGCCATCGTTGGCTCCATCGTCCGCGAGGGCAAGGTGATCATTCCCCGCGGCGCCGACCAGGTTCAGGCCGGGGACGTGTGCATCGTCTTTGCCTTCCTCTCCAGCATCCCGGCGCTGGAAAAAATCTTTTCCGGCCGCAAGTCCTAGTCCCAGGGTTCCAGCGTGAACTTCCGCTACGTGGCCAGACTTCTCGGAAAGCTGTTAAGCTTCGTCTCCCTGACCATGCTTCTGCCCCTGGCCTGGAGCGCCTACCGGGGGGAATGGGACATCGTCCGGATTTTTGCCGATTCGATTCTGCTGGGGATCATCCTGGGCGCCGCCCTGGCTTTTTGGGGCCGGAAGGCCGAGCAAGAATTCTTCCGCC
>MGQK01000082.1:77072-86583 GCA_001797815.1 Deltaproteobacteria bacterium RBG_13_61_14 | reverse complement strand
TCATGCCCGAATCGGCCACGCAAGAACGCCTTCAACACCTGGTGGATGAAATCCAGCCGCGCCGGCATCCGGTCTGGGCCTGGCTGCGCAAGGTCGTGCCGGTCCTGGTCTCCGCGGCCATCCTCTACTATTACTTCCGAAAAGTGGAGTGGGAGGCGGTGCTCCAAGCCCTGGACCAGGCTAACCTCTGGCTCTTGGTCTCCGCCCGACTCCTGCCCCTGCTCGTGTTCTGGGGCTTCGACGCTTTCATCACCGCCATCCTGTTCCGATGGTTCGACCGGCCGGTCCGGATCCGCGACATCTTCTGGGTGCGCGGCGCCCTCTACCTGGCCATGCTGGTCAACGTCAACATCTCCAACGGCGGCATGTTCCTCTACCTGCTCCGCAAAACCCGCATGGGCATCACCAAGCTGGCGGGAATCCAATTGTTCCGGGCCGGGATCAGCCTCTGGAGCCTCCTCGCGGTGTTCAGCGCCATGGTCGCCGCCTCGGTCGCGCTGGGCTTCGACCTCGCCGGCAAGATCCCCTGGCGCACTTTTGCCATCCTGCTCGGGCTCGGCTGGCTCTGGCTTTTCCACGCCTGGACCTACTGGCTCCGCGGCTGGCGCTGGTGGCCCTTCAACTACCTGCTCCGCCGCGACTGGCCGCTCTGGCACGCCTTTGCCCATGCCTCGCCCGGGCACTGGCTCAAGCTGGCGCTCTACTCCGCGCCGCCGCTGGTCTTCAACCTGGCCGGGCTTTACCTCTGCGCCTTCGCCTTTGACATCCGCATCCCGGTCCTGGAATTCGTGATCCTGATCCCGCTCGTGCTCTTCATCTCCAATTTGCCCATCGCCTTCGGCGGCTTCGGCACCACCACCATTGCCTGGCAGCTCTTTTTCCCTGATTACGCTCCGGCCGATACCTATCTCGCCTTCACCCTGGCCTTCCCGGTGCTCTCGTGCCTGGCCCGGGCCGTGATCGGGCTCGCCAGTCTCAAGCCAGCCTGGTCGGAATGGATGCGCCTCTCCGAAGGCCCGGCCCCGGAAACCCCCGGCCTTTCCCCGGCAGGGGAACCGGTCCCCTGACAACCACCAACCACCAACTGCCAACCGTCAACTTCTCGCGCCGGCCCGGTTGAAACTTCGCGCCGATAGTGATAGATTGAACTTGATCTGCGGCGGGATTGGGGTTTCCCGACATGCTGATTCTTTGCGACCAATGCCACTCGAAATATAAGATCACCATCAAAAAGGCGCCCACCAAACCGGTCAACTTCCGGTGCGGGAAATGCCAGAAGACTATTGTCATCTCTCCCGAAGAATTGGCCCAGGACCTCAGCCCTGCCCTCCCGCCGGAAACCACGGCCCCTCCTCCGGCTCCCGAACCCGCGGCTGGACCCGAACCCGCCGCGGCCGCTACTCCGGCGGCGGAAACCTCCGCCACCGGCACGGTCCAGCTCTCCTGCCTGAAGTGCGGGACCACCTTTGTCAAGCACCAGGACGATAAAGACCGGCTCTGCTACCAATGCCGGATTGACGCCATTATCAGCAAGATCAAGGATAAATACGGGGTGACCGATGAGGTCGAACTCCCGGAGGTCAAAAGCAAATACACCTTCCGCTCGCCCGACGGCCTGCTCCTGGGCCCCATCAAACTCAAGACCGTGGCGGTGCTGGTCCGCGAAAAACGGCTCAAGGGCCAGGAAGAAGTTTCCAAGGACGGCGGCGACTTCCGGCCTTTGGCCGAGTTCGAGGAATTGAGGAAGCTCTTTCCGGATCTCTTTCCGTCGGAGCCTTCCCCGCCCCCGGCCGAAAAGCCGGTGCACGAGCACGAGGAAGAGATCCCCCTGGATTTGGATGAGGAACCCTTGGAGCCCAAAGCTGTGGTCAAGCCGCCCCAGCCGGCCCCGCCTCCGCCCAGGCCGGCGGAACCTTTGCCAACTCCTCCTGCGGCCCCGCCCACGCCGCCGGCCCGGACTTCCGCTCCCTCGGAAAATGTCTCCCGCTACAAGATCCGTTACCCCGACGGCCTGGTGCTGGGACCGGTCCGCCTGATCTCGGTGGAGGACCTGGTCGCGGCCGGCAACCTTACCGGGCAAGAGGAAGTCCAGAAGGACAAAGGCCCCTGGAAGCCTTTTCTCGATTATCCGGAATTGAAAAGTCTGGTGGCCTCGGGGGAGGAGATCGGGGAGGACGAGATCGTGGAGCTGACCGACTTGCTGGAGGAGGCCGGCTAAGTGGGCTATTTCATAAATATCATGACGTATTCTTGATCTTCATATCAGTCCTGGGACACCGAAAGGCTACCCCCCTCTCCTTATCCTCTCCCCCGCTGGGGGGAGAGGGGAGGGTGAGGGGGAGCTTGATGGGGCCAGGCGGGACCGAGCAGTGAAAATACGTCATCGAAATTATGAACTGGAGCACTAAGGCGGTCCCGCCGGGTTCGGGTTTGCCGGCTTTTCGTTCCTGACCAGCAACACGTAGTTCGCGGCCGGCAGGCTCCAGGTCCGGACGATCCGGTAGAGCGCCTGGAATTCGGGATCACCGATCAGCTCCGGCAGGTGCAGGTAGGAAACATCCGAGGCGATAAACCGGGGCTGGTATTGCTCGATCACGTCCCGGCTCCAGGCCGCGCTCCCCCACCAGTCGAACCGGTAACTCGGGCCTTGTTGTAAAAGTTTTTTACGATCCGCCAGCCGCAGCCGGTAGATCTCCAGCGAGTTGATGCCGGAGCTGTCCAGCAAATAAAAATCCTGGAGCCGATACCCCAGCACGCCCACGTCGCCCACGAACACCTTGTCCCCCGGCTGACCCAGCTCCCGGATGCGCCCGGCCATCTGCTCATACACCCGCTCCTTGGCCACGAGCGCCTCCAGACCCTGGCGGAAAGCGGTCGGCACCGGCGCCAGGAAGAGACCGAGGAAAAGAGCCGAGAGCCCGACCATCACCCGCCGGGGCCAAGGCTCCCGCAGCAGCCGGGCAAAAGCTTCCGCTCCCAGGAAGGCGACCAGGAAATAGGCGGGCAAGAGCGGCGTCCGATACCAGAAGAACGGCCCCACCTGACCCGCGGCCAATCCGGCCAGGAACAGGGGCGGCCAGAGGGCGAACACGAGCGCTTCCCGCTTCCTCGCCGCCATCCAGCCCGCGCCCAGAAGCCACAGGACCGAAGTCACGATCAGACCCGGCTCCGAGACAAACCACTTCAACTCTTTGCCCAGGACCAGGTCCCAGGGAAACGGGTGGATCAGCCGCTTGGCCGCGATGGAATGCGGGAGCGGCGAGCCGAATTCAAGCCAGCCGAAAACCGTCCAGGGCAGGAGCGCGAGCAGAAGGACCGAGGCTTCGATCCAGGCGGCCTTGCGGTCCAAGACCAGGCGGACTCCCAGGATGGCGGCGGCCAGGACTACGGCGTCCGGCCGGGTGAGGACCAGGGCGGCCAGGCTTAAGCCCGCCCAGACCGGTTTCTTCCGGAAGTCGAGGATGAGCGCGAGGAGAGCAATGGCCGCGGCCAGAGTGGTCTCCATGCCCGAGGCCGCCGCGACCCAGAAACGAGGGAAACAGACGAGCACGAGGCCCGCGGCATAACCGGCCCGGTCCCGGCCGAGAGTCCGTCCCAGTCGCCAGACCAGGCAGCCGCTGGCCCCGGCGGCCAGGATTCCGGTGAGCAGGGCCAGCACCAAAGTCGGCACGCCCGCCAGGTTGCCCAGGGCGAGCCAGAGGCAATAGAGCGGGGTGGTGGTGCCGAGCACGCGCTCGCCCGGGTTATAGACGAAGCCCAGAGAGCGGGCCAGGTTTTCGGCGTAGCGGAAGGTGATGTAGGCGTCGTCAATGAAGAGCCAGCCCGAGGCTGCGACCCCGCCGAGCACCGCCGCGGCCGGGATCGCCAATAAAGGCAAGGCCGGGAGCAGATTGCGGAAACGGGAGCCGGTCATGGAGATTCCCGCCGCTCGAGCACGAAAAAGCGGTCCAGGTTCGGCAGCGGCGGCTTCACCCGAACATAGCGGCTGCGCAAATCGGGGTCCTGGGCCAATTCTTCCAGGTGCAGGAACCGGTACCAGGTGACAATCCACTCCGGTTGGAAACGCTGAATCACTTCCTTCACCCACCGCGCCGACTCTGCCGCCTGCCCGGCGGCCAAGCTTCTCTCCTGATCCGCCCGGTGCAGACGCAAAATTTCCGGCGAGTTGATCCCCGAGCTGTCCAGCACCGGGAAATCCATCAGCGCAAAGCTCAGGGCGCCGACCTCCCCGACCAGGATCTGGTCCCCCGGCCGCGCCTGGGTTTTCAGCCACTCGCCGAGTCTCTCATACTCTCGCACCCGGCCAAACTGAGCCTCGCGCACCTCCAGGTAAAACGGGCGAAAGGAGTAAAGCCAGCCGCCCAGGCCGAGGAGCAGAATCGCACCGAGCCAGCCAATTCTTTTGAGCCAAGCGGGTTGATGACAGGCAGGAATGCCTGTCCCCCTCAAGAAAAACCGGTTCCAGGTCTCGCTATCAAATAAGCACATCACGGGCAGGAGCGGCGTCAGGTACCAGGGGAAGACCGCCGAGATCCGCGAAAAGACAAGGCCAACTATGTATAAAATGGCCCAGGCGGCAAAAGGCCAGAGCCGACCGCGCGAGATCAGGGCCAAGCCCAGACCCGGCAGCGCCAGCGCGGCCAAAAGCCGCATGGGCCAGACCGGCGGCAAAAAAAGCAGCGCGTATCCCATCAGCGCGTGGCGGAAGCTGGTGGCATGGATCAGTTGCTTGGCCGCAATGGACTGCGGGATGGGAGAGCCATAAAAGACCATGGCAAAAATGATCCAGGGCAACACCAACACCGCCGCGGCGATCGCAAAGCGGACCAAGGACTTGCGCCCCTGCAGAAGCGCCAACACCCCGCCCAGGAGCAAGAGCAAGGCGCCATCCGGCCGCACCAGGAAAGCGGCGCCGCTCAGGACCCCAGCCGCCAAGAAGCGCCGGCGTAAAGCTGTCTCCAGCGATCCCAACACCAGCGCCATGGAGAGTCCGGTCTCCATCCCGGAGTTGGCGAAAAAAATCGCGTCCGGATGCAGGGCCAGGACCAACCCGGCCAAAACCGCCAGCGGCGCGGCCACGTGGCGAAACAGGATCCAGGCCAGCAGGCCGCAGGTCGCCGCGGTGAAGATCTGGCCCAGGACCAGGGCCGCGGAAGGAATCGCGAAGCCGAGCAGCCGCGCCCCGGCCAGGATTCCGGCCCAGAGCGGGGCGGTGGTGCCCAGCACCCGCTCGCCCGGGTTGAAGACCGGGCCCAGACCTCGCGCCAGGTTTTCGGCGTAGCGGAAAGTGATGTAGGCGTCGTCAATCAGGAGCGCCGGCTCATGGCGGGCCAGCCCCCAGCAAAAAATCGCGGGGATCAGAAAGAGAAAACCTTGGGCCCATCGCGCGCGGAGAGCAAGCGACGGCCGCGACTCCCGGCTCTCGCTCATCGAGTTAATCGGCGTGCTCTTCCAGCATCCGGACCAGGAGCCGCATGCCCTTGGCCGTCGGGCCTTTGGCCAGGTAGGGATGGGACTTTTCGTTCCAGTCCACCCCGGCGATATCCAGGTGCGCCCAAGGGGTGTCGCCCGCGAACTTCTTGAGGAAAATGCCGCCGCAGATGGTGCCGGCCTCCCGGGTCCAGGAGTTGTTCTTGAGGTCCGCCACCTCCGACTTGAGAATCTCCTCGTATTCCTCCCACAACGGCAAGATCCAGGTGCGCTCGCCCGCGGCAATCCCGGCCGCGGTGATCCGGGCCAGCAGTCCCTCGTCATTGCCCATCAGCGCGATCGCATGGCTCCCGAGCGCGATGAAAGCCGCGCCGGTGAGCGTGGCCACGTCCACGATCGCCCGGGGCTTGAGCTTTTTCGCGTGGTGGATGCCGTCGGCCAAAACCAGCCGGCCCTCCGCGTCCGTGCTCATCACTTCCACCGTCACCCCGGCCCCGGTCCGGATGATATCGCCCGGCCGCTGGGCCCCGCCGCCGGGCAGGTTCTCGGCCAAGGGCAGGACCCCGAACAGGTTGTGGCGCAGCGAGAGCCGCGCCGCGCTCCGGATGATCCCCAGCACCGCGGCCGCGCCGGCCATGTCGCCCTTCATCTGCTCCATGCCCTGCGCCGGCTTGATCGAGATCCCGCCCGAGTCAAAGATAACGCCCTTGCCCACCAGCGCGAGCGGCTTCTGCTTTTTCGGCCCGCCCGCATAATTCAGCACCACCAGCCGCGGCGGCCGGCGGCTGCCCTGGCCCACGGCCAGGATCGCATGGTAGCCCATCCGGCTGAGGTCCTTCTCGGTGAAGACCCGGCAGCCGAACCCAAACCGGCGCCCGCTCGCCCGCGCCTCGGCCGCCAGGTCCTCGGGGGCCAGGTCCCGCGCCGGCCGGTTGATCAGGTTCCGCACGTAGGCGTGCTCTTCTCCGATCACCGCGGCCCGGGTGAGCGCCGCCGGCGCCTTGGGCCCGCCCCCGAAAATGGCCAGGGTCTGGATGCCTTGGTCGTTCTCGGCCTTCTTGTATTCAGTAAAGCGATAACTGCGGAGAAGAGCGCCTTCGGCCAGCGCCCGGGCGCACTCTTCCACCGCGATCGGGACCGCCTCGGCCGGGAGCAGCGCCGCCCGGCAAAGTTTCACCGTCCGCTTCGCCAGCGCGCCGGCGAGTCCACCCCCGGCCCGGCGGAAACTCTCGGCGTCGAGCTTCTCCTTCTTGCCCAGCCCCAGCAAAACCACGTGCCCGAACCGGGAGCTCCGGCCCGCCGGAATCACCTCCACCTGGTCGCGCTTGCCCTCAAAGCCGTCCCGGAGCAGCCGCGAGACCGCGCCTCCGCTCTCCCGGTCCGCGGCCTTGCCGGCCGCATCCAGGCGAAGCTCTGCCTCGATGAACAAAAGGGCCAGCGCGTCGCACCGGCCGGAATCGCCTTTGCCCCGGCCTACGATTATCTTCATGGTCTGCCTCCCCCATCCGAACTCCGCATCCTGCTCTTCCACTTCTTTGCGCTCATCCGGTCAGAAAGCTTAAATCCAAATTGATAAATACCATTTATCCCAGGCCAATTCAAGGTCGTCCGGGAACTTGCCACCCCTCATTTTTCCGGGAGCTCTGGTAGGGGCGCGATTGATCGCGCCCTGACCGGGACCGGGCGCAATGAATTGCGCCCCTACGCAGTCCGAAAATATGCGGTGCGGACAAAAACTGAGGGGTGGGCAAGCGTCCGGGAAGACGATCCGCGGTTATGCGCGATCAGGGAGCAAGCTCGGGTTCCAGCCTGACTTTTTCCACCCGATCCAGATCCCGCACGTAAAAACGAGAGCCGAAAAAGAAGAAGATCGCGGCGATGACTCCGTAAGCGGGGATAAAAAACACGGCTTGCGGGAGCCCGATCCGGTCGCTGAGCCAGCCGAGCAGAGGCGCGGACCAGATGTCCCCGGCCAGGTGCTGGACAATAACGCACATGGCATAGCTGAAAGCGCGGAGCCCCGGGTGCACCACGTCCTGGGTGACCGCGGCGGCCGGGGCGATAAAACCGGTGATGAAAATGCCGTAAGCGCAAAGGATTCCGATCTGCAGGAATTTTTGCCCCGCGCAGGAGAATGCCGCCCAGAGCGTGATCGCGGCCAGAACCGAGCTCAGGACCGGCAGGAGAAGACGGGCGTTCCTTTGCCGCTTGGCCCAGGAGTCGGCCAGAAATCCGCCCAGCGGCGCTCCCACCATGACCAGGGCGAAAATCGGGGTGGCCAGAGCGCCTCCTTGCCCAGGCTCGGCGATTCCCGTGCGTTCGAAGTAGGACGGCAGCCAGGTCATCAAGGCAGTGGTGATGGATACATTCATGGCAAAGCCCAAATAAGTCAGGACCAGAGAGGGGATGCGAAAGACCACCGTCAAATCCCGCAAAAAGCCGCGGCCGATACCCGTGCCGGGGTCCTGGACCTTGACGCTTCGATAGTCGGGCAGGAACCATGCCGCCAATGCCAACACCATCCCGGGAAGAGCGACCAGGCCAAAGGCATGGTGCCATCCCCACCTCCTCGCGATCAGGCCGCCGGCCGCCAGGCCGAGGCCGATGCCCAAGGGAATGGAGGCGTTCCAGATTCCCATCACCCGGGCCCGTTTCTCCTCCGGGTAAGCCGCGGCGAGCATGGCCGTCCCTCCGGGCGCGTAGCCGGATTCCCCGATCCCGATGAAGGCCCGGGCCACCAAGAGCTGGAAATAGCTGCTGGTAAAGGCACAAGCCAGGGTGGCCAAGCTCCAGAAAAAAGTCATGATCGCCACCATTTTGCGCCGGCTCCAGCGGTCAATCAGGATCGAAGCCGGCACCGAAAAGACGGTGATGAATAAGAGGACAATGCCCATCAGCCAGCCGGCCTGGGCGTCGGTGATCTGCCAATCCTCCTGGATGTAATGGATCATGCTGGAGATCACGTAGCGGTCGGCATAGTCGGACATATAGATCAGGAAGAGGACGATCAGGATGGAATGAGAACGCCGGCCGGACCCGGTGTAGCTTTCGCCCGCGGGCCGAGGGTGGCCGGTCCGCTCCAGATCACTCATTCAGTTTTTCAATTCCCGCCCGGCCAAGATCCGGTCCAGGAGCGAGGGGCTCAGGCGCTGGAGCCAGGCGGTGGCTTTGCCCAAGGAGGTTAGCACCCGCTCCCGCTCGCGGCGTTCGATCAGCCGGGCGATGCCTTTGGCTACTCCCTCGGGAGTATCATGGGCCGGCCGCCCAATGGGACGGGGACTTCCATCGCCTTTCATCACCGTCTTGCTCGGATCGGTCGTGGTGAAACCGGGGCAGATGACGCCGACATGGATTCCATACGGCTTCAGTTCCAGCCGCAACGACTCGGCCAAGCTGCGCAAAAAGGCTTTACTGGCGCTATAGAGACTGCCGGTAGGGATGGCGCGGATGCCGCTCACGCTGGACAGGAAAACCACATGACCGCGGGCTTGCTTCAAAGCATCCAGCGCGGCCAAGGTCATGTTGATGCACCCCATCACGTTCACGTCCAGGAGCTTCCGGGCCACCTCGGGCTTGACCTCCTCAAAGTTGGACACGATGCTCACCCCGGCGTTGTTAATCAGGATGTCGAGCCGGCCGAATTCAGCCAGCGCGGCCTGGACCAAGGCTTCGCATTCCTCCGGAACGGTCACGTCCGCCCTTTTCGCGGTTACCGCAATGCCCTCTGCTTGAAGCCGCTTTTGAGCCTGAGCCAGAGTGTCATCGAGGATATCGGAAAGGACCACCTTGGCTCCCCGGCCGCCGAGCAGCCGGGCGGCGGCGAACCCGATGCCCCGGGCCGAACCCGTGATCAAGGCCACTTTGTCGGTGAAGTAATCCACTTGTGAATAATCCGGCGGGGCCGCGAGCCTAGCCTGGGGCCAGGGTCAGGGCCTCGATAAACCGCTCCTGGAATTGGGGATCGAGGTTCAACTCCACGTGCTCGACCCGCAGCGCCAGCTCCTCGGCCCGCGCAAAGTTGTCCTCCAAGAGCATCAAGGCCGCGCCCATCCCGGCGCCGTTGGCAATGGACGCCACCCGC
>MGQK01000082.1:69380-77056 GCA_001797815.1 Deltaproteobacteria bacterium RBG_13_61_14 | reverse complement strand
GCAACAGCCCCAGCGCCAGCGCATCTTCCACCGGCACCCGGCCGCCGAACGACCCGGTCAGGATCACCCGGCGCAAATCCCCGGGCTTGAGCGCGAGCCTCTGCAGCAAGATGTCCAGCGCCGCCCGGACCGCGGCCTTGGCCTTCTGCAGTTCCCGGATATCGTGTTGGCTGAGATACACTTTCTCGGTCAGCCAAAGTTTTTTCTCATGGCCTTCTCCTCGAAGTCGCAACTTCTTAGACCCTTTGGAACCCTTGACCAGTTTGCCGGAATTTTCGATCCAACCCAGATCGCGGAGCACTCGGACCAAACTGATAAGACCCGATCCGGCAAGGCCCTTTGGCTCGACATCCTCTATCGTCTCTACCGAAAACTTGCCCTTATCCCCATAAGCCCGGACAATCGCGCCCGGCAGCGCGCGCATGCCGCAACTGATGTTGACGCCCTCAAAGGCCGGCCCGGCCGCGGTGCTGGCGGCCGCGATGCGCCGGCCGTCGGTGAGCAGGACTTCGCCGTTGGTGCCCAGATCCAGCGCGGCCAAAGGCTCGTCCGCATGATCGAAGCCGAAATAGAGCAGACAGGCGAGCGCGTCCGAGCCGACAAAGCCGCCGATCAAAGGAGGAAAAAGAAAATGAACCTTGGAATTTTGGTAAAATGGAATTGCGACATTCCGGTTCAGTAAATCATCATTCAAAAAGTCTTCGAAGAATTTCTTTGTGGCTTTTTTGCTAAAAGGTTCAAAAGGCGAGCGCACCAAGTCGGCCACTGGCAAGCCCAGGAGTAAATGGTGCATGGCGGTGTTGCCCACGATCACCACTTGGAGGATTCTCAATAGAAGCTGAACCGGTAGTTTTAAACCCTCGATGGCTTCGGATATGCTTTGCCAAGCCAGGTTTTGTAATAACTTCGGCTCGCGCTCGGCCAAGGCCAGCCGGCTGATCACTTCGGCGCCGTGCGCGGCCTGGCGATTCAAAACCGCATAACCAGCCAGCGGCTTCGCGGTTGCCAGGTCCACCAGGAAGGCGGCCACCGTGGTGCTGCCCAGGTCAATGGCCAGACCCGGCTCGCCGTCAAAGGCGGACAGGTCCACGACCGCCTGGAAAATTTTATCCGTAATCACCGCGCCCGGGGCCGCAATGACCTCCACGTCCCCTTTGGCCCGGGTCTGGCAGGTCAGTCGAATCCCCTGCGCCAATTCTTCTTGAGTTAAATTTTCCAGCTCGGCCGGGGTCGGCTCCGAGAGCGCACCCCGCACCTGCATCCGGCACTTGCCGCAAGCGCCCCGGCCGGCACAGGGCCGGTCAAACAAGATCCCCGCGGCCAGGATCACATCCGCCAGCAAATCGCCCGGTTCAAACTCCTGAACCAACACGGCTTGCGCCGTGCGAATGATCGCCTTGGGCATGGTTCCTGGATTTTCCCAGAATCAATCCTGAAAATCAAACCCTCTGGGGTCAGACCCCGAATGTTAGATTAAGGCAGGCGGCACAATGCGGCGGCAGTTTCACCCGGGGCGGGTCGGAAAGCGTGATCTCCTCGCGAGCGAGCGCCACCCGCTCCGGTTCCTCAAAAGTATTCCGGGCGAGCGGGTCCTCGTGGCAAAGCCATTCCAGGGTGGCGGCGTGCCCGGGTTTGCAGCCCTGCAACTCCAGTTCGACAGTGACCCCTTGCTCGTAATGCCGGTTGACCAGGAAGAGAGCCAGACGCTCGCCGGAGGCGTCCAGGGTGGCCGAGGCATCGAGCACGGGCAGCCGCTTCCCGGCCATGGCCAGGCTCTCGCACTCCACCTCTGAGGGCAGCCAGCGCTCGCCGGCATTTTCGGTGTAGAGTTTGAAGACCTGGCCGGTCGGGGTGAGAAAAGCCCGCCGGCCGTCGCTGACCACCACCCCGAGCACGTTGACCATTTGCGCGATGCAAGCGATGGGCACTTGTTCGGCCAGGCGCTGGAGCAGGTTGAGCACCGAGGCGGCGAAGAGACCCTCGCGCAGGCCGTAGTTCGAGCGCACGATGTGGCGCAAGGAATACCAGACGTTCCACTCGTCAAAGGCGAGCCGGACGGGTTTGCCCGGCGGGGAGTGGCGGACGCAGGCCCGGCCGGCCCGATCGAGGATCCGGCCGAAATCCTCCACCCCGGCCATCACCCAGTAAAAGGAATCCGCGTTCCGCCGGCGGTCACGCCGGATGAAGTGGTTCAGGAAAAACAGGGCCGGATAATAGGCGTGGATGGAAAGGTAATCCGCGTGCGGTCCGACGCCTTCCAGCACCACCCGGTTCCACCAGTTCCAGGGATCGCCCAGACCCACCGCCACCAGCCGGAGCTCCGGGTCCTTGGCGCGCATGGCTGAAGAAAAGCGGAGCAGGCGTTGGGCATAGGTGGAAGGACCGCAAAAACCGAACTCGCCCGGGTTCCACATCTCGTTGCCCACGCACCAAAACTTGACCGCCCAAGGCTCGGCCCGGCCGTTCATCACCCGCTGCTGACCCCAGTAAGTGCTCTCCGAGCCGTTGCAATATTCCACCCAGGCCGCGGCTTCCTCGGGCGTGCCGCTGCCCACGTTGACGGTCAGCATCGGCTCGGCGCCCAGCTCTTGGCATAGCGCCAAAAATTCATCGGTGCCGAAGTGGTTGTGGTCATCCGGGCCCAGGGCCTTGCCGAAGCGGGACCACATCCGGTTTGGACGGCGGGGCCGCTTCTCCCGGGGTCCGATGCCATCCTGCCAGTGGTAACCATCGGCAAAACAGCCGCCCGGGTAGCGGATCAGCCCGGGCCGCAAGGAGCGGATCGCCTCCAGCACCGGCCGGGCAATGCCGCCCTGGAAAAGGTCTTCCCCTCCCCTTTCGGTCCAAAGCCCCTCATTGATGCATTGCCCCAGGTGCTCGAGGAAATGGCCGTAGATCGTGCGCGGGATCAGATGTCCCTCGGCCTGGGCATCCACCCGGACTTTCGCCTCCATCAGTAGAACTCCTCCAGGTAACCTTCAATGGCTTCAGCGCCGGCCTTGAGCAAGGGGTGGTCGTGATGGATCTTCAATCCCTCCTGATAGGTGGCGAGCGCCCGGGGAAAGCGGCCGGCCTGGGCCTGCAAGGTGCCGAGATTGAAATAAATGAAAGGATCGAGAACCCCGCGATTCACCGCCTCCTGCAAAATCTTTTCCGCGGCCCGCTTCTCCCCTTGATCCAGGAGCAAGGCGGCCAGGTTGCTGAAAGCCGGCGGATAAGGCGGGTTCAAGCTCATGGCCTCGCGGAAGGCGGCGGCCGCGGCCGTGCCGGAGCCGGCTTTTTCCAGGATGACACCGCGCAAGTAGATCGGCACCGGCGAAGGCGGCGCTGGCGGCGTCACCTGGTCCAGCAGGGTCTGGGCCGCCTGGAGATCGCCCTGGGCCTGAAGGCGCCAGACCTCGGTCAGCTTGGCCACGACCTCCTCCGGCAAAACCGGCTGGCCGGCCAGGTCCGGGAGCGGCGAGCGCTGCGTAAGCGCGCGCAGCTTGAGCCGGAGCGTGTCCCGGGTCCCGGGGTCCACGTCAGGCGATTCCTCCCAGCCCAGCCGCAGCCAGGAGACGGCGCCGTCGAGCTCGCCGGTCTCTTCCAGGACCGCGCTCAGGCCCAGGTAGGCCGCGGGGTTATTCTTCCGCCGGCTCGCGATCGAGGCCTGGTAATCACGCTTGGCCGCTTCCAGGTCTCCCCGCGCCCGGTGGGCCTTGGCCAGGGGCAGGAAGGCGCGCGGGTGTTCCCGGAGCACGGCCGCGATATTCTCATCTGTATAGGGCCGGCCCGAGAAAGGATCGTAGGAGTCATAGGCCTCCTCGAGCAGGATCCGCACCCGGTGCTTGAGAAATTTCTGCCCGGGCGCCGCCAGGGCCCGGTAGGCGTAAGGGAGGGCTTCCCGCACCCGGCCTTCGGCCAGAAGCCGGTCGGCCAGCATCTCGTAAGGCCGGGAGAGCTCGGGCTCTTTGCGGATCTCGTCGCGGTAGAGCGCGGCGGGCGTGCGGAGGGCGTGGAGGCGGCCGGCGGTGAGAGCGGCCAGGCAGACCGGGACCAGGACGGCCGCGGCCCAGGCCGGGGCGCTTTTTCTTGGTCGCGCCTGCTGGCAGACCTGGCCGGCCCAGGCGATGCAAAGGCCGAGCGCGGGCACGTAGAGGTAACGGACGGCCATGTATTCGACAAAGGGCAGGATCGAGGAAGTCATGGAGATGGCGATAAAGAACCATAGCAGGCCGAAGGCCCAGAGGCTCTTTTTCCGGGCCAAAACCAGGGCAAAAGCGGCGAGCGCGAGGATGATGGCGGCGCCGAGGATGGGTCGCCAGGCCAGGAAGGAATTTTGGAAGCTGACCATCGGCTCCAGACTCAGGTGAAGCGGGAAAGCGAGGAGCCAGAGGTAGGTCGGCACCACCCAGAGCTGGGTGGCGATGTAATGGGAGAGCGGGATGACTTTGTAGCCGATGGTCATGGGGTGGGGATAGACCACCATCTTGAGCAACGCGAATTCCAAACCGACCAGGAACAGGAAATACAGGGCAAAGATGCCGGCCCGAAAACGCCAACCCGGGCCGGGCCGGTCCACCAGGTAATAATCGGCCAGGACCACGAGCGCGGGCAGGACCACCGCGCTCTCTTTGCTGAGCACGGCCAGGATGCCGCAAACTATCGAGCCGGCGATCAGCCAGGATCGTTTCCAACGCGGCTCGGCGGGATGATCGCGCCGGATGGAAACGCCCTGGCTGCGAAGATAAAGGAGCAGGCTCCCGATCATGAAGATCGAGGCCTGGATATTGTCCCGCGTGCCGATCAGGGCCACGGATTCGATCATCACCGGGTGGACCGCGGCCAGCAGCCCGGCAAGGAGAGCGGGCAGAACCAGGGAATGAAGACCCAGGCGGCGATAGACCAGTCCGGCCAGGAGCACGACCAGGCCGGCATGGAACGCCTGCAGCGCGATGTTGACCAGGTGGTAGCCCTCCACCCGGAGCTGGCTAAAATGGTAATTGAGCGCGAGCGAAAGCTGGGTGAGCGGCCGGGTCGGGATGACCCCGGTGAAAAAGACCTGGCGCCAGTTCAGGCTGTGGATCGCGGGGTTGTTATGGAGGTAGCCGACGTCATCGGACTCGAACGGGTAATGCCAGCCCGGGCCGTAGAGGATCGCCGCGACCGCGGCGACGGCCAGGGCCGCCAGGAGCAAGTGGAGCAGAGACTGGGATTCTGATTTTGGCACCAGCCCCAAGATAAAGCAAAAGTTTGGATTCGTCAAAAAATATGCTAAAATAGGTCACTTATTCTGAGTCCTGGGAGGAGGGGTCAGAAGTGGCTCTTGACAGTCCGAAACAGAAAGACCGGCGCATGCCCAGGAGCAAACTGCTCAAGTTGCCGATCCGGGCTCGATCCGCGGACGGAAAGATTGATCAGACTTATCCGGATTACGTGTTAGAAGTGGATAAAGAGCGGGTGTATCTCAAGACGTCTGACCCCTTGCCGGTGGGCACCCGCCTGCATTTCGCCTTTGACCTGCCCGGGGCGCCGCGTCCGATCTATCTCCAGGGCGAAGTGGTGCGGATCAACACCAGCAAGCCCGAGGTCGAGGACGGCCTGGAGCCGGGGATGGGGATCGTGTTCGATCACATCCGCTACGACGACCGTCGGCAGATCAACGAATACCTGGACCTGATCCAGTCCGAGGAGCGAGGGGAGGAATACGGCACCTTTTTGTCCTGGATTCACAAGATCAGCCAGCCGATGACGCCGTCGGAGCGGGACCGGATCAAGAAGGACTTGCTCAAGGCGATCTACGGCTCGGGCAAGGACAAAGAGCCGGTCCCGGCTTCGGCCCGGCGCAAGACCCCGGAGGAATTGCAAGCGCTGGCCAAGATTCCGCTCTTCCAGGAGCTGGAGGAATTGGAGTTGGATGAGGTCGCCCGGATTGCGGTGAAGGAGGACTTCGGCCCCGGCGACATTATCTTTCGGGAGGGCGACCAGGGCGACAAGCTCTTCCTGATCCTGGAAGGCAAGGTCGCTATTGTCAAGCTGGTGCCGGGCAAGGGCTCCCAGACGCTCGCCAGCCTCAACCCGGGCGATTACTTCGGCGAGATGGCCCTGATTGACGAGGCGCCGCGCTCGGCCGGGGCCGTGGCCGAGGGCGCGGCCACCCTGCTGGTGCTCAACAAGCCGGACCTGGACGCGCTCTTGGAAAGCTCCTCGGCGGTGGCGGCCAAACTCTACAAGATTTTTGTCAAGACTTTAACGGAACGCCTGCGCGCGACCAACGACAAGATCAAACAAATGGTGGCCATGGTCGGAGGAGAAATTTAACTAGTGCTCTGCCAAACGATAAATGTGGAATAAATTCTTGGTAGGGGCGGGGCTTGCCCCGCCCTGATCCTGGGCACGGCAAGCCGTGCCCCTACATTCCCATTCCGCAAATTTGCCTTGACAGAGCACTAGCCCCATTCCCGCCGCCGGACCGAAGGCCCCCATCCAAGGAAAACGCATGGATCTGTTTCAATGGAGCGAGACGTGTTTTAGCGCGACCGCCCTGGCCTACGTGGCGGCGACGGTCCTTTACCTGATTTACATGGGCTGGCGCAACCGCCTGCTGGGCGGGCTGGCCTTCACCGCGGCAGCAGTCGGCGTTCTCTTTCACACGCTGGGGCTGGCCTTTCGCTGGATTGAGGCGGGCATCCACCATCCGCCCTTCACCAACCTTTACGAATCCCTGCTCTTCTTCGGCTGGGGCATCGTTGTCTTCTACATCATCATCGAGCTGAAATACAAGATCCGCATCGCCGGCGCCTTTATCTTTCCCATCGCGCTCGGGGCCATCGGCGCCGCGGTGCTCAGCGGCGACAAGGAAATCGGGCAACTGGTGCCGGCCCTGCAAAGCAACTGGCTCCACGCCCACGTGGCCGTGGCCGCGCTGGCCTATGCCGCCTTTGTCGCCAGCTTCGGGCTTTCGCTCATGTTCCTGATCAAGGAAGGGGTCAGCCGCGAAAAGATCGGGGCCGCCGCCGCTTTCTCCGTGGCCGGGCTCCTCGCCATCTGCGACAAGTTCCAGGTGCTGCTCGGCAACTTCCGCATGGACAACCTCGCCGCGGCCATGACCGGCGAAAAATTTATCTCCTTTCCCCTGCCCGGCCGGCTGCTCCTGGCCAGCCTGGTCTTTGCCGGCGTCGCCGGAATCCTTTACCTCTCCGCGCAACCCGCGGAAACAAGAGCCAACCCCGCCCCCAGCACCTGGCCGCGGCTCATCCTCTTGCTCGGATTCCTCTTCGCGCTCATCGGGTTCCTCACCCTGATCCTGCAGGTGAGCGGCAATCCAGAGACCCGGCTCTTCTCCAACCCCTTCAAGATCGTGATCGTCCTGCTCGCAATGCTCATTGCCGGGGGCACGCTCATCCTCGACTTCCAGTTCGACTCCATCCGCAAGGCCCTGCCCGCCGCGGATTTCCTCGACCACCTCTCCTACCTCTCGGTGATGATCGCTTACCCCCTGATGACCGCGGTGATTATCACCGGCGCGGTCTGGGCCAACTATGCCTGGGGCACCTACTGGTCCTGGGACCCCAAGGAGACCGCCTCGCTGATCACGTGGTTCATTTACACCCTTTACCTGCACGCCCGGTTCACCGCCAACTGGACCGGCCGGCGGGTGGCCTTGATCTCGATCGTCGGCTTCATCTCGGTGGTCT
>MGQK01000082.1:56671-69361 GCA_001797815.1 Deltaproteobacteria bacterium RBG_13_61_14 | reverse complement strand
CATCCTGCTCTCCGGGCTGCACTCGTATGCCTCGTAGGAAAAGTATGTAGTATATCGTATGTCGTATGTAGGGAAAGATTTGAAGAAACTCCTCCTTTCTCGCCGGCGCTTTCTCTCTTTGATCCCAGTGTCCGGGTTAGCTGGAACTTCCGCCTGGCGAGCCTTGGCCCGCGATCCGCAGCCCGGGCGGTCGGAAATGGACATTCCCTACGTGCACCAGGCCGGGGGCGACGACTGCTACCAGGCCTGCCTGGCCATGGTGCTCAAACACTTTTTCCCGAAAGAAGAGTTTCCGCGGGCAGAACTCAACCGTCTCACTCATCACCGGCCCGGCTATTGGACCCTGGAAGCGCAGCTTTTGCTGCCGCTCTTGGAGCGCAAGCTAAAGGTGGAGCTGCACGCTTCCACTCCTTACTCGGAGCTGACGCCCGAACTGGCGGAAAAACGGTATGGCAAACGCGGGGCGCAAAAACTTGATTTCCAGGCCCTGGCCTGGTCGCGGCAGTTTTTAAAGCCCGGTCTTTTTTTCCAACACGAGATCGAATGGAAAGAGTTGGTGGAAAAGTTCCGGCAGGGCTGGGCTACTATTTTCTGCGTCAACGAGGACGTGCTGGTCAAACAAAACCTGGGGCGGTTCATCGGCCACGGCCTGGTGCTCACCGGGGCTTCCGACTCCCAGGCGCGAGTCCACGACCCGGCCCGGAGCGCCGGGATGCTCTATCCCCTTGACCACCTGGCCGCGGCCTTCGCCTCTCCCGGCACCGACCACGCCGGCCTCTTGGTCAAACGCTAATCATCCTTGTTTCTTCTTTCACACTTCACTCTTCACCCTGCTTTCCGCCCCTGCACCGTCAAGCTGATGATTTGCCCGGCAGACGAGCCAGCCGAGTCATGCCCTCCGCAGCCGCACCCACAATCGGCGGACAGCAATTGACCGCCAACTGAGAGATTGAACGGCGCCCGATTGGTAACTTTCAACTCTCTGAACCCCGCCTCTCGGATGGCTTCCAAGTAATCCTCCTCCTCCAGGGCCAAGGCCACACAGCCCGAGGCCGGGAGCTTTTCCCGCACGGCCGGCGACAGGTTCTTAGTTACTATGTCCGAGACCGAAAACCTGCCGCCCGGGCGCAGCACCCGGAAGATTTCCCGGAACACCTTCTCCTTGTCCGGGGCCAGGTTGATGACGCAGTTGGAGGTCACGAAATCCAGCGAGGCCTCCGGCAGCGGGATCGCTTCGATGTCGCCCTCCAGGATTTCCACATTCTGGATTCCGGCCTGGGCCAGGTTGGCGCGGGCCTGCGCGATCATCTCCGGCGTCATGTCCAGGCCATAGACCTTGCCCGAAGGTCCCACCTGCTGGCTGGCGAGCAAGACATCCAGCCCGGCGCCGGAGCCCAGGTCCAGCACCACTTCCCCGGGTTTCAACTCCGCCAGGGCCAGCGGGTTGCCGCAGCCGAAGCTGGCCGCGGCCGCCTCTTCCGGCGCCGAGGCCAATTCTTTTTCCGAGTAACCGATCGTCCGGGCCAGGCCAGGGGATGCGGCCGGGCCACAGCATGAAGACCGGCCCTGGATCATTCGCGCATAATCCGCCCGGATTTGGTCCTTTACCGACTTCCTATCGCTCATTCTCAACTCCCTTTCAGTTCTAAATCTCCTGCTATATATTTTAGCTCAGAAATTACTTCCAGGCGACTCAACTCCTGGAAAAGTTTAGCCGCTCGAGCCACGGGCAAAATCCCGGCCGCGCACTCCTGGAACTTGGCCCAATGCTCGGCCTCGCGGAGCGGCTCTCCGGGATGTCCCCTGGCCGCGCCGGCCTCGGCCTGAATTTTTTCGCCTCCCTTCAACTCCACGGTGACCCGGGCGCCGTTAAGCCCCCCGCCCCCGAGTCGCTTTTGCATAACTTTGGGAAGTTCTCGGGTCATAACCTTGAGCAGGAGCCGCTGGACCCTGGGGTCCTGGACGCGACGGTCGGTGTATTGGCGGAGCCCGGCCGCTCGGTCGAGCACGGCCACGGCCATGGCGAATTCCAGGCTGAAGCGGGCCTCGGACGCGGTGCGGGGCCGGTGGCGGAGGAGGATGCCCAAGACCAGGGCCGGCACTTCGCAGGTAATGCGTTTCACCTGCTCTGCTTTCAGGTAGTGTTCAGTCGCCAGCCGCATCATGGCATCGATGGAAGAGTGGTTGCCGGCGCAGCAGGGATACTTCTTGATGGCGATGCCGGAGGCCACCAGCTCCCACGGCCGGCCCCACTTCCCGGCCAGGGCGGAAAGGTCCTTGGGCCGGCCCGGGCTCAGAATCTTGCCCAGGCCGTAGCCCGCTCCCAAAATGTCCGGGTCCGCGGTGAAGCCGTCGGCCGCGAGCAGGGCCGCGGTTACACCGGCGCGGGCCGCGTTGCCGGCGTGCAGGGGCTTGGTCATGGTGCCGAAGTTCTGGCGGGTGCCGGCGGCGAAGGAGGAGGCGATGCCCAGGGCGTGGCAAAGTTTTTCCGGCGAAAGGCGGAGGATTTTTCCGGCCGCGGCCGCGGCGCCGAGCGCGCCCAGGGTGAGGGTCGAGTGCCAGCCGTGCTCGTAAAGGGCGGGGTTGAGCCGGCGGCCGAGTTGGACAATCAGCTCAAAGCCCACGGCATAGGCCGTGATCACGTCCTTGCCCGAAGCGCGCCGGGTCTCGGCCAGGGCCAGGATGGCCGGGACCAGGGCCGCGCTGGTATGGGCCACGGCAACCGAGTTGACGTCGTCGTAGTCCAGGGCATGGCCGAGGGTGCCATTGAGCCAGGCCGCGACGGCCGGCGCGAGCCGGAGTCCGGGCACACCGATGATGGGCGCCGGTCCAGGCGACTCGTGGCGTTGGGCGTAGGCCAGGATCCTGGCGGCCACCGGGGTGCGCGACCCGGCCAGCGCGCAGGCGAAGAAATCGCGGATGGCCACTTTGGCCATGGCCGAAGCTCCGGCCGGTAATTGGGGAAAATGAACCTTGGCGATCCGACGCGAAATCTGCAAAGTCAAACTCATCGAGACCTCCCTTGGGGTCAGAGCTTAATAATTAATAATTCAAGGAAGAGTCGCCATTCGCAAGCGTAAGTTTCTATCATCCCGCAGTTTCGCTTGGAAGCGGACGATGCCTTGAGAGACGGCCGCGGCGCTGACGCCCATCCGGTCGGCGACCTGGGTCACTGCCACGGCGCAGTGTTCCACCAGATAATAATACGCGGCTAGTCGGGGCAAGAAGCCTCTCCGACCCCTCACCGGCTGAAGAATTTTTTCGCCGAACAGATGCTCCAATCGCTCAATTTCCTGGTCCAAAATCACCGGCGTCCGGCCGGCGCGGCGAAACCTCGAAACCGCTTCGAGCCGGCCCCGGGGCGGGTGCTGCCTGGCCAGCTCGCGCAGTTGCTCGATGGTACCCAGGATCACTCCCTCTCTCAGCTCTTGCCAGAACGACGGCGGTTGGCCCAAGAGGCCCAGGCATTCCCGGCGATAGTGCCGGCGGCGTTGGGCCGGGTGGCTTCCGTAGGCGGACAGGATCGGATCAGGATCGAGCCAGGCATAGCGCGAGGGATGGCGAGTATAATCGCGGAAACTCGACCATTCGTAATCCACCGGATCGGTGACCAATCCCGCCCGCACCGGGTTAAGGTGGAGATAGATCGAGAGATGGAGCCAGTGAGCTTCGTCGGCCACTAATACAGATTTGTATCGGCCCTGGAAGAGATGACCGGAGCGGCGATGGCGGAGGTGAAAATGGACGGCGTAGGTGGTGTTGAGCCACTGCAGGGCGGCAGCCAGGTTGGCTTGAGGGGTGCGGAGGAAAAGGTGATAATGGTTGGACATCAGGCAGAAGGCGAAGATTTGAAGCTGAAATCGGTCCCGGCCGCGGGCGAGCAGGTCTAACCAATCGGTATAATCCCGGCGCTGGAGGAAAAGTGCCTGGCGGTTGTTGCCGCGGGAGGTAACGTGATAAATCGCGCCGGGAAACTGAATGCGCCACGGGCGAGCCATGAGGCAGATTAACCCGAATCGGACCGCAAGTCAAGTAAATTATTAATTCTTAAGCTCTGACCCCTATGGCGTCGAGGGCCTGCAAAATTTCATTGTCCGGGCCTTGGGAATTGTGATATAAGAAAGGACGGGGAGGACTTGCATGGATAAAGAAACCTTGCTCAAGCAGGACCTGCGCCACCTGATCCATCCCATGACCCATCTTCGCGAGCATGCCGCGCACGGGCCGAAAATCGTGGTCTCCGGCCAGGGCGCGGTGCTCCGCGATTTGGACGGCCGCGAGATTCTGGACGGGTTCTCGGGCCTGTGGTGCGTGGTGGTGGGCCACGGCCGGCAGGAAATCATCCAGGCGGTGAAGAAGCAGATGGAAACGATCGCTTACGCGACCAGCTTCTTCGGCCTGGGCAATGTGCCCTCGGTGGAGCTGGCCGCCCGGCTGGCCGGCATGTTCCCTCCGGAATACGGGCTGAACCGGGTGCTCTTCTGCTGCGGGGGCAGTGAGGCCAACGAGACCAATTTCAAGTTCGCCCGGCTTTACTTTGCCCTGCAAGGGAGGCAGGAAAAAAATAAAATCATCTCCCGCAACTGGTCCTACCACGGCTTGAGCTACGGCGCCCTGGCCGCCACCGGCATCGTGCCCTTCCACTGGAACTACGACCCCATACCCGAGGGCTTTGAGAAGGTCGTGGCCCCTTACTGTTACCAGTGCGACCTGGAGCTGGAGTATCCAGCCTGCCAGGTGGCGTGCGCCAAGGCCGTGGAGGAGCTGATCGAGGAACTAGGACCGGAGACCGTGGCCGCGGTGGTGGCCGAGCCGGTGATCGGCTCCGGCGGCATCATCCCCCCGCCCAAGGAATATTTCCCCAGGCTCCGCGAAATCTGCGACCGGCACCAGGTGCTCCTGATCCTGGATGAGGTCATCACCGGCTTCGGCCGCACCGGCAAGATGTTCGCCTTCCAGCATTGGGGCGTGCGGCCGGACATGCTGACCCTGGCCAAAGGCATCACCTCGGGTTATATCCCGCTCGGCGCCGCGGTGGTCTCGGACCGGATTTACGACACCATCGCTGAAAACCTGCCCGAGCAACTGCCCCTGATGCACGGCTTCACCTACATGAACCACCCGGTCGGCTGCGCCGCGGCCATGGCCAACCTGGACATCATTGAGAAAGAAAACCTGCCCGAAAAGGCCGCGGAAAAGGGACGATATCTATTGGATAAATTGGAGAAACTGCGGAAATTTGACTCGGTGGGAGACGTGCGCGGCCTGGGTCTGATGGCGGCAGTGGAATTTGTGAAAGATAAAAAGACCAAGGCCCCCTTCGAGCCGCCCCACGGGGCCCCGACCACGGTATGCGAGTTGGCCTGGAAACGCGGGGTCTATATGCGGCCGACCATGGAAGTGGTGGGGCTGGCACCCCCGCTGAGTGTAACCCAAAAGCAACTCGATCAAATGGTCAAGGTGCTGGAAGAGGCAATTCCCTTGATGGAAAAGCAACTTAGCTAGAATATTTAAAGTTGATCCTCATTATTGAAGTTTGTATCCTGCTTCACTTTTTCAACGCTAACTCAAAAAAACTATTGACAAAATTAAAATATTGGTTTATAATGCCTCTGAAATGAGGTGAAACAGGTTCTATTTCCAGTAGTTAATGACATCAAGAACGGCTTCCGGAAGCCTTTTTGACTTATAACGCTTATCCCCTCATTCCCTACGCTTTACGCTCTGAGACTCGGCTCTTCGCGGATGCACTTTCGGTAGGGGGAAGACTTTTAATTTTCAGGCTTAATGGTTTACGGGGTCTGGAGGAATGGGAGTAAAATTGACTAACCGGATCACCCCATTACCGGATCGCTCTTCAACCGGGTCTCTGTTCAGCTATTCCTTCTTTGCCTTATCGTCCTCTCTTAATCGTAATTCCGATCTCGCTCCTTTCCTCTCATCACTCCTGCTCTATTCCGGTGGATGCAAATCCCCGGATGAAGATTATAGGGAACAAAAAGGGGATGGATCATGTTTAAAATCGGAGACAAGGCAGTTTATCCGGCGCATGGCGTCGGCGTGGTCGAGGGGATTGAAAACCGGCAGATCTCCGGCAACACCCAAATCTTTTACATCCTGCGCATGCTCGACAACGACACCACCATCATGATCCCGCAAGGGAGCGTGGAATCCGTCGGACTCCGAACTGTTATCTCCAGGCGGGAAATCCCGGCCGTGTTCAAGGTGCTCCGCCAGAAGGTTCCCGTCTCGGACTCCCAGACCTGGAACCGCCGGCACCGGGAATACATGGAAAAAATCCGGACCGGATCGGTCTTCGAAATCGCCGCGGTGCTCCGCGACCTCTACCTCCTCAAGCTCGACAAGGAACTCAGCTTCGGCGAGCGCAAGGTGCTCGACACCGCCCGCAACCTCTTGGTCAAGGAACTGAGCATCGCCCAGCGCATCAAGCCCCTCAAAATCGAACAGGAGATCGAAAAAATCTTCCACGCCTGAAACCCGACCAAGGGACAGACATTCCGCCTTCGCGGAGGACGAAGCGCTTCGGCGGAGTCTCTCCGGTCTGGCATCTGACCCCGATCTTCCGAATGCCGCGCTTTGTGCCGCTTTGAGAGTGCGATAATTGATTGTCGCTTTGGCTCGCGGCAATTCATTGCCGCCAAAGACCGCCGATCAATCCGCGAAGCAAAAGCGGCGGTAAACCGCCGCAATCCATATCACCATCCCCGACCGCGACGGCCTCGGCCGCGGCTGCCACTCCTCTATACATAAATGCAAACTAACAACTGAAGCTCTGCCCCCAATCTATTGCTCTCCTGAATATCTGACCTCCGGACATAAGCTCTGGAGCTGACGGAAAAGGGTTTCGCGCTCCAGGGGATTCAGCCGGCTCAGGTCATGCTGTTCTCCCGGATCTTGCCGCAAGTCGTAGAGCTCAACCTGCGGCTTCGCATGGCGCACGATCAGCTTCCTTTCCAACGTTCGCAGCGCGTAAATCCGCTGCTCCTTGCCCAAATAGGCCGCGGCCAGCGCCGGCTCCCTTCGGTCTGCCTTCGGCCGTGAGCTCAGGCCGAACGGAGCCTCAGGATCGAAGACCGGCGCCAGCGGCAATCCTTCTCCCAAAGGTTTCAGGCTCCTGCCCTCTCCTAAAATAATTCGGTCGCTAAAGGCCAGGCCCAAGAGGGTGGCGCCGAAATCCAGGGTGCGCACCTGGTCGGCAATCACCTTCCCGGCAGGCAAACCCGGGCCGGCCAGGATCAGCGGCACTTTGAGCGCCTCGTCGTAAAGCGTCTTGCGGTGCTCAAGCTCGCCGTGCTCGGTGAAGGACTCGCCGTGGTCCGCGGTGACCAGGATCAAGGTGGAATTCATCTGTCCGCTTTGGCGCAGCAAGTCCAGAATCTCTCCGATCCTGGCGTCAGCGTAAGCGATCTCCCCGTCGTAGAGGTCTTTCATGTATTCCAGGTCGGCGGGCGTGAGGCGAAAAGGAACCTGGTACCATTTGCGGCCGTCGCCGAAGCGGGCGGCATCGCCCAGGCCGGCGGCGTCGTGGTCCGGCCGGTGGCCCTGGGTGAAACGATGACGGAAAGGCTCGGGCGCATAATAGGGCGCGTGCGTGTCCACGTAATGGAGGTAGAGGAAAAAAGGCTGGTGGGCATGGGCTTGCAGCCAGGGGAGCGCCGCGCGGTTCAGGCAGTCGGCGCTGTCCCGGAAAAAGGCCTGGGCGCAGGACTCGTCAAAGACCTGGAAGCCCCGGTCAAAGCCTTCCAGGGAAAAGCGGAAGTAGGTGCCGGAAAAGGCCGCGGTGAAGTAACCCTGTTTTTGAAACTCTTGGGCCAGGACCGGGAGCGAGGTGGGCAGGTGCAGGTTGCGGGTAAAGATGACGCCGTGCTCCCAGGGGTAGCGGCCGGTGAAGATCGAGGCGACCGAGGTGAGGGTAAAGACCGAGGCGGTGATGGCGTTCTCGAAGCGGACGCCGGAGGCGGCCAGGGTATCGAGATGGGGACTGGTCGGCCGGGAATAACCATAGGCGCCGAGATGATCCGGCCGCATCGCGTCCACCAAAATGAAAATCACACTGGGCCGGGGACCGGGTCTGGAAACCTGGAGCGGAGTAACCAGCGCACCATAATCCCGGGCATCGCTCTTTAATTCGGCGCTTTGGCCAGGCACGGCCTCGCAAGCAAGAGTCACCTCTTGCCAGCTCCGCTGTTCGAGATCCCGGGCCGGGGCCAGGGTTTGCTCCCAAAGAGTCTTATCCCCGGCGACCATCTGAAAATTCACCGGCTGCGGGTGGCGTTCCCAGTATTGCGGCAAAAGGCCGAGGGCGAAGCGGATCGAGCACGGCGGCTGCGGTTCCGAAGGGAGGACGAGGGGAAGGGTTTGCGCGGGTGCGAGGGCGAGCGCGGTGCGGATCTGGCCGAGGAGGTTGACGCGGCGCAGGAGCAGGTCGGCCGCCGACGGTGAGCCGGGTCGAACCGCGGGTTGGAGCAAGGAGTGGGCCGGGAGCTGGGCCGGGGGCTGGGCGCGGAGGATGGTTTCGATGTCCGGCGCCGGCGGTTTTGGACAGGCGGTAAAAAGAGCGATCAAGAGGATCGAAAAGAAAATTGACCACCGGATGCAATCCGGTGGCACAAATCTTTTTAAAGGAGATAGCATAGCAGGAGTTTGGTGATCGCGCCGAAGAGAGGAGCGGAGACGTTGTCGTCAATGGGCTGCCAGGGCGAGCTTTCGAAGAGGGCGCCGGCGACCGAGGAGATGAAGCAGATGAGGAACATCTCGGCGAGGGAAAAGGTGGTCAGGTGTTGGAGCATGGCGCTGCCCTGCCAGAGGAAGGAAGAGGCCGCGACGTTGGGGATAGTGAAGAAGAAAAAAAAGGTGGAGCCGAAGGTGGCGAAGAAGATGAAGGCCAAGGTTCCGGCATAGCTTTTTTCCTTGTTCCAGGGAAGTTTCTTTTTGCCCAAGGCCTCGCCGAACAAGGTGGCAAAGCCGTCGCCGATGCTGAGCGCGGCCCACTGCGAAGCGGCGATGGGCAGGGGAAAGACCACGGTCAGGACCAGCACCACGATCGGGTAGGAGAGCATGCCCACGGAATAGCCGGCGCGGAGCTCATCTTCGCGGAAGGTGAAGCGGAAGTAGCGGGGCATGCCCAGGGAATTCCAGAGAAAAGCCCCTAGCGCAAAGCCCAGGCCATACCACCAACTCAGCCAGCGCAGGGGCAGGGCCAGGACAATCACTCCGATATGAAGGGTCTTCCGGGTAAGTTCGCGTGCCCAGGTCGGCAATCCCTGCATAATGGTCTCTTCTGCTTCTTGGTCCATCACAGCCGCGTCTGGTCTTGACCTGGCGGGCTTAAGTTGACGGTCGGAACGAAATTGTAGCTATTGTAATGCCAGCCCCGGCTAGTGTCAAATCCTGGAAACCGCGCGGCCTTGTCAGAATGCGAAAAATGCGATATTCTGAAAACGATAACCCGGTCATGATTACCCAGGCCCCTCATCTCCTGACCGCTTTTATAGCCGGCGTGCTTTCCTTTTTGACACCGTGCGTGCTGCCTTTAGTTCCCGGCTATCTCTCTTTTATTTCCGGCCAGTCGCTAAAGGACATGCGCTCGCATGAGCACAAGCGGGAAACCTTATACCCGGTGATGGTGACCACGCTCAGCTTCATCCTCGGCTTTTCCCTGGTCTTTGTCAGCCTGGGCGCCGCGGCCACCAGCCTGGGTCACTACCTGGCCGCATACAAGCCGCTCCTGGCCCAAATCGGAGGGGCGATCATCCTGGTGCTCGGCCTGCACATGCTCGGAGTCTTCCGCATCCCCTTCCTCTACCGCGAGGCCCGCTTCCAGGGAGGCTCCCAGGCCGGCGGCGCGCTCCGCGCTTTCCTCCTCGGGCTCGCCTTCGCCTTTGGCTGGACCCCCTGCGTCGGCCCGATCCTGGGCGCGATCTTGACCCTGGCCGTCCGCGAAGACACCGTGGGCCAAGGCATCTGGCTGCTCTCCGCCTACTCCCTGGGTCTGGGCGTGCCTTTCTTCCTCACCGGCCTCGCCGTCAACCACTTCTTCACGCTGTTTGAGCGGATCAAAAACCATTTTCACAAAATCGAAATCGCCGCCGGAGTCTTCCTCGTCCTGATGGGACTGGTCATGGTCCTGGGCGAGTTCCATACCGTCAAGCTCTTGTTCCAGCGCCTCGTGCCCGAATTCCCGCAGAGGTGGGGTTGATGCCGCTGCGCTTCGGCCCGGCCGGCATCCCGCTTTCCGTCAAGAGCGGCAAGCCGGAAGACGGCGTGCGCGAATGCCGGCGCCTGGGCCTGGATTGTATGGAACTGGAGTTCGTCTATGGCGTGCGCATGACCGAGCCGGCCGCGGCCAAGGTCAAGCAGGCGGTCAAAGAGACCGGCGTGCGCCTGACCGCGCACGGCCCTTACTACATCAACCTCTGCTCGAAAGAGCCGGACAAGGTCGCGGCCAGCGTCCAGCGCGTGCTCGACACCGCCCGCCGCGGCTATCAGTGCGGGGCCGAGAGCATCACCTTTCACGCCGCCTTTTTCCAGGGCCGGCCCGCGGATGAAATCTTTGCCGAAGTCAAGGAGCGGTTCCGCGAGATCCTGGCCGCTCTGAAAAAAGAGAAGCTGAAGGTGGATGTGCGGCCCGAGCTTTCGGGCAAGCCCAGCCAGTTCGGGAGCCTGGAAGAGATCATCGGGATCTCCCAACAGGTCAAGGGCGTGCTCCCCTGTGTGGATTTCTCTCACAACTATGCGCGTAGCGCGGGCCGGAACAACACCTACGCCGAATTCGCGGCCATGCTCGAAGCTCTGAGCAAAGGGCTGGGCCCGGGCATTCTAAAGCGCATGCACCTGCACGTCTCCGGCATTGATTACACGCCCAAGGGCGAGCGCAAACACCTGGAGCTGGAAAAATCGGATTTCAATTGGAAGGAGCTTTTGCGCGCGCTGGCGGACTATGGGGTCGAGGGCTTCTGCATCTGCGAGAGTCCCAGCCTGGAAAAGGACGCGCTCCTGCTCCAAAAGACGTATCAGGCCCTGAAAAGGAAGTAATCATTCATGGACCTTAAGCAGTTGAAGGCCCTCTCGGTCCTGGGCTGGAACTTCGGCCTGCACCTGTTGCGGGCCGCGGTTCCGCGGCGCCAGGAAGACCAGGCGGAAAAGTTCCGAAGCTACTTCCGGCCCGACCGGATCACCAGCTTCACCCCCGAGGAACACCGGGCCATCCTGGAATTTGAAAGCTGCACCCTCTGCGGGATCTGTTCCTCCCACTGCCGGGTCATGGCAACCTCCGCCGGAAAATTCCTGGGACCCGAACACCTCGCCGCTTCCGCCAGCCGCTCTCAGCCCGAGTTCGCTTCCGACGCTCCTTCCCTCTACCTCTGCGCGGTCTGCGGCCAGTGCGAGCCGGATTGCCCGGAGCAGGTGCCGGTCGCCCGCATGGCCATGCACATGCGCAGCATGATCCGGCGGGTCGCGCCCGCCGTCATGCCCCAGCCGATCCAGGCCGCGGCCCACAACCTCGCTCAGCATGGCAACATCTACGGCCAGGCCCCGGCGCTCGCCCTGCCCCGCCGGCCGGATGCCGAGTTCACCCTTTTCCTGGGCTGCCGCGAGCGGATGGCGCCGGAGCGCGTCCAGCAACGGCTGAAACTCCTCGAGCGCCTGGCCATCCGCGTTACCGGAGTGGACGAGTCCTGCTGTGGCGGCGTGCCGGAAACCCTGGGCCTGGACCCGCCTCCGGCCGTCAGCGAAAAAATCCTCGCGGCCGGTCCGAAAAAAGTCCTCACCGTCTGCCCCCATTGCACCGAGGCGCTCCGGCGAAACCCGGCGCTCAAAGACAAGGTGGAAGTGAGCCACCTGGCGGAGATCCTTGCGGAAAGGATTCCTTCCGGAACCAAGGCCCGGGACATCCCGACCCCGGTCGCGTTTCACGACCCCTGCCACCTGGCCCGCGGCTGCGGCCTGATCCAGGAGCCGCGCGAGGTCTTGCGTCGTCTGGGAGTGGAGCTAAAGGAGATGGCGGAGTCCGGCGACCGCGCGCCCTGCTGCGGAGCCGGCGCCGGCCTTGCCCTGAAGGACCCGGCATTGGGCAAAGAGGTTGCCAGGAGCAGACTGGCCGATGCCAGGGCGGCAGACGCCAAGACCTTGATTACGGCCTGCGCCGGGTGCCGGGACCTGCTGGGGTCAGCTCGCCAGGACAGCGATCCAGCGGTGATGATGTTGGAAGATATTCTCGCCGATTAATTCGAACCTCCAGTTCTACCGGGAGAGTGTTATGAAAAAATTCTTCCTCGCGCTCATAGGAATTGCGCTTCTTTCCGCCGCAGCAGTGGCCGACCCAATCGTGGATTCTGCTTTAAATACCTTTATACAGGCGATCCCTCTCCCGAAAGCTTCTCTTTCTGCCGGAGCGCAAGTCCAGCTGATTGAGATCATTCCCACCTTCCTTTTGGTGGAAGAAGCCGGCAAACTTCAGCAACTGGTCAAGCTCCAGGTTGAAAACGTAAGCGGCCAAAGCCTGACCGCCGAGGTACGGGTCGAGCGGCCGGACGGTCTCAGTTCCCAGACTGCGCTCCCTTTGCATCCCGGCAAGAATCAGGCGGTGATCAAGGTCCCGGACCTTCGAGAACCTTCGGCCCTGACCCTGGTGCTTTCCAGCCAAGGTCAGGACCAAGCCCTCTACCA
>MGQK01000082.1:40070-56664 GCA_001797815.1 Deltaproteobacteria bacterium RBG_13_61_14 | reverse complement strand
TGGCAACCGGCGCGCCAGTGGAAAATTCACCTTACCCAGCTCTCCCATTTCGACTGGGGCTATACCGGGACCCAAGCGCAGGTCCGCCAGGTCCAGAACCAGGTCCTGGACACGGTGATCGAGTATTCCCGCAGGACTGCGGACTGGCCGGAAGACTCTCGCTTCCGCTGGACCGTGGACGGGAGCTTCACGGTCATGAACTACTTGCAGGACCATCCGGGCCGGGAGGCTGATCTCCGCGACCTGGTCGCCTCCGGCCGGATGGAGATCAACGCCAAGCTCGGCCACCTTTGTCCCTCGACCGCCGGCTACGAGATGCTGGCCCGCGAGCTTTACTATTCAACGCGTAACCTCCGGCAACTGCTAGGCGCGGACCCGGTCACGGCCATCCACACCGACGTGCTCGGCATCACCTGGGGCAATGCCACCGTCCTGGCCGGCGCCGGAGTCAAATACCTCCTGTTCCATCCCAACCGCATGTATCGCGGCGGCGCGGTGATGAAGAACACCCTGACACCGCAGGCCTTTTACTGGCAAGGGCCGGACGGCTCCCGGCTTCTCACCTGGCGCTCCTACGATTCTTACACCGAGGCCACCTTCCTGATCAACGGCATCGAGCGGACGGCCAAGGAACTCCCGGCCCTGCTCCTGGAATACGAGAAAAAGGGCTATCCCTTTGACCTGCTCCACCTCACCCGCAGCGGCAAAGACCCGAAAACCCAATTTGACGACAACTCGCCGCCGCGGCTCGAGATCTGCCACTCGATCCGCGAGTGGAACGCTCGCTTCGCTTATCCGCGCCTGATCGCGGGCCTGCCCCGGAACTTCTTCGGAGAGCTGGAGCGCCGCTACGGCGATCAAATCCCGACCTATGCCGGGGATATGCCCGACTGGTGGGCGGACGGCGTGCTCACCAACGCGGAGGAAACCAAGCTCTCGCGGCAGATGCACCACGACCTGAGAGAAGCCGAGTTATGGTCCAGCCTGGCCGCGCTCCTTTCCCCGGACTTCAGCTATCCCGGCCAAACCCTCGACCATGCCCATCTTGCCAACTGGATTTACGACGAGCACACCTGGGGATATATGTTTCCCTTTTTGCCCCGCGAGGAAAAAATCTGGAACTACAAGCGAGGCATGCTCCGGCAAGGAGTTTCGGAAACCGCCCCGATTTTAACCCAGGCCCTGAAGACTTTGGCGGACACGCTGGGAGAAAAGGATACCTGGGTGGTGTTCAACCCGCTGGAATGGCCCCGGACCGAGCCGGTTCGCCTGGACCTCGGACCCCAGAGCCGGGACCCGGACGGTCGGCTCAAGGTTGCTCTTCAGGATGTCCAGACCGGCGAGATTTTTATCGGACAAGCCGAGCCAGGCTCGTCCTCCGCTGCCTTCCCGGTTAAGGACGTGCCGGCCCTGGGCTATCGAACCTTTCGAATGGTGCCTGCCCCCTTGAGCCAGCCGGCGGCAGAATCTTTTCAGGTCAGCGACCGCTCCATCGAGAACTCACTTTTCATCTTGAAGTTTGACGCCCGGCGGGGCGGGCTTACCAGCCTCTACGACAAGCGTCTTGGCCGCGAGCTCCTGGACGGGAAAGCCGAATATGCTTTGGGCCAACCCCTGGCCCGCGGACAAGGCTACTTTGACTGGTTCGACCGCCGCGCGCCGGCCCAGGTGGAAAAAATCACCGTCTCTTCGCCCGGACCGGTCTATGCTTTGGCCACCGTCATCTATCGGCTCCGAGGTTTTGCTTCTACCCGGATCAAGACTGAATTTAAGATTTATCACGACCTGCCTTACCTGGACCTGGTCTCTTCCTTTAACCATTACCGCAACGGGCCCGGCGCGAGCAAATATCTCGCTTTCCCCTTCGCGGTTCCGGACCCCGAGTTTTTCCTGGAAATTCCCTATTCGATCATGCGGCCGGGCCAAGACCAGCTTCCCGATTTTGCCAGTTACTACGCGGTCTCGCACTCGGTCCTGATCCAGAGCGGCCAGGGCTTCGGCATCGCCTGGAGCACGCGGGAAGGCCCGATGGTGGAACTCAGCGACATCCGCAAACAGGCCGGCTTTGCCAATCCCTCTTCCGCGCAATTCGACCAGCCGCCTCCCCGGTTCGACCGCGGCCACATCTACTCCGAGCTGATGAATAATTTTCAAAACACCAATTATCACTATTGGCAGCGCGGCTCCGGGGCCTGGTCCTATCGGATCTCTTCCCTTTCCGCGGATCCTTCCCGATCCGAAGCCGTTCGCCCCGGCTGGGAGCTGGCGCAACCCCTGCTGGCCTGGCAAGTGAAAACCAACCCCAACTCTACTTTTCCTCCGGCGGCCAGCCTGATCGCCCTTTCTCCCGGCTCCGTGCTCCTGGTGACCATGAAGCGAGCCGAGGACAGCCAGGGAACGATCCTCCGGCTCTATCAATCCGAAGGAAAAGCGGTTCAGGCCCGGGTTCGGCTGCCGCTGGCCCCCATCACCCATGCGGTCTTGACGGATATCACCGAGCATGATAGGCAGGAGTTGCCGGTCCGGGACGGCGCCGTCACTTTGGACCTGGGGCCTTTTAGCGTGCGCACGCTGCGCGTGATCACCGAAGCGAAAGGAAAGCTATGATCCGACCGCGAATCCGTTTCCTGCTACTTTTCTTTTCTCTGTGGGTTTGCCTGCCGGTGTCTGCCCAGGAAAAATTCCAGCCGGCGCTGGCCGGCCCCTGGCACACCTTGTTCGCGCCCAAGAACTCCGGCGATTACATCAACGACCATACCCTGTTCCAGGACCCGCAGGGCAACTGGCACCTGATCGGCATCACCTCCCCCGGCTTGAGTTGGACCGGCCTGGACGAGCGCTATTTTGCGCACGGGATCTCCCCTTCGCTGGACCAGGAGATGACCGAACTGGACCCGCTCTTCAAGGGCACCCCCGACCGCCGCCGCAAATGGGCGCCGCACGTGATCAAAGATCAGGACGTGTATCACCTGTTTGCCGGCCCCGGCTCGATCCGCCATTTCACTTCCAGGAACGGCTTGGACTGGAATTATGAAGGGGTTGCGATTGCGAAGCCCTGGTGGAATTTTCGGGATACCATGGTCCTGGAGCTCTCGCCCGGCCATTGGCTGATGTATGCCACCGATCAAGGCGACCGCCTCTCGGTTTACGAATCGGACGACCTTTTCACCTGGCGCCGGCATGGCACCGCCTTCCGGGCCGTCCGGCCGGCCCCGATCTGGGGCTGGATTCCGATCTCGGCCACCGAGTCTCCCTTTGTGGTGAAAGTCGGCGACTATTACTACCTCTCGGTTTGCCTGACCAACTATGGTCGCAAAACCTATACCAACACCGTGATCGTCCGGTCCAAAGATCCTTTTGACTTCGGCACCTATGCCGCCGGCGGTCCGGGCGAGACCGCGGAATATGTCACCACCCTGCCCGCCCACTGCGCCGAATTTATTCAGGACCGCCAGGGAAACTGGTATATCACCTCCGGCGGCTGGAAAAACTACCCGACCCCCGCCGGGGTCAAACCCGGCACTCTGGCCATCGCTCCGATCAAATGGGAAGCCGGCCCTTAAGGGCAAGGCGCTTGGCGACCTTTGTTGTGTCCAGAACCGGCGCCAAATTATCTTGACAGAGATCAAGGGCTTGATATACTTGGCCTTGGCTAAGGCCTGGCGAGGCTGAGAAGACCGGGTGCGCGGGATGGGAGTGCATGGCGGAATCCAGCAAGTTATATTGCCCCAGTTGCGGCGAGGACGTGGAATATTTTGTGATGCTCAGCGAGGGCAACGAGCTCACCCACTGCTCGATCTGCGGCTTGATCCTCGAGCGCGAAGCACCCGAGGCAAGAGCGCAGGAGCGGATCAAGACCCTGCAAAACGTGGTGGCGGCGGAGGACAGTCCGGTCCTGCTCAAGACCCTGAGCCAGATGTTGGTGGACCGCAACATCGCCAAGACCGTGGAACCCTGCAAAAACGGCGAGGAATTTATCAGCAGGGTGGTCGAGCGCTTGAAAAATAATCTCCCCGTCTCCCTCGTGATCCTGGACGTCAACATGCCCGTCCTCAACGGCATTAACGCCGCCGTCATCTTCCGCGCCATCGAGCGCGGCTTCGGGAAAAAGCGCCCGACCCCCATCCTGTTCTTCACTTCCTATCGCTGTGACGATACCTTTAAGAAGGTGCTCAAATATTGCGCGCCGGCGAAATACATCAATAAGGGGACCGGGTCCTCCCCGGAAGAGTTCGTCCAACGCCTCTATCAAGTCGTCTCCCAGTTATTGGCTGAGCAATAGCTCTTCCCCTCTCGCCGGCATTGGCGCCTGCCCGGGCGGCCGGTAATCTTCAAGGGCGGGACATAACGAGCACCAAAAAGGACTGGAGCATTCGGTTCATGGAAAATCAGGAAGGGCAGTATCGGGAAGTCCTCAATTCCAACCCTCTTCACCTCGCTTCCTTGCGCGGGCTGGAAGATCTTTACCGGCGGGAGGAGCGCTGGGAAGAACTGGCCGCCATCCTCCTCCAAGAGGCCGAGGCCCTTGAGCAACCCGAGGAGCGCGCCGGCCTGATCTACGAGAGCGCCCGCATCCAGGAAGAGCGCTTGGGCCAAACCGACGCGGCGCTGCAAACCTACGCCCGGGTGGAAGGCGCGGCGGAGTGGGAGCAGTTGGCCCGGCGGGCGCGCCGGCGCATCCTCCAGCAACGGCAGGATTGGGAGGAACTTCGCGGCCTGCTCGAAATCGCCCTGGACCAGGCCTCGCCGGCCGAAGCTCCGGCGCTTCGCCTGGAACTCGCCCGGCTGTTCGCGTTTCGGCTCGGCCAACCCGAGGCCGCCGAAGCCTTGCTGGCCCAAAGCCTTGAGCAGGACCCGGGTCATTGGACCACCCTGGTCCTGCTCGCCCACCTCCGGCTCCAGCGCGGGCAATGGCCCGAGCTGGTCGAGGTTTACACCCGCGCCGCGGAGCAGGCGGCTGCGGCCGGAGACCAGGCCCTCGAGCTGGCGCTCCGCTACCGTTTGGGCCAGCTCCTGGAATTCCGCCAGGGCGACCGCGACCAGGCCCTCGCCGCCTATGCCCGAGCCCGGGAACTGGACGCGGGATTCCTGGCTTTGCTCGCGCTCTGCGAGATCAGCGACGCGCAAGACGACCCGGCGCAGAGCGCCGCTTTCCGCCAGGAGCTCACTCAGGCGCTCGGCGAATTTGACCCGGACCTGCAAAAGCTCTGGCGCTTCCAGCGCGGCCTCCTGCTCCTCGAACTCCAGAACCAGCCGGACGCGGCCCGGGCCGAACTGGAAAAAGTGGTGGAGCTGGACCCGAAATTCCTGCCCGGCGCCCTGGCCCTGGAGCGGCTCTATCGGGCCGCGGGTTCGGACCAGGACCGGGTCCGAATCTGCCAGACCCTGGCCGCCGCCATCTCCGATCCCCGCTGGAAAGTGGAATACGCCGGCGAAAAAGCCCGCCTGCTCCTGGATGGGCTCGGCGACGCCGAGGCAGCCGCGGCCGCGGCCGAAGAGACACTGGCGCTCGACCCGCAGAGCCTCACCGCCCTGAAGATCCGGCAGACGGTGGAAGCCCGCCAGGAGAACTGGCCGGGGCTGTTCGAGCTCGTGGACCAGGAAATCACCCAGGCCAATGATCCGCGCGAGCTGCAGGGCCTCTATTTCTGGAGGGCGGAGTTGGCCATCCACCGCCTGAGCAAGCCCGAGCTGGGCCTGGATTCCTTTCGGCAGGCCCTGGAAATTCCGCCCAGCCAGTTCCCGGCCCTCAAGGGCATGGAGCGGCTTTACCGCGAGCTCAAGGACTGGCCGAACCTGCTCCGGGTCCTCACCGCGGAAAACAAGCTGGCCCAGGAGGCCGTTTACAAAAAGTATTACCTTTGCTGGTCCGGTGTGCTCTGGGAAGAGGTCGCCGGCCGCGACGACCTGGCCTTCGCCGCCTACAGCGAGCTGATTAAGGCCGACCCGGGCCACCCCGGAGCCTTTCGCGGCCTGGCCCGGATCTGCGCCAAGCGGCAGGCCTGGGAACAGCTCCTGGCCGTGCTCGGCCGCGCCGCCCAGTCCACCCAGGACCCCGCGCTCCAGCACGCCTTGCTTTATGAAACCGCGGCCGTGCTGGAGAGGCGGCTGCACAACGCCAAAGAAACCCTGGCCCGGTTGGAGAAGGTCCAGCAGTTTTTGCCCGAGGACCGTCTGGCCGGCCTGGAGCTCAGCCGGATCTTTTACCGCGAGGGCCAGCTGGAACCCTACCGCGAGATCGTCGCCGCGGGCATGGACCGCCTGGAACATCCGGGGCTGCGGGCCGCCGCCTATCTCCGCGCCGGCTCGGTCTCCGAAGCGGTGCTGGGCGACCTGGCCGGGGCCGGCGACCTTTACCAGAAAGCGTTGCTCCTGGCCAACCGCTCCGCGGCTTGCCTGCCCGCGCTCGAGCTGGCCGAGATGCAGAACGACTGGCCCGGCTACCTGGAGCTGCTCCGCAACCTGGCCGAGCGCTGCCAGAATCCGGCGCGGTTCGCGCTCTTGTGGCACGGGGTCTGCCTCCAGAGCGAGCAGCGCCTGGATGAGCAATGGACTTCGCCGCAGGCTTTATCCCAGGCCTGGCAAGAGCTTTATGGCCTGGACTCGCAAAACCTGCTTGGCCTGCGCGGCCTGGCCGACCTTGAGGAAGCGAAAGGCGACTGGGCCGCGCTCGAAGCGCTCCTGGAGCAGGAGGCCAAGCTGTTGGGAGGAGGGGACGCGCTCGCGCTGCGCCTGCGGCTGGCCGAGCTGCGGGCCGAGCGCCTGAACAACCCGGCCGGCGCGATCGCCGACTACCGGGCCCTGCTCCATGCGCAAAAGGGACACCTGTCTTCGATCCGGGCGCTGGAGCGCCTCTTCGAGCAGACCGGCAACTGGGCCGACCTGATCCGGGCCTTGCTCCAGGAGATCCCGTTGCGCAAGGACCCGGACCTGGGCATCGCCCTCTACACCCGGGTGGCCGGGATCTACGAGGACAAGTTCAAGGCGGTCGAGGAAGCGATCAAGAGTTTCCGCGCGATCCTGCGGATCAAGCCCGACCACTTGCCGTCCTTGCACGAACTGCAGCGGCTGTATGAGAGCGCCGGCCGCTGGCAGGAACTGGTCAGCATGCTTAATGCCGAGATCGGGGTGATCCAGGAGGTCGAGGCCAAGATCGCGCTGTATGAGCGGGCGGCGATAGTCTGGGACGAGAACCTAGAGCAAGCCGACCAGGCCATCGGGACCTTGCGCGCGGCCCTGGAGCTGGACCCCGCCCGGATCGCCACCTTGCACCGAATGCAGGCGCTCTTCGAGCGCGAGGGCCGCTTCCCCGACTGGATTGACGCACTGGAAAAAGAAATCGCGCTCACCCGCGATCCCCAGGGGCTGGTGAAACTGCACCGCCGGGTCGGGACGCTGTGGGACGAAAAGCTCGACGACCCCGGCCGGGCCATCGAGAGCTGGATCAAGGTCCGCGACCTGGCGCCGGAGGATGAGACCGGGCTCCGCGCCCTCGAGCGCCTCTTTGATCGGCAGTCGCGCTGGTCCGAGTTGATTGACACCCTGGAGCGGCTGGCCGCGATCACGATCGAGGCGTCGGTCCTGGTGGATTTCTATTCCCGGATCGGGGCGCTCTCGGACCAGAAGCTCGAGCAGAGCGCCAACGCCGTCGCCAGTTGGCGCCGGGTGCTGGAGCTGGAGCCGGCCTGGGTGCCGGCCCTGGAAGCTTTGGAGAGCCTGTATACCCGGACCCAGGACGGCCCCAACCTGGTGGAGACCAAGATCAAGCTGGCCGAAGCGGTGGTGCAGGACCAGGAGCGCGCGGTGCGCCTCTACTGCGAGGTGGGCTCGATCCAGGAAAACCGGTTCCAGGATGACAACAAGGCGCTCATAAGCTACGCCCGGGCCATGGAGATTGACTCCCGGTCCCTGCGACCGATCCATGCGGCGCGGGCCGTCGAGGAGCGGCATGAGGACTGGAAAGAGGTGATCGAGCTTTGGTCGCGGGAAGAGAAGCTCACGCCCGAGCCGGACCGGAAGAAAGAGATCTTCTTCACCATCGGCGGCCTCCACGGGAACCGGCTCCAAGACTTAAACCAGGCCGCGGTGGCTTATGAAGCCGCGCTGAAAATTGACGGCCGCTACCTCCCGGCGGTGAAGCCGCTCGCGGAAATTTACTACGCGGCCCAGGCCTGGGAAAAGGCGCGGCCGCTCTTTGAGATCTGGTCGGAGCATACCGAGGGCGAGAGCAAGGAGAAGATCGGGGAGATCTATTACCAGCAGGGCTGGGTGGCGGAGCAGCTCACCGACGTGGATGCGGCCATTGCCAAGTATATCCAGTCGGCCGAGCTCCGCGCCGATTACCTGCCCCCGCACCGGCGCCTGGCCGACCTGTTTTACAAGCAGGAGAAGTGGAAAGAGGCGGACACTTACCTGGACCGGCTGCTGCCGCTGGTGCGGGCCGCGGGCGAGACCGCGGAGACGCTCGAGACCTTGAAGCGGTTGGGCGGGGTGGAGGTCAAGCTTGAGAAGACAGATTCAGCCATTATCCGCTACCAGCAGGTGCTGGAGATCGCGCCCGCCGACTATCCGGCGCTGGAGGCCTTGGTGGCGCTGCTCTGCCGGCTGCGGGACTGGAACCGGGTGCTGCCGATCTACGACCAGTTGATCCGGTGCGCGCCCACGCCGCCCCTGGTGGCCAAGAGCCTGGTGGACAAGGGCGCCATCCTCGAAGACCAGTTGAAGCAGGCCGACCCGGCGCTGGCCCATTACCGGAAAGCGGTGGAGGTGGACGGGGATTATCTCCCGGGCTGGGAGCGTCTTTCTCAGAACTTTGTCAAGCGCAAGGCCTGGCAGGACGCGGTGACCTGCTACGACCGTCTGCTCAAGCTGGAAAAAGACAAAACCAAGCTGGTGGAGCACAACTACCGGCTGGGTAAAATTTTCCAGGAAGGGTTCAACGACCTCGACCGCGCCCGATCATATTACGAGGCGGCGCTGGCCCTGAACGAGCGGCACATTCCCGCCATGGAGGCGATCGGGTCCATCTACCTCAAGCAGAAGGCCTGGGACAAATACCTCGATCTCACCCACCGCTTTGTCAAGATGATCCCGGCCGCCGAGCAGATGAAAGCGGTGCCGCTCTACCTGAAGATGGGCGAGGTCTACCGCGACCAGATCAACAACAAGGAAAAGGCGATCCTCGAGTTCCAGGCCGCGGTCAAGATTGATCCGGAGGGCGAAGAGGCCCGGGCGGCATTGGCCAACCTCTACCTCTCGGACAAGAACTTTTACCCGAACGCGATCAAGGAGAACCTGATCCTGCTCAAGCAGCGCCCCTTCCGCATCCAGTCCTACCGCGACCTGGGCAAGATCTTCGAGGGCCAGAACCGCCTGGACGAGGTCTTTTGCGTCTACTCGGTCCTGAACCTGTTCAAGGACATGATCTCGGTCGAGCGCATGTTCTTCGACGCCCACAAGCCCCAGGTGGTCAAGGAATCCAAACGGGGCATCAACCCGGAGGCCCGGGAAAAGCTCCTGGTTCACCACGACGAGCGGGGCGCGCTCCGCGACCTGTTAGTTTATGCCGGCGACTACCTCGACGACATCTTCCCGCCCGAACTGGAAAAGCTCGGGGCCAGGAAGTCGGCCAAGGTGGACGCCAAGTCCACCTCGCCCCAGAAGAAGCTCTTCGACGAGATCGCGCTCAACCTGGGGATCGAAACCTACGACCTCTACCTGCTCCCCGGCGGCGTGATCGAGCCGCGGGTGGTCAATACCTCGCCGCCCGGGGTCATCGTCGGCCTGGACTACATGAACAGGTTCAAGACCGAGGAGCGCCGCTTCATTATCGGCCGGCTCTTGGAGCACGCCGAGGGCCGGCACGCGCTCGCCCTCAACTTCCCGCTCAAACAGGTGGCCCAGACCTTGATGGCTATGGCCAAGCTGTTCAAGCCCGAGATCGTGGTGCCGGGGCTTAACGAGGCGGACTCGGAAAAATTGATGAAAACGGTGAAGCGGGCGGTGCCCCGGAAATACCGCAAGCAGTTGGAGGACGCGGCCGTGGCCTTTGCCTCTGAAGGCGGGCCAAGGGACCTTGCCGCCTGGCGCGATGCCATGAACCATACCGCCAACCGCGCCGGGCTTCTGGTCTGCAACGATCTCAACGCCGCGATCGCGGCCCTGCTCAAGACCCAGCCCAAGACCTCGAACCTGCGCTTCGAGGACCTGGCCGACCCGATCCCGATCCTGCAGCAGTCGCCCGAGGTGGAGGAGTTGATCCAGTTCGTGATCTCCGACGCTTACTTCACCCTGCGCAAACGCGCCGGCTTCTCCTTGCTCTCAATCTGAAGGCGTCAGAAAAAGAGAAGAGGAGGAACATCCGCAGATTACGCCCCTCGGTCCGAGCGCTCGGGGTCGAGGACAGATTTCACAGATTTCCGATCCTTGAACTTGAACGGAATCTTCGTAGGCCGTAGGTCGCAGGTCGTAGGTAGGGAGAAGAAAGAATCATCCACAGATTACACCGATTCCACAGATTCTTTATCCTTGAACATGAACTTAGGCTTGAACTTTAACTGATTCCCTTTTCTTCCCTTTGCTCCTTTGCGGCTTGGCGTGAAACCTCTTTTCCGCAGATTTTATTGTTCTGGAGCCTAAAGCCCAAAGTCTAATGTCTAATGCCTTGTGAATCACTGTCCACTGCCTGCCCCGCCTTCTAGCGGGGTGCACCGTGCACTGCGCACTACTTATAATGTTTAAAGTAAAGTTCTGACCCCGATCTTATCCATTTAAATAAGATTCTAAGGCTATTCCCGATTCCTTTGCATTTTTCCCGCACCAATCAAAGAAAGCGATAGTGTTCGAGAATTTATTTGATGCATTCATAGGAATAGCAAACTGTTTTAAGGCGGACAGGAAATCTTGTCTGGCTGTAGTAATAACTTTGGAAGGAGTTTTTCTCGATAAGTAATAGTTTGATGGCCAACAAATAACCCACAACTTTTGACTTTCCCCACTTAACAATGGAACATCATATTGATCAAACCATATATATATGGGGAATTTGGGCCCTTTAAGTAATCTTTCTCCAATCAAGGACAATCTGATGCCCAAATGGGGAGTTGCTATAATCCCGATCCAATTCCCTTGTTCGTACCAATTGGCGACATCGGTCACAGCTGGCCCGAGGATAAGGTCATTTTCCTTTGTGTATGTGTATTCACCCGCTCCAATTGCTCCGCGCAGAAGAATTTCGTTTTCGAATCCTGCCCTCATAACCTGCTTGAGAAACTCACCAACCGCAATAAGTTTTTGGTCTGTCTGTTCCTCGAAAGGCCAGTGGAAAATGAAAGTATCCCCAAAGGTAATAATGTTAGGCTTAGGAACTTTTGAATCTCTAAAAAATGGCTGTTTAGCCATATCATCTATTATCTCATAGATAGCAGTTATAAATTTTTCTCGCTTTCCCAAAAAGGCTATTGAGTCCCCCTTAGACATGCTTCTAACACCGAGAGCGTCGAGCATGACCACAATTCCCTCTTTAAAATTGGGTTGATCCATAAAGATATCCTTTCGTTCTCAAAAGATGTCTCTGCCTCTTTGAAGATATTGTAAGTAAAGACCTGACCCCAATCTCACACCGCCGATCCATCATTCAACTGTTTGCAATGGCCACCTTGACCTTCATCCAAGCAGCCTCAAATCCTTTTCGGCCCTTATTGTTCTTCCCTTGCCAGAAAGATTTGAATTCTTTATCTCTACCCCGCTTGTTGCGGAAGAATGTCGAGACGTCAGTCACCTTCGCTCCTTTTCCTCTATTCTTCTTCCAGTACTTCAAGGCGGCAATATATGCTTTTTCAACCGCAGCGAACAACGGCCAATCCAGATCTTTGGCACCGCGCTCCATCTTATGAATGAAATTGTCCCGCTTTGCTACCGTTCCCAGCAAAGGCTGGAGCCGAGACCACACGAACCCCAGGACCAGCCACTTGGCATACCCTCGCTCTGGGTAACTATGGGCACAATAAGTCACCTCTCGCATGAGCCAATATCTCAACAGGTAATACCGAGGATCAGAGGTTGGAAAAATTATTCGATAGGTATCTTCGTCAAATAGGTTTTCAACACCGGACCGTGCTTCCACTGGATCGAGATCGCAACCGGCGACCGCTCTCGCTAAATCCTCTTTCTTCACAAGGATGTAGTGCTTGCTGCCTGCCGCCCTCCTAGCCTCACTCTTTGACTCGCGCTTGCGAAGATAGAGGTAACCACGTTTACGCAGTTCCCGCTGCAACTCTACTTGCCGTCTGTCATTCGATACCAGGTCGGAAGGCTTGATCGCGTTCTGCCAGTTGGTTCCTTCGACAATCCGTGAAACCAATGTGTCGAAATAATCGTCTCTATTACTCTCGCCTCTTGAGACCTGGATGACTCGAACGACAACACTGGATTTCTTGGCGTGGTCGACTTTCCTGGCAAGGGTGCGCGTTGTCTGTTGTCCGTTGATGACCTGCGGATTGTTGACCCGCAAAATATCCTTTCCCTTTGAACTAACCAACTTCGCGTCATCGCAAAGGATGGTTATTCCGTTGTTGTAGTAAAAGAACCGCTCGGGTTCCTTTTTTAACGTTTTCTCCATACTGCGGTTCACGTCGGTGGTCTCTCCTAGAAAGCCCCTGACGTTGCGAGCAAAAAGTCGCTTGCCTCCTACCTCATACAAATGGACGATGTCATCACCTTGCATCGAGAACACCCATGACTCAATCTTGCTTCGACTGTCGAACCTCTGTAGTATGCCATTTACCAAAATCCCTTGGCCGTTTTCCATGACCAGATCAAGGGTGGGAATGGGTGGAGCCACGCCGTCCAGGTAATCTGACATCAGAAGCATCAAGCGCCGGCCGTCCAATATTTCAAAACGGATTTTACCCGGAGCGCAACGCGCCATCTCTTCCGCCTCACTCCTTAGGCCGGCGCTGCACTTGCCAAGGGTCACATAATAAAGCCATAGCCGGTAGTCACGATGCAGAAGACGCTTCCGCGCTTCTGTCAGCTTTTGCGCTACGCTTTGGTCTGCTTCGTCCACAAGATTCTGAAAGGCTTTTTTGTCGCGATCAGCCAGGATATGACCCAACTGAGCAAAGCTGAGCACTTCGGAGCGTTTTTCGTTTGCTGTGCTGATCTGATGACGATATTTGCCCTGGATAATAAACACACATCGAGAGGCATCATCAATAAAAACTGCATCCGCTCCCTTATCCTTGGGACCATTAGTCACGGCATGAGCGGCGGCCTCAAGATCTTCCGTGACGTAGGCTCTAAGGAACCAGACAACAAATAAGTCCTCGTTCTTCATCGCCGGATAGTGCTGATGCAATTCCTCCAGCTCATTCCTGAGATCATCCATTATTGAGTTCGCTTTGGCCATTGAATGGATCCTCCTCTTTCCAGAAATAGAATGCTTCATACGTCTTTCACTTCAAACATCAGCCGCTTAATTCTAGCCAAATATATTTAGAATTCCATTGCCTTATAACATGTTAGAGAGGAATTCTCATACTTAATTTGTATGAATCTAATTCTTGAATTCTAATTCTCAATTCTCTAATTCTGGGGACACCATACTTAATTCCCTTTATTCGGACATTGTCCATTGCGCAGTCATTACCGAAAAGCGCCTCGATCAATATGGAATTTTACGCTCCGGGCATTTCCAAGTCAAGCATTTTCTTCACAAGATTTGATAGGGAAATTGCTATGGAAAATCAAAGGGTTGGGAGATGTTTCGCCTGACGGGGAACAGTGGACAGGGGTGCAAGGGGCTTTCGGCGTTAGGCTTTGGGCTTTAGGCACAGGAACGAAAAAATCTGTGTAATCTGCGGAATCTGTGGATCTCTCTTTTCTTAGCGGTTGACAGACAAGAATGTCTGTCCCCCTCCAAGAAAAGTTCACTATTGGCGGTCGGTGGATCCAATTTTCTGGCGTGAGGGATGGGTTACAAGCTATCAGCCATCTTTCCGCCAACTGCGAACTCTTCGACCGCGCTCAGAGCAAGCCGCCAACTGCTAACCGGCTTCAGCCTGGGGTGGTTGCCGCGTTAGATGGGGTGGCTGCTGAGCAGAATGGGGTGGTTGCCGCGCAGGATGGGGTGGTTGGCGTGCAGAATGGGGGGACGTTTGAAGAGGGTATATCGTATGTCGTATGTAGTATGTCGGGAAAGAGAAGAAGAAGAAACCAAGAGAAATTTCGCCAAGTTAAGTTGGTTCCCGGGTAATCGGAGAGGAGGATCGGAGGGTTCGGAAGGGCCAGGGCCGGAAATGGGGGTGCATCTTGGGGGCATTGAAGCAAAAAGAGCTTGAGAAATCGCAGGGTTAGCATCTTGAACAATCGTTTGATTTCAGACCTCATCCTTCACCCTTCACCCTTCAAACTTCACTGTCCCCCATCAATGTAAGAATGTTGCAGTTTCCGGCGAGCCGCCGGGGGCAACTTTGGCCTTCCCGCTTCGGCCTGAGCTCAGGGTCGAAGGACCGTTGGTCAGGCCGGCGAGTCGCCAGACAATCCCCAATCCGAAATCCCCAAACCAAAATTAAGGCAAGAGGCAGGTGAAAGAGGATTCTGCTTAGTGCCCCTTCGTGTCTTTTGGTGGATGATTCTTTCTTCTTCCCCTTTTTGAGCCTTGGTGGTTAGTCCTTCCCTTCTTCCTCTGTGCTCTCTGTGCCTCTGTGGTGAATCCTGATCCGTTCACGTTCACGGCAACGTTCACGTTCACGTTTACGTTTAAGATTACGATTGATGGATGCGGAATCAAAGCTGGGGATAGAGCAGGGAATAGATTTGGTAGAAAGCGAGGACGCGCTTGACATAGGTGCGGGTTTCCGAGAAAGGGATCTGCTCGATGAATTCATCCGGGCCGAGGTGGAACTTCTCGAACCGGCGCCGCCATTCTTCCACCCGGCGCTCGCCCGCGTTGTAGGCGGCCAGAGCCAGGATCAGGTCCGCGGCCGAAGGCGAGGCGGACCGGCCGGTCCGGATGCGGTAGCGGTCGAGCAGTTGCCGGAGATGATAGCACCCGAAACGGATGTTGAGCTCCGGCTCCTGCAACCGCTCCGTCTCAAAGTTCCGTTCCTCCAAACTCCGCGCGATCCGGCGTCCGGTGGCGGGCATGATCTGCATCAGGCCGAGGGCGCCGGCCGAGGAGCGGATGGTCGGGCGGTAGGTGCTCTCGGCCCGGATCAGGGCCAGGACCAGCCGGGGGTCGAGCGCCGCCCGCGCCGATTGTTGGGAAACCGCTTCCGGAAAGGCCCAGGGATAGGCCAACTCCCACAGCTCCCGGTCCGGCGCCTGGTAGCTCGCCAGCCGCGGACCAAAGGAAAGCTGGACCCGGCGCTGGGCCAAAAAATATTCCCCGGCGGCCAGAAAGGCGCGGCTGATCTGAAGCGCGGCCGCGGGGGAAAAGGTCGCTCCCCGCCTTTCCTGCCAGCTCACCTCCTCGCGCGCGTCCAGCACCAGGCCCAGAGATATCAAATTCTCGACCACGCCCAAGTCCAACGGGCCTTGGGTCAAAGCGCCCGGCGGGCTGCCCCCGGCCGGCGGCGGCCAAGGCAAGAGCGCAAGGCCGGCAAAGTGGCGGGCCAGGTAGCTGTAAGCCGAGTCCGGATACTGCTCGACCAGTTCTTGGCGGAGCGCCTGGGCCGGCTCGGCCCGGCCCATGCGGTCCCAGGCCCGCGCCTGCCAGTAAAGCGCGCGCGCGTTGAACGCGGCATCTTGCGGCCGCAACGGCACCTGCTGGAAAAAGGCCAGCGCTTCCGGATACCGCCGGTCAAGGTAACGCATCCAGCCCAGTTGAAAGAGCGCCTCGTCCGCCGGCTCGGGGCCGGGATAAGTGAAAACCAGAAGCTCGAAAAGCCGGCTCGCCTCTTCGTGCTCCAGGTCAAGCTGGTGAGCGCGGCCGGCCGAGAACAAAGACCACCGGGCCTGGTCGCTTTGGGGGAATCGGGTCCAGACCTCCTGATAAGCGGCCCGGGCCTGGTGTTGGCGGTCCATCCGGTCCCAGGTGCGCGCCATCTGATAAGCGGCCTCCACGTCGCTCTCGCCGCTCAGCTTAAAGATCCGCTCGTATTCAGCCGCGGCCGCGGAATACCGGCGCAGTCCGGAGAGCGCTTTGGCCCGCCGCCAGCGCAGGGCCGCCTCCTGCTCCGGGGAGACCTCGGCTTCGATCAGCGGCTCGATTTCCCGCAAGGCGCGGCTATAGGCCGCTTGCCCCAGCAGACGATCCACCCGGTCCAGGCGGTCCTGTTCGGTGATGACCGGGGCGACTCCGGCGGCAACGAACCGCTCCGAGTCCGGTCCCAGGATCAGGGCCTCCGCCTGGCCCGCCGGCGGGCTGGTGGGAAACTCCACCCAGAGCCGGCGGAACAAAGGCCAGGCCTGCTCCGGCGCCCCGCCCTGGTCGAGCGCGGCAGCGCGCAGCATGAGCAGGTCCGCGGTCCACTCCGCCGGCCGGCCCGAGTCCTGATCCAGGGCATCGAGCGCCAAGAAGGCCAGCGGAAAATCCTTAAGCTCGATTCGGCAGCGGGCCGTGGCATACCAGCCCCGCGCCCGGAGCGAGCCC
>MGQK01000082.1:35354-40012 GCA_001797815.1 Deltaproteobacteria bacterium RBG_13_61_14 | reverse complement strand
GGGCCAGCCGGGACATGCCGGCGTAGTAGAGGGCGTAACCTTGCAGCGGGCCCTGGCCCTCGCCGGCCGCGGCCAAGACCTGGTCCGCAGCTCCGTAAACCCCGAGTTGAAAGTAACTGTAACCCAGCATCAACTGCGCCTCGGGCGCCTTCTTGGCCGGAGGGGTAGTTGCCAGGGGGACCAGGAGGGAAACCGCGGCCCCGTAATCCGCTTGGCGGATTTTTTGTGCGGCTTGCTGAATCGGAGTAGTCTGGGGTTGGCCGGCGCCGAGGAAGCAAAGACAAGAGAAGACCCCGACGAGAGGGACGAGGCGCTTTCCGGCGGGGCGGGCCCGGGTCATCGGCGGAACCATTCGAACCAGCGGGAGAGCTTTCCTCCGGTGGAGCCGGAGTCCGGTCTGGTCACGTCCACCCGGGTGGCTTCGCCTTCGGAGTCGTGGGAGGCCAGAGGCAAAAATTCAAATACCGTGTCGCCCATGCGGATGCGGTCGCCAACCTTGAGTTTGACCTGTCGGATCTTCTGGTCATTGACATAGGTGCCGTTGGCGCTGCCCAGGTCCAGGAGGTGCCATTCGTCCCGGTTGCGCTCGAGGCGGGCGTGCTGGCGGGAGACCTTGAGATCATGAGCCAGGCTGATGGTGCAATCCACCGAGCGACCAATCTCCACCACCACCCCGGTCAAAGGATGAGACTGGTTGCGGGTCTTCTCCAAGAGGTGATACATGATTGTTTCCGGTCTTGAGCAATCCGAAGAGAGCCCCGGGGCCAGGGCCCAACTTTCACTCCGCCCCCCGAATCGCCTTCCGCCCGCGCATCCCGCTTCCGCTCCGCTTGCTCGCTCCACTCGCGCTCCGCTTGGACCCTGGCCCCGGGGCTCTCTTCCAGAAAATTTCAACACGGAGAACACAGCGAGCACAGAGAGGTCGTGTTTTCACTGCGCCCTGTGCACCGTGCACTTTCTCAAATTCCCATCTCCCGACAGGTCGCGACCAACGCTTCCCGATGCTCGGCGACGTAAAATTCCAGGCTCGAGCGATCCAGGTTGAAATCGGTCAAGGTGTCCTCCAAAATCTCCTCAAAGCCGGCCAGCGGCTCGGTGCGCAGGTCGTGCGACACCTTGAGGATGGCCAGCGTATACAGCGGGTCAAACCGGAAGCGGCCTTTGAGCAGATCATCCAGTTTGTCCATTCCTTCTCTCCCTCCCCAGCTATAAAAGTTATTAAATTATATATCAATTAACTATATTTATAGGCTTTATACCTAAAAGAACCTCATTTGTCAAGAAAAAAATCAATTCCTGGGCAATTTTTTTTCAGGCCACTAAATCTGGGGGTTCAACGCCTCCTTTACAACCCCTTCCAAATCTGATATGAATACGCCCATGGCAAAGCCCGAGCGAGCGGCCACAAACTTGCTTCCCAGGGGCACGGCGCACCGTGTCTCTCCTTATCTTTATCTGGCGGCGGTGCTGTGGGGTTTGTCCCTGCTTTTGACCGATTGCGCGCCCCGCCGGGTGGCGCCGGTGATCCCTCCGGAAGAGTTGAGCGCGGAGCGCGTGGTGGATTACCTCTCGCGCCGGGGCGGGACCCTGGAAGCGCTCGAAGCCCGGGTGGAGCTCCAAAGCTTCGGACTCTCGCAGCCGGCGCCCAAGCTGGTGGGCGGGTTGCGCATCCTCCGCCAGGAAGACGAACTGCACCTGGAAGTGCAAGCCTATCTCCCGCTCGGCGCTCCGGCCTTTGACCTGATCGCTCAAGGCCCGCGCTACCAGCTCTTTCTTCCCTCGGAAAAGCGCTATTACGCCAATTCTCCCGACCTGTTCTTCGGCCGGGTCCCGGCTGAGGTCGTCACCGAAGAGACCGCCACCTACGGCTTTCCGACAGAGCTTTTTTACGACCAGCTCGGCCTGATCTTTGGCCAGCTTCCGCTCTCCGGCGCTGAATACCAACTGGTCCAAACCCGGGAGCAGTTGATTTTGGAAGAATACCGGGAAGGCGCGCTGCTTCGGAGGATTTTTCTGGACCCGCGGAGCCTCTATTTCCAGGGGTTGGAAGCCGGGGAGGCCCGGGTGGAGTTTTCGCCCGGTCCGCGGCGCCGGCCGGACGCCTTCGCCTGGATCCCACGCCAAATCACCCTCCTTCAACAGGGCGTGGGCTTCCAGTTGACCTTGAGCCAACTCCAGGTCAACCCGCCGGCACGGCCGGCCATTCTGTTCCGCGAGCCTGGCGATTTCAAGCTCTACCTGATCGAGCCGAAACCGCCCCTGCCGTGAATTGGAGTCTGAATTGGGCTCGCTTCGGAGCCGGCTTCCGGCTTATCCCATCGGCCGGGACACAAGGCCAGTTGAACCCCTTCACTACATGGTGTAGACTTCTTCCAGCTTTTCCAGAGGTGAGGCGCAATGAACAAAACCCTGATCCGGCTTCTCTTTGTTTTCCTGGCCATGGCCCTGCTCGGCCAGACCAACAAGACCAGTGTTGCAGTCTATCCGATTAAGGCCGTGGGCGGGGTGGACAAGTCTCTGGCCCAAACCCTCGCCTCCCTGATGACCAACGAGTTGGGTAAATCCAGCAAGCTGATCGTAATTGACGAGAGCATGTTGGAGGAGGTGATGAAGCGCCAGGCGATGAACATTTCCGATCTCTGCGATTCCACCGTCTGCCAGGTCAAGATCGGAGAACTGGTCCAGGCCCAGAAAATGGTGGTAGCGGAATTGAGCAAGCTCGGATCTCGATACATCCTGACCTTCAAGGTGATTGATATTCGCACCAGCGCCATGGAGTTCAGCGGCCGGGAAGATTGCACCTGCGCCGAAGACCAGCTCGATCAATTGGTGGCGATGGCCGCAATCAAGCTCCGCCAGCACTTCGGCGAAACCGGCCTGATGTCACAGACAGAAATGTCTGTGCCACCAGGAGAAGAAAAAAGCGGCGGGGGTCAGGAGACCCGCCCCCCCAACACCAAGGGCGGGCCGATGGTGTTCGTCCCGGCCGGGGAGTTCTGGATGGGGTGTAACGAGAAGGTGGATAAGGAATGTTCAGATGATGAGAAGCCGTATCATAAAGTTTTCCTGGACGCGTTTTACATTGACAAATATGAGGTGACCCAGGGGGAATACAGTGAGTGCGTCAAGGCCGGCAAACGGAAAGGCGGATGCCAGGACAATACCAAGTATGATGGTTTCACCGGCGAGCGCCAGCCGGTGGTGGGGGTGGATTGGAACCAGGCCAAGAGTTATTGCGAGTGGGCGGGCAAGCGCCTGCCGACCGAGGCGGAATGGGAGAAGGCGGCGCGGGGGACAGATGGACGGAAGTATCCGTGGGGGAACCAGTTTGACGGGACCAAGTTGAATTTTTGTGATAAGAATTGCGAGCCGAGTTGGGCGGAGAAGAGAGTAAATGACGGGTATGCCAAGACGGCGCCGGTGGGGAGTTATCCGGCCGGGGCGAGTCCGTATGGGGCGCTGGATATGGCGGGGAACGTGTGGGAGTGGGCGGCGGACTGGTATGGAGCGAATTATTATTCGAGCAGTCCGAACAAGAACCCAACTGGTTCTTCGAGCGGGGCGGACCGGGTGTTGCGCGGCGGCTGTTGGTTCCTCAATGCGAGGAGCGCTCTCGCTTCCGACCGCCGCGGCAGCGTTCCCGCGAACGAGAACGCCACCGGGGGATTCCGGTGTTCGGGGGACTGATCTTGCACCCTTGGGATCTTGAGCCTTTGTCCCTTAGGTGTATGGGGGCAAAAAAGAATCGTTGAGGAAAGGAGCACCCTACTGTGGTTACAACTAAAGCAAAAAAAGGAAGAAAAGGCAGTCATAGGAGGCCGAAAACAATCTATATGGAAATAGGGATTTGGCATGATGCAGATACTGGCCATATTCATATGACTTCCGATGAACCAGGTTTTCATACCACTATTTGCGACGATCCTACCTCGAAGAGGTATCACCGAAACGCATTTATGAAACTTAAAAAAATTCTCTTAAAGCATAATTGCTGGCAGCGCCTTGATAGCTAAAAAGAGGGCCTTTCCCGCCCTCTTCCTGGGATCAGCATCTCAGCCTTCCTCTTCCTCGGACTCGAAAGTGAAATACTCCCACGCCTTCACGAGCATGAGGTCAGAGTATGGGGTTACTTCTAAAGTCGCTGGTCAAGTCCCCCGATGTGATTGTTAGCAACTTGCTTCGTGGCTTATCCGAACCGCAGAGAGGGAAAAAAGAGTTTCACGCAACGACGCCAAGGGGCAAAGACGCCAAGAAGAAAAGCAATGAGAAATGGATAAGGCTTTGCGCCTTTGCTTCTCTGCGCCTTGGCGTGAAAATCCTTTCTTATCTGAACAGCATTGCGCTCTGACCCCAAGCTAGGCCAAGGTCTTGCGGAACCTGCGGGTGGCCAGGGCCATGATGACGCTCCCCAGGACGGCGAGGGCGAGCATCTGGGGCCAGAGGATCTCGGCGCCCACCCCTTTCAGGAAAATGCCGCGGATGATGACCAGGAAATAGCGGAGCGGGTTGAGGAAGGTGATCCACTGCACGATCCGGGGCATGTTGGCAATGGGAAAGACGAAGCCGGACAGGAGCATGGCCGGTTGAAAAAAGAAGAAGGTGGTCATCATCGCCTGCTGTTGGGTCTGGCTGACGGTGGAGATGAGCAGTCCCACCCC
>MGQK01000082.1:28696-35338 GCA_001797815.1 Deltaproteobacteria bacterium RBG_13_61_14 | reverse complement strand
TAGAGGGTGGTGGCGCCGAACAGCAAGCCGAGGTTGCCCCGGAGCGGCACCTCAAACCACCACACTCCCACCACGATCACCAGGACCACGTCCACGTAACCGATCAGGGCGAAAGGAACGGTCTTGCCCAGGATGAACTCGTGGGGCCGGATGGGGGTGACGATGATCTGCTCCATGGTGCCGAGTTCCTTTTCCCGGACAATGGCCATGCTGGTCAGCATCAAGGTCACCAGACTGATCAGGAGCGCGATGACCCCCGGGACAAAGAAATTCCGGCTCTCCAGGTTCTCGTTGAACCAGGCTCGGCTTTGCACTTCCACCCGGCCCGGGGTTTTGGCCAACGCCCCCATCCGCATTAGCCGGCGGGTGAGCAGGTCTTGCGAGAATTGGACGGCGATCTTCAGGCTGTAGCTGAGCACGACCGCAGCGGTATTGGAATCGGTCCCGTCCAGAATCACCTGCAGCGGGACGGTCTTTCCGGCGAGGAGGTCCCGTTCGAAGCCCGGGCGGAGATGAAGGATGACCTGGACCTGGCCATGGTCCATCAGCTCGCGGGCCTCCGCGTCCCGGGGGAGGTAGCGCTTAATATTAAAATAGCCGGAGTTGGCGAACCGGGCAGTCAGCTCGCGGCTGGCCACGCTTTGATCCAGGTCATAGACCGCGGTGGCGATGTGCCTGACATCCATGTTGACCGCATAGCCCATGATCAACAACTGGATCAGCGGCATCCCGAAGATCATGCCCTTCATCCGGGGGTCGCGAAACACCTGGATGAACTCCTTGACCAGCATCTGGCGCAGTCGCTCGAACATGCCTATTCCAACTTCTTTTTAAACTTCCTCTCGGCCATTGCCAGAATGATCATCCCAAAGACCGTCAACAAGACCGCCTCCAGCCAGAGGACGTGCAGCCCGATGCCTTTCAGGTAAATGCCTTTCAAGAGGCTGATGAAATATCGGGCCGGGACCAGGTAGGTAACCGCCTGGATCAGCTTGGGCATATTCGCGATCGGAAAGGCAAAACCGGAGAGCAGGAACGCGGGCAAAAAGGTGAGGACCATGGCCAGCTGGTTGGCGAGGAGCTGGCTCTTGGTGAGGATGCTGATCAGCAGGCCCATGCCCAGGGCGCCGGCCAGGAACACGCCGGACATCAGGAAGACCAGGGCCACGCTGCCCCGCAAGGGCACGTCAAACAGGTATTTCCCCATCACCACCGCGAGGGTCACGTCCAGCATTCCGATTACGAAATAGGGCGCGAGCTTGCCCAGGATCAGCTCGCGGCCTTGGACCGGGGTGGAGATGAGCTGTTCCATGGTGCCCCGCTCCCATTCCCGGGCCACGGTGAGGGAAGTGAGGAGCGCCGCGATCACCATCATGATCACCGCGATCAGGCCCGGGATGATGAAGTTCCGGGACTGAAGCTCGGAGTTGAACCACACCCGGGGCCGCAGCTCCAGGGGCAGCCCCAGGGTCCGGCCGCCGGCGCGCTGCATCTTTTCCAGCGCGAGCGACTGGGAATAGAGCATCGCCGCGGCCTCGGCATAGCCCAGGGCAATGGTCGCGGTCATCGAGTCGCTCCCGTCCACGATCAGCTGCACGGAGACGGACCGGCCTGCCCGAAGCCGCTCTGCAAAGTCGCGGGGGATGACCATGGCCATCAGGGTCTCGCGCGTATCAATGGCGCGTTCCAGCTCGCGGTAGTTGTTGGCATCATCCCGGAGTTGGAAATAACGGGAGCCGGAAAACCGGCTGAGGAACCGGCGGCTGTCCGGCGTCCGGCTCTGGTCCCAGACCTTGAGCGGCACCTGATCCACGTCCAGGGTCAGGGCATAACCGAAGAGGATCAGCAAGAGGATGGGGATGGCAATGGCCATGGCCAGGCTCCGGGAATCGCGGAGCACATGCAGGAACTCCTTGCGGGTCATGGCCCAGACCCGACGCCGGTTCATCCGCGCACCTCGGCCTGGGGCTCTTGCTCCCGGTCCCGCGCCTCGATCAGCGCCACGAACACGTCTTCCAGCGAGGGCACGATCTGCTCGACCCGGTCCACCCGAAAGCCGGCTTCCGAGAGCTTCGCCCGCACCGTCTTCACCGCGGCGGCGCCGTCCCGGGCCACCACGTGCAGGCCCTTGCCGAACAGGGCCGCCTCCTGGATCCCGGGCAGCCCCTCGATCTCGCCCAGGGCGTCCGGGGGCCGCTCGCACCAAACCTCGAGCACGTCCTCCGGCATCAGCTCGGTCTTGAGCCGCGAAGGCGTGCCGAGCGCGATCAGCTCGCCCCGGTAGATCAGGCCCAGCCGGTCACAATACTCCGCCTCGTCCATGTAGTGGGTGGTGACAAAGACGGTAACGCCCCGGCCGGAAAGCTCGTGGATCAGGTCCCAGAAGGCCCGCCGGCTGATCGGGTCCACCCCCGAAGTCGGCTCGTCCAGGAAAAGGATGGGCGGCTCGTGCAGGATGGCGCAGCCCAAGGACAGGCGCTGCTTCCAGCCGCCCGACAGGGTCGCGGTCCGGGAAAGGCGGTGCTCCTTAAGCCCGGCCATCTCCAGCACCCACTCCTTGCGCGCCGGCTTCTTCTCCGCCGGGATCCGGTAAATGCCGCTGTAAAAATCAATGTTCTCCTCCACGGTCAGGTCTTCGTAGAGCGAGAACTTCTGGCTCATGTAGCCGATGTGCGACTTGATCTCCTCCGGCTGGGTGCGGATGTCGAACCCCGCCACCGTCCCCTGGCCCCCGCTCGGCGCTAAAATGCCGCAGAGCATGCGGATGGTGGTGGACTTGCCGGCCCCGTTCGGGCCCAGGAACCCGAAGACCTCGCCCGAGCGGATCTCGAAACTGATGCGGTTCACCGCGACAAAGGCGCCGAAGCGCCGCTCCAGGTCCTGGACCCGGACCGCAATTCCATCAGGGTTGCCGGTCTGCATCGCTTAAGCCTTTGGGCTCGCGGCCGAGCACGGAGACGAAGATATCTTCCAGACCCGGCTCAATCGGCTGGAGGCCGAGGAGTTTAATTCCGGCCTGGGCCAGGATTTTCTCCGCCTGCGCCCGGGCCTCTACCGGCTGCCGGGTGGTGACGTGCACGCGGTCGCCGAACAATCCCACCGATCCCGGCACCTGCCCGCGCAACAGCGTCGCGGTCCGGCGCGACTCCGCGGTGCGGATTTCCAGGATGGCGCCTTGCATCAGGCCTTTGACCTGGTCGGGCGATCCCTGGGCGATCAGACGGCCCTGGTGCAGAAGCCCCAGGCGGTTGCAGCGCTCGGCCTCGTCCAGGTAAGCGGTGGAAATGAAGATGGTGACCCGCTCGCGGAGCAGTTGGTAGAGGATGCGCCAGAAATCCCGGCGCGAGACCGGGTCCACCCCGTTGGTAGGCTCGTCCAGGAACAAGACGGAGGGCGTGTGGATGAGCGCGCAGGCCAGGCCCAGCTTTTGCTTCATCCCGCCGGAGAGGTTCCCGGCCAGCCGCTTCTTGAAGGGGGTAAGGTTGCTGAAGGCCAGGAGCCGATTCATCTTCTCCGCCCGGCCCTGCTTGGGCACCCCGTAGATGTCGGCGTAAAAGTCCAGGTTCTCCTGCACGGTCAGGTCCGGGTAAAGCCCGAAGCGCTGGCTCATGTAACCGATCTCTTCCTTGACCGCCTCCGCCTCTTGGACCGTGTGATGACCCGCCACCCAGGCCTCGCCGGAACTCGGGTCCAGGATCGAGGTCAAGAGCCGCATGGTGGTGGTCTTGCCGGCGCCGTCCGGGCCGACCAGGCCGAAAATCTCGCCCTCGGCCACCTCCAGGGAAAGACCGTCCACCGCGGTCACGCCCTCGAAGCGCTTGGTCAGCGCCTCGCACCGGATCGCCGCCATCACTCGCTCTCTGAGCCGAGCAAGATCTCCGCATCCGCGGGCATGCCCGGCTTCAGCTCCTGGTGAGGGTTCGGGATATCCACCTTCATCCGATAGACCAGCTTGACCCGTTCCTTCCGGGTCTGCACGTTCTTGGGAGTGAATTCCGCCTCCGGCGAAATGAAAGTGATCTTCCCTTCATAGACCTTGCCGGGATAGGTATCGGTGGTCACCTGCACCCGTTGGCCCAGCTTGACCCGGCCCAGGTCCGTCTCCTCGATATAAGCCCGCAAATACACGTTCTCCACGTCGCCGACCGTGACCACCGGCGTGCCCGGGGCCACGTATTCGCCCGGCTCCACTCCCTTGGCCAACACCACCCCGGCCAGCGGCGAGGTCAAAACTGCATAATCCAGCCGCGTCTGCGCCAGGGCCAGGCCGGCCCGGGCCTGTTCCAGGTTGGCTTGACCCTGCTCGATCTTCTCCTGGCGCGGGCCCTTGCGGACCAGGGCGAGTTGTTCCTTCGCCTGGTCCAGCCGCGTCTGGGCCACCTCAAAGGCGGTCCGGGCCGCATCGTATTCCCGCTCGCTGGTGGAGCCTTTTTGAAAGAGGTCTTTCAGGCGAGTATAATCATCCTGGATCCGCTTGAAATCGGCCTGCGCCGCCCGCACCGCGGCCTCGGCCTGCGCCCGCTCCTCCGGCCGCGCCCCGGCCAAGAGCTCCGCCAAAACCGCCTCGGCCATTGCGGCCTGCGCCTTCTGCAGATCCACTTGCTGCTTGAGGTCCGTGTCCTCCAGCCGGGCGATCAGCTCGCCGGCCTGAACCCGGTCGCCCTCATCCTTCAGGCGCTCCGCCACCCGGCCGGGCAGCTTGAAGCTCAGCTCGGTCTCGACGACCTCGATGTTGCCGGAAACCCGGATCCGGCTCCCGTTGTCGGCCGCGCGGGTCTCCCAGTAGTAGTAGCCCCCGCCCGCGGCCGCGAGCACCGCCAGCGCCGCCATCCCCGCGATTCGCTTCTTCTCCATCATCCCGCCTCCGATGTGAACCATGCTTCACATAATCTTGTTACTGCACCCTTCTTCCCAATGACCTTGGCGTTCATTTTTTAACTCGTTTCTTCTTTTTCATAGTTGTCGGCGGCTCCTGGATCGCGGCGCGGAAAACCTTCCAGGCCCGCTCGGTATTGCGGGTGATATTAAAGCCGCCGTCGCTCAGGTGCCAGAGGAACGCGCTCGGCGCCACCATGCCCAGGAACATCACCGCCACGGTTTCCGGCGCCACCTCCGGCCGGATGCGGCCCTGGCGCTGTCCCTCTTTCACCATCTCCTCAATTTTTTGGAGGTAGCCCCGGATGATCCCATAGAGCTTGGCCTTGCGCTCGGGATGGCCGCTGTAAACCTCGTCGGAAAAGAGCACCCGGGGAATGGCCTGATAAACCTGCACCAGTTGGATGTGACGAAGGAGCAGACGGTGGATGCGCTCGAGCGGGTCCTGGGTCTCGGCCCGCACCGCGGCCACGTTCTCCTGGAGCCTCATGCTGATCAAGTCCAGCACCGCATTCAGCACTTGGTCCTTGCCCTGAAAATGCCGGTAAATGGCGGACGGCACCAGGCCCACCTGGTTCGCCACCGCGGCCACGCTCAAGCCCTTAAGACCCTGGCCGGCGATCAGGCCCAGGGCGGCCTGGGCGATCTGCTCCCGCCGGATCCCGGTCTCGACCTTGGCTGCTCGCATCTTCCGCTCCATTGTGAATATCTATTCACAATATAGTCAACGCTTCGGGATTTGTCAAGGGGGTAATAAAAAAAATGAGCTGGAAAAATGATCGCGGGTGAGGGCACCCGCGCCACGGCAGTCAGCCGCGCCCCGAAGCAGAAGTGGTTACCATTTCCAGGCCGGGCAGCGGGCCACGCACAATCCGCAGCGGAGCCCGTCCACCCCGGGAATGCCGAGTTCCAAATAGTATTGCAGGCAGCGGGCCTTGTGGATGCCGCCCTTCTGCTCCGGAATGGCGCTGACCGGGCAGGCGCGCACGCAGGCAAAAGCGCACTCTTCCGGCCGGCAGAGGTTGAGCGGCCGGGTCGGGCCGGCAGCCGGAAGCTCGGCATCGGTGAGGAGCGCGGCCCAGCGGACCCGGGGCCCGGCGCCCGGTGCGAGCAGCAGGTCGTTCACGCCCAGCTCGCCCAGGCCGGCGGCCACGGCCAGGTGCTTGTAGCTCACCTCGCCCCAGAGCTGCGGATCCACCACCCGCTTGAGCGCGGGAAGCGCCACGAACGGCTTGGCCAGTTTGAGGAAGAGGGAGTTGCGTCGCTCCAGGTTCCAGCCGGAGACTTCTTTGTAGAAGATGGGGAAGGCCTTGTGGCCGCGGGCTTCGAAGAACTTGGCCAGGGTCAAGAGCGAGTCGTTGAGCCGGTAGTTGACGGTGTGAAAGAGGGCGGTATATTCCTTGCGCTGCTCAGGCAGTTTTTGGAGCACGGCATCGAGCAGGCGGATGCCGATCACCGCCGCGCTTTGGGCAGAGGGCAACCAGTCGCGGATGCGGTGGCCGGCCGGGGCCTGGGCGTCATAATCTTCGGCCCGGACGATGCCGAGGTGATCTATGCCCAGGTTCTGGGCAAGAGCGCGAATTTGGTCCATCATGACTTATGACTCGCCAGGTGATCCAGGTATTGCTGGGCCACCACTTCGGGGGCGGAGAAGTTCAAGGCCCGGGCGTAGGTGAGGACCAGGCCTTTCAAATAGACCGGCGCCGGGAGTTGAGCCGGGTCCTCGTCCTCAATGGCCTGGAGAATTCCCTTGCGGATGCGGGTCAG
>MGQK01000082.1:28396-28689 GCA_001797815.1 Deltaproteobacteria bacterium RBG_13_61_14 | reverse complement strand
GGCTCGGCGGCCGGACCTCGCTGGGCAAGAAAGCATCGTAGTCCCGCCGGCTTGGCGGATCGGACAAGACCCGAAAGCTTTCCTCGATCTGGGCCATAATCTCCGCCCGCTCTTCCGGGGTAAACAACGAGTAGGTGGCCAGGCTTTCCGGAGAATAAATCTGGCGCATGCGCTGATAGGCAAAGGCGATTTCCTCCGGGCTGGCGCCGCGGGACAGCTCCAGGATCTGGTAGTAGTTGTAACCGGCGAAGGGGTTCATGCTCCCTCGGGTTCAAGCGCCGCGCTGGCGGGCG
>MGQK01000082.1:20452-28348 GCA_001797815.1 Deltaproteobacteria bacterium RBG_13_61_14 | reverse complement strand
GAATGGGGGAAAGCCGGGAGCAAGGGCTGACGCTGGCGCACCGACTGCCAGACGGCATCGTCGTATTCCACCGCGCCCAGGAAATCCGCTTCCACCCCGAAATGACGCTGGCAGACCGTCTTGAGCGCCCGGCCCAATTCGCGGTCCTCCTCGGTCCGGACCTGGTTCACGATCAGGCCGGGGCGGAAACCCCGCAGGTGCGCGCGCAGCCGGCCGGCAATATCCGGAGATTTCTGCTCCACCATCTGGAAGAAATCCCAGGGCATGCGCAGGCTGGGCTGCTGGGTTTCCCAGAGCCCGTTCAAGAGGGTGCGGAAGCGGTGGTAGTCATGGAGCGAGCGCAACTTGCGGAACAGGAGTTGGCGCAGCATCTGGTGGATGTTTTCCACCGCGGTCGGCTCGGGGGTCAGGATGAGCACGCCCGGGTCCGCGGCCAGGAAAAAGTCCATGGTCACGGCCGAGCTGCCGGCGCCGATGTCGAGGATGAGCAGGTCCGCTTCCAGATGGTTGAGCGCGCGCAACAGCCGGCGCTGCTGCTGGAAGCGGATGGTCGAGGCGTCGTGGCTGTATTGGGTGCCGGGCAGGAGTTGGAGCAGGGGGTAGGCGGTGGGCAGGAGGAGTTTTTCCAGGTTTTCCTCCCGGCGGTGGATGAACTCGGCCAGGTTGCGGATGGGCGTTTCCAGGCCCAGGCAGGTGTGGAGGTTGGCCCCGCCCAGGTCGGCGTCCACCAGCACCACCCGCAAGCCCACCTGGGCCAGGTAAGCGCCGATACTGGCGCAGATCACGCTCTTGCCGGTGCCGCCTTTGCCGCTGCCAAAGGCCCAGATCTTGCGGGAGGCTACCAAGGTTCAGGGTCTCCCCTCTGGAGGCGCCAGGACCAATTCGCCCTCCAGGTGCTCGCGGATGGTCGCTTCCTCCATCCACATCGGATGATAATCGCCCCGGAGCCAGAGCAAAGTCTGGTCCGCCCAATGGCGGTTAAACGGCAGGCCGGACTGGCCGCCGGAATAGACCATCTGGGCGCCCGGCACCGCGGCAAAGTCCACGATATGGCGCAGGCTGGGTCCGACCTTGACCTGGAAGACGTCGCGCGCATAGGAATAAAACTCGTTGTTGACCGTGTTCCAGCCGCCGGGCATGGGGAAAGGACCCAGGTTGACATGGAACAGGTCGGCCAGCGGCTTGAGCGGCCTCTCCCCGGCCAGCGGATGGTTCAGGGTCAGGGTATGGATCCTGCCCCAGCTCCAGGTGGACATGCGCGGGCCGAACCGCTTCTGGCCGTCCGCGATCACTTCTTGAAAAGCCTGGGCAAGCAACTGGTCCCGGGTTTCCTTCGCGGGCGTGCGCCGGTCATCGAACAAAGGGGAGTTGCCCTCTTCCAAGAGGTTGTCGAACCCATTATAGGAATATTCTGAACGCTGGAAGGGCTGGAAAAGCTCGGGACTCATCTCGTCCGCAAAGGTTTTGGCAAAGACCCGGCGATAGGTCTCGAAGAAGAGCAAGGGCGCCGGGTCATCCGCCGACATCTCGAATTTCCAGTCGCGGAGCTGGCGGAGCGCCAGCTCGAGTTCGTGTTGCTTGGCCGCGGCCGGCTCCAGCGCTTTTAAAAATACGGGCATGAGGCGCTCGGCTTGCTTGGAAAAAACGTCCATCTGGATCCGCTTCATATCCGCCACGGTTAATTGGGGCCGGGCGGCAAGGAGTTCATGAATCCGCTCGGCGCGGTAGGGCGGCGAGTAATTGTAGCTGATCACATAAGGCGCTGCCTCCGCCGGCATCACCTTGTTGTTGGCGGTGACGATGACGCCGTTGGACGGATCGAGGAGTTGGGGAAGCTGGTCGAGCGGCACGAAACCCTGCCAATCGTATTCGCCTTCGAAGCCCGGGACCGGGGCGGTGCCGTCATGGCCGGCCGGCCGGATCGGGAAGTAGCCGGCGGCGATGTAGCCGATGTGCCCGGCGTCGGCGTAAATCCAGTTTTGGACCGGGTAGCCCAGCTTCTGGATGGAGAGGCGGAACTCGTCCCAGTTTTTGGCCCGGGCCACGTCGGCAAAGGCGGCGATCGGGTCCGAGAAATCCTGGCCGGCCCAGCGCAGCGCCAGCGCCTCGCCGGCCGCTGCCTTCTCTTCCACCACGTCATTCAGCACCGGCCCGTGGCGGGAGATGCGCACCGGCAGGTCCAGGTGGTCCCGGGCCCCGGGCTTTTTCGGCTTGATCTGAATGCGCTCGGTTACCACCTGGAAATCCTTCCATTGTCCCTGGTCCAGGTATTGGTTGGGATTGTCCGGGTGCACTTTCTCAATATAGAAATCTTCCATGTCCGCGGTGGTGGTGGTTGCGCCCCAGGCGATCTTTTGGGTGTGGCCGAGCACCACCATGGGCGTTCCGGGAAAGACCACCCCGATCACGTCGTAATCCGGACACACCAGGTGCATCTCATACCAGACCGCGGGGATGGTCAACTCCAGGTGCGGGTCGTTGCACAGGATCGGCTTGCCCGAAGCGCTGTGCTTGCCGTCCACCACCCAACTGTTGGAGGCGAGCCGCGCCAGGCTGGAACCATTTACAAAACGGCGCAGGCCCTGATCCATCCGAACCAGCTTGGCAATGGCCGGGCCGGAGAGGGCCGCACTCTTGACCGGCAGGGGCATCAGGCTCCCCAAACGGCCCGGATACTTCTTGATCCCCGGGTCAATGATGTAAGGGCCAAAGTCCCGGTGCCGGGGCAGAATCTGCCACATCACCGCTTCCCCCCGCTCGCGGGCCAAGCCATAGCGGATCAACTCCAGGCTCCAGTTCTCGCACAGGCCCCAGCCGATCAGCTTGGCCAGGGCGAGTGTATCCTTCCCGGTCCACTCCGGCGGCTGATAACCCAGGAGCTTGAACTCCAGCGGCAGGTTGTTCATGCGCTCGCGGATGAACCGGTTCACCCCGGCGGCGTAAGCGTCCAGCAACTCCCGGCTGGGAGGCGGAAGCTGGGCATAGCCCTTTTCGGCTTCCCGGGCGAGACCCAGGGTGCGGCTGAAACGATCCGCGTCCACCACCTCGGGAATATCCCCGAAAATCTCGGCCAGGCGGCCGGTCGCCGCCCGGCGGTTGAGGTCCATCTGGAAGAGCCGGTCCTGGGCCTGGACATAGCCGGCCGCCAGGAAGAGGTCCTTTTCGTTTTGGGCGAAGAGATGGGGCACGCCCCAGCTATCCCGCAACACCCGCACCGGCCTCTCCAGGCCCGAGAGAAGGATCTCGCCCTTGATCTGGGGGAAAGGTTTGTGGGTGATGAAATAGAGGAGGCTCAGGGGCAACACCAGCAGGAGCACGACCATAAAAAAAATGACCACACCCAGCATGCGGTAGACCGATGGCATCACCATGCATCCCTCCTCAAGCAAAAACTATTTTGCTTGCCTGCCTCCGCAACCTCGGCTAAAATGCTCACGCAAGAATAACACGAATCGCAAAGTTTCTGCAATGACGGCGCTTTTTCCTGAAACTTAATCAAACGATTGACCGAGTCTATTCTTCCACCCGCTCTTTTTCTCTTCGGGTGTGATCTTGGCAGAAGGAGGCAGCAATGGCGCGTTTGGCGATCCGGGGCGGCAAGCCCGTGCGGGAGGTCAAGAAACGGCCCTGGCCGGTCTGGCCGGTTTTTAACCAGCGGGAGGAAAAACAGCTTTTGCAGGTGGTGCGGAGCCGGGTCTGGTCTTACAACGGACCCAAGGAACAAGAGTTCAACCGCCGCTTCAAAGCATTTGTGGGCGCCGGCTACGCGCTCCTGGTGGCGAACGGCACGATCAGCCTGCAACTGGCCCTGGAGGCGCTCGACATCGGCTTCGGCGATGAAGTGATTTTACCCGGCCTGACCTGGCAGGCCACGGCCGGGGCGGTGCTGGACGTGAACGCGGTGCCCATCCTGGTGGACGTGGACCCGAACACCTGGTGCCTGGACCCGGAGGAAGTGGAGAAGGCCATCACTCCTCGGACCCGGGCAATCATCCCGGTCCACCTCTACGGCTGCATCGCGGACATGGACGCGGTCCATCGCCTTGCCCGGAAACACAAGCTTTTCGTAATCGAGGACTGCGCGCACCAGCACGGCTCGATCTGGAACGGAAAGCAGGTGGGCAGCCTGGGCGACATCGGGTCCTTCTCCCTGCAACTGAGCAAGGTGCTCACCGCGGGGGAGGGCGGCATCCTTACCACCTCCGACGCCAACCTCTTCACCCGGCTCGACGCGCTCCGCAACTGCGGCCGCCGGCCGGCGCCCAAACTTTTGGGCAAGGCCGATAAAGGGGCCGGACAATACGGGGTCGAGGGAGACCTTATCCAGTCCGGCAACTACCGGATCACCGAGTTCCAGGCCGCGGTGTTGCTCGAGCAGCTCCGCCGGCTCCCGGCCCAGGTGCGGCTCCGCGACCGCAATGCCATCTACTTGAACGCGCGGCTTGCCCAAATCCCCGGGATTTACCCGATGAAACGCGACTCCAGGACCGATCTGCAATCCTATTTCAACTTCGCTTTCCGTTACGACGCCCGCAAGTTCAAGGGCCTGCCCGTCGCCAGGTTCCGGGAGGCGCTCAACGCGGAGCTTTGTCTGGGAGCGGGCGGGGTGGAGGCCTGCTACCAGCCGCTCAATGATTGCAGTCTCTACCGGCCGCTGACCAAGAAGCGCTACCGCCTGAGCGAAAAGCACTGGCGCCGGATCAACCCGGCCCGTTTCCAGTTGCCCGAGTGCGAGCAGGCCTATCGGGAAACCTCGGTCTGTATGCACCACCGCATCCTGCTCGCCAACCATCAGGACATGGACCAGATTGCCGATGCGGTGGAAAAGATCCGGGAGAACCTGGACGAGATCATTTAGAGACCTGGAAAAATCCTATGTCTGACCAGCCTTTTGCCCCGGCCGACCCGGCGGCCAAGCCGGCCGCGCCGGCCCCAAGCAGGAAGGCCTGGAAAACCCTGCGCAGCCTCCTGCCCTGGTTGGCGACCGGCCTCATCTTCTATTACATCTTCCGCCAGGTGCCTTTCAGCCAGGTCTGGTCCGCGCTCAAGCTGGTCCGCCTCCAGATTCTGGTCCCCGTCGTCTTGAGCAACTATATCGCTTATTTCCTCGCCGATGTCTGGGTCCATTACCTGGCCTTCAAGTGGCTGGCCGCCGAGGTCCGCTTCCGTGAAGTGCTGTTCGCCCGGGGCGCCAGCTACATCCTGGGCCTGATCAATTTCTTCGTCGGCCAGGGCGGGGTCGGCTACTGGCTCGCCCGCGCCAAGCACGTCCCGGCCGGCGAAGCCACCAGCACCATCTTCTTCATCATGTTCATGGACCTGTTCCTGCTCATTCTGCTCAGCGCCACCGGGGTGCTGTTTTTTCTTCCCGAAGTCCGCCTCACCGACTTTTTCACCCTGCGGCCCGAAGGCGACCTGGTCCGCTTTACCCTGATCACCCTGGCCGTGCTCCTCTCCCAGATCTGGATCTGGATCCGCAAGCCCAAGGCCCCGCTCGTCCGCTGGCTCCTCTTCCGCGGCCCCTTTCTCGTCTTTGACCGGCTTCAGCCCCGGCATTTCGGCCTCATCTTCCTGCTCAAGCTCTTCATTTACGGCTTCGACATCTTCGCTAACTGGCTCGGACTCAAGGCCCTGGGGGTGGAAGTCTCGCTGACCCATATCCTCACTTACCTGCCCCTCATCTACCTGATCGGCTCGATCCCGATCACCGTCTTGCACCTCGGCACCACCCAGGCCGCCTGGCTGTGGTTCTTCCAGGACCTGGCCCCGCCGGCCGCCGTCCTGGCCTTTACCCTGCTCTGGTCGTTCTGTTTCATCGTGCTCCGCGGCCTCACCGGGCTCGCCTGTCTGCCCCGGGTTTACCAGGACCTGGTGGCGCCCCGCAACTAGGTCGCTTCATCGCTTCCCTCCAACCGAACCTCTCCGCCTGCTCGCCTGCTCGCCTGCTCTTAAAGATTGCCGCTCCCGCAGCAATGTGATAGGATAAAAAACCTTAGCCGAGGGAGAGGAACCGCAGGTAGTGCTCCATTCAACCTGGACGAGGTAGTGTGAAGATGAAAGACGTCAAGAGGAAAGTGGTCCTGATCACCGGCGCGGCCATGGGCATGGGCAAAGGCCTGGCCGGGCTTTTTGCCGGCGACGGCGCCCGCCTGGTGCTCTGGGACCTGAACGCGGCGGAGTTGGAAAAGACGACCGCGGAACTGAGAAAAAGCGGAGCTGAGGTTCATCCCTACCTCTGCGACATCACCAACCGCACTCAGGTGCACGAGCGGGCGGACCAGGTCCGCAAGGAAGTCGGTCCGGTGGACGTGCTGGTCAACAACGCCGGCGTGGTCTTCGGCGGCGAGTTCCTGCAAGTGCCGGAAGAATCAATGGAGCGCACCCTCCAGGTCAACCTCGTCGCCTACTTTTGGGTCACCCGCGCCTTTCTGCCCGACCTGGTGAAAAAGCGGGCCGGCCATATCGTCAACCTGGCCTCGGCCGCGGGGCTGATGGGCGTGCCGGACCTGACCGCTTACTGCGCCAGCAAGTTCGGAGTGGTCGGCTTTTCCGAGGCGCTGCGGCTGGAGCTGCGGCGGGCCGGGCTCAAGGATATCAAGCTCACCATCGTCTGCCCCAGCTACGTCGCCACCGGGATGTTCGAAGGCGTGAAGCCGCCCTTGTTCTCGCCGTTCATCCCGCCCGAGGTCATGGTCCGGAAAATTTACCAGGCGGTGAAAAAGGACAAGGTATGGGTCTTGGAGCCGGCCTCGGTCAAGGCCATGCCCCTCCTCAAAGCCATCACGGCTCAACCCATCCTGGACTTGTTCTCGGACCTCCTCGGCGTCAACCGCTCCATGCGGAATTGGAAAGGCAGAAAGTAAACCCCGGCATAAAACCGGATGAGGTTTTACGATGCAAAAATTGTTGGTCATCGGTCTGGATTGCGCCACGCCCCAGTTCGTGTTCGATGCCTGGCGCGATCACCTGCCTAACCTCAAAGCTTTGATGGACCAGGGCGTCTCCGCCCGGCTCTTCTCCACCATCCCGCCCATCACCGTCCCGGCCTGGACCTCGATGATGACCTCCAAGGACCCCGGCCAACTCGGCTTCTACGGCTTCCGCAACCGCTCCAGCTGGGGCTATGAAGACCTTTACTTCGCCAACGCCGCCTATGTCAAAGAAAAGACGGTCTGGAACTACTTGAACCGCAAGCGGCTCCCTTGCCTCATCTTCGGTGTGCCCCAGACCTATCCGCCCAAGCCCATGAACGGCATCATGGTCGGCTGCTTCCTCACCCCGGACAAAAACGCCGATTACACTCATCCGAAAGATATCAAGGCCGAGCTGGACCAGGCCGCCGGGGGCAATTACATCATTGACGTGGAGGAGTTCCGCACCGACGACAAGGACACGCTCTTGCGCCAGATCTACGAGATGACCGAGGCCCGCTTCAAGGCCTTCCGCCATTTTTATACCAAGGACGAGTGGCCTTTCGCCATGCTGGTGGAGATGGGCATTGACCGCATCCACCACGCCTTCTGGCGCTACTGCGACCCGTCGCACCGGCTCTATGAGCCGGGCAACAAATACGAGAGCGCCATTCACGACTACTATGTATTTTTGGATAAGGAAATCGGCAAGCTCCTGGAAGCGGTGGACCGGGATACTTCGGTGATGGTGGTCTCGGACCACGGCGCCAAGACCATGGCCGGCGCGATCTGCGTCAACGAGTGGTTGGAAAAAAAGGGCTGGCTCAAGTTCAAGGACAAGCCGCAAAAGCCCGCCCGCTTCAAGATCAACATGCTCGACTGGTCCGGCACCAAGGCCTGGGGCGAGGGCGGCTACTACTCCCGCATCTTCTTCAACGTCCAGGGCCGCGAACCGCAGGGCCTGATCCCCAGGGCGGACTACGAG
>MGQK01000082.1:13057-20432 GCA_001797815.1 Deltaproteobacteria bacterium RBG_13_61_14 | reverse complement strand
CGACGCCAACCACGCCGAGGAAGGGATTTTTATTTGGAACCTGCCGCGCGAAAGATTTGTCGAACCGAAGAAACAGTTCAGCATTTACGATGTTGCGCCTTCGATTTTGACTTATTTCGGCGTGCCGGTGCCGGGGGACATGATCGGGCGATCTCTGATAAAATGATCTGGTAGGGGCAAGGCATGCCTTGCCCCTACTGCCACAGATTGAAAATCTGTGCCACTAAGGAGGAGAAGATGAAAGGATTTACGCTGTGGTTCACGGGTCTTTCCGGCGCGGGCAAGACCACTTTGGCCAACCGCTGCGAGGAGATCTTCCTGGAGCGGGGAATGAAGGTGGAGGTGCTGGACGGCGACGTGGTCCGCACCAACCTGAGCAAGGGCCTGGGCTTTTCCAAGGAAGACCGCGACACCAACATCCGCCGCATCGGCTGGGTCTGCCACATCCTCACCCGCAACGACGTGGTGGCCATCGGCGCGGCGATCTCGCCTTACCAGGCGATCCGGGACGAGAACCGCAAAATGATCGGCCGCTTTGTCGAGGTCTATTGCCGCTGCCCGATCGAAGTGCTCAAGAAGCGCGACCCCAAGGGCATGTATGAGAAGGCGCTGCGGGGCGAGATCAAAGGCTTTACCGGGGTGGACGACCCTTACGAGCCGCCGGAGAAGCCGGAGATCGTGATCGAGTCGGACAAGGAGACCGTGGACCAGAGCGTAGCCAAGATCATCCGGACGCTGGAGCTGATGGGCTACATCCCCTCGACCGGCGAGGTCGGGGATTACGCTCCCGCAGAGGAAGAGAAAATCAAGGAGCGGCTGCGGGATCTGGGCTATATCTGATAACCGACCCCGGGAACGTGTCCGAGATAGGCCCGAGGCATGAGGCGAGAGGCTTGAGACCTTGAACCTGAACATCGGCTTGACCCTTAATCTCGATAAGATCATAATTAGTAAAATGGCCTGGAAATTTACGGAGGCGTTCTATGGCTAAAATTAAAGAGATGACTGTGGATGAGTTGGAGCAGTTCATCGAGCACAAGGTGGTGGAAATCCTCGGCGACCCGGATGCGGGTCTGGCCTTGAAACCTGCCTTTAGAAAGAAACTGGAATCCATACTGAAGAAAAGTTCGAAAATGACTTCTCATCAGGAGGTCGTGAAAAGACTTGGCTAGAGTCGAATGGACCGAGGATGCCCTGGCGGACCTCGAAAAACTGGATTCCTTCATCCAACGGCGCGTCCTCAAAAAAATAAGCTGGTCTCCCGGCATTTCGACCATCTGGTCCCGGAACCTTTAGCCGGGGAATTGAGCGGCACTTATAAGATCAGAGTCGGGGATTGGCGGGTTATCTACGCAATAGAAAAAGATGTGATGGTGATCCATGCCGTCGGCCATCGAAAAGAGATCTATGCCCTTTGACCATCCTCCCGCAGGACGGGGCCGGACCCTGAAAATGTTCTATTCCCAAGAATCCAAAGAGGCAGATCAGGCTGGTCATTCCCAAGGCAAGTCTCCTCATCCCTCCCTGCCCCGCTTGACCCTTAATCTCGATAGATTAAAATTAGTAAGGTGTCCCCGAATTTCCCCGGGGAAGCCACCGTCAGTATAAGCATTCCTCCAAGCCGGGCCGGGTTACCATCGCCGGCCATCCGGGAGATGACTTGATGCCCGGCACCTTGAATAGTATTCTGAAACAGGCCGGCCTCTCGAGGGAGGATTTAAAATGAAATACCTGTTTGTGGTGGAAAAAGGTCCCCGGAATTATTCCGCTTACGTTCCGGATCTGCCGGGATGCGTTGCCACGGGCAAGACTCGAAAAGAAGTGGAGAAGAACATTCGGGCCGCGATTGTCTTTCACCTCCAAGGCCTGAAAGCAGATGGCACCCCGCCCCACCCGCCCGAAGCTTACGCGCAATATCAAGAAGTGACTTTACCTTAGCCGGCTCGTGTTACAGAGGCGACCGCGCTTCGGTCGCGGACTTTAGGGGCGTGGGTGCCCCCACCCGCACTTCGCTGGAAAATTCTTCACTCCCGGTTATAATGGCCCTAGTGAACCTCCGCGACTACATCGCCGCCATCAAAGCCGATCCCGACTTCAAAGGCCAGGTCGTCCATCACCAGGAAATCCCCGAGCGAAAACCCCAATGGGCCGAGTGGCCCCCTACCCTATCGCCCATCCTTCAGCAAGCGCTCGCTTCTCAAGGCATTGACCGGCTCTACACCCACCAGGCCGAGGCCGTCACCGCCGCGCTCGCCGGCGAGAACGTGGTGGTGGTCACGCCTACGGCTTCGGGCAAGACGCTTTGCTACAACCTGCCCGTGATCCAGCGCCGGCTCGACGATCCTTCGGCCCATGCCCTCTACCTCTTCCCGATCAAGGCCCTGGAGCAGGACCAAATCAAAGCCTTCCGCGCTTTGGTCGAGGCGGCTGAATGTCAAATGTCAAGACCTGACCCCATCAGAGCCGAAATCTACGACGGGGACACGCCCCCGCACCGCCGCAAGAAGATCACCCTCAACCCGCCGGCCGTGGTGCTCTCCAACCCGGATATGGTCCACGCCGCCATCCTGCCCTACCACGCCAACTGGGAAGCCTTCTTCCGCTCGCTCCGCTTCCTGGTGCTCGACGAACTCCACACCTACAAGGGCGTGTTCGGCTCGCACATCGTCCAGGTGCTGCGCCGGCTCTTCCGCATTGCTGAACTGTATGGCAGCCGGCCGCAAATCATCGCCTGCTCCGCCACCATCCAGAACCCGGGCGAACTGGCCGAGCGTCTGGCCGGCCGGCCCTTCACCGTGAAGGACCGGAGCGGCGCTCCGGCCGCCGGCCGCCACTTCCTGTTCGTCAACCCCATGCAGCTCAGCACCAGCACCGCGGCCGCGCGTCTGCTCCGGCTGGCCGTGGACCAGGACTTCAAGACCATCTGCTTCACCAAGGCGCGCAAGGTGACCGAGCTGATCTACACCTGGGTGACCCAATCGCGGCCGGACCTGCGCCGCGCCATCAGCGCCTACCGGGCCGGCTACCTGCCCGAGGAGCGGCGGGAGATCGAGCAGAAGCTCTTTACCGGCGAGCTCAAGGGCGTGGTCAGCACCTCGGCCCTGGAAATGGGCATTGACATCGGCGGACTGGACGTGTGCCTGCTCTGCGGCTACCCCGGCACCATCACCACCACCTGGCAGCGCGGCGGCCGGGTGGGCCGGCAGGACCGGGAATCGCTGATCGTGCTGCTCGCCCAGCCCGACGCGCTCGACCAGTATTTCATGAAGCACCCGGAAGCTTTTTTCCAAAGCTCCTACGAAGCCGCGGTGGTGGACCCGAAGAACCTTCCCATTTTGAAAGAGCACCTGGTCTGCGCCGCGGCCGAGCTGCCCCTGTCCGCGGACGACCCTCACTTTTTACAAGCCAGCTCAGCCGAGGCCCTGCGCGAGCTCCTGCAGGAGAACCGGCTGCTCAAGTCGGTGGACGAGGCGACCTGGCACAGCCGGCGGCGCTATCCGCAGCGGGAGGTGAGCCTGCGCGGGATCGGCGAGGCCTGGACCATCTTTGAGGAGCCGATGAAGCCCTTGCCCGAGGGCAAGAAGCCGCGGGTGATCGGCTCACTCGACGGCAAGCGCGCCTTTACCGAGGGCCACCAGGGCGCGATCTATTTGCACCGCGCTCAGCAATACCAGGTGATGCGCATGGACCTGGGCCGCAAGAACGTCTTTGCCCGGCCGGTCACGGTCAACTACTACACCCGGCCCCGGTCCGAGAAAGAAACCGAGATCCTGAAAGTCCGGGCAAGCAAGCCGGTCAAAACCTTCGTGGTCCGGCTGGGCGAGCTCAAGGTCACGGAATGGATCCAGGGCTACGAGAAGCGCCGCATCTCCGGCCAGGAGCGGCTCTCGGTGCACGAGCTGGATTTGCCGCCATTCATTTTTGAAACCGTGGGCCTGTGGATCGAGCTCGAGGACTTTGTGCCCCATGCCATCAAGCGGCTGGGCCGCGACTTCATGGGCGGCATCCACGCGGTCGAGCACGCGGCCATCGGGCTTTTCCCGCTGTTCGCGCTCTGCGACCGCGACGACGTGGGCGGCATCTCCACCCCGTTCCACGAGCAGGTGAAGAAAAGCGCGATCTTCATTTACGACGGTTATCCGGGCGGCATCGGGCTGGCGGAGCGCTGCTTCGAGGTGATCGAAGAGCTGTTGCGGAAGACCCTGGAGGTGGTGGAGACCTGCGAGTGCGAGGACGGCTGCCCGGGCTGCGTGCATTCGAGCAAGTGCGGAAGCGGCAACGTGCCCCTGGATAAACAAGCGGCAGTCGCGGTGCTCAAGATGCTGTTGGGGTTAGCGCCGGAGCTGGTGGCGCCGGCGGGTCCGATCGAGGAAGAGCCGCCGCTCCGGATCGAGGCATTGCCGGTGGCGAAAGAAGAGACCCAGGGTCCGCGGATCATGGTGTTTGATCTCGAGACCTTGCGGGGGGCCGAGGAGGTGGGCGGCTGGAACAACACCGAACTGATGGGCCTGGCCGTGGGCGTGGTCTGGGACAGCGTGGACCAGGAGATGCACTCGTTCTTCGAGAAAGAGGCGGGGGCGCTGGTGACCAAGCTTCGCCAGGCCGACCTGGTAGTGGGTTTCAACCTGCTGAGCTTCGATTACCTCGTGCTCCGCGCTTACACCGCCTTTGACCTCCGCAAGCTCCCGACTTTCGACATGCTGGTGGACGTCTTTCGCCGCTTGAATTACCGCCTCAGCCTGGGCCACCTGGCCGAAAAGACGCTGGGCAGGCGCAAGACCGCGGACGGGCTCCAGTCGCTCCGCTGGGTGAAAGAGGGCCGGATGGACCTGGTGGAGCGATACTGCCGGGACGATGTCGCCATCACCCGCGACCTCTTCTATCACGGACTTGAGCACCGCAAGCTGATCTTCGCCGATAAGCAAGGCCGCCTGATGGAGCTGGCCGTGGACTGGAACCTGGAAAAATTTCTTAAAGCCTACGGATTGAAATAAGACAAGGAGAGATCAACTCCTGATGGCGAAGGGCAAAATTACATAGCCTGAAACTCTTTCCTCCGATAAACCATCAAGGCCGCCATAACCAGCGCCAAGCACCAGAGGAAGCCGTAGATAATCGAACCCGCGATGGCGCTCCAATCGCTTTCAATATTCGTGCGGAAAGATTTCATGAGCAAATCCAGTTGGCTCAAGTCCGGAATAAAAAAGAGAACGACCTTGATCCAAAACTGGTAGATCTGATCCATGGAACGAAACGAAAGCAGCATCGGGGCCACTTGGGCATATACGATCAGAATAAACACGAGAGCAAAAGCAAGACCCAAAGATAAAGAAGTTCCGAGGAAAGCCGCTCCGAAATAAAGGATCGAGAACATTACCAGACGCATGAAAATCCCATAAATAATTACCTCGGAAATAGTCAGTCCAAAATAGCGAATATAATAAATAAAGAACAAATAGAAGCAGAGCCAATACACCACAACGGGAATAAAGTGGGCAAAGATCGCTGTTCCAAAAAGCTGTTCCCGTGTTGTAGATTTCGACAAGATGGGTTCCAAGTCCGGGGATTTCAATGCCGCGGCGGCGAATCCGGCCAGAACCAGAGCCAAGAGTGCACCGTGAAACGAAATTGCAGATTCTGTGGTAATAAGCCCGAATCCAAGAATCATTTCCCGGTTTTCGGCAGAAGCATCTCGGGTAAAGAACAGGGTCATCGCAAAAGAGAAAATAGAAAAAAAGGTGGTGATCGCAAACACAGCTAAAAACGCCCAGAGGAGTTTCTGGAAGAGGAGGCGGCGGAAGAAGTAGCCCATCAGCCGGACGTCGTTCATGGCCGGGCTGCCCCAACCCATTCTAAAAACTGCTGTTCCAGGCTGCGTTGTTTGCGGCTTACTTGCAGGATTTGCCCGCCCAGCGCCACAATCTTCTGCACCGCTTGATCTTTAGCCGCCTCACCTTCTACTTCCATTTGCTCCGGCTCTCCGGGATGGGATGGCGGATGGAGAACGCTATCCGGCCCGGGCCAGCCATCCGCCTTCGTCCCCGGCGGCAGTCGGAAATGGATCTCGTATTTTTCCGTGGGATGGAGCAGGTCGCGCATGCTGGTCTGTTCCCGAATCTTTCCATCCAATAAGAACACCACCCGGTCGGTCAATCCCTCGACCTCGGAAAGCACGTGTGAAGAAATCAAGAGCGATTTACCGCGCTCCTTGCGAGCGGCCAGATAGTCGCGCAGGCGCTTGCGGGCGACGGCATCGAGGTTGGCGGTCGGCTCGTCTAAGACTAAAAGATCCGGATCATTGACCAAGGCCTGAGCCAGGCCGATCTTTTGCATCATGCCCCGCGAGTAACGGCCGATGCGATGGGCCAGGACATCGGTGAGCCCAAGCGTTTCGGCCAATTCCTGGATTCTGGCTTCCAGTAAGTTATCGGCCATTCCTTGAAGCCGGCCGATCAATCGGAGGAAACCCCTGCCGGTATAGAATACCGGTGGCTTGAAAAACTCGGAAAGGAATCCTGCGCGTTTTCGCCATTCGTGTTCGTCATGGGGCATGCCAAAAACCATGAGAGTTCCGGCCGTGGCCTCGATCAGGCTGAAAAGGATGCGCAGGATGGTGGTCTTGCCTGCTCCGTTTGGACCGAGCAAAGCTACACTCTCACCAGGATCCAGCTGGAAGTCCAATCCCGAGAGGGCGCGCTTGGGCTCGCGGGTAAAGCCGACCCGGTAGTCCTTAATCAGTCCCTCAATCCGAATCACGGCGCAATTCCTTGTCTTCCAGTCCCATTTTCACAACGAAAATCAACGACGGGTCGTAACCAATGCGGAAAGAGAGCATGGTGCGGTCTTGTCCGAGCAAAACCGTGGTCGGATAAGCATGGACCCGGAAGGTATTAGTGAGAGCTCGATCCTTGTCCAGGATTACCGGAAATGTCAGTTTACGTTTTTTAACTTCTTTTCGAATCCATGTCTCGGAATCCGAGGTCACCAGCACCACTTGAAATTTATCTTCAGCCGTTACTTCCCGGCTCAAGTTATTCAACTGCATCTCACAAGGCTGGCAGCCTTGCATCATGAACAGGAGCAAGACCGGCTTCTCGGCGCAGAGCTGAGATAAATGGGTAACCGTATCCGTGTCCAAGAGAGAAAGTTCAAAATCCTGGACCTTTTCACCGGTCCGGATGGCCAGCGACTCGCCCTTTTCTTTCTTTTCTTTGCTCAGGTATTGAAGTTGGAATCCGGTCAGCAAAATGAGAGCGATGGCAAAAATGACCTTTTCGGAGAGAGGAGTGCCTCGGTGGGTTTTCACGTGGGCTGACATGGAATTCAGTTTACTTTGAAGCCAATAGAAAAAGCAAGTATAAATTGTCCGCAATTT
>MGQK01000082.1:12941-13033 GCA_001797815.1 Deltaproteobacteria bacterium RBG_13_61_14 | reverse complement strand
GGTGGTGGCCGAGGGCGAGCGCGACCAGATCGAGCAGTTGATCGCCTGGTGCGGGCAAGGCCCGTCGCTGGCGCGGGTGACCGAGGTGGAAG
>MGQK01000082.1:0-12903 GCA_001797815.1 Deltaproteobacteria bacterium RBG_13_61_14 | reverse complement strand
CGGGTGGCCTATTCCGGGTGATGAGCATCCGGCGCCGCTCTTCGCTTGCGAGGACCAGAGCCATGCGCGAGGCAAGTCATTGGCTCAAGAAAGAGGACGAGCTGGTGCAATGCCGGCTTTGCCCCCAGTCCTGCACGCTCAAGCCGGGCCAGGTCGGGATCTGCCTGAACCGGAAGAACGTGGGAGGGATTCTCTATGCCCATCGCTATGGCGAGATCTCGGCGCTGTCGCTCGACCCCATGGAGAAAAAGCCGCTCTACCACTTCTTCCCCGGCAGCATGATCCTGTCGGTGGGCACGATCGGCTGCAACCTGGGCTGCGTCTTTTGCCAGAACTACCACCTGGTCACCGACGCGGTGGCGACCGAGGTGGTGGCGCCGGAAGACCTGCTCCGGGCCGCGCGCCGCGAGGACACCGTGGGCCTGTCCTACACCTACAACGAGCCTTACATCTCCTACGAGTTCGTGTTGGACACGGCCAAGCTGATCCACGCCGCGGGTTACAAAAATGTATTAGTTACCAACGGCTTTTACAACCCGGAGCCGTTCGAGGAGTTGCTGCCCTTGGTGGACGCGATGAACATTGACCTGAAGAGCATCCGCGACGAGTTTTACAAGAAGTATTCCAAGGCGCGGCTGGCGCCGGTGCAGCGGACCATTGAGCGGGCGCAGCAGAGCTGCCTGGTGGAAGTCACCAACCTGCTCATCACCGGGCTGAACGACTCGGACGAGGAGCTCCGGGACCTGGTGGACTACCTAGCCTCGGTGAACAAAGACATCCCGCTCCATTTTTCCCGCTACCATCCCATGTTCAAGATGGACCGGCCGGCCACGCCGGAAGAGCGCCTGCATCGGGCCTACGAGATCGCCAAGGAAAAAATGACCTACGTTTACGTGGGCAACATCCAGTTGGAGATCGGGCAGGACACGGACTGCCCCCTTTGCGGAGCCAAGCTGGTCCGCCGGCGGGGTTACTCGGTGAAGGTCGAGCAACTGAAAGGCTCGAACTGCGGCGCTTGCGGCCGGCCGGTCCATTTCGTAAGCTGAGGGAACCATGAACATCCTTCTCGATCTGCTCGCCGCCCTTCGCACCGACGCGGCCGCGGACCGGGTGGCGGTGGGTCCGTTCCTGACCGCGGTGGCGGCCGGCTCGCGCGCCGGGCTGGTCACCACCCTGCTTCCGCCCCGCCACCAGCACCAGGAACCCGCGGCGGCTGATTGCGGGACTTATGCGGGAAGGCCGGTCGCGGAGCTGGCGCGGCTGGTGCTCTCGAAGCGGCCGCTGGAGGCGAGCCTGGGCCTGGCCGCGCTGAACGCGGGCCTGCCGCTTCCCAAGGAGCGGCTGCGCGAACAAAACGGGCTGGACTACCTCCGGGCCAGGGTGGAAGACCGCAACCTGGCCCTGGTCGGCCATTTCCCGTTTGCCCAGGCTTTAGCGCCGGTGGCGCGCCAATGCTGGATTTTGGAACAAGACCCGCGCGAGGGCGATCTGCCCGCGGCCGCGGCGGAGCGGGTGATCCCGAATTCGGACATCGTGGTGGTGACCGGCTCGGCGTTTGCCAACCACTCCCTGGACGGCATCCTGGAGCTGGCGCGGGGCAAAGAGGTGGTGGTCCTGGGGCCGAGCACGCCGCTCTCTCCGGTCTTGTTCGCGCACGGGGTGACCGCGGCGGCCGGCACCTGGGTGGAGGACGTGGATTGGGTGTTGCGCCAGGTGGGCGAAGGATCGGTCTTTCGCCAGTTGCGCGGAGTCAAGCGGGTGATTTTGGAGAAGTAAGGGGTGCGGGTGAGGGCACCCGCACCACTCAAGAAAAAAACTGCGCCATTCAAGAGGGCATCGGCACCGCAAAACGGGGATGAGTAACTTTTCCAAGTGGGATGAACTCAAAGGGGTGATCAGGCCCAACGACCGCATTCTGTGCCTGATCCGGCCGGACCCGGACTCCATCGCCAGCGCCTTTGCGCTCCGGACCTTGCTTCTGCGCCGGGTGGAATCGGTGACGGTCGCCTACGACGAGCCGAGCAAGCGCCTGCAAAACCGGGCCATGGTCAAGCTGCTGCGCTTGTCCCTGGAATCCGTGAAGAGCGTGGACGTCAGCCGCTTCACGAAAATCGCCTTGCTTGACGCCCAGGTCAACAGGTTCCCGGACTACCGCGACTGGACTTTCCACCTGGCTTTTGACCACCACCCGTTCATCGAAGAGTATCCCTACCTTTTCGCCGACATCCGGCCCGAGACCGGAGCGACCTCCACCATCCTCGCGGAATACCTGGCCGCGGCCAAAGTGCGGATCAGCGAACGGCTGGCCACCGCGCTCTGCTACGGGATCAAAACCGATACCGACGACTTCCAGCGCCATACCGGCCGGGCGGACGCCGAAGCCTTTTCCCGGCTCTTTCCCCTGGCCAACTACCACCTGCTCCAGTCCATTGACCAGTCGGAAATCCCCTTTCGCCAACTGGACTTTATGGACCTGGCCCTGCACCGCCTGCGCGTGAAAAAGCGCCGGGCCGTGGTCCACCTGGGCGCGGCGGAGGCCGCGGACATCGCGGTGATCATCGCCGACTTTTTGATCCGCGTCTCCGGGATTGAATTCGCGGTCGTCGCGATCATCGCCGGAGACAAGCTGATCCTCATCTTCCGCTCCCGCAATCCCCGCCGCCACGCCGGCCGGATCGCTTTCAACCATTTCGGCGAGATCGGCTCGGCCGGGGGCCATGCCGCGGCCGGCCGCGCCGAGATCCCGCTCCCTCAGGTCCCTTCCGAGGTCAAGGTTTTTGACTTCGATTCCATCGAGCACTGGATTGAAAAGGAACTGGGCCGGCCGGTCAAAACCCGGGCCCAGGAGACCAACCCGTCCTGAGCGGGACTGCCATTGGCCAGCCCTCCGCCTTTTAGATCACCCCCGCGCCCAAAGGTTAAGGGTTGCATTCCTCCATGCCTCATGCTAATTTCGCCTTGACCATTGCGACTTTGAAATTCGATTTTTATGAAGGAGGAAAGTCATGGCGAAGGAGAGTACCTATCATATCATCGAGGTGGTAGGGACCAGCAAGAAATCCTGGGAAGATGCGGCGATGTCCGCGGTCAAGGCCGCATCCAAGAGTCTCAAGGACCTGCGCATTGCGGAAATCACCCAACTTGACCTCAAGATCGAAAAGGGCAAGGCCACGGCCTTTCGCGCCCGGGTGAACCTCTCTTTCAAATACCACGGCCAACGCTGAAACCAAGCCTCGCGGCCGAACCTGCCCGCCCAGCGCCGGCGCCTTCCCGCCCGCGTGGAGAGGGCGAGGGGCGCGTTCGTTTAACTGCGGCTTGCGGGTTCACAGGTTGTAGCGCTCCATCAGCTTGGGCCAGTGCCCCCGGGCCTGGAGCAGAAGCTCGGCCAACTCCCGGACCGCGCCGCGGCCGGAGCAAGCCCTGGTGACCAGGTCCACCGCCGCCCTCACTTCTTTCACCGCGTCGGCCGGGCACGCGCTCAGGCCCACCCGCCGCAGGATGGGCAGGTCGAGCAGGTCGTCGCCCATGAAGGCCACGGCTAAAGCCGGGAGCTTCTTCCGCTTGAGAAACTTTTCAAACGGCGGCAGCTTATCCAGCGCGCCCTGGATCACGGTGGTGATGCCCAGCTCCCGGGCCCGCACCCGCACCGGGCCGCTGGTCCGGCCGGTGATGATCGCCACCTCGATCCCGAAGCGCTGCAGCCACTTGATGGCGGCGCCGTCGCGGACGTGAAACGCCTTGAGCTCGCGGCCGGCGCTGTCGTAAGTGATCCGGCCGTCGCTTAACACCCCGTCCACATCCAGCACCAGCGCTCGGATCTCTTTCGCCTTCTTTTTTAATGCCGGAACCATGGGGAATATATAACACGCCGGCGCAAGCGAAGCAAGAAACCGGAAAGGGATTGGAGCTAAATTTTTCTTCGGAAATGCAATGAAGAATCGGAGCCCTCAAAACTTGGCTCATTTCCTTACTTGACTAATTGAGGGCCTGACCTCTTTCAAACTTTTCTTGTAACCCTCAAGTTATCCGGGGCGGGCGCACGATGAGGCCGTGTAGGGGCAGGGCTTGCCCTGCCCAGGACGGGCGCGGCAAGCCGCGCCCCTACGAGGTTCTTCACATCTGATTTACCCCAGATAACTGAAGGGTTACCTTTTTTTGAAAAAAAATCTTGATAGGGAAGCTAAGGTGGGGTAGGATGGATTACGAGTTGAACCCCTTTTCAATTTCAACTGGAAAGAAGAAGATTTCTGGAATCAGACCAGAAAGGAGAAAGCAGGCATGAAAATGATCGGCATTGCCTATTCGGCACTACTTTCTTTCACTATGATCTCGTGCACCCATACTTCAAAATCATCGGGAACAGAGATCGGGAGTGGGATGTTCCAGGGAAACCCTCACGAAAATATTGTCATGGCGATGGGAATTCTCGATAGCTCAATGATTACTTATTACGCAGAAACCGGCAACTTCACTTCTGATTATACAAAACTGGCAGGCATGGAAAGATTTTTCTCCGAATCTTTGAAGGGATATCCTTACACAATCTATTTTTCTGAGCTAAGTTACAAAGACCTGTCGAGCTTTCATTACTCATTCCCCTCCGGCGAAAGAGCCTTCGCTGATGAGAGTGGATTTAGAATCCTCATCATTGGCAATGCCGATAATGATGATGGAATGGATCTATTTATGCTCAATGATAAAGGTGAATACGGTTGCCTGATTGATGATACAGGTGGAAAACCTTGGATAAATCGAACCAGTACGGGGAGACCGCTAAAGAAATAGCTATTAAAATCTGAAGTGAGCAGTAACTGAGAATCCGCCCTCTTTAGCTTTTAGCTAGAGGATTTTCAGGAGGTAATCGCCCAGCAGTTCCGCGTCGGATGCCTCATCCGCCGGCTGGCCGGCTTGGGCGCCCGCCTTCCCGGAGGATGCCACCACCTTTTCCGCGGTGGCCTGGGCCGCGGCCGTCTCCGGCACGCCCAGGTAGCCCGGCTCCACCTGGTAGGCGATATCCTTGTAGAGCACCGAATCCATGTAAAGCTCGGCGCGGATTTTTTCCAGGTCCTGGCGAGTGAGGATCTTGCCCAGCAAACTATGGGGATCCCGGGAGCCGTCGGAGACGTAGAGGAATTTGCAGGCCGGGATCATTTTGAACACCTGGTTTTGCTTGGAGTGGATCATCAAGCGGTCTTGTTCCAGGTGGGCTTTGCCTTGCTCGAACATGGAGTCGAGCACGGCCTGGGAGATGAAGATCTTTTTCATGGCCCGCGGCCGTTACCCGATCAGGGTCTGGGCATAGACCCGGATCTCCAAGGGAGTGAGCCGATATTCCGGACAGATCTTGTGAAAGATACTGATAATGTTGGCCACGTAGTCTTCCAGGGTGGGAAAGGGCGCGCCCGCGGCCAGCTTCTTGCCCAGAATCCGCTCGCCGTCCACCCGGTGAATCTGCAAGTATTCGGGGTCGTTATTCTTGAAATAGAACTGGTGCGCGTCCAGCACTTTGTCCAGGTGTTCCTGGATGCGATCGGTGATCTTGACACCCACGATCAAATGATTTTCCATCGTCTAACCCGGAAACCATTTCCATCCAATCTCTCAAATTTGCTTATAATAAAGCATAATCCGGCTCGACTGTCAAGGTAAAGGGAAGCCGAGGGAAAGGGAATTTTCATCCTGCCTTCGACTATGATAAGATAAATTGGATGTCTTCCACCATCTCCGGATTCCTCGCCGCGGGCATTGCCGCCGGCATCAAAAAGAAACGCGGCCTCTTTGACCTGGGCCTGATCTACGCTCCCGGCGGGGCATCCGCGGCCGGGATTTTCACCACCAACCGGGTCGCGGCGCCGGCGGTCGCGCTTGACCGGGAACGGCTGCGGGCCGGCCGGACCTTCGCCGTTTTAGTCAACTCCGGCAACGCCAACACCGCGGTCGGCCGGCGCGGGATGCGCGACGCCCGGCTATGCACCGCGGCCGCGGCCCGCGGCCTCCGGCTGCGGCCGGAACAGGTGCTGATGAGCTCGACCGGCGTCATCGGCGAAAAGCTCCCGGTCCAGGCCGTAACCGGCGCCCTCCCGGAGCTGGTGCGCTCGCTGCGGCCGGACGGCTTCTTCGATTTTGCCCGGGCGATCATGACCACGGATACCCACCCGAAACTGGTCCGGCGCTCTTTTCGGCTGGGCCGGACCCGGGCCCATCTTTTGGGCGTGGCCAAAGGCTCGGGCATGATCCATCCCCGGATGGCCACCCTGCTCGTGTATTTTTTAACCGACCTCGCGGCGCCGGCTCCGCTCTTGAGGCGGCTCCTGCGCGAAGCGGCCGCGGATACCCTGAACGCCATCTCGGTGGACGGCGATACCAGCACCAGCGACACGGTCTTGCTCCTGGCTTCCGGCCGGGCCGGAAATGAGCCGCTGCAAGCCGGCTCGCCCGCGGCCCGCTCGTTCCTCGCCGCCTTGCAGGAAACGGCGGCGGAGCTCGCGGACCAGATCGTGCGCGACGGCGAAGGCGCGACCAAGCTTTTCCGGGTGGAGGTGCGGGGCGCGCGGACCCGGGAGCAGGCCGACCGGGTGGCGCGGCGGATCGCCAACTCCCCGCTGGTCAAGACCGCGTTCCATGCCGCGGACCCGAACTGGGGCCGGGTTTTGGCCGCGGCCGGTTCCGCCGGAGTCGCTATTAATCCGGGCCGGCTGGAGCTCGTTTTTCAGGACGAAGCCGGCCGGCAACGGGTGCCGGTGGTGAAAGCGGGCGCGGTCGCGCCGGGCTACCGCGAAAAGGCGGCGGCCGCGATCCTCGAACGCGAGCGCTTCCGGGTGATCCTGAGCTTGCACCAGGGCCGGGCGGCGCGGATCATCAGCACCTGCGATTTTTCCGCGGACTATGTGCGGATCAACGCGGAGTATCGGAGCTGAATTAATTTTCGGGAGGCCCTGCGCCTTTCCGATGAGAGGAAGTCCCTACGATGCAAAATAACCGCAGGTGGATCGGCGCCGGTTGGGTGCTGGTCTTTCTTTTCTTATTCGCGCCCCGGCTCGAAGCGGGTCATTTTCAGGTCTATTCCCTGAAAGTGGAAGGCACGGTTCAAGACCTGGTGATCGCGGACCTGGATGAGGACGGCCGCAAGGACCTGGTCGCTTTCTGTCGCAGCGGCAATCGCCGGGCTTACCACCGCTTCCTCACCATCTTCTGGCAAGGACCGGATAGCAGCTTTAACCTCAAGCAAGCCACGGTGCTGAAGTTGCCCCCCGAGGTGATCCAGGTGGACTTCGGCCAGGTGGACGGCAAGCCCGGCCTGGAGGTGGCGGCCGTCACCGGCCGGGGGATTTTTTATTACCCGAACCAGGACCGCGGCTTCGGCCCCTGGACCGAGCTGATCGCCGGCGCGAGCCTGTTCGCCAAGCCCCGGCCGGACTTTCTGGATTACTACGATTTCCTCTCTGACTGGGACGGCGACGGCCGCGAGGAGATTTTGCTCTACCAGTTCGATCAGGCCAAGCTTTACCGCCGCGGGGACGGGGCGGCGTTCCAGGAAGAGCAAACCTTGCGGCTGCCCATCGAGATTGACCTGGGCCCGCCCAACCCGATCCGTTACGTCCGGCCGCACCCGTCCTTCCGGGTGGCCTACTGGTCGCCCCAGCTTGACCTTTTGGATTTCAACGCCGACGGCCGGCCGGACCTGATCGCCACCAACAGCGACCAGGCCGCGGTCTTCCTTCAGAATGCCCAGGGCGGGTTTCCGGAAAAGCCCAGCTCAAGCTTCTTCTTCGACCTGCTCCAAGAAGAAGAACGGGACTTCCGCCGCGACCGCCAGGGCATGAGCATCCTGAATGTGGTGGACCTGGATGGGGACGGCCGGGCCGACCTTCTGGCCAACACCCAGGAAGGAAATCTGGCCAACCGCAAGAGCACGGTCCGGATCTACTGGGGCCGCACCGATTCCTGGGAAAAGGCCAAGCCCGATGCGACCCTGGCCCTGGACAAGGCCGCGGTGGGGCCCCTGATCCGGGACGTGGACGGCGACGGGGACCAGGACCTGGTCATGCTGATTTTCGACATCGGGGTCTATACCGCGGCCAAGGTGTTGCTCACCGGCACCTTCAACCTGATCTGGCAGTATTACCTGCTCGGGCCGGACCAGACCTATCCGGCTCAGCCGACCTACGTGGATACCACGCCGGTCAAGGTGGACATCAGCAAGTTGAGGCTGATCGGGGGCATGCCCAACCTCTTTGCCGACTTCAACGGGGACGGCAAGGATGATGTGCTCTATGGCAAGAGCGACAACGAGCTGGTGGTGGCGCTTAAGGATGCGCAGGGCCGGCGGACCGGGGTGGAGGAATTAGTCTCGGTGCCGGTGGGAATGATTCCGATTGCCGAAGACCTGAACGGGGATAAAAAGGGGGAGGTCATCCTCTGGTATCCCTGGGACAAGGAACGCAAAGACCTGATCACCGTGCTGATCAACCTGGGAGGCTGGTAGTCAATTAGGGGGACACCATACTTAATTCAGATGATTTGGGGGTAATTTAGTATGGTGTCCCCCTAATTCCCTAATTCCTGTTTTTGCGACGGACGCGGGAGCGGCGCTTGAGGTTCCATTTCCGACGCTTTTGCCACAGGGTCTTGGGCGTGATCCCGAGCGCCCGGGCCAGCTCGCGCTCGGTATAGCGGTTTTCATGGAGACGCACGAACTCGCGGGTGTAGTCTTCCAAAGAGAGTTGGACCTCGAGAGCATCGTGGAAAAAGCGGCGCTTACGCTCGGGCCCGCGGCGTTCGAGGAACAAAGGCAGGTCGGATTCCTCGATCACCCGCTTGTTCCCGTGCAGAATCATCAGTTGCAGGAACGTGTGCTCCAGCTCGCGGACGTTGCCCGGCCAGGGATAATTCCGGAGCATGGCCAGCGCGCCCTTGCTCAAGCCCCGGATCTGGTGGTGATACTCCTGCTGGTATTTGCTCAGGAAATGGCTCACCAGACTGCCGATCTCTTCCAGCCGCTCGCGTAAGGGCGGCAGGGGGATGCGAACCACGTTGAGCCGGTAATACAGGTCTTTGCGAAAGCGCCCGGCCGCCACCTCCGCTTCCAGGTCGCGGTTCGTAGCCGCGATCACCCGCAAGTCCAACCGGCGGGTGCGGTCCGAGCCCACCGGCCGGATCTCGCCGTCCTGCAGGGCGCGCAGCACCTTGACCTGGACCTCGATCGGAAACTCGCCGATCTCGTCCAAGAGCAAGGTGCCGGCGTCGGCCACTTCGAAGAGACCGGTCTTGTCCTTGTCCGCGCCGGTAAAGGCGCCGGCCAGGTGCCCGAACAGCTCGCTCTCCACCAGGCCGGAGGGAAGGGTGCCGCAGTCCACCACCACCAGCGGCCGGTCGGCGCGCCGGCTTTGACGGTGGATCTCCCGCGCCACCAGCTCTTTGCCGGTGCCGGACTCGCCGGTGATGAGCACGGTGCTTTGCGTGGGCGCTACCTGCCGGACCAATTCCAGAACCTGGCGCATGGCCGGGCTTTCTCCCCAAAAGAGCTCGGCGAGGGAGCCCGGCGCCAGCGACTCCAGGATCACCCGGTTGGCGCGGAGGTGATCCAGGGCTCCCTGCGCGATCTGAAGCAGGGTTTCGGGCGAAAACGGCCGGGGCAGGAAATCAAAGGCGCCGGCCCTGATCCAGCGGACGACCTGGGAGAGCTCGGCGGCATCGGAAATGGCGATCAGCAAGGTGGAAAGGCCCCGCAGCCGGATCCGGTGCACCAGTTCCAGGCAGTCCATGTCCGGGAGATGACAGTTACAAAAGACCATCCGGACGCCGGCGCGCAGGATGGTCTGCCAGGCCTGCTCGCCGGTGTCGGCTTCGCTGAAAGAAAGTTCGGGGAAAGAACCGGTCAGGACCGCGCGCAAGTCGCTGCGGAACTGGGGATCGGAATCCACGATCAGGATGCGCTCATGGATCATAATTTTTAAAAACCTTGATAATCCAACGCCTCATCTTTGGTCACCCGAACCGTCTCCAGCATGATCTTTTTGGGAATGCTCTCGCCCTTGAGCACCTTAATTCCATATTGGATGGCCTCGCGCGAGCCGTTGGGGTAAACAAAGGTGGCCGAGAGCAAACCCTCCCGGATCATCTTGACCGCCTCCCCCTGGCCGTCAATGCCGACCAGGATCATCTCCTTTTCCCGGCCCACCGCCTTGGCCGCCAGATAAGCGCCGATGGCCATCTCGTCGTTGTGGGCATAGACCGCGTCAATCCGGGGGAAGGCCGAGAGCGCGTTCTGCATCACCTGGATGGCGGGCGAGCGCTTGTAGTCCGCCGGCTGCTGGTAGATGACCTCCAGGGTGGGATACTGGGCAATGACCTTATGGAATCCATCCCGCCGCTCCTGGGTGGGGGTAGCGCCCAGGATGCCCTCGATCTCCACGATCTTGCCCCGGCCGCCGAGCTTCTCCGCCACGTATTTGCCCGCGGCCTCGCCGATGGCCAGGTTGGAAGCGCCGATGAAACAGGTGAACTGGTCGCTCTGAATGGCCCGGTCGAGCACGATCACCGGGATCCCGGCGGCAAAGGCCTTCTCCACCCCCGGCGTCAGCGGCGCCGCTTCCCGCGGGCTGATGATCAACAGGTCCACCTGCTTGACGATGAAGTTCTCCACGTCCGCCACCTGCTTGGCGTTCTTGTTCTCGCCATTGGCTATGATCAGCTTCAGCTCCGGGTGCTTGGTCGCCTCGTCCTCCATCTCCCGGTTCATGTTGATCCGCCAGGGGTCTTCAAAGGTGCACTGGGAAAACCCCACCACCCATTTCTTCGCACCCTCCGCCGGCTGCACCGGGCCCGGCGCCGGCTCCTTGCCCTTGCAAGCAACGAAGCCGGCTAGGAATATGCAAACGATCAATAATTTTTTCATCTCGATCTCCTTATTCTAATCTTCATCTTTCGGGGCGCGGGTGCCTGGGGGCGCGGGTGACCGTTCGGCTGTCTTCGACCCTGAGGCTCCGTTCGGCCTGAGCTCACGGCCGAAGCCTCACCCGCGCCCAACCGCGCTCCGATTATTTAGTTTTTCTCTCCCGCTGCACCAGCACCGCGGCCACGATGATCAGCCCCTTGAGCACCCGTTGCAGGTTGGGATCCACCCCCCTTAAGCCCAGCACGTTGTTGAGCACGCCGATGGTCAGCGCGCCGATCAGCGTCCCGATCACGCTGCCCCGACCGCCCATCAGGTTGGTGCCGCCGATCACCACCGCGGCGATGGCGTCAAGCTCGAAGCCGATGCCGTCGTCCGGCCGGCCGGCGTTGGTGCGGGCGGTATAGATCATGGCCGCTACTCCGGCAAGGAATCCGCAGATGGTATAGACCAGCGTCTTGATCCTCTCGACCGCGATGCCCGAGAGCCGCGCCGCATTCTCGTTCGAGCCGATGGCATAGACAAAGCGGCCGAAGCGGGTGCGGGTGAGCACCAGGTGGGAGACCGCCACGCTGGAGAGCAGGATCAGGGCCGGGACCGGGACCCGGCCCAGGTCCTGGCCCAGGCGCTCGAAGAGCGCGGGCTGGTCGCCGATCAGGTCAACGCCGCGGCCGCCGGTCCAGAGGAAGGCAAAGCCGCGGGCCACGCTCATCATGGCCAGGGTCACGATGAAGGGCTGCATCTTGCCCAGGGTGACGCCGAGGCCGTTGAGGAATCCGAGCCCGGAGCCGGCGAGCAGCCCGAGCGTGATCACCAGGAGCGCCAGGCCCGGGCCGGATTGGGGGTGGCTGTCTATCACGCCGGCCGCGACCACCGAGCTGAAAGCGAGCAGCGAGCCGACCGAGAGGTCAATGCCCGCGGTGAGGATGACGAAGGTCATGCCCACGGCCAGGATGCCGTATTCCGCGTTTTGGCGGAGCACGTTGCCCAGGTTCTGGGCGGTGAAGAAGATGCCGGTGACGTGGTCCTCGCGCGGGACGAACCGGTCCCAAATCACGGTGAGGGCGAGGGTCAAACCCAAGAGCGCCAGCACCGGGGCCAGGGCGGAGAGGCGGACGCGCATGGCAAGGATTTAGCACCGTGCCGCGAAGGTGTCAAGGCGGCAAGGTGTAAGGATTTGGGATTGGGGATTTTGGATTTTAGATTAGAAGAATTCAGGCAATCCAAAATCGGAAATTAAAAATTTTTTACTGCCTATCGGCCCGTTGCTTTCTGCCCGCGACCAACGGGAAAGGGCCAATATTGCCCCTGGCGGCGCGCCAGAACTGCACCATTTTTACATATATAGAGGGACAGAAGAATGGCAATTATCTTATTGAAAATGATGACGGCGATTATTGTCATAACCTCTTGTAATATAATGCTTTTATCTGGATATGGGGAAGCTTTATTGGCAAGGGTTGCGGGTGGGGGCACCCGCAACACAAGTTTGGGAAAGTATTGCAAAATTCTCGAAGAAATTTTCTCTCAAGCTCGTTTTGAGTGCAATCTCGAAATGAGTGCCAAATTCCGCCCCCATCCCGACCCGTCACCTGTCCGAATCGTCCTTACCTGGACCACATTCTTCCTTATCCAGACGCCTTTCTTCCTTACCACGACATGATTCTTCCTTACCACGACCCGATTCGCACTTACTACGACATGAACTGTTCCGCCGCTTCGCAGCGAAAAGTGCACTGTCCACTTTTATTTATTTCTTTCTTGACAAGCCTCGGCAAATCCTATATATATTAAGCGGCACTAACAAAGTCGGAGAACCTTAACCAGGCCCTCATGCCCTGCCCAAGAAAAGGGCAGAAAAGAGAATGGCAATGGAAAGGCCGGCGTCTCTAAATCAGGATCCCAGGATCCTCTACCAATCAAGCCGCATCATGGCCCAAAGAACAAAGTGCGGCTTTTTTTGGGCTGAAAATTTTTGCGGAAGATATCGGAGCATCGTGGCCGAACCC
>MGQK01000081.1:190930-193489 GCA_001797815.1 Deltaproteobacteria bacterium RBG_13_61_14 | reverse complement strand
GATCATCGTCCCGCTCCCGTCCCTCGCCTACGCGGCTTTCTCCACCACCCGGATCACCCGCCAGCGTTTGTTCTTGCTCAAGGGCCGGCACTCGATAATCTCCACCCGGTCGCCCACCTTGCAGGCGTTGCTGGCGTCGTGGGCCATGAACCGGCTCCGCCGCCGAATATATTTGTGGTAGCGCGGGTGCAGCACCTGCCGGGTCACCACCACCACCACCGTGTTCTGCATCCGGTCGCTCACCACCACGCCCTGGCGGACCTTTTTCTGTCCGCGTTCTCTCATCCCTCTACTCCTCGCGATTCCGCCTCGGCCCCGGCTCAGCTCGCCTTCAGCCCGCGTTCCTTGAGCACCGTCTTCACCCGGGCCAGGTCCCGCTTGGACAGCTTGAGCTGGGCGGTGTTGGTCAACTGCCCGGTCGCAAACTGGATGCGCAGGTTCTGCAGCGCCCGCTTCAGCTCCTGCTCCTGGCTCTTTAGCTCGTCGTCGGTCATTTCCCGGATCTCGCTAGCCTTCATGGATCCGCTCCCGGCTGATAAACCGCGTGGGTATGGCCAGCTTGTGCGAGGCCAGCCGGAGCGCCTCGTGCGCCACCTGCTCGGTGACCCCTTCCAGCTCGAACAGGATCCGGCCCGGCCGGACCACCGCCACGTAGACCTCGGGCGGACCTTTGCCCTTGCCCATCCGGGTCTCCAGGGGTTTTTTAGTCAAGGGCTTGTCCGGAAAGATCCGGATCCACATTTTGCCCGAACGCTTGACGTGCCGGGTGATGGCGATCCGCCCCGCCTCGATCTGGCGGGCGGTCACCCATCCCCGGCCCAAGGCCTGCAGACCATACTGGCCGTAATGGAGCTCCGCCCCGCGGCGGGCGGTGCCTTTCATCCGGCCCTTCTGCTGCTTGCGATATTTGCTGCGTTTGGGTTGTAACATAATTCAATCCTGCTTCACTCTTCCTTCACACTTCACCCTTCACACTTCATCCTTCACCCTTCGTTCACGCCCGGGCTTCCCGCGTCCGCTTGTCCCTGAAGATCTCTCCCTTGAAGACCCAGACCTTGACCCCGATCACCCCGAAGGTGGTCTGGGCGACGGCCTGGCCGAAATCAATGTCCGCCCGCAGCGTGTGCAGCGGCACCCGGCCTTCCCGATACCATGCCTTCCGCGACATCTCCGACCCGCCCAGCCGGCCGGCGGCCCGGATGCGGACCCCCTTGGCCCCGAACTTGGTGGCGAGTGAGATCGCCTTCTTCATGGCCCGGCGGAAGGCCACCCGCCGCTCGAGCTGCAGGGCCACGTTCTCGCTGATCAGTTGCGCGTCGGCCTCGGCCGGCCGGATCTCCTGGATGTTGATGAAGACCTCGGCGCTGGTGAACCCCTGGAGTTCCAGACGGAGCTGGTCCACCTCCTGGCCGCGCCGGCCGATCACCACCGCCGGCCGGGCGGTCCAGATATTGATCCGGCACTTGTTGGTCGAGCGCTCGATCGTCACCCGGGAGATCCCGGCGTGATACAACTTCTTCTTGATGTAGTCGCGGAGCTTGAGGTCTTCATGCAGGAGCTTGGCGTAATCCTTCTCCGCATACCACTTCGAGTCCCACCACTTCACGTAACCCAGCCGGAATCCCACCGGATGTGTCTTCTGACCCAAATGGACCTCCTTGACTTTCTGAGCGCCGGTGCCTTCGCCGGCGCGTGCAGGGCGCGGGCGCCCTTTAGCTTTATTCCGCCTCGGCCAAAACCACCCGAATCTTGCTGGTCCGCTTGCGGATCCGGGTGGCCCGGCCCAAGGCGCGGGGCCGATACCGTTTCGAGGTCGGGCCCGAATCCACGGTAATGGTCTTCACCACCAGCGTGTCGGGATCCAAATCTTCCCGCTGTTCCGCGTTGGCTACCGCCGAGCGGAGCAGCTTGAGCAACACCCGGCTCGCCTGCTTCGGCCCGGCCTGGAGCAGGCTGAGGGCGTCCCCTACGCTCTTTCCCCGGACCAGATCCGCCACCAGCCGCACCTTGCGGGGGGACATGCCTATGTAGTTGGCCCGTGCCGTCACCGCCGCCATGGCGCCGCCCTCCTATTCCTTCACCTTGGAGGTGCGGTCGCCGGAATGCTGGTGAAAGGTCCGGGTGGGGGCGAACTCCCCCAGCTTGTGGCCCACCATGTTCTCGGTGACGAACACCGGGATGAACTTGCGGCCGTTGTGCACGTTGAAGGTCAGCCCGACCATGTCCGGGGTGACGGTGGACCGTCGGGACCAGGTCTGGATCGCCCGCCGCGAGCCGCTCTCCTGGGCCTTCCTGACTTTCTCCAGCAGATGGCCGTCCACAAACGGGCCTTTTTTTACCGATCGCGCCACCGTTCTCTCCTGTCACTACTTCTTGGACCGTCGCCGCACGATGTATTTGTCCGAGGGCTTATGCTTCCGGGTCTTCTTGCCCTTGGTGGGAACGCCCCAGGGCGTGACCGGGTGCCCGCCGCCCGAGGTCCTGCCCTCGCCCCCGCCGTGGGGGTGGTCCACCGGGTTCATGGCCACGCCTCGCGTGATCGGCCGGCGGCCCATCCAG
>MGQK01000081.1:187768-190900 GCA_001797815.1 Deltaproteobacteria bacterium RBG_13_61_14 | reverse complement strand
CTGGCGTGATCCAGGTTCCCGACCTGGCCCACCGTGGCCCGGCAATCCTGGTGCACCAGCCGGTCCTCGCCGCTGGGCATGCGGATCAAGGCGTAGTTGCCTTCCTTGGCCATGAGCTGGCCGTAGCCGCCGGCCGCCCGGATCATTTGTCCGCCCTTGCCCTGCTTCAGCTCCAGGTTGTGAACGATGGTGCCGAGCGGGATATTGCGCAAAGACAGGCAGTTGCCCGGCCGGATGTCGGCGTCCTCGCCGGCAATCACCCGGTCGCCCACCTGCAGCCGGTGGGGAGCCAGGATGTAGCGCTTCTCCCCGTCGGCGTAATGGAGCAAGGCCAGGTTGGCCGAGCGGTTGGGATCGTATTCCAGCGCCGCCACCTGGGCCGGGACGCCCACCTTGTCCCGCCGGAAATCCACGATCCGGTAAAGCCGCTTATGCCCGCCTCCGCGGTGGTAGGCGGTGATGTGGCCCAGGTTGTTGCGGCCGCCGGTCTGCTTCCGGGGCCCGGTCAGCCCCTTTTCCGGCCGCTTGGGACTGAGACCTTCCTGCACCGCCGTGGTCATGGACCGGCGGCCCGGAGAGGTCGGTTTGTAACTTTTGATCGCCACGCTTCCTAATCCTCTTTTCGGAGAGCGGGTGCCCGTTCGGCTGTCTTCGACCCTGAGGCTCCGTTCGGCCTGAGCTCACGGCCGAAGGCAGACCGAAGGGAGCTCACGGCCGAAAGCCTCACCCGCTCACAATGCTCTTTACGCCTTCACGCCCTCGTAAAAGTCAATGCGATGGCCCTCGGCCAAGGTGACCACCGCCTTCTTCCAGCTCGGTTTCTTCAGCGCGTAGCCGCGCTGGATGCGACGGCGTTTCTTGGCCATGCGCAAGGTGCGCACCCTTTTCACCTTGACGTTGAAAATCTTCTCCACCGCCCGCTGGATGTCGTGCTTGGTGGCCTGGCGGTGCACCTCGAACACCACCGAGTTCTCCTTCGCGCCCAGCCGCTCGCTCTTCTCCGTCACTACCGGCCGGCGAATCACCTGGTAGAGGTCTTTCATGCCAGCGCCTCCTGGATCTTGTCCACCGCCGCCCGGGTGAGCACCAGGTCCTGGTGAGAGAGCACGTCGCGGACGTTGATCCCGGCGCTTACGAGCACCTTGACCCCCGGCAGGTTACGGGCCGAGAGGAAGAGCCGCTCATCCGGCTCCGCCACCACGATCAACACGTTCGAGAGATTCAATTTTTCCAGCAGGGCCTTGAGCGCTTTGGTCTTGATCGCCTCCACCGAGAAGCGCTCCAGGATCAGGAGCCGGCCCTCCCGCCGCTTGAGGGTCAGGGCGGCGCAAAGCGCCTGGCGGCGCTCCTTTTTGTTCATGCCCCGGTCGTAATCGTGCGGCTTGGGCCCGAAGACGATGCCGCCCCCGCGCCAGATGGGGGAGGTGCGGGAACCGGCGCGGGCGCGGCCGGTGCCCTTTTGCCGCCAGGGCTTCTTGTTGCTGCCGGCGACCTCGCCCCGGGTCTTGGTGGACGCGGTGCCCCGGCGGTGCCTCGCCTGCTGGCGCACCACCATGGCCTGGAGCAGGTGTTGGCGCACCGGGGCATCGAAGATGGCCGCGGCCAGGGTCACCTCGCCCACGGGCGCCCGCTCGGTATCAACCACCCTTTCGAAAAGAGCGGCTGGTTCTGGGTTTTGATTCTTCACTGTTTACTGTTCACTGTGCACTGCTACAACTTGATCTCGATATCAATCCCGGCCGAGAGGTCGAGCTTGCCCAACGCGTCCACCGTGGCCTGGGTGGGATCGAGGATGTCCAGGATCCGCTTGTGGGTGCGGATCTCGAACTGCTCCCGCGACTTCTTGTCCACGTGGGGCGAACGCAGGACGCAATAGCGATGGATATCCGTGGGCAGGGGCACCGGTCCGGAAACCTTGGCCCCGGTCCGCTTGGCCGTCTCCACGATCTCCTGGGCCGACTGCTCCAGGAGCTGGTAATCGTAGGCCTTGAGCCGGATCCGTATCTTTTGGGTAGCCATAACCGCTCGGTCTAACCCGCCTCCGTTAAGCCAGGATTTCGGTGGACACCCCGGCGCCCACGGTCTTGCCGCCTTCGCGGATGGCGAAGCGCAGCTCTTTTTCCATGGCGATGGGGGTGATCAACTCCACCGTGACGTTCACGTTATCGCCCGGCATCACCATCTCCACCCCTTCGGGCAGGGTGACGACGCCGGTGACGTCGGTGGTCCGGAAATAAAATTGCGGCCGATAGCCGTTGAAGAACGGGGTGTGCCGGCCGCCTTCCTCCTTGCTCAGGATGTAAACCGTGCCCTTGAACTTGGTGTGGGGGGTGATGCTCCCCGGCTGCGCGCAGACCTGGCCGCGCTCCACTTCTTCCCGCTTGACGCCCCGGAGCAACAGCCCGATGTTGTCGCCGGCCCGGCCCTCGTCCAGGATCTTGCGGAACATCTCCACCCCGGTCACCACCTTCTTCTGGGTTTCCTGGAAGCCGACGATCTCCACTTCCTCGTTGACCTTGACCCGGCCCCGCTCCACCCGGCCGGTGACCACGGTGCCCCGGCCGGAAATGGAGAACACGTCCTCGATCGGCATCAGGAACGGCTTGTCCACGTCCCGCACCGGCTCGGGGATGCTCTGGTCAATCGCGTCCATCAGCTTGAGGATCGAGCCCTCCCCGATCTCGCTCTTATCGCCCTGGAGCGCTTTCAGACACGAGCCCCGGACCACGGGAATGGTGTCGCCCGGGAAGTCATACTCGGAAAGGAGGTCGCGCACTTCCAGCTCGACCAGTTCCAGGAGCTCGGGGTCGTCGAGCAGGTCCACCTTGTTCAGGTACACGACCAGCGAGGGCACGTTGACCTGGCGGGCGAGCAGCACGTGCTCCCGGGTCTGGGGCATGGGCCCGTCCGCCGCCGAGACCACCAGGATGGCCCCGTCCATCTGGGCCGCGCCGGTGATCATGTTCTTGATGTAGTCGGCGTGACCGGGACAGTCCACGTGGGCGTAGTGCCGGTTCTCGGTGGAATACTCGACGTGCGAGGTGGCAATGGTGAGGATCTTGGTCTCGCTTCGCCGCCCCTGGGAGATGCTGGCTTTGGCCACTTCGTCGTAGCTCTTGTACTCGGCCAGGC
>MGQK01000081.1:181178-187756 GCA_001797815.1 Deltaproteobacteria bacterium RBG_13_61_14 | reverse complement strand
TGACCTTGGTGATGGCCGCGGTCAAAGTGGTCTTGCCATGGTCAATGTGGCCAATGGTGCCCACGTTAACGTGCGGCTTCGTGCGTTGAAACTTTTCCTTTCCCATCGTCAAATCCTCCTTGCAGGATCGAGGCCCCCTTTCTTCAGTTAATAGCCCCGAAGTTTAGTAACCAACTCCTCGGCCACGTTGGCCGGAACCCGCTCGTAGCGGGAAAACTGCATGGTAAAGACCGCGCGTCCCTGGCTTAAGGAACGCAAACTGTTGACATAACCGAACATCTCCCCCAACGGCGCCTCCGCCCGGATGATCTGGGCACCCGCGCGCGCCTGCGTGCCCAGGATCACGCCCCGCCGGGCGTTGAGGTCCCGGAGCACGTCCCCGAAGTATTCCTCCGGGACAATCACTTCCACCGACATCAGCGGCTCGAGCAAGGTGGGCCGGCCCTTGCGCGCCGCCTCTTTAAACGCGAGCGAGCCCGCCACCCGGAAGGCCAGGTCCGAGGAATCCACCTCGTGGTACTTGCCGTCGAGCAGGCTGGCCCGGACATCCACCACCGGGAACCCGGCCAGCTCGCCCACCTGCATGGCATCCTCGATGCCCCGCTGGACCGCGGGGATGAACTCCCGGGGGATGCGGTTCTCTTTGACCTGGTTCACGAACTCGAAACCGCTCCCCAGCGGCCGCGGCTCGAACTGGACCACCACCACCCCGAACTGGCCGTGGCCCCCGCTCTGCTTGACGTGCCGGCCTTCCGCCTCCACCGGCACGGTCAGGGTCTCCTTGTAGGCCACCTGGGGCTGGCCCACGTGGGCCGCGACCTTGAACTCCCGGAGCAGGCGGTCCACGATGATCTCCAGGTGCAACTCGCCCATCCCGGAGATGATGGTCTGACCCGTCTCTTCGTTGTAGCGGACATGGAAGGAGGGGTCTTCTTCTTCCAGCCGGTGCAGCGAGGTGAACAGCTTCTCCTGGTCAACCTGGGTCTTGGGTTCGATCGCCACCCCGATCACCGTCTCGGGAAACTCGATGCTCTCCAGCACCAGCGGGTGCGCTTCCGCGCAAAGGGTGTCACCGGTGAAGGCGCTCTTCAAGCCGATCGCCGCCACGATGTCGCCGGCGTAAACCTCCTTGATCTCTTCCCGCTGGTTGGCGTGCATCTTCAAGAGCCGGCCGATCCGCTCGCGCTTGCCCCGGGTGGCGTTGTAAACCATGGTCCCGGTCCGGATCATCCCGGAATAAACCCGGATAAAGGTAAGCGCGCCCACGTAGGGGTCGTTCATCAGCTTGAAGGCCAGGGCCGCGAACGGCTCTTGGTCGTCCGCCCGCCGGACCTCCGGCTTCTGGGTCTTGGGATGAAGCCCTTGCACCGGCGGCACGTCCAGGGGCGAGGGCAAATAATCCACCACCGCGTCGAGCAGAGGCTGCACCCCTTTATTCTTAAAGGCCGCCCCGCACAGGGTGGGCACCAGCTTCAGAGACAAAGTGCCGCGCCGGATTCCGGCCCGGATCTGGTCCTCGGTCATTTCCTCCCCGCCCAGGTAAAGCTCCATGAAGGCATCGTCGTTCTCGGCCAGCAGCTCCAGCATCTGCACCCGGGCCTCCGCCGCCGGCCCCCGCATCGCCTCCGGGATCTCGATCTCCCGGTAGCGGGCGCCCAGGGTCTCCGCATCGTAAACAACGCCCTTCATTCCGATCAAATCCACCACCCCGGTGAAAGTGCTCTCCACCCCCATCGGGATCTGGAGGGCCAGAGGCTTCGCGTGCAGTCGGGCGCGCATCATCTTCAGCACCCGAAAGTAATCGGCGCCGATCCGGTCCATCTTGTTGACAAAGGCGATCCGGGGCACCCGGTACTTGTCCGCCTGGCGCCAGACCGTCTCCGACTGGGGCTCCACCCCGCCGTAGGCGCAAAACACGGCAATGGCCCCGTCCAGCACCCGCAACGACCGCTCGACCTCGGCGGTGAAATCCACGTGGCCGGGCGTGTCAATGAGGTTGACGCGGTGGTCCCGCCAGTAACAGGTGGTGGCCGCGGAAGTGATGGTGATGCCCCGCTCCTGTTCCTGCACCATCCAATCGGTCACGGTGGTGCCTTGATCCACCTCGCCGATCCGGTAAGTCACTCCCGTGTAATAGAGGATCCGCTCGGTGGTGGTGGTCTTCCCCGCATCAATGTGGGCCATGATCCCGAGGTTGCGGATGCGGTCTAATGGAACCGTGCGTGGCATTTCGCTTTCCCTAGAAAATCAGGTCGTCTCCGTGTTCGGTAATGTCAAAGAACCAACGCTGGGGACAGCATCTGAATGCTGTCCCCTCTTCGCTGAATGCTGTCCCCTCTTCGCCTACCAGCGGTAATGCGCAAAGGCTTTGTTGGCTTCGGCCATGCGGTGGATGTCTTCCCGCTTCTTGACCGTGGCTCCCCGGCTGTTGGCCGCGTCCATCAATTCCCCGGCCAGCTTTTCCTCCATGGTATGCTCGCTCCGTTCCCGCGCAAAGCTGATCAGCCAGCGGATGGCCAGGGCTTCCCGCCGCCGCGGCCGCACTTCGATCGGCACCTGGTAGTTGGCCCCGCCCACCCGGCGCGACTTCACCTCCAGGCTCGGCTCCGCGTTCTTGACCGCCTTCTTGAACACCTTGAGCGGCTCTTCCTGCGCCTGCTTTTGGATCAGGTCCATGGCCTGGTAAAAAATCCGCTCGGCCGGACTCTTCTTGCCCCGGCGCATGAGGTTGTTGATGAACCGGGTCACCTGGGCATCCTGATACACCGGGTCCGGCAACAAGGGCCGGATCGGCACTTCCCGTCTTCTTGGCATGGCAAATCCTGTTATTCTGAACTAGAAAAAGGATTTGAAACGCGCCGTCTTTTCTTTGGCCCCGGCTCTCTCAAATCCTTTTTCGCTACTTGGGGCGCTTGGCCCCGTACTTGGATCGTCCTTGCTTTCGATCCTGAACTCCCATGGCATCCAGGGTGCCCCGGATAATGTGGTAGCGGACCCCGGGCAAATCCTTGACCCGGCCGCCCCGGATCAACACCACCGAGTGCTCCTGCAGGTTGTGCCCCACCCCGGGGATGTAGGTGGTCACTTCGATGCCGTTGGTCAGGCGCACCCGGGCCACCTTGCGCATGGCCGAGTTCGGCTTCTTGGGCGTAAACGTGGTCACCCGCACGCAGACGCCCCGCTTCTGCGGGCAGCTCTGCAGGGCCGGAGCCTTGGTCTTGCGCGCGACCTTTTCCCGTCCGTGGCGGACAAGCTGATTAATCGTGGGCATCTCTAATTGTCCTGAAAAATGAAATCTTCATTATATTAATTTTTCAGATTTTGTCAAGCCTTTTTTGTTTTCTCTTCCCCCGGCCCTCATCTGGCCGCCGGCTCCGCCGCCGCCGCCGGGGCTTCGATCTCCAGTTCCTGGTAAGCGCCCATCCCGGTCCCCGCCGGAATCAGCCGCCCCATGATCACGTTCTCCTTGAGCCCGCGCAGGTAATCTATCTTCCCGGCGATGCTGGCCTCGGTCAGCACCTTGGTCGTCTCCTGGAAGCTCGCCGCGGAAATGAAGCTCTCGGTCGAGAGGCTGGCCTTGGTGATCCCCAGCAGCATCGGCTCGGCCGTCGCCGGCTTGCCCTTGGCCTCCTTGACCCGGTGGTTGACGTCGCTGAACACTTTCTTCTCCACCTGGTCCCCGACCAGGAAGTCGGTGTCGCCCGGGTCCACGATCTTCACCCGCCGCAGCATCTGGCGCACGATCACCTCGATGTGCTTGTCGTTGATCTTGACCCCCTGCAGCCGATAGACCTGCTGCACCTCGTCCACCAGGTACTTGGCCAGCTCCTGCTCCTTGAGCACGCGCAGGATGTCGTGGGGGTTGGCCGAGCCCTCCATCAAGGCCTCGCCGGCCCGGACGTAATCGCCCTCGTGCACGGTGATGGGCTTGCCCTTGGGGATGAGGTACTCCTTGCGGTCGCCCACCTCCGGGGTCACGTAAACGGTGCGCTTGCCCTTGCTGTCCGGACCGAAGCTCACCAACCCGTCAATCTCGCTGATAATGGCCAGCTCCTTGGGCTTGCGCGCCTCGAACAGCTCCGCCACCCGGGGCAGACCGCCGGTGATGTCCTTGGTCTTGGTGGTCTCCCGCGGGATCTTGGCGATGGCGTCGCCCGCGCTCACCTCGTCCCCCTCCACTACCGTGACGTTGGCCCCGATGGGCATGAAGTAGCGGGCCATGTTGTTGCTGCTCGGGATCTTCAGGGTCTTGGTGGGAGTTTGCGGGTCCTTGATCGAGATCCGGGGGCGCAGGTCCGTGTTCTTGGAGGCGATGACCACCTTGCGGGAGAACCCCGTCCGCTCGTCCACCTGCTCGACCATGGTGATGTTCTCCACGATGTCACCGAACTTGATCTTGCCCGCCACCTCGGTGAGGATCGGGTTCGAGTGCGGGTCCCACTCCGCGATCATGGCGCCGGGCTTGATCTTCTGGCCGTCCTTGACCCGGATCTCGGCCCCATAGACCACCGGGAACTTCTCCAGCTCCCGGCCGGTCTCGTCCTGCACCGCCACCACCCCGTGCCGGCTCATCGCCACCAGGGTGCCGTCCTTCTTGGTCACGGTGTTGAGGTTGCTGAACACCACCTTGCCGGTGGCGGCGGCCAGGTGGGTGGACTGCTCCGCCTTGCTGGCCGCGGCCCCGCCGATGTGGAAGGTGCGCATGGTCAACTGGGTGCCCGGCTCGCCGATGGACTGGGCCGCGATCACCCCCACCGTCTCGCCGATGTTGACCTTGTGGCCCCGGGCCAGGTCGCGGCCGTAACATTCGGCGCAGACGCCCCAGGCCGCCTCGCAGGTGAGCACCGAGCGGATCGCCACCCGCTCCAGGCCGGCCGCCTCGATCTTCTTGGCCACGTCCTCGTCAATCAACTGGTTGGCCCGGCAGATCACCTGGCCCAACCGGTCCTGGACGTCCTGCAGCGCCACCCGGCCCAGCACCCGGTCGGCCACGCTCTCGATCAGCTTGCCCGCCTCCACCAGGGGGCCCATCTCGATCCCGTTGACCGTGCCGCAGTCCTGCTCGGTGATGATGCAGTCCTGGGCCACGTCCACCAGCCGGCGGGTCAAGTATCCGGAGTTGGCGGTCTTGAGCGCGGTGTCGGCCAGACCCTTGCGCGCGCCGTGGGTGGACACGAAGTACTGGAGCACGCTCAGGCCCTCGCGGAAGCTGGCGGTGATGGGGATCTCGATGATCTCGCCCGAGGGCTTGGCCATCAGGCCCCGCATCCCGGCCAGTTGCCGCACCTGCTGGCTGGAACCGCGGGCGCCGGATTCCACCATCATGTAGATGGGGTTGAGGCTCTCCACCTGGGCCGACTTGCCGTCGGCGAGGATCATGGTCTCGCTGCCGAGCTCGCGGGTCAGCTCATCGGCAATGGCGTCGGTGACCCGGCCCCAGCGGTCCACCACCTTGTTGTAGCGCTCGCCGGGCGTGATGTGCCCCTCTTGGTAGAGGTCCTCGATCTCCTTGACGTCCTTGGCCGCCTCGTCCAGGAGATCTTGCTTGCGGCTGGGGATCTTGAGGTGGTCAATGCAGATGCTGATCCCGGCCTTGGTGGCATACTCGAAGCCGAGGGTGCGCAGCCGGTCGGCGAGGAGCACGGTTTCCTTGTTCCCCGCCACCCGGTAGCAGGTGCTGATCAAATCCTCGAGCTGCTTCTTCTTCATCGCCTGGTTGATCGTGGCGAAGGGGATCTGGGAAGGCAGGATCTCGGAGAGCAGCACCCGGCCCACGGTGGTCTCGGCCACCTCGCCCCGGACCCGGACCTTGACCTTGGCATGCAGGTCCACGTCGCCGTGGAAGTAAGCCATCCGGGCCTCTTCGGCCGAGATAAAATACTTGCCGGTGCCCTTGACGTGCTCGCGCAGACGGGTGAGGTAATAGATCCCGAGCACGATGTCCTGGGTGGGGCTGATGATCGGCCTGCCGTTGGCCGGGGACAGGATATTGTTGGTGCTCATGATCAGCACCCGGGCCTCCACCTGCGCCTCCAGGGACAGAGGCACGTGCACCGCCATCTGGTCGCCGTCAAAGTCGGCGTTGAAGGCCAGGCAGACCAGGGGGTGGAGCTGGATCGCCTTGCCCTCGATCAGGAGCGGCTCAAAGGCCTGGACGCCGAGCCGGTGCAGGGTGGGCGCCCGGTTGAGCAGGACCGCGTGCTCGCGGATCACCTCGTCCAGGATGTCCCAGACCTCGGGCGACTCCTTCTCCACCAGCTTCTTGGCCGCCTTGATCGAGCTAGCCAGGTTGCGCTCTTCCAGCTTGTTGTAGATGAAGGGCTTGAACAGCTCCAGCGCCATCTTCTTGGGCAGGCCGCACTGGTGCAGCCGGAGCTCGGGACCGACCACGATCACCGAGCGGCCCGAGTAGTCCACCCGCTTGCCCAGGAGGTTTTGCCGGAAGCGGCCCTGCTTGCCGCGCAACATTTCGGAGAGGCTTTTGAGCGGGCGCTTGTCCGGCCCGTTGATGGCCTTGCCCCGCTTGCCGTTGTCCAGGAGCGCGTCCACCGCTTCCTGCAGCATCCGCTTCTCGTTGC
>MGQK01000081.1:159473-181167 GCA_001797815.1 Deltaproteobacteria bacterium RBG_13_61_14 | reverse complement strand
CTTCGACCACCCGCAGCCGCTTGGTCTGCTTGGTCCGCTTGGCATCGGACTTGGTCTTCTTCATCTCCGCCCGCAGGCTGGCGGAGAGTTCGTCCAGGTCAATCTTGGTCAGCATCTGGTGCAGGGTCTCGGCGCCCATCCCCGCTTCGAAGCGGGCGCCCTCGGAAAGAAGCTTCCGGTAGTTGTCCTCGTTGATGAGCTGGCCGGCTAAAAGCTCGGTGTTGCCGGGATCCACCACGATCAAGGACTCGTAATAGAGCACCTTCTCCACTTCCCGGAGGGTCAGCTCGAGGAGCATCCCGATCCGGCAGGGCAGGCTTTTCACGAACCAGATGTGGGCGACGGGGGTGGCCAGGTCAATGTGGCCCAGGCGCTCGCGCCGGACCTTGGACTTGATCACCTCGACCCCGCATTTCTCGCAGGTGATGCCGCGGTGTTTCATCCGCTTATACTTGCCGCAGTTGCACTCGTAGTCCTTGACCGGACCGAAGATCTTGGCGCAGAACAGTCCTTCCCGCTCGGGCTTGAAGGTCCGGTAGTTGATGGTCTCCGGCTTCCTCACCTCCCCGTACGACCATTCCTTGATCTTGTCGGGCGAGGCGAGCGAGATCCGCACCGCGCTGAAGCTCAAGGGGCTTTTCGGCTTCTCGAACATTCCGAAAGCAAGATCTTTCACGGCGTTCTCCTTGGGTAGGGGTCGCTACCCTCACCCCTCCGGCCGGAGGAGTTGCACGTCCAGAGCCAGACTCTGGAGTTCCTTGATCAAGACGTTGAACGATTCCGGCAGGCCGGCCTCGAACTCGTGCCGGCCCTTGACGATGGCCTCGTACATGCGGGTGCGGCCGGCGATGTCGTCCGATTTCACGGTCAGGAATTCCTGGAGAATGTAGGCCGCGCCGTAGGCCTCGATCGCCCAGACCTCCATCTCGCCCAGGCGCTGGCCGCCGAACTGGGCCTTGCCCCCCAGCGGCTGCTGGGTGACCAGAGAATAGGGGCCGATCGAGCGGGCGTGGATCTTGTCGTCCACCAGGTGGTGCAGCTTCATGATGTACATGGTCCCCACCGTGATCTTGTGGTGGAACGGCTCCCCGGTGCGGCCGTCGAAGAGGATGGCCTGGCCCACCACCGGGCGGTGGGCCTTGACCAGGAGGTCCTTGATCTCGGTTTCGCTGGCCCCGTCGAACACCGGAGAGGAAATGTAGATCCCGCTGCGCAGCTTGCCCGCCAGCTCGCGGATCTCCTCGTCGCCGGCCTCGGTGATCCATTTCTGGACGTCCTTGGCGTCGTAGATCTCCTTGAGCTTCTTGCGCAGGGCTTCGGGACTGAAGTGGTTGTCCAGCATCTCCTGGATCTGGTCGCCCAGGCCCTGGGCCGCCCAGCCCAGGTGGGTCTCCAGGATCTGGCCCACGTTCATCCGGGAGGGGACGCCCAGGGGGTTGAGTACGATATCCACCGGCGTGCCGTCCTCCAGGTAGGGCATGTCCTCCTCGGGCAGAATCCGCGAGAGCACCCCCTTGTTCCCGTGCCGGCCCGCCATCTTGTCGCCCACCGAGAGCTTGCGCTTGGTGGCCACGAACACCTTGACCATCTTGATCACGCCCGGGGGCAGGTCGTCGTCCCGCTGCAGGCGCCGGATCTTTTCCTCCACCACCTGCTCGACCAGGTCCATCTGCTCCAGCGCCCGGTCCACCAGGGCGCCGACCTCCACCTCCAGCTCGGGCTTGCCCTCGATCTGCAGGCGGGGCCACTGCTCGAGCGGCAAGCTCTGGAGCAATTCTTCGGTGATATCTTCGTCTTTCTTGACCAGGACCTTGTCCTTTTTCAGGTCCACCAGGCGCTGGGCGGTCTTTTTCCGGTGCAAGAGCTTCGCCACCTTGCGCAGCACCCCCTCCTGGATGATCCGGACCTCGTCCTCCTTGTCCTGCAAGAGCTTCTGGATCTCCGAGTCCTTGATCATCTTGGCCCGCTCGTCCTTGGACACGCCCTTGCGCGAGAACACCCGGACCGAAATCACCGTGCCTTCCACCCCGGGCGGCACCCGCGAGGAGGAGTCGCGGACATCGCCCGCCTTCTCCCCGAAGATGGCGCGCAAGAGCTTCTCCTCCGGAGAGAGCTGGGTCACGCTCTTGGGCGTGATCTTGCCCGCCAGGATGTCCCCGGCCTTGACCTCGGCCCCGATCCGGATAATCCCGCTCTCGTCCAGGTCCTTGAGCGCTTCTTCACCCACGTTGGGAATGTCCCGGGTGATCTCCTCCTTGCCCAGCTTGGTGTCCCGGGAAATGCACTCGAACTCCTCGATGTGGATCGAGGTAAACAAATCCTTCTTGATCAGCCGCTCACTGACCAGGATCGAGTCCTCGAAGTTGTAGCCGCCCCAGGGCAAAAACGCCACCAGCACGTTGCGGCCGAGCGCGAGCTCGCCGCCCGCGGTGGCCGGCCCGTCGGCGATCACTTCGCCCTTTTGCACCTGCTGGCCCTTGTGCACCGCCGGCCTCTGGTTGAGGCAGGTGCCCTGGTTTGAGCGCTGGTACTTCATCAGGTTGTAGATGTCCACCCCCCGGTCGCGCTTGTCCGCGCCCGGCTCGTCCACCCCGATCACGATCCGGGTGGCGTCCACCGAAGCCACCGTCCCTGACCGCCGGGCCAGCATGGCGGCGCCCGAGTCCTCCGCCACCACCTTCTCCACCCCGGTGCCGATCAGGGGCGACTCGGTCTGGAGCAGGGGCACGGCCTGGCGCTGCATGTTCGACCCCATCAAGGCCCGGTTGGCGTCGTCGTGCTCCAGGAACGGGATCAGGGAAGCGGCCGCACTCACCAACTGGTTGGGCGACACGTCCATCAAGGTGACCTGTTCGGGCGTGGCCATGATGAACTCGCCGGAACGGCGGGCGCTCACGGTCTCATTGACGAACTTCCCCTTTTTATCCAGCGGCGCGTTGGCCTGGGCGATGATGTTGCCCTCTTCTTCCAGGGCGGACAGGAACATCACCTCTTCCTGCGCCGTCCCCTCTTTCACCAGCCGGTAGGGGGTCTCGATGAACCCGTATTCGTTGACCCGGGCGTAGGTGCTCAAGGAGGCGATCAGCCCGATGTTGGGCCCTTCCGGCGTCTCCACCGGGCAGACGCGGCCGTAGTGGGTGGCGTGCACGTCGCGCACCTCGAAGCCGGCCCGCTCGCGGGTGAGGCCGCCGGGCCCGAGCGCGCTGAGCCGGCGCTTGTGGGTGACCTCGGACAGCGGGTTGGTCTGGTCCATGAACTGGCTGAGCTGGGAGGACCCGAAGAATTCCTTGATCACCGCGGAGACCGGCTTGGAGTTGACCAGGTCGTGGGGCATCAGCATCTCCACTTCCTGGAAGCTCATCCGCTCCTTGATGGCCCGGGCCATCCGCACCAGCCCGATCCGGAACTGGTTCTCCAACAGCTCGCCTACCGCCCGCACCCGGCGGTTGCCCAGGTGGTCAATGTCGTCGGGGTCGCCCCGGCCGTCCTTGAGCTCGAGCAAGTGCTGGACCACCATCATGATGTCTTCCTTGGTCAGGGTGTGGTGGTCGAGGGGCACGGTCAGACCCAGCTTGTAGTTGAGCTTGAGCCGGCCGACCTTGGCCAGGTCGTAGCGCTCGGGGTTGAAGAACAGGTTCTCGAACAGCGCGTTCGCCGACTTGGGCGTAGGCGGGTCGCCCGGCCTGAGCCAGCGGTAAATCTCGAGCTTGGCGTCCTCGGCACTCTGCGACTTGTCCTGGAGCAGGGTGTCGCGCAGCGAGGAGCTCACCCGCAGGTTGTCAAAGAAGATCACCTCGAACACGCCGATCCGGTTCTGCCGCAGCACGTCCAGTTTGTTCTGGTCCAGCTCCTCGTTGGCCTCGAACAGCACCTCGCCCGTGTCCCGGTTGATGATGTCGTGGGCCAGCACCCGGCCGACCAGGTCTTCGTCCTCGAGCTGCAACTGGGTGATCCCGGACTCCCGGAAGCGCCGGAGGTGCGCCTTCTTGATCTTCTTGCCCTTCTTGCCCAGGATCTCGCGGGTCTTGGAGTCGCGCACGTCCCGGCTGAAGACCTGGCCCTCCAGCACCGCCTCGTTGACGGCCTTGGTGATCTTCTTGTCCTCCAGGTAAATCTTCTCGGTCTGGTAGAAAAAGTTGAGCAGCTCCTCGGTGGTGTAACCCAGCGCCCGCAAGAGCACCGTGGCCGGGAGCTTGCGCCTCCGGTCAATCCGGACGTAGAGGATGTCGCGGTGGTCGAACTCGAAATCAATCCAGGAGCCGCGGTAGGGGATGATCCGGGCGAAATAGAGGACCTTGCCCGAGCTGTGGGTCTTGCCCCGGTCGTTGTCGAAAAAGACCCCGGGCGCCCGATGGAGCTGGCTCACGATCACCCGCTCGGTGCCGTTGATGATGAAGGTGCCCTGCTCGGTCATCAGCGGGATCTCGCCGAAGTAGACCTCCTGCTCCTTGACGTCGCGCATGGTGCGCAGCCCGGTCTCCTCGTTGAGGTCCCAGACCACCAGCCGGATCCGCACCTGGATCGGCGCCGCGAAGGTCATCCAGCGCTGGCGGCACTCGTCCACATCGAACTTGGGCTCCTCCAAGCGGTAGCTCACGAACTCCAGGGAGGCGGTCTCGTTGAAGTCCTTGATCGGGAAGACGCTGCTGAACACCGCCTGCAGCCCCTCGTTCCCCCGCTGTTCCGGGGCCACGTCCCGCTGGAGAAACTTCTCGTAGCTTTGTCGCTGGATCGCGATCAGATTCGGGATCTCCACGATCTTCGGGATCTTGGAAAAGCTCCGGCGCCAGGGCCGACCGTTTCCCTGATTTTCCATCCCTTTTCCCCCTCGCTTCGGGCCGCGGGTGCCCTCACCCGCGCACTTTTACTTGATTTCCACCGCCGCGCCCACGGCCTGCAGCTTCTTCTTGATGTCCTCGGCCTCGGCCTTGGACACGTTCTCCTTGATCGGCTGGGGCGCGCCTTCGACCAGGGCCTTGGCCTCCTTGAGGCCCAACCCGGTGATGGCCCGGATCTCCTTGATCACGTTGATCCGCTGCTCCCCAATGTTGGACAAGATCGCGGTGAACTCGGTCTGCTCTTCCGCCGCCGCCGGGCCGGCGCCTCCGGCCGGGGCCGCCACCGCCGCCACCGCGGCGGTGACGCCAAAGCGTTCCTCAAACGCCTTCTGAAATTCGCTCAGTTCGATCAGGGTCATGCCCGCGAAGGCGTCCAACAATTGTTCGTGAGTCAACTTTTCAGACATGGTTCGATCCTCCCTTAACCAGCCGGCGAGCGCGAAGTCTAAGCGCTCGCGCTGGCTTGCTTTTCTTTTAACGCCAAAATCAATCCCGCCATCCGGCGCGGACCCGCGGCCAGGAGCGCCGCCATTTTCTGCGGCCCGGCCATCAAGACGCCGGCCAGCAGGGCCAGCATCTGGGGCCGCCGGGGCAACCGGGCCAGCGCTTCCACCTCCCGGGGATTGAGCAGCCGGCCGACCAAAACCCCGCCCTTGATCTTGAGCGCCTCGTGGCTGCGGGCGAACTCCGAGAGGATCCGGGCCGGTATGGTCGGGTCTTCCGGATGCACGGCCAGGGCCGTGGGCCCTTCCAGCAGCGAGACCAGCGGCGCCAAGGGCGTGCCCTCCGCGGCGCGGCGGGTGAGCGTGTTCTTGACCACCCGGAAATCCACCGACTCGGCACGCATCTTGCGCCGCAGCTCGGTGATGCTTTCCATATCCAGCCCGCGGAAATCCGCGGCCACCGCGCCCGGCGCCTTCTCGAGGCGGCCCTTCATCTCGGCGATAAAGGCCTGTTTTTCGTCGCGTTTCATTTTTCCACCACCCCCCTTCCTTGTTCAGGTTCCTGGTGTCGGGTTCCTGGTTCAGAACCCGAAACCAGAAACCGGGAACCTTCTTCAACCAGGTTCGGCCCTACGGGCCCCCTGTCAAAGTTGGGGGGAATGGCCTCCTCGCCACTCGGACTCCCCGTCTCGGCAGGCCCACGCGTTGCGCATGGCTTAATCAGGGGACAGCATCTGAATGCTGTCCCCTCTCGGAACCTGCTGTCTCTGACAGGTCAAAACGGGTCTCGGCGAGACCCAGGATGTTTCGTGAAGCTTCCTAACTCCTTGCGGGTGCTCCCGCCTTATTGGGGTTTCAGTTCCTTGAGGCTTAAGGGATCAATTTTAATCCCCGGGCCCATCGTTGAGGAAATCACCATCGAGCGGATGTAGGTGCCCTTGGCCGAATCGGGCTTGGCCCGGTTCACTTGCTCGGCCAGGGAAGTCAGGTTTTCCTTGAGCTTGTCGTAGCCGAAACTGAGCTTGCCGATGGGACAGTGGACGATGCCCGCCTTTTCGGTGCGGAACTCGACCTTGCCGGCCTTGGCTTCCTGCACCGCCTTGGCCACGTCAAAGGTCACGGTGCCGGTCTTGGGGTTGGGCATCAAGCCCCGCGGCCCCAGGATCTTGCCCAGCTTGCTTACCTGGCCCATCATATCGGGGGTGGCCACGGCCTGGTCGAAATCCAGCCAGCCCTCCTGGATCTTCTTGATCAGGTCCTCCGAACCCACGAACTCCGCTCCCGCCTCCTGCGCCTCCTTCTCCTTCTCCCCCTTGGCAAAGACCAGCACCCGGACCGCCTTGCCCAAGCCGTGGGGCAGCACCGTGGTGCCCCGCACCATCTGCTCCGACTTGCGCGGGTCCACCCCCAGGCGCATGGCCAAGTCAATAGTCTCGTCGAACTTGGCCGCCTTGAGCTCGCAAAGCAGCTTAATCGCCTCTTCCAGGGTGTAGAGCTTGCCCTGCCCGACTTTGTTCCGCAGCTCGTTGTATCTCTTGCTCCGCTTCTTCATCTCCTGCCTACCTCATACCACCCGGATGCCCATGCTCCGCGCCGTGCCCTTGATGATCCGGATCGCCCCTTCCAGATCCTTGGCGTTCAGGTCTCGCATCTTCAACTCCGCGATCTGCTTCACCTGCGCCTCCGACACCTGGCCCACGTATTCCTTGTGCGGCTCCTTGCTCCCCTTGGCGATCTGCGCCGCCTTCTTCAAAAGCACCGAGGCCGGCGGGGTATGGGTCTCAAAGGTAAACGACCGGTCGCTGAACACCGTGATCATCACCGGGATCAAAATCCCCGGCTCTTCCTTGCCGGTGGCCGCGTTGAACTGCTTGATAAACTCCGGGATGTTCACCCCGTGCTGGCCCAAGGCCGGTCCCACCGGCGGCGCGGCCGTGGCCTGACCCGCCGGGACCTGCAACTTGATCTTGGCCGCAATCTTTTTCATCCGATTGCCTCTCCCGGGCAGGCGCCCGGGCCTGCCCCAACCTTAATCCAACCCACGACCAGGCAGATGAGCCTGCCTAGTTTTTCTCCACTTGCACGAAGTCCAACTCCACCGGCGTCTGCCGGCCGAAAATGCTGATCAGCACCTTGACCTTGCCCTTCTCCGGCTTGGCCTCATCCACCAACCCGTTGAAGCCGATAAAGGGCCCGTCCACCACCCGCACCGCCTCGCCCCGCTCAAAGCTCTCCTTGGGCCTGGGCGCCACCTCCGCCTCGATCATCTGGGTGAGCCGGATCGCTTCCTCTTCCGAAATCGAAGGCGGGTTGGTCGCGCTCCCGACAAAACCGGTGATCTTGGGAGTGTTCTTGACCAGGTGCCAGGTCTCTTCCGACAGCAACATCTTGACCAGGATGTAACCGGGAAAGTACTTGCGCTTGCTCACCCTGCGCTTGCCCTTGACCAGCTCCACCACTTCCTCGGCCGGGATCAGCACGTCCCCGAACTTGTCCTGCATCCCCATCCGCTGGATCCGCTCGAGCAGGGCTTCCCGGGCCTTGTTCTCAAAGCCGGAATAAGTGTGGATCACATACCATTTCAGTTCGTCGGTCATGGCTCGTCTCCGGCCTAGAGCAGCACTCTCAGTCCCAGGTCAAAGATCTTGTCCAGAATAAAAAGCAGGATCGCCACCGCAAAGGTCATCACCAGCACCACCACCGTGGCCCCGCGCACCTCTTTCCAATTGGGCCAGGTGACCTTCCTGAGCTCCCCGATCACTTCCAGGAAGAACACGTTCGCCACCGGGTGGCGGCGGGCAAATTCCGCGGCGCCGAGCCCGGCGGCCACGAACCCGAACCCGAGCAGCCGGTCGAGGGGAACGCTTCCCAGCATGAGATTGGGCGCGAGCAGGTCCACGATCGAAGCCACGAACTTGTAAAGCACGTAGCCCGCGATCACGCCCATCACATACAGGCTGCCCTGCATGATCCGTTGATTGTCCAGTGTCATCCCTGCACCCTGGCTGCTTTATTCCTGGCAGGCCACGAGGGAGTTGAACCCCCAACCCCCGGATTTGGAGTCCGGTGCTCTGCCAATTGAGCTAGTGGCCTGCACCCGGCCGGGCCGTAACGCCGCAACGCGCTTATTTCACTTCCTTGTGCGGCGTATGCTTGCGGCAGTGCCGGCAATATTTCTTCAGCACCAGTTTTTCGGTGCTGGTCTTCTTGTTCTTGGTGGTGGAATAGTTCCGCCGTTTGCACTCTCCGCACGCCAACTGGATAATGATTCGTGTGTCCTTGGCCATCCTCTTAACCTATCTTCTTCTCGCGCCACCTTCCGCTTCCGCCTCGAACTGGAGCCCACGACCGGACTTGAACCGGTGACCTATTCCTTACCAAGGAATTGCTCTACCAACTGAGCTACGTGGGCCCGGCGTGGCACAGGTTTGAAACCTGTGCTCCCTATAGTTGGAGCGGGAAACGGGATTCGAACCCGCGACCCTCAGCTTGGAAGGCTGACGCTCTGCCAACTGAGCTATTCCCGCCCCGCGCCGGCCGCGGTCCGAATGCCGGGCCTCCTTGGTTGGTGGAGGGGGGAGGATTTGAACCTCCGTAGTCCGCAGACAACAGATTTACAGTCTGTCCCCTTTAGCCACTCGGGAACCCCTCCAGGGTTAAGCCCGGGTCGCGCTCGGCTCTGACCGGGTGTTCCCAAACCGAGCTGGCGAGGGGACTCGAACCCTTAACCTGCGGATTACAAATCCGCTGCTCTACCGGTTGAGCTACGCCAGCCTACACAATCCTATCACTTTATTATAATCTTTGCTTTTTGTCAATAAAAATTTGGTCCGCCCCCCCCAATTCTCTTAAGTGTTGAACAAAGCAAGAAAAATCGCTGATGGCCCGGGGACCGCCGGGTTTGGGCTTGATCGTAGAGGCCGGCCGGCTCTTGGGCGAGAAATCGCTTGCGCCTCAATCCGGCTCACGCACAGTGGTCATCCGTGATCAAAAGGAGATGCTAAGAATCTTCCGAAGGTTGTTTTTTCGAATTGGATCCGCTGGGATGAAAGGAAGAATCTGGTCAAGCCTCAGGCCTTGGACTTTAGGCTCGCCTCGAGAATCTCTGGGGCAATCGGGGCTCATGTGAACCCTGGATCTTACGGATTGGCATTTATCCCGAAAGCCTGGTAAAGTTTTGCGCTGAAGGAGGCCATGAAAAAGCAAAGACGGCTTAGCCGGCTGGCCTTACTCCTGTCCCTGTTGGTATCGGCAATCACGCTTCGGGCCCAAGCTCAGGACCAAAGCCGAACCGCCTCCCTGGACCGGGTTATGGACCCAGTGGTCATCGCCGGCGTCAAGTTCCCGAACGTCCGCACAAGACCGGTCGCCCATTTAAGGCTCCTGGCATTCCGGGATGGAAACGCAATCCCTGTCCCTTTCCAGATTGACGAACGAACCCCAGCCGGAGAATACGTCATGACCCGGCCGGCCGGCGTCCGGGACCGGGGCGACGGTCTTTTCGATGACAACGACGAGTTGGTCTTTATGGCCCTGGATGCGGGGAAGCGAGGAGACCCGAAAGCCGGTGGCTTTCCCCCTGCGGGGTGGGACGAAATCGAGTTGACCGACCCCCTGACCGGGGAGCGGGCCTATGCCTACCTGGCCTTTTTTGCCTCCGACCCTCCTTCCCTCTCCCCGGTAAGCTACATGCAATACCGGGAAACGCCGGAATACGATGAACTGGTCACCCCTTATTACACCCTGCGTTTTCCCAAAAACAACGTCTTTATTCGCGACATTATGATCCACCCAGCGGCCGGGGGCAATGGCCAGGATTTCATGGACCGGATCAAGATGCGCCTGGGGGTTAAAGTCCTGGCCGGCTATTGGTCAGTGGGCCGAACCGAAGAGAATTTTGTTACCAAGGTGCTGGGAGTGGCCCGCGGGCCGGTTCGGGTCATCCGCCAGACCGATACCCGGCTGGTGATTTTACTAAATCTCAAGTCGCCGTCGGCCGTGGTCAACGGCAGTTTTTATCCGTGTTCGTTCCAGTTTCCGAGCATGCTCAGCTTGCCCTTCCGGATGGACCTGGTGGCCAGCGACGCCTCGATCCGGCAGGGATGGGACCTTAACCGCAATGCGCTGGGCATGAAATTCTATACCAACCTCAACCCCCGGCCGGTGACCTATGACGGAAAAATGGACCCCGAGGAAGTGGAGCTGGCGAACAACCCCAACACTTTATATTGGGCCCTGTGCACGGGGCCGGCGGGGACCTTTATGTTCAAGGGCGTCTGGGAGGAGAGCTCGCCGCTTCAAGCGCGGCTTTACTACGAGGACGACCTCTCCCGGCTCGAGCCTCCGGAAGAGGATCCGGGGGTCATGGGCTTGGCCTACCAGCTCGAGAACCTGCTGAAGATGGGGACGGGCCGCTACCCGTTTAACATCATCAACTACGTCGTGCCCAACTTCGACGGCGATGTGCCGCGGGCCCTCAGGGTTTTCGATCACCCGCTGCAAGTCGCGATCAATCCCTAAACCCACCCCAATGCGCCGCGAACGCCTGCAAGCCCTCCGACCGGACATGACCAAATGCTTCCGCTGTTCCCTGTGCAAAATGGTGCCCCTGCCGGTGGTCCGCGACCCCCGGTTCACCGACGCTTGCCCGGCCTCCCGCTTCTACCATTTCCACGGTTATTCGGGATCGGGCAAACAAATCGCCGCTCTCTCGTTGCTGGACGGCCGCATCGAGCCGGATTCGGCATTGGCGGACATCGCTTTTGCCTGCACCGCCTGCGGATATTGCGACGTGGCCTGCAAGTTCATCATGGCCGCGGAACGGCATCAGGTGAACATGGCTCTCCGGGAGTTCCTGGCGGACAAGGGCCTCGGCCCGGAGTCGCACCGGAAGGCGGTGGAAAACCTCAAGCGGCACGGCCATGCCGACGGCCCGCCCCGGCGCTCGCCCGGAGAGTGGGCCCAGGGATTAGACCTGAAAATTTTGCCTGACCAGAAAGCCGAAGTCCTCTTGTTCGCGGGTTGCGTGCAACGTAATGACGATAAGGCGGCGGCGGCGGTTCGAAAGCTGGCCCGCCTGCTGGTGCGGGCGGGAGTGGACGTGGGTATCTTGGGCGATCAAGAGCCCTGTTGCGGGCTGCCCGCCTATTGGACCGGCCATCGAGAGGATTTTTCGGACCTCGCCTTTAAAAATGCTTCTTTGATAAAGAGTCTAGGCGTGCGGACGGTCGTGACGGCCTCTTCCTGCCTGGGCGCCTTTCGTTCCAAGTATCCCGAGTATGCCGCGGCCATGGAGGTGGAGGTCTTGCACGCCGCCGAGTTCCTGTGCCGACTGCTGGAGCAAGGGCGGCTGTCTTTCCCGCTTTCGGTCGAGGCCAAGGTCACGTATCACGACCCCTGCTACCTGGGCCGGCAGAGCGAAGCCTTTTCCCCCTGGGAGGGCGAGGAAAAAACCACCCTCGGGGTGATGACCTACCACGACCCGCCCAAGCAGATCAAGCGCGGGGTGGACGGGGTCTACGACGCTCCGCGCCGGCTGATTCGGGCCATACCCGGCATCGAGTTGATCGAGATGTTTCGCATCCGGGAATACTCGTTTTGCTGCGGGGCGGGCGGGGGCGTGCCGCAGGCCTATCCCGAATTGGCCCGGGCCGCGGCGCGGCACCGGCTGGAAGAGGCCCGGGCGGTCGGCGCCGAGCGCCTGGTCAGCGCCTGCGCCCGCTGCGAAAAACATTTGCGAGAGATCGAGCCAAGTTCCGGGACGGATCATCCGATGCCGATCCTGGATATCCTGGACCTCCTGTTTGAAGCCTCGGGGCTTCGGGAATAATTCATGTCAAAAGTTTTTCGTGAGATCACCGGCTCCTTGCGGGAGCTCTTATCCGACCGGGAAGTCGTCTTCGATCCCGGGGTGATCTCCTCTTATCGCGTATCGAATCCGATTATTCAAAACGGACGTTTGCCGGGATGCGTGGTGAAGCCGGGCGAGGTTTCGAGGTTGCAAGCGCTGGTGGGGTTTGCCAACGAGAAAGGCCTCGGCCTGGTTCCGGTTTCCTCCGGAGCGCCGCACGGCAAGGGGGGGACGCTCTGCGCGCAAGAGCACGCGATCGTGGACCTTTCCCATTGGAAAAAGATTGACCTGATTGACCGCCGCAACCGGGTGTGCCGGATCGAGCCGGGCGTGACCTACGGCGAGCTGTTGGCAGCGCTTAAGCCCCAGGGGATGACCGTTTCCATGCCCTTGGCGCCTCGCTCGGAAAAGAGCGTGCTGGCCGCGGTGATGGACCGCGAGCCGACCACCTGGCCCAACAAGCAGTGGGACGCCTGCGACCCGGTGGGGAGCACCGAGGTGGTTTTCGGCACGGGCGACCTGTTCCGGACCGGAGCCGCCGGAGGTCCCGGCTCCATCGAGAAACAACGCTCTTCCGGGGGCGCGCAAAAGGCGCCGATGGGGCCTTCCCAGACCGACTTCCACCGCCTCGTCCAGGGAGCGCAGGGCTCAATTGGTATCGTAAATTGGATTACTATTCGCTGCGAGGTGATGCCGACGCGGCAGGAGCCCCGGCTGGTGGGCGCGGAACCGATCGAAGAACTCATTCCGTTCGTTTACCAGGTCCAGCGCCCCTGGCTCGGCGAACACTCCTTCATCCTCGACCGCAACGCCGCGGCCCTGCTCATGGACCAGGGCCGGCCGGGAGCCTTTGACCGAATCCGCGGTTCCTTGCCCCGCTTCGTTTGCCTCCAGAATATCGCCGGGTTCGAGCGGCGGCCCCAAGAACGGGTGGCCTACCAGATGCAGGACCTCGAAGCCAGGGCCGCGAACAACGGTCTTTCGCTCTGCGAATCCCTGGGCCAGTTGCGGGCCAGGGACCTTCTCGCCGCGGCCACCGCGCCTGGCGGAGAGCGCGACTGGAGACGGGGACGGACCGGAAACTGCCTCTCCTTATTCTTTCTCACCACCCTCGACCGCGCGCCCGGCTTTATCGAAACCTTTGAGGAGTTGCTCCGGAAGCATCAACTCTCCCGGACTGATTACGGGATCTACCTGCAACCCCTGGTCCAGAACCATTGCTGTCACGTGGAGTTCTTATTTCCCTTCGAATCCGATGGAGCACAATCTCTGGATCAACTGCGCGGATTCGAGGCGGAAGCGGTGCCCGCGCTGGCCGAGCAGGGGGCATTTTTCAGCCGCCCCTATGGCGCTGCGGCGCAAGAGGCGTTTACCCGGAATCAGCTTAACCTCAGAGTTTTGCGGAAGGTAAAGAAAATCTTCGACCCTCACGGAGTCTTGAATCCCGGTAAATTCGGGCTTTGACGCCGGAGGAATGATGCGGAAGCAGACGGGAAGGTGGCGGCGATGCTGACCCAAAATGAGAAAAAAGCCCTGGCCGACATCGTGGGCCCGGAGTGGGTGTGCGACGAGCCGGTGATGATGGACACTTATGCCTATTACATGAACCCGGAGATCCTCAACAAGGACGGCAGTCTCTGGCTGCCCCGGCCGGCGGCGGTGGTCATGCCCGCCCGCACCGCGGAAGTGAGCGCGGTCTTGCGCTACTGCAACGGCGTGGATCTGATGGTCAAGCCCCTTTCCACCGGGTTTCACTGCGTCGCCGCGGCGTCCCGCGACCGGGTGATCGTGATGGACCTCAAACGCATGGATAAGATCATCGAAATTGACGTCAAGAACCAGATCGCGGTGGTGGAACCCTATGTCAAGGCGATTCACTTGCAAACTCTCCTCTGGAAAGAGGGCCTCAACCTCCATGTCATCTCCTGCGGCGGCAACCATTCGGTCCTGGCCTCGGCCACCTCGGCCTGGGGCACCGGCCTGGACGGCCCTTCCATGAGCTACAGCGGCCGCAACCTCCTGGGCGTGGAGTGGGTGCTGCCCACCGGGGACGTGCTCACCCTGGGAAGCGCCGGCCAGGGCACCGGCGCCGGGTGGTTCAGCGCCGACGGTCCCGGACCTTCGCTGCGCGGGATTCTGCGCGGCTACATGGGAGCCTTCGGCGGGTTGGGCGTATTCACCAAGGCGGCGATCAAGCTGTATCCGTGGGACGGACCCCGGGAGATCAAGACCGAGGGATGCTCTCCCCACTACCTGCTGGCTGAAGAGTTGCCCAAAAACCTGGGTTTGTTCGCCCTCTCCTTTCGGAGCGCCAAGGCTCTAGCCGACGCGGGATACAAACTGGGGGAAGCGGAAATTACCTACGCCGATTTCCGGCTGCCGGCGTTTATGACCGCGCTCGGGTCCACCGACGAAAACCTGGAACTGAAACGGGTCTGGGAAACCGGGATTTTCCAGAAGGTGGCTCAATACCACCTGATTGCCGCGGTCATCGGCTGCTCGCAGAGGGAATACGACTGGAAGCTCAAAGCCCTCAAAGAGATCCTAAAGGAAACCGGCGGGGTGAGGCTCCCGCTTAACGAGATGCCTTCGCCAAGGTTCCTGGAGAAGCTCGGTCCGATCTTGAAGTTCATTGACGACCCTCTGTTCCTGTTGCGCAAGTTTCCGTTCTTGCAAGACCTGCTCCACAAGCTGCCGGCAAGCAAAACGGCGCGGCAGCGGCCGCAAAGCGAGCTGTTCTGGGTGCTCTTGCGCCACGCCACCAACACCCAGGGCAATTTCCGGCCCTCGCAAGCCATGTTCACCAGCCTCGGCGGGTTCGACACCTGGGACCTGGGCCTCAAGCAGGCGGAGGTGATTTCGAAAAAGAAAAGGAAATATATCGAGCAGGGTCTGCTGCTCGACGACGGCGGCGACTTGGGCTGCGGGGGCACCTTCGAGCACGCGCACATGGGTTACCTGGAAGGCATTGGCTTGTATTCATCCCAGGATCCCCGTTCGGTCATGGCCGCCGGCAAAGTAATTGACGAAGCGGTGGATGCCTGTGTCGAGGAAGCGCTGGGTATCCCCATCGCCGGCTTCGGGAAGGAGATGAACGCCCGGCTGGGACCTCATTGCGGGGATTATCATCGTTGGTTGGCGAAAATCAAAAAGGCCTTGGATCCCAACCTCGCCTCGGACCCGTTCTTTTATGCCGAGCCGGAAGTGGAGGAGTCTTCTTGAGATCGGCACTCCCGGCGCGGACTTGGGCTTGCCGCCCCTCATTTTTTCGGGAACCCCGCGCCGCGCGGGGTAGGGGCGCGATTTATCGCGCCCTCAACAGAAATGGGGGCGCAATGAATTGCGCCCCTACACCGGCCGAAAACACGTGGTGCAGGCAAAAAAAGAAGGATGGCAAACGGACTTGGGTCGTTGAAACATGGCAAGAGACATGACCTCGGCCGAGCGCATCGCGGCGGCGGTGGCCCTGGAGAAACCGGACCGGGTGCCGGTGGGGCCGCTGCTCGACCACTATGCGGCCACTTATACCGGGATCACCAAGCAGGAGTTTATGCAAAACCGGAAAAGCCGCATCGGCGCCATCCTCAAGACCATGAAAGACCTCGGCCCCTGGGACCTCACCTTTTTGGCCGAGACCGCGATCCCCGCTCTGTTGAAAGGCGCTCCGGCGCGGGTGCGGTGGCCCGGGGTGGACCTGCCCGCGGATGAGATCCACCAGTTCGAGGAGTTCGAGCTGCTCACGCCGGACGATTACGACCTGCTGCAAGAGCGGGGCTTGATCGCGTTGATGAAGGACGTGGCCCGGCGCCTCTATCCGGAAATGGGGATGCTGCAGGGGCTGAAGCTGGGGCTGGGTTTCGCCTGGGAGATCCGCCGGCATGCCCGGATGGTGCGTGCCGCGGGCGCGGAGCCGGCCGTGGGGTTTATGCTTCCCGGCCCGCTCTATGAATACTTTTCCCTGGGCCGCAGCCTGGGGCCGATGAGTCTGGACCTTTACGACCGCCCCGACCAGGTCAAAGCTGCGGGCAAACGCTGGGCCAAGGAAATGACCGCGCTGGCGATCCGGTTCGCCGGGCTGGTGAAGGTGCCGCGGGTGTTCATCGGGCTGTCGCGTTCTTCGCCCGCGCTGATCTCGCCCAGACATTTCGAGGAGTTCGTGCTTCCGGAATTGGAGCATATGGTCCACCACCTGATTGACGCCGGCCTGACTCCCTTGTTTCATTGTGATATGAATTGGACGAAAAACTTCCCCCTCTTCCGCCGCTTCCCGGCCAAGAAGATTATCCTGGAGCTGGACGGGTTCTCGGATATTTTCCAGGCCAAGGAAATCCTGGGAGACCGCATGTGCATCATGGGGGACGTCCCCGCCTATCTGACTGCCTTCGGGAGCAAGGACGAGGTGATGGCTTATTGCCGGCGACTAATCCAGGAGGTGGGCAAGGACGGGGGATTTATCCTTTCTTCAGGCTGTTCGATCCCGGCCAATGCCAAGGCCGAGAACGTGAAGGCCCTGGCCGAGGCCGCGCAAGAATGGGGATAAAAAAACCGGGATCCTCCCAAGAATTTGTGGGTGAATTCAGACATGGCTTAGCGCTTCGATTCGCAAATACGATGACATAATCATTTCTGCTTGCTCGATGAGTTTGCTCACTCAGCACTAAGAGACTATCTCAAAAGTCATTTGGTTTTGGATTTTCGGGCGGGTATCCAAACCCGCCCTACGAAAAATCCACCCATTTCGTAGCGCGCGATTGGATTCGCGCGCTAGGTCGTTCGGTTTTGAGATAATTTCTAAGTGATGGATCCACCTTCCGTGAACGTGAACGAAACCAGGAATCCGCGACCGGGGCGGTCGCGGCTACCCGGAAACGAGGATCGCGTAACTTGCTTATCTTCTGGCGCGCCCGGCAGGACTCGAACCTGCGACCTGCGGATTAGAAGTCCGCTGCTCTATCCAACTGAGCTACGAGCGCTCCCCCGGCGAGAAAGGCCCGGTTTGCGACCGGCTTCTCGGGCGCCTCGTCGCGATCCCGATCCGTTAAGCCTTCCGCCTTTTAGTTAGTATTCTAGCATACTGCGATGAGGCTCGTAAACTTCCCGGACCCGAAAAAGGAGTGAGAAGGAAAAAGAGTTGAAACTGGCAGGGGATCAAGTATAGTGATAGGCCGACCCCCGAGGCCCGGAGAGCCGGGCCGGAAGAAATTTTCCGGACCGGGCAGAGCCAGTTGGCCGGGAGGGCCGTTCCGTTTGTCGGACGGCAAAAGGAGGGGAAGATGGTCAAGGAAAATTACGAACCCAGTTTCGAGCCGAAATACCGCAACGACGCCAAGCGGGCCTACCACACGGTGGAGAGCATGGGGGCGCGGCTGGGCACCATCACCGAGGACGAGGTGATGGAGCTGATGCAGGGGGCCTGCGACCTCCACATCCACTGCTGGCCCGACCCGCTGATTGACACCGGCTGGAGCCAGAGCCACATCGCCCGCCGGGCCACCGACGCCGGCATGAAGGCGGTGCTGTTCAAGTCCATGACCATGCCCACCGCCTTTACCGCGCCCTACGTGCAGGAGCTGGTGGACCTCTATGCAAAAGAGAAATCACTCAAGCCGGTCCGGGTGTTCGGCGGGATCGTGTGCAACTACTACGTGGGGGGCTTATTCCCGGAGTCGGTGGAGGTCTGCGCCCGGGCCGGGGGCAAGAAGGTGTGGCTGCCCAGCCACGACGCGGCCCACCACCACCGGGTCATGGGCGAGAAAGGCGGGATCGAGCTGCTCGATAGCAAGGGCAAGCCCCGCAAGGAGCTGATGGAGATCCTGGAGATCGTCAAGAAATATGACTTGATCCTGGACCCCTGCCACGCCTCGGTCAAGGAGCGCTTCGTGGTGATTGACGCCGCCCGCCGGATGGGGATCAAAAAGATCCTGCTCACCCACCCCAACTGGAACGTGAACCGCGCCACCATCGCGCAGCAAAAAGAGATGGGCCGGCGGGGGGCCTTTGTCGGCCTATTCATGTATTCCTCGGTGCCGCACTTCAACAACCCCAACGGCGACCCCTTGGAGATGCTGGAGATCATCAAGCAGGTGGGGCCCGACCGGGTGGTGATGAGCACCGACCTGGGCACCATGCTCAACGTGCACCCGGTGGAAGGGATGATGCTCTTCATCCGGCTCCTGCTGGCGCTGGGCGTGAGCAGGAAGAACATCGAAAAGATGGTCAAGAAAAACCCCTCCTATCTCCTGGGCCTGGCCTAGCCGCTTCCCCCGCCGGGCCTGGGAACCAGAGGGGGCAGGGTGCGCATGGGTAATTCGGGATGAAGGATCGGGCATGAGCGCCGCGTCGGTCTCGCGCCGGTGGCTCCTGGCGGCCCGGGAGTACGGGATCTATCTGGCCCTCCTCGGGGTGGTGCTCGTCTTCGCCAGTATCAGCCCGGAGTTCCGCACCCGGGAAAACTTCTTCCTGATCCTGCTCCAGGTCTCGGTCACCGGCATCCTCGCCATCGGGGTCCTCTTCACCATCCTCACCGCCGGGATTGACCTGTCCGTCGGCTCGCTCTTGGCCGTGGCCGGAATCTTCTCGGCGCTCTTTGCCCAATCCGGGTCCCAAAGCTACAACCTCCCCCTCGCCTTCTTGCTGCCGCTCCTGGTCGGGCTCCTGGGCGGGGCGCTCAACGGGGCGGTGATCGCCGGGGCAGGGGTCAACCCCCTGATCGTCACGCTCGGCACCCTCACCGCCTTTCGGGGCTTCGCGGTGTGGTTCCGGGTGAACCCGATCTACAACCTGGCGCCGGGCTATCGCCTGCTCGGGCAAGAGAGCCTGGCCGCCATCCCGGTCCCGGTCCTGGTGCTGCTCTTGACCGCGGCCCTAGCCTCGATCGTCCTCCACTACACCCGCTTCGGCCGCTTTGTCTATGCCACCGGCAGCAACGAAAAAGCGGCCCAGCTCTCCGGCGTCAATGTCCGCCGGATCAAGCTTTCGGTCTATTTAATCAGCGGGTTCTGCGCCGGGCTCGGCGGGTTGGTCTTCACCTCCCGGCTGGGCGCGGCCCAGGCTATCTCCGGGCAGGGCTTCGAGTTGCAGGCCATTGCCGCGGTGGTGGTGGGCGGGGCCAGCCTTTTCGGCGGCCGGGGCACCGTGAGCAAGACCCTGGTCGGCGCCTTGATCATCGGAGTGCTCTTCAACGGGCTGGTGATGCTCAATGTCTCCTCCCCGGTTCAACAAATGGTCATCGGCGGGATCATTATCCTGGCGGTATGGGTGGATGGTGTCCTCAGGAAAAAAGGATGAAAGGTGAAGGATGAAGGGTGAAGGAAAGAAGGGTCGGGATATCACGGAACGGACCTTCAGGTATGCTCTTCGAGCCATTCGCTTGTATCAATATGTAATCGAGAAGGGGGATGGCGCGGGAAAAGTAATCGCCCGTCAGTATTTGCGCTCGGCCACCTCCGTGGGAGCGAACGTGGAAGAAGCTCAGGCCGCCGAAAGTCGGGCGGATTTCATTCATAAATACGGCTTGGCCCAGAAAGAGGCGAGGGAGAGCCTGTATTGGCTGAAACTCCTCTCTGAATCGGCTTTGGTTTCCAAGACCCGGCTGTCGCCTTTAATCCAAGAAACCAATGAACTGATTGCCATCATTACCCGGATTATCCTCAACACCAAGAGGCGTGCCAAACCATGATTTCACCCTTCACCTTTCACCCTTCACCCTTCAGCAAGGAGGTTTTTTCATGAGAAGCAAAGCAATGGTTATGGGAATGTTCTTGATCGGGTTGGCGGCCTTGGCAGGGTGCAAGCCGGAAAAGGGCCCGGAGCAAGCGCCGGCGCCAGCCCCGGCACCCGCCCCGGCCCCGGCGCCAACCCCGGTGGAGAAGAGCGTCTATGTGATCGGGGTATCCTATCAGAACCTGGCCTTCCCTTACGTGGCGGCCTTGCAGCGCGCGGCCCAGAACGAAGCGCGCCGGCTGGGGGTGGTCAGGTTGATCGAGACCGACGCCATGAACGACACCGGCAAAGAGCTGGATAACGTCCAGCGCCTGCTCAGCCAGAAGATTGATTGCCTGGCTTTTGAGGCCGCGAGCCTCGACGCCTCGGTGGCCTCGATCGAGGCCGCCAACCGGACCGGGGTGCCGGTGGTCCAGTTCAACGGCCGGGCCAACGGCGGCGACTACGTGACCTTTGTCGGCTCCAACCAGCGCGAGTCGGGCGAGCTCCTGGGCAAGTGGCTGGCCGATTTCTACCGCCGCTCCGGCCAGGAACGGCTGCGCGGGATCTACTTGCGGGGAATGCCCGGCCAGGTCACGGACATCGCCCGCAACGACGGCTTCAAGAGAGAGCTTCAGAAAGAGGGCCTGCAGGACAAGATCGAGCTTACTGAGCAATACGCGGACTATGACCGGGGCAAGGGCCAGAGCGTGACCGAGAGCATTTTGAGCCGGGACAAGAATTTCTCCTTCATCCTGGCCAACAACGACGACATGATCCTGGGCGCGCTGCAGGCGGCGGAACAGTTCGGGCTGTCCGGCCAGATCCAGCTCGTGGGGGTGGACGGGTTGCCGGAGACCTTGAACTCGATCCTGGCCGGCAAGATCGCGGCCACGGTTTTCCAGAACCCGGAAGCGCAAGGCGCCGGCGGGGTGCAGGCCTGCTACCGGCACCTCAAGGGCGATGCCTTGCCCAAGGAGATGCTGATCCCCTTCGAGTTAGTGACCCAGGAAAACGTGGTGCAATACCTGGATCTCGCCAATCGGGTTTACGTCCGATGAAGAGGAAGAGTTTTTACCGCGGATGAACGGGAATAAACGCGGATGAAGAGAAAAGTGATCTGCCTTCATCCCGGCTGATCCGGCGTTCAAGACGTTTTGATAAAATCGAGGGGCGCTTGCCGGCCGGTGTCGTTTGGAGAAGAAAAGATAAAATTCTTTTTTCTTAACCCGAGATTTTTTTCTTTTCTTATCTGTGTTTATCCGCGTTAATCCGCGGTGAAAAAATTTTCCGAGGAGGTTGGAGATGGACGTCCGTTCGATTCAGGACAAGGCCCCGGCCCTGGAGCACGAGGGCACGGTGGCGGTGTGGTGGCTGGTGGAGCCGCGGGAGATGAAGGCCGTCACCGAGGGCGGTTTCCTGGAACTGGTCAGCGAGTTCGAGGTGCAGGGCGGGAGCGCGGTCAACCCCCACCATCACCCGACCCACGAGTTCTATTACGTGACCAGCGGCCGCGGGATCATGGTCATCGAGGACGAAGAGCGCCTGATCGTGCCGGGCGACCTCGTGCACATCCCGCCCAACGCCGTGCACAGCCTCAAGCCGATCAGCGAGCACGCCGGGATCCACTGCTTCTGCTTCGCGGTGGCGGTCAAGGGCGCCGGGCCGGTGGATTACACCTCGCACTGAGAGCGCGGCCGCGCTTAGTGCTTCGATTCGCAAATACAATGACATATTTATTTTCTCGCAAAGGCTTATTTGCTTACTCAGCACTAAGTCCTGAGTAAATAAGTTCGTCATCGAACTTATGAATCGAAGGACTTAGCCTCGGCAACTCGCGAGGTTCGGGCTCACTCATGGCG